>DASULS010000012.1:0-105462 GCA_036278095.1 Solirubrobacterales bacterium | reverse complement strand
AGAGGAGTCATCCCTAGTACGAGAGGACCGGGATGAACATGCCTCTGGTGTATCTGTTGTCCTGCCAAGGGCATCGCAGGTTAGCTACGCATGGAACGGATAACCGCTGAAAGCATCTAAGCGGGAAGCCGTCCTCGAGATAAGCTCTCCCATCCCCTTGAGGGAGTAAGAGTCCTGGTAGACCACCAGGTTGATAGGCCGGCGGTGGAAGTGCAGTAATGCACGTAGCCGACCGGTACTAATGACTCGAGGGCTTGACGGATATTTTTTACCCTGAAACCTTGTGCGGTTTTCAAGCTCCACCGGGGCGGTCTCGCAAAATTTCCGGTGGCGCATAGCGAAAGGGAAACACCTCTTCCCATTCCGAACAGAGCAGTTAAGCCTTTCAGCGCCGATGGTACTTGGGGGGCAACCCCCTGGGAGAGTAGGTCGCCGCCGGTTCTTCGTAGCACTCCGGGCCGCGCATAGTCGCGGCCCGATTGCGTTCGGGCAGCGGCGCGCTAGGCCACGATCGCGTGGCTTGCGTAGCGCTGCTACGCGGCGCCCCGCGCTCCCGGCCTATCGCTTGCTTCCCGACCGCCTCGATCTCGCGCCTATGCGCGGCCCGGAGTGCGGAGGGCTATCGGGAATGGTCTTAGGACGGTTGGCCGGCGCGGGTGCGGCGGGTCCGGAATAGGCCGGATTCCTGCAGCAGGGTGCAGCTGGTGCCGCGCGCCTGCGCCCTGGTGGGCGTGGCGGCGCGGACTCGCTGCGGATGTTCCACGCAACCCTGGCGAGTTCTCCCAACGGGCTCTAGCCCGTACTCGCCTAGGGTTGCGAAGTCTATGAGGAGGTCGACGGCGTCGGTCAGCCGGTCGGTGATTTGAGTCTTTGAATCGAACATGAGTTCGTACGGTACGGGGGTCCTCGGACGGCAAGGGCTTGCTGCAACGGGAGTTGCATGAAGGCGGCGCAAACCGCTTGGGAAAGCGGTGCAGCGCGCGACGCTACTGCTTGCCAGCAGCGCCGCGGCGAACCCCAGAAGCGCGATCGGCTGAAGATCCTACCGACTTTTCGCCAAAGGACAAGAGGAGTTTCGCGGTCTCTCGGGGCTTCTCGACATTCGGCGAGTGGCCGGCGCCGGCGATCAGGTGGGTCTCGACGCCGGGGACGCCGTGTTCGTATTCGGCCAGGGCCGCGACCGGGTCGTCGACGATCTGCTCCTCTTCTCCCATCAGCACCATCAGCGGCAGGCCGGTGGAGCGCATCCGCTCGTCGAGCGTCTCTTCGTCGACGTAGTCGCTGGAGCCTTCGGGGGATTCGTCGTAGGCGGTGTAGGTCATTCTGTTGACGTCTTCGACGAACTCGTCGGGCACGTCGAAGCCCGGTGCGAAGGCGACCGCGAGACCCTTCTTCGTCGCGAAGTCGGGTTTGATCCGCCACAGCGCCTCGCCGATCACCGGCTCGAAGGCGAGCCCGGCGATGAACCCGAGGCTGCCGCGCGAGTGGTGCCCGGCCGCGGTGTCGATGATCACGACCCGGCTGGCGAGGAAGCGGTGCCTTTCGGCGAGGGCGACGGCCACGGTTCCGCCGAGCGAGTGGCCGACGATCTCGGCGCCTTTGACGTGCAGGCGCTCGAGCGCCTTGGCGATCACTTCGGCTTGGTGGGGGATGGTGTAGCCGCCGTCCGGCTTTTCCGAGCCGCCGTGGCCGAGCAGATCGACGGCGATCACCCGGTGCTTGCGGTCGAGCATCGGCATCACCCCGTCCCACCAGTTGATCGCGCAGCTGAAGCAGTGGATGAGGACGATCGGGCTGCCGTTGCGGGGGCCGTGTTCGGTCACCTGCAGTTCGCCTTCGGGGAGGTCGAGGATCCGGCCGCCGGGCTCGTTTACTTCGGCCTTCTCGGTTTCGCCGTCGACCAGCAGGGTGTTGAGCGCGAGCAGCGCCGCCAGCGCGACGAGCACGGTTATCGCGATCTTTCCTCTCCGTCCCACGAGGGTCGTTACCCTAGCCCGGTGAGCTCGGAGCAGGCAACCTGATGGAGAAGTTCGTGATCCAGGGCGGCGTTCCCCTCTCCGGGGAGCTGACCGTTGCCGGCAACAAGAACGCGGCGCTGCCGATCCTCGCCGCCTGCCTGCTGACCGAGGAGGAGGTGCTGCTGCACCGGGTGCCGCGGATCCGCGACACCGAAGCCCAGATCGCCCTGCTCGAGCAGCTCGGCGTCGAGGTCGAGTGGGTCGCCGACAACAGCGTCCGGCTCTGCGCCCGCGACGCCGGCGGCGACGTCGACGAGGAGCTCTCGGGAAAGATCCGCGCCTCGTTCCTGCTCGCGGGGCCGCTGCTGGCCCGCTTCGGCGAGGCGAGGATGCCGCCGCCGGGGGGAGACTTCATCGGCCGCCGCCGCCTTGACGCCCACCTCGACGCCTTCAAGGACCTCGGCGCCCGCATCGCCGGTGACCGCTGGATCGAGCTGACCGCCCCGAACGGGCTCTGCGCCTGCGAGATCTTCATGGACGAGCCCTCGGTGATGGGGACCGAGAACGCGCTGATGGCGGCGGCGCTGACGCCCGGGCAGACGAAGATCGCCAACGCCGCCTCCGAGCCCCATGTCCAGGACCTGGCACACCTGCTGAGCGCGATGGGCGCCCGTGTCGAGGGCATTGGCTCCAACGTGATGACGGTCAACGGGGCCGAGAGCCTCGGTGGCGCCGAGTACTCGATCTCCTGCGACCACATCGAGGTCGGCAGCTTCATGGCGCTGGCCGCCGCCACCGGCGGCGAACTTCGCATCCGCGACGTCAATCCCAGAGACCTGACGATGGTCCGGCGCCAGTTCAAGCGCCTCGGCCTGCGCTCGGAGATCCAGGGCGAGGACGTGCTCGTCCCCTCGGGCCAGAGCCTGCAGGTCGAATCCGACCTCGGCGACGCGATCCCGAAGATCGAGGACGGCCCCTGGCCGGCCTTCCCGGCGGACCTGACCTCGATCGCCCTCGCCCTCGCAACCCAGGCTGAGGGCGAGATCCTGATCTTCGAGAAGATGTTCGAGAACCGCCTCTTCTTCGTCGACAAGCTGGTTGCGATGGGCGCTCGGATCACGCTTTGCGATCCCCACAGGGCGATCGTCAGCGGTCCGAGCCGGCTTCATGGCGAGCGCGTCGAGAGCCCCGACATCCGCGCCGGGATGGCGATGCTCATCGCCGCCCTGGCGGCGGAGGGCACCTCGGAGATCGGCAACATCCGCCAGATCGACCGTGGCTACGAGCAGATCGACGAGCGGCTGCGCGGGCTCGGCGCGCAGATCGAACGCGTTTCTGCCGAGGTCCCTGCATAGCAGGGGTTTTTCGCCGGCTCACGTAAGGTCAGGCCGATGATCCACCCGATCCCGCCCGGAACGCGCGATGTGCTGCCCGACGAGATGCGCGAGCTGCGCAAGCTCAAGGCTGCCCTGATCGAGGTCTTCGAACGCCGGGAGTACGGCGAGGTCGCCACTCCGGCGCTCGAATACGACGAGGTGCTCGCACGCAGCGGCAGCCGCGCCAGCGACGCCGCCTACCGCTTCTTCGACGAGGGCAGCGAACTGCTGGCGCTGCGCTCGGAAATGACGGTGCCGATCGCGCGGTTGACGGCTACCCGCTTTGCCCAGGCGCAGCCGCCGCATCGCTTCTGTTACCTCGCCAGCGTCTACCGGGCGGTCAGTCCCCAGCGCGGGGAGATGCGCGAGTTCGTCCAGGCGGGAGTGGAGCTGATCGGCGCGAACGCTGCCGAGGGCACGGTCGAGGTGATCGGGGTCCTGCAGGAAGCCCTCGACGCTGCCGGGCTCGGCAGCGCCGTGATCGGCCTGGGGGACGCCGACCTCTACCGCGAGCTGCTGGCCGAGCTCGGGGTCGCCGAGGAGGGGCGGGAAAAGGTCCTGACAAGGCTGGCGGCGCACGATCTGGTCGGGCTCGAGGAAGAGCTCGCCGAGGCCGGGGTCGGCGATGAGCAGGTCCGCGCCTGCTTGGCGCTGGCGCAGCTGCGAGGTGGGCCGGAGGTGCTGGAGCGGGCGCGCGAGCACGGTGCTGCCGCCGTGGCGAGCGCCGCCGACCGGCTGCAAAGCATCTACGAGAGCCTGGCGCCGCGGGATGGCGCCGAGCGGGTGCAATTCGACTTCGGACTGCTGCGCGACCTCCGCTACTACAACGGCGCGATCTTCGAGGTCTACGACCCGGCCCTCGGCTACGTCCTCGGCGGCGGCGGTCGCTACGACGGGCTGATGCAGCGCTTCGGCCTCGATCTCTCGGCGGCCGGCTTCGCTCTGTACCTGGAGCGGGTCCACGTCGCCCAGATCGAGGAGCGCCGGCGCGGGGTGGAGGGGAGATGAGCGGCGCCGACGACCGTCTGACGCTGGCCGTGCCCCGCGGCGCTCTCTTCGGCGAAACGCTGGACGTCCTCGACGCGGCCGGGGTCGACACCACCGAGCTGCGCGGCGACTCGCGCTCGCTGATCTTCGAGACCGAGCAGCTGGTGCTGGTGACGATGCGGCCTTCCGACGTGCCCACCTACGTCGAGGCCGGCGCCGCCGACGTCGGCGTCACCGGCAAGGACGTGCTGCTGGAGCAGAGCGACCGGCCGGTCTACGAGCTGCTCGACCTCGGCTTCGGCCGCTGCCGCATGGTCCTCGCCGGGCGCAAGGGGTCGGACCGTCTGGACGAGTCGCAGCGCTCGTTGGGCGCGGTGCGGATCGCGACCAAGTACCCGCGGATCGCCGAGCGCTACTTCGAGGAAGAGGGGCGCCAGGTCGAACTGATCGAAGTCAAGGGCTCGGTCGAGCTGGCGCCGCTGGTCGGCCTCGGCGACGGGATCGTCGACCTCGTCGCCACCGGCCGCACCCTGGAAGAGAACGAACTCGAGGTGCGCGAGGAGATCGTCGAGTGCACCGCCCGCTTCGTCGCCAACCGCGTCGCCCACAAATTGCGCGCCGCCGAGATCGACGAGCTGACCGCGAAGCTGCGGGAGGCGAGCGGGGGATGAGGGTCCAGCGATTCGAGTGGGAGAGCGCTGCGTGGACCGCGAGGGCGATGCGCGAGTGGTTCGCGGCGGCGCAGCCGAAGGTCCGCGGCGAGGTCGAGCGCATCCGCGCGATGATCGACAGCGAACGCGACGTCGCCTTGCGCAGGCTGGTGCAGGAGCTCGACGGGGTCGAGCAGATGCCGTCCTCGCTGCGGGTCGATCCGGCCGATGCGAGGGCTGCGCTGGAGGCGCTCGACCCGCCGCTGCGCGAAGCGATGGAGGTGGCGGCGGCGAACATCCGCACCGTCGCCAGGATGCAGGTGAAGGACGAAGGCGAGTTCATCGAGTTGCCGCAGGGGCACAGCGTCACCGTGCGCGAGGTCCCGGTCGAGAGCGTCGGCGTCTATGCGCCGGGGGGGCGGGCGGTCTACCCCTCCAGCGTCCTGATGTGCGCGATTCCGGCCCAGGAGGCGGGCGTTCGGCGCATCGCCCTCGCTTCGCCGCCGGGGCGGGACGGGCAGCTGGCCGCGCCTGTCTTGGCGGCGGCGGCGCTGTGCGGGATCGAGGAGATCTACGCGATGGGCGGCGCGCACGCGGTCTACGCGCTGGTCTACGGGACGGAGACCGTCGAATCGGTCCACGTCATCGTCGGCCCCGGCAACGTCTGGGTCCAGGAGGCAAAGCGCGACGTGATGGGCATAGTCGGGATCGACTCCTTTGCCGGGCCTTCGGAGCTGATGCTGGTGGCCGGGCACGACACCGACGCCGAGTGGGCCGGCCTCGACCTCTGCGCCCAGGCCGAGCACGGCCCGGAAAGCCCACTCGTCGCCATCGCCGTGGAGGAGGAGGTCCTCGAGCGGATCGCGGCGGCGACCGCGGCTGCGGCCGCTGGGCGCCCCAGCGTCACCGACGCGCCGCTGGCGCTGGTCCGGACGCCGGACCTGAGCGACGCGATCGACCTCGCCAACGCGTTTGCGCCCGAGCACCTGGAGCTGCTGGAGGAGGACGCGGCTCTGCAGGCGGACAGGATCACGACCGCCGGCTGCGTCTTCGTCGGGCGCTACGGCGCCACCGCCTTCGGCGACTACGTGGCAGGGTCCAACCACGTCCTGCCGACGTCCTGGTCGGGCCGCTTCTCGGGCCCGCTCGGACCGGGCACCTTCCGTCGCCGCATCTCCAAGGTCGAGATCGACGCCGAGGCGGCTGCCGAGCTGGCGCCGCAAGTCGACGCCCTCGCCGGCGCCGAGGGGCTGCCTGTCCACGGCGAGTCAGCGATGATTAGGGGCCGATCATGAGCCGCACCTCCGAAAGACGGCGGGAGACCGCCGAGACCCAGATCAAGCTCTCCCTCGACCTCGACGGGGGGGAGGCGAGTGCGAGCACCGGCGTCGGCTTCCTCGATCACATGCTCGACCTGCTCGCCCGGCACGGGCGGCTGGGACTGCAGGTCGAGGCGACCGGCGACCTGGAGACCGGCGCCCACCACACGGTCGAGGACGTCGGCATCGTCTTCGGACAGGCGCTCGACGAGGCGCTCGGCGACCGCGCCGGGATCCGCCGCTACGGCTCGGCGCTGATCCCGATGGACGAGGCGCTGGCCGAGTGCGCGATCGACATCTCCGGCCGCCCTTACTGCGACTTCTCTGCCGAGCTGCCTGTCGTCTCGATCGCCGGCTTCGACAGCGAGCTGGCCGAGGAGTTCTTCCGCGCCGTCGCCAACAGCGCCAAGCTGACCCTGCACATCTGGGTCCGCTCGGGGACCAACGCCCACCACATGATCGAGGCCTCGTTCAAGGCCTTCGCCCGCGCCCTGCGCGTGGCGGTCTCGATCGACCCCGAGGAGAGCGGCGTGCCCTCGACCAAGGGGACGCTGAGCCAGTGAGCACCCGGATCGCGATCCTCGATTACGGGATGGGCAACCTGCGCTCGGTCGAGAAGGCGCTCGAGCACGTCGGGGTGACGGCGACGATCGCGAGCGACGCCGGCGATGTGCGGGCCGCCGACGGCGTGATCCTGCCCGGTGTCGGCGCCTTCCCGCGGGCAATGGAGCGGATCGGCGAGCTGGGGCTGGACGAGCTGATCGCCGAGCGGCGCGAGGCGGGAGTGCCGATCCTCGGCATCTGCCTCGGGTTGCAGCTGCTGTTCGAGTCGACCACCGAGCTCGGCGGGGCCGCCGGCCTGGGGCTGTTCGACGGCGAGGTGGCCGAGCTGGAGGCCGCCGGCCTCAAGGTCCCGCACATCGGCTGGTCGCCGGTGCGCTGGGAGCGCGAGTCGCGCCTGGCCGAGGGCATCCCCTCCGAGACGCCTTTCTACTTCGTCCACTCCTTCGCGCCGCGGCCGGTCGGCGGCGAGCTGCTGGGCAGCGCCGAGTACGGCGCCCGCTTCTGCTGCGCCGCCGAGCGCGACAACGTCTTCGGCGTCCAGTTCCACCCGGAGAAGTCGAGCGCGGCGGGGCTGCGCCTGCTCTCCAACTTCGCCGGGGTCTGCGCCAAGTCGCCCGCGGCCGCGTGATCCTCTACCCGGCCATCGACATCCGCGGCGGCCGCGCGGTGCGGCTGCTGCAGGGCGACTACGACCGCGAGACCGCCTACGACGCCGACCCGGTCGACGCGGCGCTGCGCTGGGCCGACGAAGGCGCCCAGTTCCTGCACGTGGTCGACCTCGACGGCGCCAAGGCGGGGGAGCCGCAGAACCTGAAGACGATCCACCGGATCGCCGACGCGGTCCCGTTCCCCATCCAGGTCGGCGGCGGCCTGCGCGACCGCGACTGCGTCCACAACGTGCTGCGGGCAGGGGCCGAGCGGATCGTGATCGGCACCGCGGCCTTGCAGGACCCGGCCTTCCTCGAGGAGACGCTGCGCGACCACGGCGACCGCGTCGTCGTCTCGGTCGACGCCCGCGACGGCAAGGTCTCGCTGGCCGGCTGGACCGAGACCAGCAACGTCGATGCCGCCGACGCGGTGGCGGACCTGACCGAGCGCGGCGTCAAGCGCTTCCTCTGCACCGCGATCGAGGTCGACGGCACCATGGAGGGCCCGGCGATCGACGAGCTCAACCGCATCGCCGCCGCCACCTCCTCGTGGCTGATCGCCTCCGGCGGCGTCGGCAACCTCTCCCATCTCGAACAACTCGCCCGCGAGAGCGCCCCCAACGTGGAGGGCGCCATCGTCGGCCGAGCCCTCTACGAGCGCAAGTTCAGCGTTGCCGAGGCGGTTGGAGCGTTAGGGACGAGCCCTAGGCGGTAGGGAGGGGTGGGGGTCACTCGCTCCGACAAAAGCCGAGCTAATTAGCTCGGCTTTTTGAGTATCCGCCGGCTCGAGTGACCCCCACCCCTCCTCCAACAGAGCTCCGGTAGACGCCCAGCTGTCCTGCTGGAGCGTGTTGGGAGGGGTCCGGTCGTCCCCTGAGCGAATGTCCGCGAAGCGCGCGAAATGCAATCTGGTTCCTGCTCCCCATAGGGGAGCAGCATCTGAGGGGAGCCAGGCCCGATAGGGCCGCGACAAATTCGCTCAGGGGATGACCGGACCCCTCACCTGTCACGCTTAGTCCATGGCGCTTCTCAAACGCGTAATCCCCTGCCTGGACGTCGATGCTGGGCGGGTGGTGAAGGGGACCAATTTCGTTGGACTGCGGGATGCGGGGGATCCGGTGGAGCTGGCGGAGCGGTATGACGCGGAGGGGGCGGATGAGCTGGTGTTCCTCGACATCACGGCTTCGCATGAAAAGCGGGAGACGATCGTCGAGCTGGCGCGGCGGACGGCTGACAACGTCTTCATCCCGTTCACGATCGGCGGCGGGATTCGCTCGGTCGAGGACGCGCAGGCGGTCTTGGACGCCGGCGCCGACAAGGTCTCGGTCAACTCGGCCGCCCTGGCCCGGCCGGAGCTGCTGAGCGAGCTGGCCGACCACTTCGGCGCCCAGTGCGTGGTGATCGCGATCGACGCCAAGCGCGAGGGGGAGCCGCCGGTCGCCTCGTCCCCCTGTGGAGCGCCGCCCCAGTGGGGCGTCTACGTCAACGGCGGCCGCAAGCGGGTCGAGGGGCGCGACGCGGTCGGCTGGGCCGAAGAGGCGGTTGAGTGCGGGGCGGGGGAGGTCCTTCTCACCAGCATGGATCGCGACGGCACCACCGATGGCTACGACCTCGAGCTGACCAAGGCAGTGGCTGACGCAGTGCCCGTGCCAGTCATCGCCTCCGGTGGCGCCGGCGAGCTCTCCCACCTCAGCGAGGCGATCACCAGCGGCGGCGCCGACGCCGTCCTCTGCGCTTCGATCTTCCACTACGGCCATTACCGCGTGCTCGAGGCGAAGGAGCGGATGGCGTCTGACGGGATTCCGGTGCGCCTGTAGGTCCCTAATGAAGGGCTTCGGCAAGTCCTTCTACACCCCAGGAGCCGAGGACCTCGATCCGGGCTAGTTCGTAGGGGTTTTCCTTGGTTGCGAGGCCCGGGATCTCGGTGGTTGCTCCTTCGTAGCCGGCTGCTTCGACCGCGGCGATGACCGTTTCGTCGAAGCGGCCGGCGGGATAGCAGAAGTTCTTCACCGGGACGCCGTATTCGCGCTGGAGGATCTTGCGGGAGCCCGCTACTTCTTCTTCCAGCGCTTCGCCTTCCAGGGTCGTGAGGTCGGAGTGGTTGATCGTGTGGGCGGCTAGCTCCCAGCCGGCTTGCAGCATCGCCTTGACGTTGCTTTCGTAGAGGTCCGAGCCCTCGGCCTTGAGGTTCAGCAGCCCGGGCCAGCCGTGCTTGCGCAGCTGCGGCAGCGCGAAGGTGTACTGGGGGCGGTAGCCGTCGTCGAAGGAGATCACGATCGGTTTCGCCGGCAGCGTCCCGCCGCGGTACCAGGCGTCCTCGACCCGTTCCAGCGTCACCGCTTCGTAGCCCTGCCGGTCGAGCCAGTCCATCTGTTTCCGGAAGTCGGCCCGCGGCACGTACAGTTCCGGGTAGGGAACTTCAGTCTGGGGGCGGCCGAGGACGTGGTACTCGAGGATCGGAACCGGCCCGGTGTAGGGCTTCCAATCGGGTTGCGGGGTGGCGTTGCGGACTTTGCCGCTGCCGCCGCCGTCGCTGGGCTCTTTCGACTGCCCCGACCGAGCGCCGCCATTCTTTCTCTGGGCGCCGCTGTCGCTGCCCCCGCCGGAGCTCGCCACCACCGCGACGATGCCGGCGGCGACGAGCACCAGTGCGCCTGCGGCCAAGAGGCGTTGCCGGCGCAGGCGAGCGCGCTGCCGCTTGCGCCGCTCGGCCCGGAGGGGATCTGGGTCTTGCTGAGCCATCCGCGCGAGCGATCATCGTAGGGCCCCCTATGGATGACCTCGCTGCGGCGCTGCGGCGCACCCACCCAGAGCTGGAGACGGTGCGGCAGGCGGCGCCGGAGGGGGTGTACGTCGTCGGCGGCGCCGTCCGCGACCTGCTGCTGGGGCGGCCGCGGGCCGACCTCGACCTGGTCGTCGTCGGCGAGGCGGCGGAGCTGGCGGCGCGCCTCGGCGGCGCCGAGTCCGAGCACGAGCGCTTCGGCACGGTCAAGGTCATGGTCGAGGGCCATGAGGTCGACCTCGCCACCGCTCGCACCGAGGCCTATCCCGCCCCCGGGGCGCTGCCCGTCGTCACGCCCGCCGCGAGCATCGAGGAGGACCTGGGCCGCCGCGACTTCACGATCAACGCGATGGCGGTGCCGGTGCGCGAGCCGTGCCTGATCGATCCCCACGGAGGCCGGGGCGACCTCGACCAGGGGCTGCTGCGGGTCCTCCACCCGCGCTCCTTCGAGGACGACCCGACCCGGGCGCTCCGCGCCGCCCGCTACGCGTCCCGCTTCGGCTTCGAGCTCGAGGCGGAGACCGAAGCCCTGCTGCGCAGGGCGGACCTGACCACCGTCTCCGCCGACCGCCGTCGCGCCGAGCTGGAGCGCCTTGCCGCCGAAGCGAGTGCCCGCCGCGGCTTCGAGCTGCTCGCCGAGTGGGGCCTGATCGACCTGCGGCCCGACGGGCTGAAGCTGCTGGCGGCAGTGGACGAGCTGCTCCGCTCCCCGCTCTGGGCCGGGGTGGTGCCGCGCGAGCGCGCCCTCGTCACCGCGGCGCTGGGACCGCCTGGGGCCGAGGAGGTCCTGGCTTCGATGTGGAAGCCGCGGCCGGGGGAGGGGGTCGAGACGGCCGCGCGGCGCGACCCGGTCGAGCTGATCCTCGCCCGCGCGATGGGCGCCGACTGGCTCGACCACTACCTGACCAGCTGGAGCAAGGTCGAACTGGAGATCGACGGTGACGATCTGATCGCCGCCGGGATCGAGCAGGGGCCGGCGATCGGACGCGGCCTGCGGGCGGCCCGGATGGCGAAGCTCGAAGGCGAGGTCCACGGCCGCGAGGAGGAGTTGGCGGCGGCGCTGGCGGCGGCGCTGAGGGACTGATCGGGCGCCACGCCGGGCGCGTCTGCTTTGTTACCGGCGATGGAGTGGTGCGAGAAAGACGGCGTCAGGTGGCTCGAAGCCGACCTCGGCGGAGCTCGCGCGGCCTTCTCGACCCGCCTCGGCGGGGTCAGCGAGGCGCCCTTCGACTCGCTCAACCTCGGCATCCTCACCGACGACGCGCCCGAGGCCGTCGCAGAGAACCGCCTTCGCCTCGCCCGTGCCCTCGGCCGCGACCCCGAGCAAATCGTCTTCGCCCTCCAGGTCCACGGCACGCGCCTACTCGACCACAGCGCTCCCGGCCCCGATTCCGCCCCCTCCTCCGAGTTCCGTGGTTCCTTTGTCGCCTCTGGCACGACAAAGGAACCACGGAACGGGATCGCCGAGGCGGATGGGCACTTGGTGCGGGAGCCGGGGCTGGCGCCGCTCGTCTTCGTCGCCGACTGCCTGCCGGTGGCGCTGTACGGGCCGGGAGGGTTGGCGATGGTCCACGCCGGCTGGCGTGGGCTCGCGGGCGGCATCGTCGGCGCCGCGGCCGAGGCGGTCGAGGCCACCACGGCCGCGATCGGACCCCGGATCGGGCCCTGCTGTTACGAGGTCGGCGAGGAGGTGCTCGATGCCTTCGCCGGCCTGGGGGAGGGGATCGCCGCCGGGCGAATGCTCGACCTGCCCGAGGTCGCCCGCCGCCTGCTCGCCGAGGCCGGCGTGGATCGAGTCGAGTCGGCGGGCCTCTGCACCAGCTGCGAGGAGCGGCTCTTCTTCTCCCACCGCCGCGACGAGGGCCGCACCGGCCGCCAGGCGGGGCTCGCCTGGATCGAGAAGATGTGAGTTTGATGGCCGACCTGATCCACGACATCGACGCGGCCAAGGTGGCGGCGAACCTGGAGGAGGTCCGCGCGGTCGCCGGCGCGGGGGTCGAGCTGCTGGTCGCGACCAAGTACGTGCCGCTGGAGGAGATGGGGAGGCTGGCTGAGGCGGGGGTGCGGCTGGTGGGGGAGAACCGCCAGCAGGACCTCGCCGCCAAGCATGAGCGCTGGGGCGAGGCCTTCGAATGGGACTTCATCGGCAACCTGCAGAGCCGGAAGGTGAAGCAGGTGCTGCCGTTGGTGCGGCTGATCCACTCGGTCGCGACCGACTCGGCGCTGGAGCAGCTCGGCAAGCACGCCGACCCCGCGACCGAGGTTCTGGTCGAGGTCAATGTCTCCGGCGAGGAGGGCAAGGGCGGGGTCGAGCCCGCCGCGCTCCCGGCCTTCATCGAGCGTTGCCCGGTCCGCGTCGGCGGCCTGATGACGATGCCCCCGTTCAGCGCCGACCCCGAGCACTCGCGGCCGTATTTCACCCGCCTCGCCGAGCTCGCCGCGGCCAACGGCCTCAGTCGCCTATCCATGGGCACCTCGCAGGATTGGCGGGTCGCGGTCGAGGAGGGAGCGACGATCGTTCGCCTCGGCCATGCACTCTTCGTGTGATTTGCTGCGAAAAAGGGGATAATTCGTAAGAGGAGTCGGCCGATCGAGGCCGAAAGACGCGAGACAGATGGCCCTAAGGGACACTTGGCATAGAGCGCTGGTCTACTTCGGACTGGCCGAGGACCACGACTACGGTCCCGAATACGAGGAAGACTTCGAGCCCGAGACCGGGACCGAGGAAGTCTTCGAGGCGCGCCGCGAGCGCGGCGAAGGCTCCTCGGTGCGGCGCCTGCCGACCTCGCGCCGGCCCCGCCGCGACGAGATCGACGACATCTTCGCCGACGACGAGCCGATCGCCGCCAGCCGCACCCGCACCCTGCGCCCGGTCGACAACGGCGGCAACGACATCCAGGTCCACCTGGTCATCCCCCGCAACTTCAACGACGCCCAGCAGGTCGCCGACCAGTTCAAACGTTCGGTGCCGGTGATCCTCAACCTGCAGACCGCCGACCACGAGCTCTCGAAGCGGATGATCGACTTCTGCTCCGGCCTCACCTACGCGCTCGACGGCGGCATGCAGCGGATCGCCGAGAAGATGTTCCTGCTGACCCCGCGCAACGTCGAGGTCTCCGCCGAGGAAAAGGCGAGGCTGATCGACAAGGGCTTCTTCAACCAGTCCTAGCGGCGCGCAGCGCCTTTTCACCGGATCGACACGATCCGGGCCCAGCTTCTTAACCGCCCCTCGCAGGGGCGCTCCTAGGTTCCCGCGGGAAAGGTCCTAAACCGATCCCGAAAGGAATCAAAAGGTGAGAAACACCAAGCTGATCTCGCTTCTCGGCGTGCTGGCGCTCGCGATCGCCGCGGCGCTGGTGGCGGTTGCCGCAGCGACGCCACCGTCCGGTCCCGTCCTGACCGGCGTCCCCAGCGCCAACACCCGCTCCGCCGGCTACGCGCCCGCCTCCGCGCTCTCCCCGGAGCTGAGCCAGACCGTCGTCGCCCAGGGCTCGACCAAGCTCGAGAACCCCTCGGCGCTGACCTCCTACTACGGCTACGACAACGACGTCACGAACTCGGCCGAGAGGAAGGTGACGTTGTCGAAGCCGGCGTGCGCCTCGTCGCCGTTGTAGAAGACGCGCAGGGTGCCGGTGCTCGCCGTCGGAGCGCTCTGGCGCAGTTCGAAGATCGAACCCCAGCCGCCTGCTTTCGCGTTCTCGACGCTTTCGGCGTTGGTGTCGCCGGTCTCGTCGAAGAAGAACTGCTTGAAGCCGACGTCGGGCCGGAAGGCGCTGTTCTCGGGCCGCTTGAACGGGGTCGCTTTCGCCGCTTTGGCGAGCGGGTTGGCGACGAACGGCGCGTTGCCTTCGGTGGCGGTGTCGTGGATCGTCACCCAGCGGGTGTTGAACGACTTGCCGTAGGTGTGGAGCGCCAGCTGGTCGGGGCTGTTGAGGGCTTCCTGGCTGGCGTAGGTGATCGGTTCGCCGGCTTCGTTCAGCACCTGCAGGGCCTGGAGCTTTCCGTGGAGCAGGTCGCCCGGGCTCTTCGGCACGTAGCGGTAGATGTAGCTGTTTGGCTGCTTGGCCTTAGTGCCCGGCTTGTTGGCGCCGCCGATGTCCTCGGCGATCCAGAGGTCGCCGGCCGAGTCGTCCTGGATCCCCTCGTAGCCGCCGCGGCCGAGGGCGCCGGAGACGTCGGTGACGACCGGCGGGTAGTCGGCGCTCATCGCGTAGACGGGCGCGCTCGCGTTCTCGGTGGTGAAGAGCAGCCGCTTCGCCCACGGGTCCCAGGTGGAGCCGTCGATCGTCGTCAGCTGGTTGCCGAAGGCGTCTTTGGTCGCCATCAGCGTCACCCGGTGGGCGACGTCGGCGTCGAGGTTGACGCGGGTGATGTAGCCGGCCCCACCGGCACCGCCCTCGTGGCCCTGGAAGAGGAAGTGGGTGCCGTAGTCGTAGTTCGGGTCGGCCCCCGTCAGGCCCTTCTTGAAGACGAGGTAGGTGTTCTTGTCGGGCTCGGTCTTGTGCGCCTCTTTGCCACCGCTGCTCGGGCTCGGCACCATCACCGGCTGCCCGAAGGACCAGGTCACCTTCGTCGAAGACGCCGGCGACGGCCTGCACGGACAGCGCAACGCGCTCGACTCGGGCTGGGCCTGGAACGTGACGAAGGACTACTCGAACCCGACCAACCAGCCTCTGCGCTGGCTCGCCGAGGGCCGTGACCCCTCGGCCACGCTCGACGCCGACAACGGCGGCTTCGGCTCGAACGAGGGCGACAACGAGATCACCGGCGCCGTCGTCTCCGACGGCGACCCGGGCCCGGGCGGCATCCTCGGCGCCGAGTCGCCGGATCTCGGCAACCGCAAGTGGCGCTGGTTCTACACCCAGCAGCACGGAGATAACGCGACCTACGAAGTGACCCTGAACCGGTAGCGACCCGACCATTGGCCTGGCCCGGGGGACCACTAGTCTCCCGGGCCATGGTCATCGGTTTCGTCGGGTCCGGCAACATGGCCGCCGCCATCGCGCGCGGTTGGGCCGGCGAGTTCGAGCAGATGCTCTTCTCCGACAGTGGCTCCGGCCGGGCGCAGGCCCTGGCCGAGGAGCTGGGGGGAGAGGCGGTCTCCAACGAGGAGATCGACCGCCGCGCCGACCTCGTCTTGCTGGCGGTGAAGCCGAACAAGCTCGAGGAGGTGGCGCCGCAGCTCGGCGACGTCGAGCGCGTCGTCTCCGTCCTCGCGGTGGTGACGGTGGAGCGATTGCGGGCGGCCTTCCCCGGCGCCGAAGCGCTGCGGGTGATGCCGAACGTCGGGGTCGAGGTGCGCAAAGGTGTCCTCTGCGTCGCCGGCGAGGCGAGCGAGGAGGTGCGGGCGAAGCTGGCGCTGCTCGGCCACGTGGTCGAGATCCCCGACTCCGACTTCGACGAGGCGACGGCGATCATGGGCTGCGCGCCCGCCTACCTGGCGCTCGCGGTCGAGGCGCTGGCCGACGCCGGCGCCGCCGCGGGGCTGGACGCGGAGCTGGCGCGCGAGCTGGTGGTCGAGACCACCGCCGGCACCGCCGAGCTGCTGCGGGTCCGCCATCCCGCCGACGTGCGCAAGGCGGTCGCCTCGCCGGGCGGCAGCACCGAGGCCGGCCTGGAGGCGCTGGACCGCGAAGGCGCGCGGGCGGCCTTCGAGGCGGCGGTGGAGGCCTCGCTGCAGAGGATGCGCGGGTGATCCCGCTCGCGCTCAACCGCGGCGACGTCGCCGACTACGTCAGCGCGCTCTTCATCGTCTACGTGATCCTGATCTTCGCCCGGATCGTCATCTCCTTCGTCCCGCGGATGCCCTACCGGCCCTGGCTGCGCACCGTGCTCGACTTCATCAGCGAGACGACCGACCCTTACCTCAACTTCTTCCGCCGCTTCCTGCCGCCGGTCGGCGGCGGCGGCTTCGCGCTCGACCTCAGCCCGATGATCGGGCTCATCGTCCTTTTCGTGCTCGACGCCGTCATCGTCGGCCTGATCCGCGGGTGAGCGCCACCGCCCGCGCCTGGGCTCTCGCAGGCGCCCTCTGCGCCCTCGTCCTCGCCGCCGACCAGGCGGCCAAGGCGGCGATCGAGGCGCACTTGGTGATCGGGGAGCGGGTCGAGGTGCTGGGGCCGCTGGAACTGACCTACGTCCACAACAGCGGCGTCGCCTTCGGCCTCGCCGGCAGCGCCGGCGGTGGGCTGGTGCTGACTACGGCGGTGGCGCTGATCGTGATCGGCTACCTCTTCGCCCGCAACCCGATCCGGAAGGGGATGTGGGTCGCCGTCGGCCTCATCGCCGGCGGCGCCCTCGGCAACCTCGCCGACCGCGTCCGCGCCGACGCCGTCACCGACTTCGTCCACATCGGTTCCTGGCCGAACTTCAACCTCGCCGACGTCGCGATCAGCGCCGGGGTGGTCCTGATGGTCCTGATCTACCTCCGCGACGCCGAGGCCGAGCATCGCCAGGCCGAGGTCGGAGAAGAGGATGGCTGAGCCGCAGCTGCGGATCGTCCACCTCGACGAGCAGCTGGCGGTGGTCGACAAGCCGGCCGGGCTGGTTGTCCACCCGGCGCCGTCGCACAGCGGCCCGACCCTGGTCGACGAGCTGGCCGAGATCCTCGGCGGGGGAGGCGACCCGGAGCGGCCGGGGATCGTCCACCGGCTCGACAAGGGCACCAGCGGCCTGCTCGTCGTCGCCCGCGACGACGCGACGCACGCGGCGCTGCAGGAGGCGGTGCGCGCGCGCGAGGTCGAGCGGATCTACCTGGCGCTGGCCGGCGGCCGCCTCGCCTCCCGCACCGGCACGATCGACGCCCCGATCGGCCGCGCCTCCCGCCAGCGCCACCGGATGGCGGTCTCGGGGGCGGCCTCGCGCGAGGCGCGGACCCATTTCACGGTCTTGGAGCTGCTGCCGCGCGAGACCTACCTGGAGGCGCGCCTGGAGACCGGCCGCACCCACCAGATCCGCGCCCACTTCGCCGCCATCGGCCACCCCCTGACCGGCGATGCCACCTACGGCGGCGCCGAGCGCTACGGCCTGCGCCGCCAGTTCCTCCACGCCCACCGGCTCGCCTTCCGCCACCCGCAGACCGGCGAGCAGTTGGAGCTCACCTCGCCCCTGCCCGCGGACCTGGCCGCGGCACTGGAGGCGGCCCACTCCGCCTAGCCATCCCCTCTACAATCGGCCGCTGTAAATCCCAACCCCCGTTCGGACTTTGCGAACCCGGATCCTGCCTGGCCACCGCCAGGTCCCGGCAAGCGGAGCGGGGCTTTCACGTCACCACATAAGGAGAAGGAAAATGCCAGAGGCAGAACTGAAAGATCTGCTCGAGGCCGGAGTCCACTTCGGCCATCAGACGCGCCGCTGGAACCCGAACATGCGCCGCTTCATCTTCGGCGAGCTGGACGGGATCCACATCATCGACCTGCTGCAGACCGAGGCGCTGCTCGAGAACGCCCGCAAATTCGCCGGCGAGCTCGCCACCGGCGGCGGCACCGTGCTCTTCGTCGGCACCAAGAAGCAGGCCCGCGACACGATCCAGGAATGGGCCGAACGCTGCCAGATGCCCTACGTCAACAAGCGCTGGCTCGGCGGCCTGCTGACCAACTTCAACACGATGTCGGGCCGGATCGCCCGCCTCCACACGCTAAACGGCTGGAAAGAGGAGGGCAAACTCGACCTCCTGCCGACCAAGGAGCGGATGGGGATGGAGGCCGAACTCGCCAAGCTCGAGTTCAACCTCGGCGGCGTCCGCGACATGGACCGTCTGCCCGACGCCGTCTTCGTCGCCGACCTGAAAACCGAGGAGATCGCGGTCAACGAGGCCGCCCGCCTGCGGATCCCGATCATCGGCCTGGTCGACACCAACTGCGACCCGACGCCGGTCAACTACGTGATCCCCGGCAACGACGACGCGATCCGCTCCTGCCAGCTGGTCATCGGCACGATCGGCAAAGCGGTCGAGGAGGGCTCCTCGCACTGGCGGGTGCAGGAGGAGAAACGGCTCGCCGAAGAGATGGAGCGGCGCAAACGCGAGGAGGAAGAGCGGCGCAAACGCGAGGAGGAAGAGAAAGTCCGGCGCGAAGCCGAGGAGGCCAAGCAGGCTGAAGAAGCGGCGGCTAAGAAAGCGCAGGAGCAGAAGGCGGCTCAGGAAAAGGCTGCGCAGGCGAAAGCGCAGGCCCAGAAACAGCAACAGCCGCAGGCTGCTGCCGCTGAGGGCGCGGGTCCTGTCTCCGACACGGCCCCCTCGCCCGGTGGCGAGGGTCCCGTATCGTCGCCACCCGCGCCAGCTGCGGAGGAGAAAGACGCTGAGGCTCCGGCCGCTGAGGAGGCAGCTCCGGCGGAGGCGGAGGCTCCGGCCGCTGAGGAGCCGGCTGCGGAGCCGGCGGATGAGAAAGCTGAGAGTGATGAGGGGGATTCGAAATGAGTGTTACGGCTGCTGATGTGAAGGCGCTGCGGGACCGGACGGGCGCGGCGATGATGGATGCGAAATCGGCGCTGGTCGAGGCCGATGGCGACGTCGAGCGCGCGGTCGAGCTGCTGCGGGTGAAGGGGCAGGCCTCCGCCGCCAAGCGCGAAGGAAGAGGCACCAACGAGGGCGTCGTCGCCTCCTACATCCACGCCAACGACAAGGTCGGGGCGATGGTGGAAGTGCAGTGCGAGACGGACTTCGTCGCCCGTAACGAGGAGTTCCGCGTCTTCGCCTACCAGGTCGCCCTGCACGCGGCCGCGACCGCGCCGCAGTACGTCTCCACCGAGGAAATCCCGGCGGAGGAACGCGAGGCCGAAAAGAAGGTCTTCGAGGAGAAGGCGCGCGAAGAAGGCAAGCCCGACAACGTGGTCGAGAAAATCGTCCAGGGCCAGCTCGACAAGTGGGCGAGCGAAGTGGCGCTGCTCGACCAGACCCACGTCAACGCCGAGAAGCACGAGGGCAAGACGATCGAGGAGCTGCGCCAGGAGCTGGCGGCGAAAACGGGGGAGAACATCCAGATCGCCCGCTTCTCCTACTTCCGCGTCGGCGAATAAGCTCCGCCGCAGTGACCGACTCTCCCGAGCCGCGCTTCGGGCGCATCATGCTGAAGCTCTCTGGCGAGGCCCTGATGGGCAGCCTGAGCTTCGGCACCGACGGCGCCGAGGTCGACCGGATCGCCAGGCAGGTCGCGGCGGTCCGCGAACGCGGCGTGGAGATCGCGATCGTGGTCGGCGCCGGAAACATCTACCGCGGCCTCGACGGGGCGGCGAGCGGGATGGACCGCGCCACCGGCGATTACATGGGGATGCTGGCGACGGTGCTGAACGCGCTGACCCTGCAGGACGCGCTCGAGCGCCAGGGGCAGCACACGCGGGTGATGTCGGCGATCGAAGTGCAGGAGGTCGCCGAGCCCTACATCCGCCGCCGCGCGATCCGCCACTTGCAGAAGGAGCGGGTCGTGATCTTCGCCGCCGGCACCGGCAACCCGTTCTTCACCACCGACACCGCGGCGGCGCTGCGAGCGCTGGAGATCCACGCCGAGGCGATCCTGATGGCGAAGAACGGGGTGGAGGGGGTCTTCGACTCCGACCCGGCGACCAACCCCGAGGCGAAGTTCCTGCCGGCGATCACCCACAGGGAGGCGATCGAGCGTGGCCTCAAGGTGATGGACTCGACCGCGCTCTCGCTCTGCATGGACAACGACCTGCCGATCTACGTCTTCAACATGGGCGACGAGCGCAACATAGATAGGATCGTTTCCGGCGAAAAAGTGGGGACGCTGGTCTCCAACCAACCCGCTGCTTAGGAGGATCGGGACACCGTGGCGCTGATCGACGAACTGCTGGGAGACGCCAAGGAGCGGATGGCCAAATCGGTCGAATCGAGCCGGGGGGAGCTGACCACCGTGCGCACCGGCCGCGCCTCGCCGCACCTGCTCGACCGCGTCACCGTCGACTACTACGGCAACCCGACGCCGCTCAACCAGCTCGCCAACGTCGCCGCCAGCGACGCCCGCCTGCTGACCGTCACCCCTTACGACAAGAGCGCCCTGGGGGCGATCGAGAAATCGATCCAGGAGTCCGACGTCGGCCTCACCCCGAACAACGACGGCAACGTGATCCGCCTGCAGATCCCGGAGATGACCGAGGAGCGACGCCGGGAGATGGTCAAGGTCGTCCACGGCGTCGCCGAGGAGGGCCGGGTCGCGGTCCGCAACATCCGCCGCGACGTGATGAGCGACCTGCGCGAGCTGAAGAAAGAGGGCGAAGCCGGCGAGGACGACGAGCGCCGCGCCGAGACGGCGCTGCAGAAGCAGACCGACGAGGCGATCGCCGAAATCGACTCCCTGCTGAAGGGCAAGGAAGAAGAGATCCTCGAAGTTTGAGGACGGCGGGTCCCCTGGCGTGTCCGCGCCCAAATACGTAGCGATCATCACCGACGGCAACGGCCGCTGGGCGCAGGAGAGAGGGTTGTCGGTGGCCGAGGGGCACCGGGCCGGCGCCGACACGGTGAAGGCGCGCCTGCGCGACGCCGCCGAGCTGGGGATCGAGGAGCTGACCGTCTTCTCCTTCTCGACCGAGAACTGGAGCCGGCCGGAGGCGGAGGTGACGGCGCTGATGGGGATGTTCGCCGAGCGGATCGCCTCCGAAACCCCGGAGCTGAAGCAGGAAGGGGTGCGGATGCGGTTCATCGGCCGGCGCGAGACAGTCGATCCGGACCTGGTCCGGCAGATGGAGTGGGCCGAAGCCGAGACCGCCCGCAACGAGCGGATCACGCTCTACGTCGCCTTCAACTACGGCGGCAGGGCGGAGATCGTCGACGCGGCGCGAAGCTTCCAGGGAGAAACCGAGGACGAATTCCGCAACCACCTCTACGCACCCGAGATGCACGACCCAGACCTCCTGATCAGAACCAGCGGCGAGCAGCGCGTCTCCAACTACCTGCTGTGGCAGTGCGCCTACTCGGAGCTGGTCTTCCGCGACGAGCTCTGGCCGGACTTCGACCGCGGGGCGCTTGAGGCTTGCCTGGAGGAGTACGAGACGCGCCAGCGGCGCTTCGGGGGGAGGGGATGAGGATCGACCTCTTCGACGACGAGATGTTCGAGGAGGAGCCGGCGCCGCCGCAACGGCCGCCGCGGGAGCCACGGAGGCGGCGGCGCGGGGGGCTGCGCGGCGAGACCGCGAAACGGGTGCTGGTGGCGCTGCCGTGGATCGCCTTCGCGATCGCGATCATCGTCGCCGGCGGGCTCGTCTTCAGCGCGGCGATGATCGCGATCGGGGTCCTGGCGCTGCGCGAGTTCGCGGCGATGGCCCGGCGCTACCGCCCCCTGATCCTGCCCGCCTACTTCGCCGCCGCGGCGCTGGTCGTCGCCGCCCACTTCGGCACCGCCTTCAACATCCTCTACGTCCTCGCGGCCACGTTTCCGCTGCTCTTCGCCTTCGGCGCCCGGGCCGAGCACCGCGACGGGGTCACCGCCTCGATCGGGGTGACGCTGCTGGCGGTGGCCTGGATCGGGATCCCGCTCTCCCACGCCGTCCTGCTGCGCGAACTGCCCCATCACGGGGCGGGGCTGCTGGTCGACGTCCTCGTCGGCACCTTCGTCACCGACACCGCCGCCTACGCCACCGGCCGCGCCTTCGGCAGCCACAGGATCACCCCCAACCTCTCGCCCAACAAGACCCTCGAGGGCCTGATCGGCGGCTTCGTGATCGGCACCATGGGGTTCTGGTTCGCCGGTCTCTACCAGGACTGGCTGACCGGGATCGACGCCCTCCTGATCGGCGCCGCCGTCGCCGCCGTCGCCCCGATCGGCGACCTCTTCGAGTCGATGCTGAAGCGCGACCTCGACACCAAGGACACCGGCACCCTCTTCGGCCCCCACGGCGGCCTCCTCGACCGCCTCGACGCCGTCTTCTTCACCGTCGTGATCGGCTACTACCTCGCAGTAGCGCTGGTGTACTGAGGCCGATGAACGACGACTGGCGGGTGCAGATCGACTTCCGTGAGGAAGGCCACGCGAAGGCGCTGCCCGACCGGGTCGAGGCGGTCGAGGTGGAGCACGACCTCAAGCGCGCCTACGAGGACCGCGTGATCGTCTCCCGAAACGGCTCGCGCGTCTTCCTCTATGCCGGCGACAGGGAGCAGGCCGAGCAGGCCCAGGTGCTGATCGAAGGGCTGGCGCAGGAGCACGGTTGGCAGGTGGATTGCGAGCTCAGGCACTGGCATCAGATCGCCGAGGAGTGGGAGTCGCCGGACGAGCCGCTGCCCGAGAACGAGGCCGCAAAGCGAGCCGAGCGCGAAGAGCTGATGGCTCGCGAGCGCCAGGAGACGGCAGAACGCGGATATCCCGAATTCGAGGCGCTGGCCGAACTCCCCTCGCACCAAGACGCGGGTCAGTTGGCCGAGCGCCTCGAAGCGGAGGGCCTGCCCTGCGTCCACCGCTGGAAGTACGTGGCGGTAGGGGCCACCGACGAGGACAACGCCAAAGCCATAGCCGACCGCATCCGCCTGGAGGTCCCCACGGGCAGCCAGGTCACGGTCCAAGGAACCCCCCAAGCGGCCTACGCCGACCTTCCGCACCCCTTCGCCTTCCTTGGCGGTCTCGCCGGGTGACGCCGAGACCGCGAAAACCCTCCTTCAAGAGGGGTTTTTGCGGACTCGCGGGTATTTATCCAAATAGATAAAATCACCTTGATGAACAAAGGAGAACGCATCGACCTCAAGGGACAGGCAGGAGCAGCGGCAGCGTATGGGCGAGGTCAGCGGAGCGAGGCCTATCGCCAAGCTCGCGATGAGTACGCGGCGATCGGCGAGCTGCGTAAGAAGAATTGGATCGCCGCGCATATTCGCGAGCGGCGCTACGAGCTGGAGTTGACCCAGAAGGAGGTGGCGGAGCAGGCCGGGACTTCGCATTCCTTCATCTCGAAAGTCGAGGGCGGCGACCACATTCCGACGATCCCCGTGCTGAAGCGGATCTTGGCCGTCCTCGACGAGGAGCTGTTGATCGGCGTCGAGCGCCGGGTTCCCGACGAGGAGCCTGAGCGCGAGATCGCGCCGGCGCCGGGGTTGGCTGCGGCTTGAGCAGCCGCCCATGCAGGGGATCGCGAGGCTCCTCCGTATCCTCTGAGCAGGAATGAAGAAGGTCCTCATACTCGGGTCGACGGGGTCGATCGGCACGCAGGCGCTGGACGTGATCGGCCGCTCCGAGGAGTTGCGGGTCGTGGGGCTGGCGGCCGGGTCCAGTTGGGAGACGGTGCTCGCGCAGGCGCGCGAGCACGGGGTGCCCGTGGTGGCGCTGTCCGATCCGGAGGCGGCTGGGCGGGCGCGAGAGGCCTGGAGCGGGCGTGTGCTCGACGGCGCCGAGGGCGTGCGCGAGCTGATCGCAAGCTCGGGCGCCGACCTCGTCCTCAACGCGATCGTCGGCGCGGCCGGGCTCGGCTCGACGATCGTCGCCCTCAGCGAGGGGATCGACGTCGCCCTCGCCAACAAGGAGAGCCTGGTGCTCGGCGGCGAGCTGGTGATGGCCCTGGCCGAGGCGACCGGGGCGCGGCTGCTGCCGGTCGACTCCGAGCACTCGGCCCTCTTCCAGTTGATCAACGGGGAGGCGCCCGGGACGGTCGAGCGGCTGGCCCTGACCGCCTCCGGCGGGCCCTTCCGCGGCCGCGAGGACCTCTCCGGGGTCAGCGTCGCCGACGCGCTCGCCCACCCGACTTGGCGGATGGGGGGACGGATCACGATCGACTCGGCGACGCTGATGAACAAGGGCTTCGAGGCGATCGAGGCCCACCACCTCTTCGGCCTCCCCTACGAGCGGATCGAAGTCGTCGTCCACCCGCAGTCGCTGGTCCACTCGCTGATCCACCTCAACGACGGCTCCTCGCTCGCCCACCTCGGCTATCCCGACATGCGGGTGCCGATCTCCTACGTGCTGCACTACCCCGAGCGCGTCGACGTCGACGTGCCGCAGCTCGACCTCGCGGCCGCCGGCTCACTCACCTTCGAGCAGCCTGACCTCGAGACCTTCGCCTGCCTGCGCCTGGCGCTTGAGGCCGGCGAGGCGGGGGGGACCGCGCCCACCGTCCTCAACGCCGCCGACGAGGTCGCGGTCGCCGCCTTCCTCGCCGAGCAGATTCCCTTCACGGCGATCCCCGCGGTGATCGAGCGGGTTATGGAAGAGATGCCCGCCTGCCCGGTCAGCCATTTCGACGACCTCTTCGCCGCCGACGCCGAGGCGCGCCAGCGCAGCGAGGAGCAGGTCAGGGGGCTGATGCCCGCATGAGCTGGTTCTGGGTCTTCGTCGGCTTCTGCTTCCTGATCGTCATTCACGAGGCAGGCCACTTCGTCGCCGCGAAGGCGGTGGGGATGCGGGTCGAGCGCTTCTTCCTCTTCTTCGGGCCGACGATCTGGTCGTTCAAGCGCGGCGAAACCGAGTACGGGATCAAATCGATCCCCCTCGGCGGCTACGTGAAGATCACCGGCATGAACCCGGAGGAGGACGTCCCTCCGGAGCACGAAGCGAACGCCTACTTCCGCAAGCCGGTCTGGAAGCGGATCGTGGTCGTCGCCGCGGGTCCGGCGGTGAACATCGTGCTGGCGTTCCTGATCTTGTTCGGCGTTTTCTGGGCGAACGGGCGGCCGCAGATCGATCAATCGGTGGGTGCGGTCAAAGCCGGCATGCCGGCGGCACAGGTGCTGCGGGTCGGGGACAGGATCGTCGCCGTCGACGGGCAGCGCTTTGCTGGGCTCGAGCCTGAGAAGCGCCTGGAAAAATTTGCGAAAGTCATCGGTTCGCACGAATGCGTTGGCAGGCCGGTGCAGGGCTGTGTCGCCTCTACGCCCGTGAAGATCGAGATCAGCCGGAATGGCGCCACGAAGACGCTCACGGTTTATCCGCGATACGACAAGGAAGCGCGGCGTACCTTGGTCGGTTTCTCCTACGGAGAAAGGATGGTGCCAGTGGGCCTGGGGGGCGCCGTCTCTGACGCCGGCAACGCGATCGGAGAAGTCGTCTCCGGCACCGCCCATGTCTTCACCCACCTCTTCGAAGCCAAGCAGCGCGAACAGGTCTCCGGGGTGGTCGGGATCAGCGACGTCGGCCATCAGGTGGTCGAAAAGGGCTTGGAAAAGGCGCTGCTGCTGCTGGCGCTGGTAAGCCTCTCGCTCGGTCTGATCAATCTGCTGCCGATCCTGCCGCTCGACGGCGGCCACATCTTCTGGGCGTTGATCGAGAAACTGCGCGGCGAACCGGTCTCGCTGCGGGTGATCGAGCGCGCGACCGTGATCGGCTTCGCTCTCGTGATGATGCTGATGTTCGTCGGCCTCTCCAACGACATCGGCAGGATCACCGGCGAAGGCTTCCAGGTCCGGTAACGAGCCGGTCTGCGCGCCCCAATAAGCTTCAGATATGGCTTTAGAGAACTCCTTCAACAACTCCCCGCGCACGCCGGGCGGCGGCGGACACCGCGCGGATGCGGCGTCCTCGGTCGGCCGAATAGCGCTGCTATTCGGCCTCCCTGCGTCCTCGCCCCGCTTGGTCCGGCGCTCGCCAGCCGCACACGCGGAGTTGCCGAATGAGTTCTAAAAGGCAAATCTTCGTGGGCAAGGTGCCGATCGGCGGCGGCGCGCCGGTCGCGGTGCAGACGATGACCAAGACCGAGACCGCCAACGTGGCGGCGACGATGGAGCAGATCCGCAAGGTCGCCGACGCGGGTGCGGACCTGGTGCGCTGTGCGGTGCCGCGAGAGCAGGACGCCGAGGCGCTGAAGACGATCGTCGCCGAATCGCCGATCCCGGTGATCGCCGACATCCACTTCAACCACACGCTGGCGCTGAAAGCGATCGACGCCGGCGCCGACTGCATCCGCCTCAACCCGGGCAACATCGGCGGCCGCGACAAAGTCGCCGAGGTCGCCGTGAAGGCCACCGCGGCCGGGGTGCCGATGCGGATCGGGGTCAACTCCGGCTCGCTGCCGAAACACCTGCACGCGCTCGAGCGCGAAAGCCCGGTCGAGGCGCTGGTCGCCGCCGCGGTCGAGTTCGTCGAGCTGATGGAGGGCCTCGACTTCGAGAACTTCAAGGTCTCGATCAAGTCGACCAACGTGCCGAACACGATCGCCGCCAACCGCCTGCTCTCGGAGAAGATCCCCTACCCGCTGCACCTCGGCGTCACCGAGGCGGGGACCAAATGGGGGGGCTCGCTGAAATCGGCGGTCGGCCTGGGGACGCTGCTCGCCGACGGGATCGGCGACACGATCCGGATCAGCCTCTCGACCTTCCACGCCGAGGAGGAGGTCAAGGTCGCCTGGGAGATCCTCAAGGCGCTGCAGCTGCGCGAGCGCGGCCCGGTCCTGATCGCCTGCCCGACCTGCGGCCGCCTCCAGTTCGACATGGACTCGGTGGTGGCGGAAATCGAGCAGCGTCTGGAGGGCTACGAGGAGCCGGTCGAGGTCGCCGTCCTCGGTTGCGCCGTCAACGGCATCGGCGAGGCCAGCCACGCCGACTTCGGCATCGCCGGCGCCAAGAACGAGGGCCTGATCTTCGCCGGCGGCAAGCCGTTGCGGAAGGTGCCGCAGGCCAAGCTCGTCGACACCCTCTTCGAGGAGATCGACAAGTCGCTCGACCGCGGCGAGGTCGAGTTCGACGAGGCCGAGTCGCGCGAGGGCGCCGAGTGGGTCGCCAACATCGAGCGCGAAAACGCCGGCGACCTCACCCCCGAGAAGATCGCCGCGATGGAGCAGGAAGCCGTAGAACGCGGCGAGTCCGACAAGGTCCTCCTCGACGAGGAGGCCTCGCCGACGGCGGGCCGGCGCTTTACGCGGGCGTAGGAGTCTTGGGCGTGGTGCAGTAAGGGGATCGAGTCCGCGAAAAGTGGCGATATACGTCAGTTTTCGCGGACTCGCGATCGATCGTGAGTCCTCGACGGCGAGGCACGGATAGATTCCCAAGCGTGAGCCGGCAGTCGCAGACCTTTCTCCCGACCCTGAAGGACGCGCCTGCGGATGCGGAGGCGATCTCGCACAAGCTGATGGTGCGGGCGGGGTTGATCCGGCAGTTGGGGGCGGGGTTGTGGACTTATCTGCCGGCGGGGTGGCGGACGGAGCGGAAGGTCGAGCAGGTGATCCGCGAGGAGATGGAGGCGATCGGCTGCCAGGAGATGCTGATGCCGCTGCTGATGCCGGCCGAGCCCTGGAAGAAGACGGGCCGCTACGCGATCGAGGAGCTGTTCAAGCTCGAGGACCGCAAGGGCTCGCCGCTGGTGCTGGCGATGACCCATGAGGAGGCGGTGACCACGCACGTGGCCCAGGACGTGCGCTCCTACCGCGACCTGCCGCTGATGCTCTTCCACATCCAGGTCAAGGAGCGCGACGAGCCACGGCCGCGGGCCGGCGTCCTGCGCACGCGCGAGTTCACGATGAAGGACGCCTACTCCTTCGACCGCGACGAGGAGGGGCTGGCGCGCTCCTACGAGGCGCAGGCCGGGGCCTACGGCAGGATCCTCGACCGCTGCGGGCTGCGCTGGTACCGGGTCGAGTCCGACGTCGGGATGATGGGCGGCTCCGGCGCCGACGAGTTCATGGCGCCCTGCCCGGCGGGCGAGGATGAGGTCGCGCTGGCGCCCGGCTACGCCGCCAACGTCGAGATCGCCTCGGCGCAGGCGCAGCCGGTCGAGCTGCCGGCGGCGCTGCCGGCGCCCGAGCGGGTCGACACCCCCGGCTTGGCCAAGGTCGAGCCGGTCGCGGCTGAGCTCGGCCTCCCGCTCGGGGCCTTCATCAAGGCGCTGCCGGTGGTCACCGAGCAGCGGGGGATGGTGATGGTGCTGGTCCGCGGCGACCACCGCCTCAACGAGGTCAAGCTCCGCAACGCACTCGGCGAACCGGCGCGCCAGGCGAGTGCCGAGGAGATCGCCGCGAAGATCGGCCCGCCCGGCTTCATCGGCCCGGTCGGCGTGGACGTGCCGGTGGTCAAGGACGCGGCGATCCAGGGCGACTCCTTCGTCACCGGCTCCAACGAACCCGACGCCCACCTGCGCGGCGTCCAGCCCGGCCGCGACTTCCAGTTCGAGGAGATGGACGTGCGCAGCGTCGAGGCCGGCGACACCGCCCCCGGCGGCGGCACGATCGAGATCGAGCCGGCGATCGAGGTCGGCAACATCTTCAAGCTCGGGACGCGGTACTCGGAGCCGCTCGGCGCCACCTTCCTCGACGAGAACGGGGTCGAGAAGCCGATCGTCATGGGTTGTTACGGGATCGGGCCGGCGCGGATCGTCGCTGCCTCGATCGAGCAGCGCGCCGACGAGCGCGGCATCGTCTGGCCGGCGGCGATCGCGCCCTGGACCGTCCACCTCGTCTCGCTGGCGAAGAGCGGCGAGCCCGAGCGCGAGGCCGCCGACAAGCTCTACGAGGAGCTGCGTGCCGCCGGCGCCGAGGTGCTCTACGACGACCGCGACGCCGGACCGGGGGAGAAGCTGACCGACGCCGAGCTGATCGGCTGTCCGCTGCGGATCGTCGCCGGCCGGCGCGGGCTCGCCGAGGGCGTGGTCGAGGCCTCCGAGCGCGCGACCGGCGCCGAGCACAAGCTGCCCCTGGAGGAGGCCGCCGCCAAGGCGCTGGCGCTCCTCGATGACTGAGCACGACCCCTTCGGCCGCGGCCGCGTGCGCCGCCTCTTCGGACTCGACCGGAGCGGCCCGAAACCGCGCCAGACCCGCAAAGGGGCGCCGCTCCACCCGTGGACGATCCCCAACCTGGTCGGCTACCTGCGGCTGGCGGCGCTGCCGGCCTTCCTCGTCCTCGCCTACAACACCGACGACGGCACCTCGCTCGCCTCGGCGATGGTCTTCTGGGCGATCGCCGCCGGCGACTACCTCGACGGCTTGCTTGCCCGCCTCACCGGCCAGTACAGCCGCCTCGGGGCGCTGCTGGACCCGCTGATCGACCGCCTCACGATCCTCTCCGGCGCCGTCGTCTGCTGGAGCTTCGAGCTGCTGCCGCGCTGGGCGCTGGCGCTGCTGGCGCTGCGCGAGCTGGCGATGCTCTTCCTCGCCTGGTTCGGACTCCGCCACGGCGTCGACGTCGAAGTCAACTGGCCGGGCCGGATCTCGGTCTTCCCGATCATGGGCGGGATCTTCCTCGCCCTGCTCGCCCCCGGCTGGGTGGCGACCGCGCTGCTCATCTGGGGACTGGCGATGGCGATCGTCGCCACCGTCCTCTACGCCCAGGCGGGCATGCGCGCCCGCCGGGAGCAAGCTGCAAGCTGAGGGCCAGATTCACCCCAACCTTCAACCTGGGGTTGAACCTTTCGCGTTCGGACCTATAATCGGCTCCCGCGCAAAACGGAGACCCGCCAACGGAGGCGGTGCCTCCACAGCCAGTTAGGAGCACGATGGAGGACACCTTTCCCGATCTCGGATCCCTCAGCGACAAGGAGCTGAAGGACATGATCGACAACTTGACGGCCGAGGAGAACGAGATCTCCTACAAGCGCCGCGTCCTGCACGGCAAGATCGACATCCTGCGCGCGGAGCTGGTCAACCGCCTGCGGCAGAAACGGGAGGCCGGCGACTCGCTGATCTCCGGCGACGACGTCGAGCAGCTGACCCAGATCCTCGCCGGCAAGGCCACGCCCCCCTCCGACGGCGAGCCCGCCGCCTGACCGGGAGCCGTCATGGCCGTCCATTGTCCTGAGTGCGGTTTCGCCAACCCCGAGGGCGCCAACTACTGCCAGAAGTGCGGCGCCTACCTCGGCGGCCCGAAAGAGGGCGACGAACCGACGACGATGACCTACCGGGTCGACGAGACCGGCGAGATGCTGCCGGTCGACATCGACGAGGTGGTCGAGGAGAGCGGCGCCGCGCTGGTGATCCGCTCCGGCGGCGGCCGCGCCGGCGAGAGCTTCAGCGTCTCCGAGGAGCGGGTCAGCATCGGCCGCAGCCCCGACGCCGGCGTCTTCCTCGACGACGTCACCGTCTCCCGCAACCACGCGCTGCTGGTCCGCCGCCGCGACGGTCTCTACATCGACGACCTCGGCTCGCTCAACGGCACCTACGTCAACCGCCGCCGGATCGAGTCTCACCGGCTCGCCGACGGCGACGAGATCCAGGTCGGCAAGTACAAGCTGAGCTACCTGGAGCGGTGACGGTGACCGTCTCAGGACAGACGGGGCGCGGGTCCGCGGCAGCCAGCCGCCCCCGCAAGGCGCTGACGATCGGCGCCGTCTGCAAGATCCTGCAGAGCGAGTTCGACGACGTCTCGATCTCGAAGATCCGCTACCTCGAGGACCAGAAGCTGCTGAACCCGCGGCGGACCGCGGGCGGCTACCGCCTCTACAGCCAGTCCGACGTCGAACGGCTGCGGACGATCCTGCGCCTGCAGCGCGACGAGTTCCTGCCGCTGCGGGTGATCCGCCAGGAGCTCGCCTCCGGCGGCGACCTCGTGCTCGGCGGCGACGGCGAGCGCAAGCCGGCCACCGGGGCGGTGCGGCGGGCGATCCTCGTCGACACCTCACGCGCCTACCTGACGCTGGAGGAGATCGTCGAGGAGACCGGGGCGCGGGAGGAGCTGATCCGCGAACTCGAGAACTACGGGATCGTGCAGCCCGAGAAACGCGAGGGCAAGACGGTCTACGACGAGACCGACCGCGAGATCGTCCGCGCCGCCAACGAGCTCTCGCGGGTCGGGGTCGGCGCCCGCAACCTGCGCGTCTTCCGCTCCTCGGCCGACCGCGAGGCGAACCTGCTGGAAGCGCTGCTGGGGCCCTCGCTGCGCTCGCGCAACCCCGAACGGCGCAAAGAGGCGCTGGAGAGCCTGGAAAGCCTGGCGGCGACGGTCAGCCACCTCAAGCACCTGCTGCTCGTCCGGGACCTGCGCCGCCTCGCCGGCGACTGAACCTGTGGCCCGCGTCAGCCGCACGCGCACGATCGCGGCGCCGGTGGGGGAGGTCTGGAAGCTCGTCTCCGATCCCTACAGCCTGCCGCGCTGGTGGCCGCGGACGGCGCGGGTCGAGAACGTCGACCGCAAGGCTGGCGGGCGGCGCAGCCAGTGGACCAAGGTGCTGGAGACGAGCGAGGGGCGGGGCGTGCGGGCCGACTTCCGCTGCCTCAGCGCCGCCGAGAACGAGCGCTACGTCTGGGAGCAGCAGCTGGAGGGGACGCCGTTCGAGCGGCACCTGAAGAGCGCCGGGGTGGAGATCGGGCTACGGGCGCGGGGCGCGGGGGAGACGGAGGTCAAGCTGAGCGCGACGCAGACGCTGCGCGGGATGTCGCGGCTCGGCTCGCCGCTGATGCGCCGCGGCCAGAAGCAGATCCTCGACCAGGCGCTGGACGGGATCGAGGAGGCGCTGACGTGAACCCTCGGCGCGACGCGAAGTGGTGGGGGTGGGGGGACCCGGCGAACGAACCGGCGCTGGACGGAGAGGCGCTGCGGGTGCTGCGGGAGCGGATCGGGGAGCTGGAGCCGTGGCCGCTGGCGCGGGAGCTCGGCGAGTTCGAGTTGCCACCGGCGGAGGCGTTGCCGCAGGCGCTGGTCGACGCGGTCGGCGAGGAGAACGTCTTCGCCTCCGAGGAGGACCGGCTGCGCCACGCGACCGGGCGCGGCTACGCCGACCTGGCGCGGCTGCGCAACGCGGCGCTGGAGGCGGCGCCCGACGCCGTGCTGATGCCCCCCGACGCGGAGTCGCTGCGCCGCGCGATCGACGTCTGCGCCGCCGAGGGCGTCGCGATCGTCCCCTTCGGCGGCGGCACCAGCGTCGTCGGCGGGGTCGAGCCGCTGCGCGGCAGCCACGGCCGCCTCGTCAGCCTCGACCTCGGCGCCCTGCGCGACGTCGAGGTCGACCGCCGCTCGCTCACCGCCCGCCTCGGCGCCGGCCTGCGCGGTCCCGAGGCGGAGGCGGCGCTGGGGCGCGAGGGACTGACCCTCGGCCACTTCCCGCAGTCCTTCGAGTACGCGACGATCGGTGGCTTCGCCGCCACCCGCTCGGCCGGCCAGGCCTCGGGCGGCTACGGCCGCTTCGACGCCCTGGTCAGCTCGGTGCGCCTGCTGGCGCCGGCCGGCGAGCTATCCACGCTGGAGACGCCCCACACCGCCGCCGGCCCGGCGCTGCGGGAGCTGGTGGTCGGCTCCGAGGGAGTCCTCGGCGTCATCCCCGAGGTGACGGTGCGGGTGCGCCCGGCGCCGAGCGTGCGCCGCTACGAGGCCTGGATGGCGGAGAGCTTCGAGGCCGGGGCGGAGATCGTCCGGGCGCTGGCGCAGGGTCCCGGACTGCCGGAGATAGTCCGCGTCTCCGACGAGGAGGAGACCGAGGGCACGCTCGCCCTCTCCGGTCCCCGCGGCCTCCAGGGCAGCCTCTTCGACCGCTACCTCGGCCTGCGCGGCCGCCGCGGCGGGGCGCTGACGATCGTCGGCTACGAGGGCGACGAGGAGTCGGTGGCGCGCCGCCGCGCCCTCTCGGTCCGCGCCCTGCGCGAGGGCGGCGCCGCCTACCTCGGCCAGGCAGCAGGGCGCTCCTGGGAGCACGGCCGCTACCAGGGCCCCTACCTGCGCGACACGCTGATGGGGATGGGGGCGATGGTCGAGACGCTGGAGACCTCACACACCTGGAGCCGGCTCGGCGAGCTGCACGAAGCGGTCGCCCGGGCGATCCACGGCGCGCTCGACGCGCAGGGCACCCCCGGCCTCGTCTTCTGCCACCTCTCCCACGCCTACGCCGACGGCGCCTCGCTCTACTTCACCTTCATCTCCCGCGCCCGCCGCGGCGCCGAGCTGGAGCAGTGGGCGGCGGTCAAGCGCGCCGCCAGCGAGGCGATCGTCTCCTGCGGCGCCACCATCACCCACCACCACGCGATCGGCCGCGATCACACCCCCTACATGGAGGCCGAGGTGGGGGAGACGGGGATCGAGGTGCTGCGCGCGGTCAAGGCTCAGCTCGATCCGGCCGGGATCATGAACCCCGGCAAGCTCCTCCCCGACTGATCGGGCCTACTTCTTGCCTGCTTCTTCGATCTTCTTCGCGGCGCCGACGATCGGGCCGGTGACGCTGCCGCGGAGGACTTCGGTGCCGGTGTAGAGGGGGGCCTGCTTTTCCTTCGTCGCCTTCGCCAGCGAGGCTTTCAGCTGCGATTCGTCGGTTTTGGTGATCGCGATCTGGCCGAAGGTTTCGTTGGCCAGGTAGGCGAGGATTTCGACCGGGACTTCGACCTGGGCGCTGATCTTGCCGCTCTTGCCGACCGGGGTCGAGGCCAGCGGCAGCATCCTCTGCGGCGAGGCCGCGAGCCAGATCGTGTAGCCCTCGCTGCCGCTCGTTGCTTCCAGCCCTTCGGCGTAGACCTGCAGCGCCAGCTTGTTCTTCACCCGCCCGAAGACCGCCACCCCGGAGGATTCGCTGCCGTCGACCGGGTTCAGCACCGCCTTCGTCACTTCTTTCCCGCCTTTGGCCGCCGAGTGTTCCAGCGCTTCGACGGCTTTGTTGGTGACGCTCCCAGGGGTGGAGGCGGTGGTGGTGCTGGTGCTCGAATCGGACCCTCCGCCCCCATTGCCGACCAGGAGTACCACCAAGAAGACGACGACGATCGCCGCCCCCGCGAGAATCGCCCAAAGCCCCCGGTTCTCCAGCAGCTTCAGCTCTTTCTTCAGCGGAGGTTTCGGCGCACCCTTGGGCAGCTCGGGCGGCGGAGCTTTCGGCTTCTCCTGTTTCTCGGGAACAGGTGCCGGTTTCTCCCGCGGGGGCTCGGAAGGCGATGGGGACTCCCCCGCAGGAGCCTCCCCATCTTTCGCGACGGAGGGGGAGTCCCCATCGCCCCCCGCCGGCGCCGGAATCGCCGGCGCAGGGATGCCTTCGGCTTCAAGCTCTTCGCCTGCCTTTTTGGCCCGCGCGTGAACCTCCTCGACGGAGATCCCCATCAGGGCGGAAAGATCCTCGTATCCCTGCTCCCCCCGCTGGGAGAGCAGCCGGAGGATCGCCTTCTGGTCGTCGCTGAGCGGCACCGACGGGAAGCCTATTAGGGTGCGGGGCGTGAACGAGGGAGAGCAGGTTAAGCACTTCGACGGGCTGATCGGGACCGAGTGGCTGAGCGACGATCCCGACGACGCGCGGGTGCGGCTGTCGATCCGCGACGAGTTGCGCCAGCCCTTCGGCCTGATGCACGGCGGCGTGATGTCGACGCTGATCGAGAGCGTCTGCTCGCGGGCGACCGCCGGAGCCGTCTACGAGGACGGGATGGCGGCGATGGGCCAGTCGATCAACGTCAGCTTCATCCGCCCGGTCACCGAGGGTGGAGTCGAAGTCCGCGCCACCGCCCGTCACCGCGGCCGCACCACCTGGCTCTGGCAGGCCGAGGTCCTCAACGACGAGGGCAAGACCTGCGCCCTCGCCCAGATGACGATTGCAGTCCGCCCGCGGCCGGGCGCCTAGCCGCCGAAGCGGTTCGTGATCGGCAGCCGCCGATCCTTGCCGAAGCCTTTCGGGGTGATGCGGATCCCCGGCGCCGCCTGGCGACGCTTGTACTCGGCGCGGTCGACGAGGCGGATCACGTCGTCGACGACCTCGCCCGGCATCCCAGCGGCGGTCATCTCCTCGCGGCCCTCGTCGCGCTCGACGTAGGCCTCGAGGATGCGGTCGAGCAGGTCGTAGGGGGGCAGCGAGTCGCTGTCGAGCTGGTCGGGGCGCAGCTCGGCCGAGGGCGGGCGCTCGATCACGCTCGCCGGCACCAACTCGCGGCCCTCGCGCTGGTTGCGGCGTTCGACCAGTTCGTAGACGAGCCCCTTCGGCACGTCCTTGATCACCGCGAAGCCGCCCGCCATGTCGCCGTAGAGGGTCGCGTAGCCGACCGACATCTCGCTCTTGTTGCCGGTAGTCAGGACCAGCCAGCCGTGGCGGTTGGAGAGCGCCATCATCAGGTTGCCGCGGATCCGCGCCTGGATGTTCTCGGCGGCGAGGTCGGGCTCCGATGGTCGCGCGGGGTCGCGCGGCGCCTCGTCCTCGCCGGGCCGCGGTTCCTCGCCGGGCTGCAGCAGCCCCTCCAGCGCCTGCGCGTAGCCCGCCATCATCGGCTCGATCGCGATCTCCAGCAGCTCGCAGCCGAGGTTGGCGGCGATCGCGCGGGCGTCCCCCTGGGTCTCGGAGCTGGAGTGGGGGGAGGGCATGACGACGCAGGTCAGCCGCTCCGGCCCGACCGCGTCGTTGGCGAGCATCGCCACCAGGGCCGAGTCGATCCCGCCCGAGAGGGCGACGCCGACGTGCTTGAAGCCGTTCTTCTCGACGTAGTCGCGCAGGCCGAGGGCGAGGGCGCCGTAGACCTCGTCGAGGTCGGCGAGCGGCGCGGCCTGCGGGCACGGCGCCTGGTGCGGGAGCTCGCAGACCAGCAGCTCCTCCTCGAACTGGGCGGCGCGGGCGATCACCGTCCCGTCGGGCGCGGTGAGGAGGCTCTGGCCGTCGAAGACGAGCTCGTCCTGGCCGCCGACCAGGTTGCAGAAGGCGAAGTAGGCGTCGTCTTCGCGCGAGCGCTCGGCGAACATCTCTTCCCGCTCGCGGCCCTTGCCGCGGTGGTAGGGGGAGCCGGAGGGGTTGGCGATCAGCTTCGCGCCCGCCTCGGCCTCGGCCCGCGCCGGGCCGCCCGGCAGCCAGACGTCCTCGCAGATCGTCAGGCCGACGCCGAGCCCGTCGACGTCGATCGTCGCCGGGTCGTCGCCGGGGACGAAGTAGCGCTGCTCGTCGAAGACGGCGTAGTTGGGGAGCCGGTTCTTGCGGTAGACCGCCTGCACGGCGCCGTCGGCGAGGACGGCGATCGAGTTGTGGGCGTGGCGGGCGTCGCTGTGGTCGGCGACCGGCTCGGCGTAGCCGACCAGCGCCGTGATCCCCTGCGCCTGCGCCGCCAGCTCCTCGACCGCGCGCTGGTTGGCGGCGAGGAAGTGGCGCTTCAGGTAGAGGTCCTCGGCCGGGTAGCCGGGGATGCAGAGCTCGGGGAAGATCACCAGCTCGGCGCCCGCCTCGCGGGCGCGGCCGATCCACTCCGCGACCTTGGCGGCGTTGGCGTCGACGGCGCCGACGGTGGGGTTGATCTGGGCGAGGGCTAGGCGCACGTGGCTCCGTCGCGGCTCATACCCGAAGTATCTCCGTCGCGATCCCGGGAGGTACTTTCGCCCCTCAGTAGGGTTCTTCATGTCATGCGGAACCGCCGGCGGCACCTGGTCGGTACCTCGGCGGCCCTGCTCCTCTTCCTGGCCGCCAGCGCTCCCGCGCGCGCATCGTTCCCCTCCGCCGACGGGACGAAAACCGGTCTATCTAACCGGAAATCGGCCCGTCAGCAGATTGGAGCGGCTCAACTTGCCTCCCACGCGCAGAAGCCGTTCATCGTGCCGCAGTCGCGGCCGACCGAACGGCGGTCACGGCCGACGGACGGCAACGACCCCGACCGCAACGCCTACTCGGTCCCGGAGGCGCCGAGCTCGCCTGCCTGCTCGCAGCACTTCTGCGTCCACTGGGTCGACCAGGGCCTCGACGCCCCCGACCTCGCCGACCGCAACGGCGACAGCATCCCCGACTTCGTCGAGCGGGTGCTGAAGGTGGCCGAACACGTGCATGCGATCGAGAACGGGGAGCTCGGCTGGCGCGAGCCGAAGAGCGACGGCCGCCGCGGGGGCGGCACCGCCAAGACCGACGTCTATCTGGCCCAGATCGGCGGCGAACTGTTCGGCTACGCGGCGCCCGACCGCGGCCAGGCCGACAGGCAGCACCGGATCCCGCGCCACCTGCACGGCTACCTCGTCCTCGACAACGACTACAGCGCCTTCGAGTTCCCCCACACGAAGCCGGTCAACGACCTCGAGGTCACCTTCGCCCACGAGTACAACCACATCCTCCAGTTCGCCTACGACGCCTACCAGGACCCCTGGTTCGCCGAGTCGACCGCGACCTGGATGGAGGACCAGGTCTATAACCGCATCAACGACTACCTGCGCTACGTCAGGCGCTGGGTCCGCCTCTACGAAACGCCGCTGACCACCAGCTCGATCAAGATGTACGGCAGCGCGGTCTGGAATACGTGGCTGGCGCGCCGCTACGGCCGCGCCTTCATCCGCCGGGCCTGGGCGGGCGCGATCGAGGCCAAGCCCGGCGGCTTCGCCGTCGCCAGCTACGAACGGGCGCTGCGGGCGGCCAAGGCATCGCCCTTCAGCCTCGACTTCACCCGCTTCGCGGCCGCCGTGGCCGAGTGGCGCACCGGCCGCGGCTTCCGCGAGAGCCGGCTCTATCCCGACATGCCGCGCGAGGGCCGGTTGCCGCTGGACGGCGAGCGGCTGACCCGCCTGCTCAACCACACCACCTTCGAGCTGCTGCGGGTGAGCGCCCGCCAGGGCCGCGCGGTCGTCGTCCAGATGACGGCGCCCTGGGGGACGGCTTCAGGCCTGGCGTTAGTCGGCCGCCTCGGATCGGAGCGCCGCGGCCGCACCGTCAACCGGATCGCCTACCGCCGCAGCGGTGGGCAGCTGACCGTGCGCCTGCGCGACCCCGGCCGCTTCCAGCGGATCACCGCCGTGGTCGTCAACGCCGACGCCCGCGCCCACGGCTTCAGCGCCCGCCGGCTCGACTGGCGCTACCTGACCGACCGCTTCCCGTTCGAACTCAGCGCTCGGCTGGTCCGCTAGGAGTGCGACTCGGTCGCGACCGGCCCGGCGCCGTTGGCGGAAGCCGCCGCCGCCTTGGCTTTGCGCTTCTTCGCCGGCTTCTTCTTGGCGGCCGGGACGGTGGCGAGGGCCTCCTGCGTCGCCGCTTCGAGGTCGAGGGCGAAGCTGTCGAGGTCGGCCATCGCGTCGTAGTCGCCGATCAGGCCGAAGTTGACCTGGCCGTTGTAGGACATGATCCCGATGCAGAGCGCCTGGCGGCGGGCCAGCGGCACCATCGGGAAGATCGACTCCATCTTCCGCCCCAGCACGTAGAGCGGGAACTGCGGCCCCGGCACGTTGGTGACGACGAGGTTGAAGAAGCGCTGCGCCGGCTGCATGCGGGCAGCCTGGGAGACGATCGTCCCCGGCGCGAAGTCGGTCAGTTTGGTGAGGATCTCGGCGCCGACCGCCTGGCCGGAGGACTTGAGGTCGCCCATCTCCTCGGTCAGCAGGTGCAGCCGCTCGACCGGGTCCTCGCACCAGATCGGCAGCGGCGCCATCATCGCCGAGACCCGGTTGCCGAGGGCGCCGTGCTCGTCGGCCGCGCGGACGCTGACCGGCACCATCGCCCGCAGCTCGAGGCCGTCGGTCTCGTGGCCGCGGGCGCGCAGGTAGCGGCCGATGCCGCCGGCGACGATCGAGAGGATGACGTCGTTGACGGTGCCGCCGTGGGCGTCCTTGACCCGCTTCAGCTCGGCGAGGTCGGTCTGGGTCATCTGGAAGCGGCGGTGGGGGCCGATCTCGACGTTGAAGACGGAGTGGGGGGCGGCCATCCCGGCGCCGATCATCTTCGAGGTGGCGCCGACCCCGCGCAGCACCTGGCGCGGGCCGCGCAGCGCCGCGCGGAAGCCGCGGTAGATCTCCTTCGGGCTCGTCGCCCGCTCCTTCAGCGCTTCGCTCAGCAGCTGGAAGTCGGTCGGTTCGGGGCGGGCCAGCCAGGGCGGCGCTTTGTCGGGCGTGCCGGCCGGCTCGGGGTCGAGGTCGAAGAGGACGGTGGTGATGTCGACCCCGGAGACGCCGTCGACGAGCGCGTGGTGGCTCTTGCCGATGATCGCGAAGCGGTCGCCGCTGAGGCCCTCGACCAGCCACATCTCCCACAGCGGCTTGCTGCGGTCGAGCTGCTGGGAGAAGATCCGCGCCGCGAGGTTGCGCAGCTGCTCGTCGGAGCCCGGCGCCGGCAGCGCGGTCTGGCGCACGTGGTAGTCGAGGTTGAGGTGGGGGTCGTCGACCCAGACCGGGCGGCTCTGGCCGAGCGGCACGAAGCGCAGCTTCTGACGGAAGCGCGGGACCAGGTGCAGGCGCGAGGCGATGTGATCGCGGAACTCCCGGTGGGTCGGGGGCGAGCCTTTGAAGATGCTGGTCGAAGCGACGTGCATGTGGGCGCCGGAGCGCTCCAGGTGCAGGAACGAGGTGTCCAGGCCGGTGAGTCGTTCAGGCTTCGTCACCAAGCCATCTTCGCACACCCGTCCAGGGCTGTCTAAGTCGGTGCAAAAGGCTTTCTGAAGCCGAATTTCAAGGAACGTTGCAGTCTCACGAATATGTGCGTTCGCTCACATTTGCGCGTCGGGAGTCGCCCTAGCGTGTTCGGGACCTGAACGAGCTAAACGATCTGCCGAGTCCCTCGCGCACCGAGCGCGGGGGAGCGGGGGACCCACTTGCCGCGGTGCGTGCTGCGCCGCGGCCGGGGCGAATCGGGCGGCGAGCCGCCCGTAGCGAGAGCCGGCAAGGAGCCGGCGCCCGCGAGCCCGACAGCTAACCCCGTAGGCAGCAGAGAAAGCGAGCGAAAACGAATGCGATATCTCCTGCCCGCGGTGGCGGCTGCCACTGCGCTGTCGATCGGCCTGGCGCCGGCGGCGGCGCAGACCAACTCCGGCCATGCCCGCCACGAGCGGTCGCGTGCCCACGTCTCCCTGCACCTCTCGACCCATTCGGTGCTGGCGGGGAATGGGTTGGCGGTGCGCGGCAAGGTGCGGCCGAGCGGCCGCCACCGGGTCAAGCTGGTCTTCCGCGGCCCCGAGCGGGCCGTGCGCGGCGTGACCACCAAGGCGAACGGGACCTTCGCCCTGCGCTGGACCCCCGGCCGCCTCGGCAGCTACGCGGTGCGCGCCTACGGCGTGCATGACCGGCGCGTCACCGGCTCGGTCAGCGCCGCGCGCAGGCTGACGACCTACCGCCTGGCCGGCGCCTCCTACTACGGGCCGGGCCTCTACGGCAACGGCGTCGCCTGCGGCGGCACCCTGCTGCCGGACACGATGGGCGTCGCCAACAAGACGCTGCCCTGCGGGACGATGGTGAAGCTGCGCTACCACGGCCGCTCGGTGACGGTGCCGGTGATCGACCGCGGCCCCTACGTGGCCGGCCGCGACTACGACCTGACCGAGGCGGTGAAGCGGAAGCTGGGCTTCCCCGGCGTCGGCACGGTGCTGGCCAGCCGGTAGGAGTGCCGCTAAGCACAAGGTTCCTTTGTCACCCGAGCGGGTACTAAGGAGGCCGCGGAACTAATTGACGAGGCCGAGTTGGAGCTGGCCAGTGGTCCTCTCCGGCTCGGCCTCGTCCTTCTCGAAGGCGGCGACGCGGACGCCCAGCAGCCGCACGGGCCGCTGCGGGTCGTAGGCGCGCAGCAGGTCGAGGGCGATCGGCGCGACCACCTCCGGATCGTTGGTCCGCTCCTCGATCGTGTGCGAGCGGGTGACGTTGGTCCAGTCGTCGAGCCGGACCTTGATCCCGATCGTGCGTCCCTCGAGTTCCTTCTTGCGCAGGCGCCGGCAGAGCTCCTGCGAGAGCTCGGCCAGGTGTCGCTCCAGCTCATCGCGCTTGTTGACGTCGACGTCGAAGGTGATCTCGGCCGACTGCGACTTGGTCTCGTGCTCGGGTGTGACCGGGGTCTCGTCGCGGAGGTGACCGCGGGAGTGCAGCCAGGCGCCCGAGCGGGGGCCGAAGGCCGCTTCCAGCTCCTCGCGGTCGCGCAGCTGCAGTTCGAAGAGCGTGCCGATGCCCATCGCTTCCAGCCGCGCGACGGTCTTCGGCCCGATGCCGGGGATCAGGCCGGGGGAGTGGTCGGCGAAGCGCTTCAGGGCGTCCTGCCGCGAGAGTACGACCATCCCCGCCGGCTTGCCGAGCTCGCTGGTGATCTTCGCCAGCATCCGGCTCTCGGAGATGCCGACCGAGCAGGTCAGCTGGGTCTCCTCCCGGATCTCGACCGCGATCCGCCGCATCGTCGCCTTCGGCGAGAAGATCCCGGTCAGGTCCAGGTAGGCCTCGTCCAGCCCGACGACCTCGACCACCTCGGCATTGCGCCGCAGGATGTCCATCACCTGCCCCGAGGCCTCCCGATAAGCCGGGAAGTCCGGCCGTATGTAGATGGCGTCCGGCAACCGCCGCCGCGCCACCGCCGCCGGCATCGCCGAATGGATCCCCGCCAGCTTCCGCGCCTCATAACTCGCAGTAGTCACCACCGCCCGCGGCCCCGACCCGCAGACGACGACCGGCTTCCCCTTCAGCTCCGGCCGCCGCCGCAGCTCGACCGACGCATAGAACGCGTCCATGTCGAGGTGGGCAATGGTCCGCTCGAAGGCCATTTACAGCGATCGTAGGACGCAGGAGGGACGGACGATCCCGGCCGGCGCAGACCTATGGAGGTGGGCTCAAGTCCCGGCGTGACGGCTTTCCGGGAAGCGCGGGAGGCCGTCGTCGGGGATCGGCTCCCAGGGGGCGGCGGAGGCGACGAACTGCCGGACGCCAGGGCGGACTGTGGGATCGGCGTCGAAGGTGCCCATCCGAATGCCGATCGGGTTCGCGTGAGAGGGGTTGCGAGCAAACAGCGAGGAGCCGCACTCGCCACAGAAACACTTCTCGCCGCCGCCCTCGGGTTGCCACATCCTCAGCGTCGCGGCACCGCGAACTATCCGGAAGCTGCCCTCGGCGGGGTGGGCGTTTGGTGAGGCCGCTGCACCGGTACGGCGCTGACAGCGCCTGCAGTGGCAGTAGCTGGCCTCCACCAGCGGCGCGGTCACCTCGAAGCGGACCGCGCCGCAGTTGCAGCCGCCGGTGAGTGGAAGATCGGTCATCGGGCGCCGAGGGTGGGAGCGTCGGGAGAGCTGGCGGCGGGGCTGGCGTAGAAGACGGCGACGGCGGCGCAGATGGCAAGGGTCAGGTAGGGGGTGACCGCCGCCAGGGCGGTGGCGAGCGCGTAGGGGATGAGGCCGACGACGCCGCGTTTGAGGGTGAGGCGACGACGGTCCTCGTCGAGGCCTTCTTCGAGGAAGTCGACCCGCTCGAAGAGGATGTGGCGGTTCATGCCGGAGAAGACCAGGCTCATCAGCAGGAAGCTGCCGCTGTAGACGGCGGCGGCGAGGGACTCGCCCTGGCCCTGCTTCAGGTAGGCGGCCATCAGCGCGGTGGTGAAGGGGAGGGCGGAGACCGTCATCAGCAGGAGCAGGTTCCAGATCAGGATCGAGTGGTCGATGACGCGCAGGCGCCGGACCATCGCGTGGTGGTTGATCCAGATGATCCCGATCGTGAGGAAGGAGACGACGAAGGCCGCATAGCTCGGCCACTGGGCGAGCAGCTCGTGCCCGAGGCTCGCGCCGGCGCCGGGCTCGGGGACGTGGATCTCGAGCACCAGCAGGGTGATCGCGATCGCGAAGACGCCGTCGGAGAAGGCCTCCATCCGGTTCGTGCTCATCGCTGAGGGATTCGCCGCCGGCCCCCAGCCTCCTAGCTAGGCCCGGGGCGTCGATCTCTAAGCCGGGATCGCGTAGATCTCCCCGCCCGCTTCGACCACCTTCTTCGGTTCGAGCGGAGCGGGAGGGGGGCCGGCGATCACTTCGCCGGTTTCGGCGTCGTACTCGCCGCCGTGGCAGGGGCAGACGATCGTGCCGTTTTCGTAGCCGACGGTGCAGCCGGCGTGGGTGCAGACGGCGCTGAAGGCTTTGAGGTTGCCTTCGGAGTCGCGGATGAGGATGTCGGGCGAGCCGTCGCCGGGGTCGGAGTACGTGGCCGCCTGGCCCTTTGGCAGGCGGCTGCCGGGGGCGAGTTTGACCGCGTTCGACGGGACATTGGCATTGGAAGCCGTGCTGGAGGCGCCGCTGTTGCTCGCGCTGGAACTGCCTTCCGAGCCGCCTCCCGTCCCGCCGCCGCCCTTGCCCTTGGCGCCGCCGCCGGTCAGCGTGTGGGCCGCCGTGTAGCTGCCCTTGGCGAGGGTCGAGATGCCGGCTATCGCCAGCGCCGCGGCTGCGAACTCGGCCAACAGCATGCGCCGGGTCGAGCGCGCGGCAACCTCCGGCCGCTGGCGGGGGTCGGGCGGGCGCAGGTGGGTGCGGCGCATCATCGCCTCCGAGGGCCGCAGGGAGACGTTGTCGAGCGCTGGCTGCCCGCTCGCCCCGGTCAGCACGAAGGGCAGCCAGGCGAAGCTGAAGACGAGGTCAGGGCCGAGGAAGTAGGGCGTGGTGTTCCAGCTCGCGGTGAGGAAGAGGAGGAAGTTGAGCCCCAGGCCACCGGCCGCGGCGGCCTGGGTGTAGAAGCCGGCGATCGTCAGCAGCCCGATCGCGATCTCGGTGATCGCGACGCCGACGCCCGCCACCGTCGGGTGTGGGATGGCGAAAGTTTCGAGGATGAACCCGCCCGGGGTGCCGTTGGCGAAGCCGTGCAGCTGGGTGCCGATGTAGGTCGGCGCGCCGGGATGGAGGAAGCCGGGGTCGGAGAGCTTCTGGATCCCGGCATAGACGAAGGTGACTCCGAGGAAGATCCGGAGCGGGAACAGCGCCATGGCGGGTGAGAGCCGGGGCAACCGGGAGGGCATCGGGGCCAGTATCGGCGCGTTGAATTAACCCCGCCTAAGTAGGTGCGCGAGGCGTGAGACCCTCCGTTTCCGCGACTATGGCGGCTTGGCGCGGTTCTTAGTCAACGGCATGTCCAAGCGCGTCTTCATCGCCCTCGCCGCGATCGCGATCTCGCTGTTCCCGCTCGCGATCTCGCCGGCGCTGGCGGCGGCGCCGCCGCTGGAGCTCGATCACAGCTTCGGGAATCAGGGCGTGGTCATAGGACCGGAACCGCTCCTGGGTTATGGAGAGGTCAATGCGATGACGGTGGCACCGGGCAGCTCCATCTACGTCGCCGCCAACGGCGCCCGCGGGCTGCCGACCACGAGCCCGAGCACGGCCGTGATCGCCCGCTACCGGCGTGACGGCGAACTCGAACCCAGCTTTGGGAGCAGGGGGTACCTGACGCTGCCGGGCATCGCTCCGGTCAACGCCCTTGCCGCCGGCAACTCGGAACGGCTCTTCGTGCTCTCACACGGGACGACGATCAGCCGGATCGCCGGGGGGAAGCTCGATCCCTCGTTCGGAAGCGGTGGCTCGGTGAACACCGCCGGGCTGGGATTGGGAAGCATCCGGCTCTACTCCCTGGTTGCGCTGCCCGGCGGTGGGGTGGCGGCGGCAGGAGCCACCTCCCAGGCGCAGATGGCGGTGGTGAAGCTCACGCCTGACGGAGCCCTCGACCCGTCCTTCGACGGCACCGGCTTCGGTCTCGTCCGCTTCGGCGCCGACCTTCCCAGCGGCGCTCTCCAGCTCGAGGCGCAGGGCGATGGCAAGCTGGTGCTGGCCGGCTACGCCAACAGCCGCCCGGCGCTGGCGCGCCTGCTGCCGGACGGGACGCCGGACCCGAAGTTCGGCCACGACGGGCGCGTTCTCTCGCCGCACCGGCTGCGCGGGAAGATCACCGCGCTCGCCGTCCGTCGCGATGGCAGCATCCTCGCCGCCGCGAACGGCTCGACCCGCCCCCACGGGAATCGGGCGATGCTCCTTCGCTACGGCCCGGACGGCACTCTCGACCGCGGCTTCGGCGCTGTCGCTACCCCCAACAGCCGCAGTGCCTCCAAGGCGATTCCGATCGCCGTGATGCGGGCGAAGCGGCACATCTTCCTCGCCCTCAGGAACCGTGGCACGGCGATTCGCGCCTACCGCCTGAACGGCCAGCCGCTCAATCTGGGGCGGGTTCCCGGCGTCCCGCGCGACCTCACTCCTCACGCCGCCGCCGCGCCACAGGGCCGCAAGCTGGTCATGGCCTGGACCCCCAGGTTCGCGCCACTGAGCGGCGAAGTCGACGTCGCGCGGTTCGTGGTCCGCTGATCAGGACCTAGACTCCCGGCATGGCTTCCCCGGAGGCGAAGAACCTCGAGGCGATCTCGAAGGCGATCGACCAGCACAACATGAATTGCCCCTTCCCGGCGGCGGAGGTGCGGATGAATCCCTTCGAGGTCGAGCGACTCGGGTGGGACACGATCCGAGGGCTGCCGGTGGTGCCCGACGGGGAGATCGGGACCGGCCGCTTCCGGATCGTCTGCTCGCGCGACCTCGAGGACGATGGCCTGGAGATCGTCGAGGCCGTCGGCCAGGAGCTCGAGACGGTCGCGCCGGCGCGGAACTGATCACGAGGCCGCAAAAAGGCACCTTGAGGGTGCTTTTTCGCGGACTCGGCGTCAGACGCTGTTCCAGAAGTCGATACCGGTCTTTTCGAGCCAGTTCTGGGCTTCGATGTTGAGCTGGAAGAGCTCGCCGGTCCAGATCAGGATGCCCATCGCGATCAGGATCAGGCCGCCGACGGCGACGATCGCCTGGTAGTGGCGCTTGACGACGGCGAAGGCGGTCGTCATCTGCGAGAAGGCCAGCGCGGTGAGCAGGAAGGGGATCGCCAGGCCGGCCGAGTAGACGGCCAGCAGGAACGCCCCGCGGCCGGCCGATTCGGTCAGCGCCGCGGCCGAGAGGATCGCCCCCAGGGTCGGGCCGATACAGGGAGTCCAGGCAATCGCGAAGGCCGCCCCCGCGACGATCGGGCCGCCCTTGCCCGCCCGCTCCAGCAGGGCGTCGACGTGCCACTCCCGGTTCAGCCTGGTGATGAACAGCGAGGAGACGAAGAGCACGCCCATGGCGACGATCAGCGCCCCGGAGATCTTCGTCAGCAGCGCCTTGTGTTCGTCGAGGAAGGAGCCGAGGCCGGTCGCGGTCAGCCCGAGCAGGATGAAGATCGCCGAGAAGCTCGCCACGAAGAGGAGGCTCGGGCCGAGCACCCGGCGCCAGCCGGCGTCGTCGAGCTCGGCCGCCGAGACGCCGGTCACCGCCGAGAGGTAGCCCGGCACCAGCGGCAGCACGCAGGGAGAGAGGAAGGAGACGATCCCCGCCGCGAGCGCGGCGAGAATCCCCACTCCGGCGGCGGGATCGGAGCTGACGGCGGCGATTACCACGACCCCTCAGGTTACCCTCAGAGCGTGCCCGCCCGGCGCCCCAGCTCTCGTCTCTTCAACGCCTCGGGGAGGGCGCGGGAACTGCGCGCCTCGCCACTCTTCGCGATCGGCCCGAGCGAGCCGGGCCCGGCGATCCGCCGCGGCTTCCTGCTCGCGGTCCCGATCGGCCTGGCGCTGGTCCTCGAGCTCGGCTTCAACGCCCCGACCAAGGGGGCGCTGGCGACCGGCGCCCTGCTCAACGGCTTCCCTGGGATGGACGCGCCGGCGCGGCCGCGCGCCGCCTGGCAGGCCGCCACCGCGCCCCTGATCGGCCTCTTCGCCGCCTTCGGCATTCTCAGCAGCCAGACCGCCGTCACCGCGATCCTCGGCCTCGGCCTGGTCGGCCTGCTCGCCGGTTACTTCTTCGCGGTCTCGCTGCGGCTGGCGATCGTCGGCCTCACCGTCGCCCTCGCCTGCCTGATCGCCCAGGGGCTCTTCCTGCCCGTCAGCGACGCCGGGCCCGCGCTCCTCTACGGGACCCTCGGCGGCCTCACCCAGGTCGCCTGGTCGCTGGTCGTCTGGCTCGCGGTCGACCGCGCCGACGACGAGCCGGAAAAGGCCTGGAGCACCCGGCAGGCCCTCGACGCCCTGCGCTCGAACCTCACCCTCGCCTCGATCGGCGCCCGCCACGCGATCCGCTTCGGCGCCGTCCTCGCCGCCGGCGTCGCCACCTACCGCCTGCTCGGGATGACCAACCACGGCTACTGGGTCCCGCTGACGATCCTCTTCGTCATGCGACCCGACCGCGAGGAGACCGACCACCGCCTGGTCCTGCGGGCGCTCGGCTCCGTCCTCGGCCTCACCCTCGCCACGATCGTCGCCGAGTCCTTCGGCGCCGACGACCTCGTCGTCGGCGCGGTGCTGACCCTTGCCGCCGCGCTCAGCTTCGGCCTGCTGACCGTCCAGTACGCGCTCTTCACCGCCGCGATCACCACCTACGTGGTGCTGATGACCGCCACCCTCGGCGAGGGCGCCTTCGAGGCCGCCGGCCAGCGCGCCCTGGGCACGGCGCTGGGCATCGCGATCGCCTTCCTCGCCTGGCGGCTGTGGCCGAATCCCGATTCCGCGCTAGATTTGGCCAGTCAGCCAAACATGGGAGGAGCGAAGAGTTGAGCAACCGCACGTTCGTGATCGGGGTCGGGATGACCAAGTTCGAGAAGCCCGGCACCAAGGAGGGCGACTACCCGGATTGGGCCAAAGAGGCGGGGGAGAAGGCGCTCGCCGACGCCGGCATCCCTTACGAGGACGTCGAGCAGGCCTACGCGGGCTACTGCTACGGCGATTCGACCTACGGGCAGCGGGCGCTCTACCAGCTCGGCCTCACCGGCATCCCCGTCGTCAACGTCAACAACAACTGCTCGACCGGCTCCTCGGCGCTGTTCCTCGCCCGGCAGGCGGTCAAAGGCGGCCTCGTCGAGTGCGCGCTGGCGCTCGGCTTCGAGAAGATGGAGCCGGGCAGCCTCGGGGTCAAGTACACCGACCGCACCAACGCGCTCGACAAGCACGCGATGCGGATGTTCGAGATCCGCGAGCCCGAGGCCTCGCCGCCGGCACCCCAGATGTTCGGCAACGCCGGCCGCGACCACATGCAGAAGTACGGCTCCGAACCCGACCACTACGCCTGGATCGGCTGGAAGAACCACAAGCACTCGGTCAACAACCCCTACGCCCAGTTCCAGGACGAGTACTCGCTGGAGGACATCAAGGCGGCGAAGATGATCCACGACCCGCTGACCAAGCTGCAGTGCTCGCCAACCTCCGACGGCTCGGCCTGCGCGATCGTCGCCTCCGAGCGCTACGTCGAGGCGCACGGGCTCTGGGACCAGGCGATCGAGATCGCCGGCCAGTCGATGGTCACCGACCTCAGCTCGACCTTCGACGAGGGCGCCGACTGCATGACGATCGTCGGCTCCGACATGTCGAAGACCGCGGCCGACGCGGCATATGAGGAAGCAGGCGTGGCCGCCGGCGAGGTCGACGTCTGCGAGCTGCACGACTGCTTCAGCGCCAACGAGCTGATCACCTACGAAGCGCTCGGCTTCGCGGCCGAGGGCGAGGCGCACAAGCTGGTCGAGGCGGAAGCCACCACCTACGGCGGCGACGGTCCCGTCGTCAACCCCTCCGGCGGTCTCATCTCCAAGGGCCACCCGCTCGGCGCGACCGGGCTGGCGCAGTGCTCGGAGCTGACCTGGCAGCTGCGCGGGGAAGCCGACAAGCGACAGGTGAAGGGCGCCAAGGTGGCGCTCCAGCACAACATCGGCCTCGGCGGTGCCGCCGTGGTCACGGTCTACAAACCGGCGGCCTAGGGAAGGTCGCCGCAACGGAGGAGGAGCACGATGGCGAAGGAGCGGCGTTCACTCAGCGGCAAGGTGGTCGCGATCACCGGCGGTGCGCGCGGGATCGGCAAGGCGACCGCGGCGGCGCTGGTCGCGAAGGGATGCCGCGTCGCGATCGGCGACCTCGACCTCAAGCTGGCGGAGAAAAGCGCCGCAGAGCTCGGCGGCGGCACCGTGGCGCTGGCCCTCGACGTCACCAGTCGCTCCTCCTTCGAGCACTTCCTCGACGAGGCCGCGCGTCAGCTCGGGCCGCTCGACGCGGTCGTCAACAACGCCGGGATCATGCCGGTGACGCCGTTCGCCGAGGAGGGCGAGGACTCGATCCGCCGCCAGGTCGAGATCAACTTCCTCGGGGTCATCACCGGCACCCAGCTGGCGATCCAGCGGCTGCGCCCGCGGGGCAGCGGCTACATCGTCAACATCGCCTCCCAGGCCGGCAAAGCGGGGGTTCCCGGCATCGCCACCTACTCGGGGACCAAGCACGCCGTCGTCGGCCTCAGCGAGGCGGTGCGGACCGAGCTGCGCGACACCGGCATCGAGGTGCTGTGCGTGATGCCGACCGTGGTCAACACCGAGCTGACCAGCGGGGTCGGCCAGAAATGGGTGAAGCCGGTCGAGGCCTCCGACGTCGCCGACGAGATCGTCGACGCGATGGAAGTGCCGCGCTTCGACGTCTTCGTCCCGCGCGCCAACGGCATCCTCTACAAGATCCTCGGCCCGCTGCCGCGCTCCTGGCGCGAGTGGATCGGCCGCGCGATGGGGGTCGACAAGCTGATGATCGACGTCGACCACGGCGCCCGCCGCGCCTACGAGGAGCGGGCGGCGGCGAGCAAGGGCGACAGCGCCGATGGGACGCTGGACGAAGAGGTAGCGCGCGAGCACGACGCCGCCTGAGCACGATTGGTGAGTTGAGGCCCCTATAACACCCACAACTCACCAAAGGCGAGCCATGGGAAGGATCTACGACGCCACCTGGGGGCGGCTGTTCTCCGCCTTCTACGACCGCGGCTTCGAGGCGACCGAGGAGGCGGGCCTGCGCGATATGCGGCGGGAGCTGCTGGCCGGAGCGCGGGGGAGAGTGCTGGAGCTGGGAGCCGGGACCGGGCTCAACCTGCGGCACTATCCGGAAGCGATCGAGAGCCTTACCCTGGTCGAGCCCGACCCGCACATGACCAAGCAGCTGCGGCAGAAGCTGGCGCCCGACCAAGCGGAGCTGGTCGAAGCCCCGGCGGAAAGGCTGCCGTTCGAGGACGACTCCTTCGACACGGCGGTGGTGACGCTGGTCCTCTGTACGGTCCCGGACCCGGCCGCCGCGCTTGCGGAGATCGCCCGCGTCCTCAAACCCGACGGCCGGTTCCTCTTCCTCGAGCACGTCCGCTCCCGCAACCCGAAGCTCGCCAGGTGGCAGGACCGGCTGGAGACCCCCTGGCGCTTCCTCGGCGACGGCTGCCACTGCAACCGCGACACCGCCGCCGCGATCGGCGCCGCGGGGTTCGAAGTGGGGGATCTCGAGCACGACGCGCTGCCGAAGGCGCCGCCGATCGTGCGGCCGCTGATCCACGGCAGCGCCACTCCGACCGGATAGGAAATCCGCTCCATCATTTGTCACTCCGCCTTCACAAAGGCGGCGGAAAGCGGCTTATAGTCGAGGCGTGAGCAGCATCGAGGGTTGGGACGACTCCGAGGAAGGGCTGCGCCGGCGAGAGTTCCTCCAGCGCGCCGCGGTCACCGCCGGGCTCGGTGCGGGGCTGGCCGGCGTCCTCAGCCCTGACACGATCCTCGCCGAGGTCTCCAAGCGCAGCCGGGTCAACGTGCCGAGCCCGCGCAACCTGCCGCTCGACACGATCGTCGTGCTGATGATGGAGAACCGCTCCTTCGACCACTACCTCGGCTGGCTGCCCAACGCCGACGGCAGGCAGGGTGGCCTCAGCTACGCCGACGCGGCCGGCAACCAGCACGGCACCCACCGGCTCACCGGCGACTTCCAGGGCTGCGCCCACCCGGACCCCGACCACTCCTGGCTGGGCGGGCGTCAGCAGCTCGACGGCGGCCGCATGGACGGCTTCCTGCGCTCGGGCGAAAACGACGCCTTCTCGATCGGCTACTACGCCGAGCAGGACCTGCCGTTCATCCCCGCGGTGGCGCGCTCCTTCACCACCTTCGACCGCTTCTTCTGCTCGCTGCTCGCCTCGACCTACCCGAACCGCGAGTACATGCACGCCGCCCAGTCCTACGGGATGATCGACAACACCCTGCCGCTCAGCCCGACCGGGCTCGGCTTCCCGGACACGACGATCTTCGCCGCGCTCGCGGCCGCGGGCGTCTCCAACCGCTACTTCTACACCGACATCCCCGTCTCGGCGCTGTGGGGGGCGCCGGGGCTGGCCCGCTCCGGCCAGGTGCAGGAGTACTACGAGCGCTGCGCGACCGGGACGCTGCCGGCGGTCTCCTTCGTCGACCCCGCCTTCAACGGCGAGGAACAGGGCACCTCCGGCGACGAGCACCCGCACGGCGACGTCCGCCTCGGTCAGGCCTTCATGGCCGACGTCGTCCACGCCTTCCTCGAAAGCCCGCAGTTCAAGCGCGGCGCTCTCTTCATCGTCTACGACGAGTGGGGCGGCTTCTTCGACCACGTGCGCCCGCCGCGGGTGCCCGACGACCGCGCCAACGCCGACGTCAACCAGGACTTCGGCCAGATGGGGATCCGGATCCCGGCGGTCCTCGTCTCGCCTTACGCGCGCCGCGGCCACGTCGACCACAACATCTACGGCTTCGAGTCGATCCTGAAGCTGATCCGCTACCGCTTCGGCCTGCCGCCGCTGACGCTGCGCGACAAGTACGCGCGCAACATCGCCCGCTCCTTCGACTTCGAAGCGAAGCCGAACTACGAAGTCCCGCACCTGCCCGACCCGCCGCAGATCGTCAGCCAGGCTTGTGGGGCGGGGGCGCCCCCAGCCGGCCTCGGCGGCCAAGCGCTCGCCGGGCGCCCGAAGGAGCACGACCTCGCGACCCTGCACACCAGCGGCTACCTGGAGCGGCTCGGCTTCCGCTACCGGGCCGCGACTCCGGGCCGGACCTTCCGCCACCCCTCGAAGCTCGGGCTGAAGCCTTGAAGCGGGTGGCGGTCCTGCTGGCGACGCTGGGCGTCGCCTTGCTCGCGGCCCAGCCGGCGGCGGCCGCGCTCGACGAGCCGGTCAGCGTCACCGCGCAGGCGCCGGAAGCCGTCGCCGCCGGCACCGCCTTCCCGCTCCGGGTAGACGTCGCCGCCGAAGCGAGCGCGCTCGACGTCGCCGCCCAACCGCTGCGGCTGCGGGTCCGCTTCGCGCCGGAGTGCGGCGGCTCCTTCGCCGGCACCGAAGGACCGACCGCGATCGACCGGGTCCTGCCGGCGCCGACGCCCGGGGCGGCGTATTCGCAGTCGGTCTCGGTCAGAGCGAAGCTCGGCGCGCCCGGTCCCGAGACCGTCTGCGCCTTCCTCGAGGACGCCGCTGAACGCCAGTTCGCGACCGACACCGAAGCGACGCTGACGGTGGTGCCGCCGTGCCCGGCGGCGAGGCGGAAGATCGGCAAGCTGAAGCAGCGTCTCGCCCGGATCGATCGGCGACTGCGCAAGCTGCGGCGGGCAAGGCACGAGGCGGACGGGGCCAGGCGCCGGCACCTGGCGAAGCGGATCCACAAGCTGCGGCGGCAGCGCCACCGCGTCGTCAAGCAGCTGCGCCGCGCCTTCCGCGAAGCGCAGATCGCCTGCGGGGGCGGGGGAGGGGCGCGTGCCTCGGCGGCCGAAGCGAACCTGCCCGCCGGCGTCCCCCAGATCAAGCACCTGTTCGTGATCGTGCTGGAGAACGAGAACGCCGAAACCAGCTTCGGGCCCAACTCGCCGGCGCCGTACCTGGGCACGACGCTGCGCGAAGCCGGCGCCTTCATCCCCAACTACTACGGGATCGGCCACGAGAGCCTCGACAACTACATCGCGATGGTCAGCGGCCAGCCGCCGAACCCGCAGACGCAGTCCGACTGCCAGCTCTACACCGAGATGCTGCCGGGGACGCTGCGCGAAGACAGCGTCGCACTGGGACAGGGCTGCGTCTTCCCGCGCGGCGTCCGCACCGTTGCCAACCAGCTCGAAGGCGCCGGCCTGAGCTGGCACGGCTACATGCAGGACATGGCCAACGCGGTCCCCGAAGGCGAACCGGCGAGCTGCCGCCACCCGGCGATCGGCGCGATCGACCCGACCCAGAAAGCGCGGGCGGCCGACCAGTACGCGGCCCGGCACAACCCCTTCGTCTACTTCCACTCGATCATCGACTTCCCGACCTGCCAGGAAAACGACGTCGACCTCAGTCGGCTGCCGGGCGATCTGGCGAGGGCGAGAACCACGCCCAGCTACAGCTTCATCACCCCCGACCTCTGCTCCGACGGCCACGACGAAACCTGCGCCAACCCGGCGCTGCCGGGCGGCTTCGCCGGGATCGAAGCCTTCCTGCGCGAATGGGTGCCGCGGATCGAGGCGTCAGCCGCCTACCGCGACCAGGGGGCGATCTTCGTCACCTTCGACGAGTCCGCCAGCGGCGCCTCGTCCTGCTGCAACGAGCCGGCGGGGCCGAACACGCCCAACAACGGCGGCCCCGAATACGGCAGCGGCGGGGGCAGGGTGGGGGCGGTGATGCTCTCGCCCTGCATCGAGCCCGGGACCGTCACCCAAACCCCCTACAACCACTACGCGTTCCTGCGCTGGAGCGAGGACGACTTCGGCCTCCCGCACCTGGCCTACGCCGGCGCGGCCGGCCTCAAGCCCTTCGGCAGCGACGTCTTCGCCAAGCCCGGCTGCGATCCCGAAGCCGCCGTCGCGGCGCAAAAGGCGGGCGCCTGGACCCACCTGCGGGTGCGCCCGCGCAAGGCCGTCCGCGGCAAGGCGCAGCACTTCCGCTTCCTGCTCCGCAGTAACGTCGCAGCCTGCCGGCGCGGTGCGCTCGTCAGGCTCGCCGGCCACCGGACCCGGACCAATCGCCGCGGTCGGGCCCTGATCCGGATCCGGCCTCGCCACAGCGGCCGCTTGGTCGCGACCGCGCGGGCGCCGAGCTGCAAGCCGGCCGCGACCAGCGTGCGGGTGCGTCGCTGAGACCACTCGAACCGCTCTCTCTTAAAGCGCTGGCTGGCCGCTGCCGATGGGTGTTCGATGTCGGCCCTGGGGCGTCGTCGCCATGTCCTTCTGATTCTCGTGCTCTCGATCCTCGTCGTGGGACTGGAGGCCTGCGGGAAGGGGGCGTCGTCAGGAGAGGGTGCGGCGAGCCCAGCCGAAGCCGTGGAAGAGTTCGCCGACGCGGCTGGAGCTCCCCGCGCTTCGCGTCGGCTCGGCGATGCCTGCCGCCTCATCAGCCCCAAGGTGCGCTTCAGCTTTCGAGGTGAGTGCGCTCAAATGCTGCCTCTCTATCTCTTCTACACGGGGGAGACCACGGGCATACCGGAATCGAGTGGCTTCACCGTCCAGGCGGGGAGAACGGAACAGAAGGGCAAGCTGGCATTCGTCGAGACCTCCATCGACTTCCAGGACACGCCCGATCCGACGAGGCCCCGAACCGTGCTCGCCGTACACGAATCGGGCCGCTGGTGGGTCGCAACGATGTCCGCCTTCAATCCGGCCTACCCGGCCCTCTTCAACGTCAACGTGCCCTCGGACGGAACCAGGGAAACGCTGATGGCTCTCTACGAACAGGAGCTTGAATCGAGCCGCAAAGCCGACGACGAACACACCGCCGAAAAGGAGACCCAGACGGCCATCGAGACCGCGGTGGAGCCCTGCCCGTCCGCCAGGCGGTCATCCGCCGGGGATCCTCGCCACGACATCCGCCTCTCGCACGGCTATGAACTGACGGACGAACAGCCTCCGTCCGCCGATCTCCTGGAAGTCATGCACGCGATCGAAGGAGACGCCGCCTGTTTCTCACTGCGGTTCGCCGGCAGCGTGCCCGCGACGGCCCAGGCGGAACTTGCCACCCTTCCCATGAACAAGCGGCTGTCCCTTCATTGGGAAGGCGGAGAGATCGTCGGCACGTCTACGGAACCCGAAGAAGAACGGACCTTCGTTCCCGTTCATGCCGGTCGTGACGGCTCGACGATCGTGATCCGCCTGCCGGCACGGGCACTCGGCATCGGCGCCTCCGCCTACCGCTGGGCGGTGACCGTCTTCGTCCCGACCGAAGGAAGAGCCTCCCTGATGGACAGCGTGCCGAACGCCCTCACGGTCTCAGGAAACGAAGACCACTACATCAACGCACGATAATGGCGGTTATGTCAACTTAGGCGAGGAGCAGGTGAAGGATCAGCTAGCTTCTTCGATCGATTCTTCGAGGGCGCTGGTCGAGCCGGGCGTTCCCAGCAGTTCCATGCCCTTGGCTCCCGGGCCTTCGATCGCAAAGGAAGGCGTGCCGGTGAAGCCGAATTTCTGGGCTTCGGCGGTGGTGTTCTTCGCCTCGGCGATGACTTCGTTGCTTTCCCGTTCCTTGTTCCATTCGGCGAGGTCCTTGACGCCCGCGCCCTTGGCCACCGCTTCCATGAATTCCGGCGTCACGTAGCCGGAGTTCTCGGTGCCCTGGTTGCGGTAGAAGAGCTCGATGTAAGACCAGCCGCGGCCCTGCTTGCCCGCGGCGATCGCCGCCGCGCCCGCCGGGGTCGAATCGGGGCCGATGATGAGGAAGTTGCGGAAGACGATCTTCACTTCCCCTTTCTTGACCTTGCTTTCGATGATCGGGGGCAGGACTTCTTCGGAGTACCCCTTGCAGACCGGGCACTGCAGGTCTCCGTACTCGTAGAGCGTGACCGGCGCGTTCGAGTCGCCGAGCTCGAGTTCTTCCTGCGGGATGCCCTTGAGGAGCTTGTCGATGACGGGGACTTCCTCGAGCTTGGTGTCGCCGCCGCTGCCGCTGCTGGAGGAATTGACGACGATCAGCACGACCACCGCCACGATCGCCAGGAAGACCGCTCCGGCGCCCATCTGCAGCAGCCGCGTGCGGCGCTCGCCGCCGTCGACGTGCTCTTCGGCGCGCATGCGTTCTTCGCGACGCTTCTCCCGCTCCCGCTTGTTGCTCATCGATCCTCCCTTGGTCGTGATCGTCTCGTGCTTGCCCGGCCGTCCCGCGGTCGGACCCGACTATGCCGCTTCCGCCTCGCTCCCGGACCGCTTCGGGATCGCCGTCCCGTTGGTGCCCGCGTAACCGATCAGGCGGGTGGCGTTGAGGAGGAAGAGGATCGTCATCAAGACGGCGCTGCCGACGCACCACTGGCAGATCGCTTCGATCTTGAAGATCTCCAGGTAGGTCAGGTAGACGCTGAAGCCGAAGCCGCCGAGCGCGACCGCGAAGCCGCCGAACCGGGCCGCGTCGTTGGCGAAGAAGGCGCTGATCAGCAGCAGGACGTAGCCGACGATGCCGAAGACCGCGATGTTGACGCCAGCGATGTGCGAGTAGGAGCTGTTGGCGACGGTCTCGCAGCCGCCACCGCCGGCCAGGCAGGCGGGCGAACCCCCGCTCGAGTCGGCGATCGTGATGTAGGTGGCCACGCCGATTCCGACGACGGCGACGAAGGCGATGATTCGCCTCAGGGTTGCCTCGCTCGGAAAGTTCATCGACATGAAGATAAAGACTTTGACTTAACGAAAGCTGAGCGGTTGCCTAGATCCGCAGATGGCCGATTTCCTCGCAGAACGCGGCGATCTCCCTCGACAGCTTCCCACCCTGCCAGGCTAACGGAGATTCTCCCTCCCCCTCGCTGAGCAATCGCGCTTGCGGCAACGCTTCCGCGTAGGCCGCGGCCGTCTCGAAGGGATGGCCAGGGTCGGCCTCGTCGCTGCTGGCGATGACGAGCGCGGGGACGTCGAGCGCCGCCAGCTCCTCGAGCGAGCCGAAGGGGCGCGAGCGAGGCACCTCGCGCAGGGCCTGGACCAGCGCCTGCGGGTGACGCTGCCGCAGCATCCGCTCGCGGGTGAAGCGCAGCACCGAGTCGCGCCAGCGCGAGTCGATCCCCTGTCTCTCGCCGATGTAGGCGACGAAGCCGTCGACGCCGCCCGTCTCCAGAGCGGCCGCCAAGCCGTCCCAGTACGCCAGCGACTCCTCCCGGATCGTCCCGGTGAAGACGGGTCCGATCACCACCAGGCCGGCGACGCGCTGGGAGTGCTTCAGCGCGTAGGAGACGGTCGTGTGCGCTCCCATCGAGTGGCCGCCGAGGACGATCCGCCCTGCGCCGGCCTGCGCGCCGAGTGCTCGCTCCAGGTCCCCGACCAGCTGCGGGTATCCATAACCCTCCCCTGCCGGGGCGGGGTCAGACTCGCCATGCCCCCTGGCGTCGTAGGTGGTGACCGCGTAGCCGGCGCGCGGCAGGGCCTTGGAGCCGTGGAGGACGTAGCGCCGGGTCGCGGTGATCCCGTGGCAGAGGACCACCGGGCTTCCCTCCCCTTCCGTTTCCCCGTGCAGCCGCGGCTGCGGGGCGACGACGAAGTCCCGCGCGCCGGACGCCGTCAAGCGACCGAGGCGAGCGCCTGCTCGAGGTCCTCGACGGACTCGTAGGTGCTGCCCGTGCGCGAGACCTGGCGGTAACGGATGACGCCCTCGCCGTCGACGATGAAGATCGCCCGCATCACGTAGCGCCCGCCGGGGGTGTCGTTGAGCTCGGTCAAGCGCGCCAGCGGCCCCAGCCAACCGGTGACGCCGTAGCTCTTCGCCACCGCCAGGTCCTCGTCGGCCAGCAACGGCACGTTCAGTTCCTGCTCTTTGACCCAATGCTCGTGCGAATCGACCGACTGCGGCGAGATGCCCAGCACGGTGGCGTCGAGGGCGTCGAGGCGGTCGCCCTGGTCGCGGTAGGAGCAGAACTGCTTGGTGCAGACGGTGGTCGCGTCGCCGGGGTAGAAGGCGAGGATCAGGTTCTGGCCGCGGTAGTCGGAGAGGCGGTAGGTCTTGTCGCCCGTCCCGGGCAGCGCGAAATCGGGGGCTCGATCGCCTACGTCAACCTTTGCCACGGAACCGAGCTTACCCGCCCGGCTAACCGTGTTCGATCGTCACTTCTTCGATCAGGACCGTCTGTTTCGGTCTTTCTTCCGGGCCGCCGCCGAGCTCTTCGATCCGGGTGACCGCATCGAACCCCTTGCTGACCTTGCCGACCAGGGCGTATTCGGGCGGCAGGCCGGCGTCGGGGGCGGTGACGACGTAGAACTGACTGCCCGAGCGTCCCGGCGGGTCGGCTTCGCTCTTCGCCATCGCGACGACGCCTTTGGTGTAGGCGAGGTTCGGCGGCGGCTTCTCGGTTACGGTGTAGCCGGGGCCGCCGGTGCCGGTGCCTTCCGGGTCGCCGCCCTGGATCACGAAGCCGGGGACGACGCGGTGGAAGGTGAGGTCGCCGTAGAAGCCTTCTTCGGCGAGGAAGGCGAAGGAGTTCGCCGTCTTCGGCGCCCGCTTGGTGTCGAGGGCGATCTCGAAGGTGCCGCAGCTGGTCTTCACCACCGCGGTCGCTTCTTCGCCCGGCTTCAGCACCTGCTTCGGCGCCTTGAAGCTGACGTGCTTCGGCGCCGGCGCTTCTACTTCCTTGCAGCCGCTCGCATTCGCTTCGGTTTTCGTGGGGGCGGTGGAAGAGGTCGAATCGCCCGAGCTCCCGCAAGAGGCCAGGATCGCCGCGAGGACGACGGCCGCGAGCGCGGCAAGCGCGTTGACGGCAAGGCGGCGGCGCTGCGAGTGCGATCTCACGGGCGGAACCCTATTGAATCCGTCCGAAGCGAAAACCGGCGACTGCCTACGATCCGCGGGTGCCTTCCTCTCCCCTCCTCACGCCGCTGGCCGCCGCGGTGCTGCACGTCGGCGATCCGGAACGGATCCTGCAGGTGGCCTGCGGGGACGGCGAGGGGGCGTTGTTCCTCGCCCGCGAGTTCCCCAGCGCCCGTGTGCGCGGGATCGACCGCGACGCCGACGCGGTTCGCGAGGCCACCAACCGGGTCGGGCTCGACCCCGAGGGCCGGGTCGCCTTCAAGCAGGGCGGCCCTCGCTCGCTCCCCTTCCCCGACGGCCACTTCGACCTGCTCGTCGCCGTCGACGCCCGGCCCGGCCCGGCCGAGGCGGCCAGGGTGCTGCGCCCGGGCGGCTTCCTGGCGCTGGCCTCGACGCGCTCGGCGCAGACGCCGGCGGGCTTCCGCGGCCGCCTCCTCCGCCACCGCCTGGCGCGGGCCGCGTTCGAGCCGATCTGGGCGCAACCGGCCGGCGACGGCAGCTTCCTCGTCACCCGCCTGCGCGGCGGCGATCCCGCCTCTCCCTCCCTCTAGGCTGGAGCGCCAATGGAGACCGCCGGGACGCCCCTGACCCTGCTCGTCAACCCCGCCTCCGCCGGAGGCAAGAGCCTGAAGCTGCTGCCGCGGGTCGAGGCTGCGCTGGACGCCCGCCGCGCCGTCTTCCGGGTCGAGAGGACCCGCAGCCTCGAGCACGGCGTCGACCTGGCGCTGGCGGCGGTCGAGTCGGGCGAGACGCCGGTCGTGGTCAGCGGCGACGGGCTGATGGGGACGATCGGGGGCGCCCTGGCCGGCGCCGAGGCGCCGCTGGGGCTGATCCCCGCCGGCCGCGGCAACGATCTCGCCCGCGCCCTCGGCATCCCCACCGAGCCGGAGGCCGCGGTCGAGACCGTCCTCGCCGGCCACAGCCGCCGGATCGACGTCGGCGAGGCCAACGGCAAGCGCTTCCTCGGCATTGTCAGCGTCGGCTTCGACTCCGAGTGCAACCGCCTCGCCAACGAAACCCACTTCCTCCGCGGCAACCTCGTCTACGTCTACTCGATGCTGCGCACGCTGATCGGGTGGCGCTCGGCCCGCTTCACGATCGCGGTCGGCGAGGAACGCAAGCGGCTGAGCGGCTACTTCGTCGACGTCGCCAACAACAGCGTCTACGGCGGCGGCATGTGGATCGCCCCCGAGGCCGAGATCGACGACGGCCTCTTCGACGTGGTCGCGATCGAAGAGGTCGGCAAGCTGCGCTTCCTCAGCGGGTTGCGCGACGTGCTCAAGGGCGCCCATCTCGGCAAGGACGAGGTCAGCGTCTTCCGGGCGCCGCGCCTGCGGATCGAAGCCAGCCGCCCCTTTCCCGTCTATGCCGACGGCGACCACCTGACCGACCTGCCGGTCTCGCTGCGGGTGCTGCCGAGCGCGCTCTCGATCCTCGTCCCCGACGGCGGCGAGGCCTGATGGCCGCCGAGGGCACCTCCTCTCCCCTCTTCGGCGCTAAGCGCGCCCTCTCGCGGGCGATCGGCGCCGCCAGCCGCGCCAGCGGCCGCGGCGGCGGCACGACGCTGCCGGGCCGCGTGCTGCTGCGGCTGGAGCCGGAGGCGATCGCCCGCCTCGGCACCGGCCTCGACCACGGCACCACGATCGTCAGCGCCACCAACGGCAAGACGACGACCGCGGGGATGATCGCCGCGGTGCTGGCCGCCGACGGCCGCCACCCGGTCCACAACCGCGCCGGCTCCAACATGACCTGGGGCGTGGCGACGGCGCTGCTCGAGCAGCGCGGCGAGGAAGGGCTGTTCGAGGTCGACGAGGCCTGGCTGCCGCGGGTCGCCGAGCAACTCGACCCCTCCCTGATCGTGCTCGGCAACCTCTTCCGCGACCAGCTCGATCGCTACGGCGAGATGGAGGCGCTGGCCGACGAGTGGGCGAAGACGGTGGCGGCGCGCAGCGGTCGCACCCGCTTCGTCCTCAACGCCGACGACCCGCTGATCGCCGATCTCGGCCGCGACCCCGAGGCCGGCGCCCGGCGCGAGGGCGTCCTCTACTTCGGGATCGAGGACGACTCGCAGGCGCTGCCGGAGCTGCAGCACGCCTTCGACGCCAAGCACTGCCGCCGCTGCGGCCATCCCTACGCCTACGCGCGCGCCTTCGTCGGCCACCTCGGCCACTACTCGTGCCCCAACTGCGGGGCGGAGCGGCCGCGGCCCGAGGTCGCCGCGACCGCGATCGAGCTGCTGGGGATGGAGGGCTCGCGGGTGACGGTGCGCGTGCCCGGCGGTGAGATCCGCCTGCGGCTGCCGCTGCCCGGCCTCTACAACGTCTACAACGCGCTCGCCGCGGTGGCCGCCGGCATCGAGCTCGGCGTCGCCCCGGAGCGGATCGCCGCGGCGCTGGGTGAGATGCGCGCCGCCTTCGGCCGGGTCGAGACGATCGAGGTCGGGGGCACGCCGGTCTCGATCCTGCTGATCAAGAACCCGGCCGGCGCCAACGAGGTACTGCGGACGCTGCAGCTGGAGAGCCGCGAGGGCGAGCCGATCGACCTCTGGATCGCCCTCAACGACCGCATCGCCGACGGCCGCGACGTCTCCTGGATCTGGGACGCCGACTTCGAGCTGCTCGCCGGCGCCGTCCGGCGCGTCGTCTGCAGCGGCACCCGGGCGGCGGAGATGGCGCTGCGGCTGAAGTACGCCGGCTGGCCCGAGGAGGCGATCGAGGTCGTGCCGGGAATCTCCGCCTCGCTCGACAAGGCCGTGGAAGGCGCGCAGGGACGCCTCTTCGCCCTCCCCACCTACACCGCCCTGCTGGAGCTGCGCAAGCTGCTCGCCGACCGCGGCCTGGCGCAGGAGTTCTGGCGATGAGCGGTGCCACGGCGATCTGGCACGACGTCGAGTGCGGCGCCTACGCCGCCGACCTGCCGCTCTGGGAGGAGCTGGCCGAGCGCCAGGACGGCCCGGTCCTCGAGCTCGGCTGCGGCACCGGCCGGGTCGCCCTGCACCTGGCCCGGCGCGGCCACCGGGTCGTCGGGCTCGACCGCGAGCCGGAGCTGCTCGCCGCGCTCGCCTCGCGGGGTGCGGACCTGCCGGTCTCGACCCTGGAGGCGGACGCCCGGGAGTTCGAGCTGACCGAGCCGGCGGCCCTCGTCCTCGCCCCGACCCACCTCCTGCAGCTTCTCGACGGCGCCGGGGAGCGGGCTGAGAGCCTGCGCTCAATCGCCGCGGCGCTGCGGCCGCGAGGCATCCTCGCCGCCTCGATCATCGAGGCGATGCCGGAGCCCGACGGTGCCCCTCTCCCCCTCCCCGACGTGCGGGAGGTCGACGGCTGGGTCTACTCGAGCCTTGCGGTCGAGGCCGCCGTCGGTCCCGGCGAGATCGTCGTCCGGCGGCTGCGCCAGACGGTCTCGCCCGAGGGATCGCTGAGCGAGGAACCGAACGAGGTGCGGATCGCCACCTTCACCGCGGCGGAGCTCGAGGCCGAGGCCGCCGCCTGGGGACTGGTTCCCGCCGGCCGCCGGGAGATCCCCGCTACCGACATCCACGTCGGCTCGCTCGTCGTCCTCCTCGAAAGGAGCGCGTGATGGAGCTGCGCGTCCTCTCCCTCTATCCCGAGCAGATGAACATCTACGCCGACCGCGGCAACATCATCTTCCTGCGGCGGCGCTGCGAGTGGCGCGGGATCGGCTTCGTCCACAGCGGCGCCGGTCCCGGCGAGGGCTTCGACCCCGGCGCCCACGACCTCCTCTACATCGGCGGCGGCCAGGACCGCGACCAGATCGCCGTCGCCGCCGACATGGTCGCCACCAAGCGCGAGGCGGCCGCCGCCGCGACCGACGACGGCGCCGTGCTGCTGGCTGTCTGCGGCGGCTACCAGCTGCTCGGCCACAGCTACCAGCTGGGTGAGGAGAAGCTGCCGGGACTGGGCATCGCCGACCTCGAGACGGTGCGCGAGCCGGGACCGCGGCTGATCGGCAACGTCGCGATCGAGGCCGACCTCGGCACCGGGCCAAAGCTGATCGCCGGCTTCGAGAACCACGGCGGCCGCACCTACCTCGGCCCCGACGCCAAGCCGCTGGGACGCGTCGTCTCCGGCCACGGCAACAACGACCGCGACGGCTACGAGGGCGTCCACCGCGACAACGTGATCGGCACCTACCTCCACGGCCCCCTGCTCCCCAAGAACGCCTGGCTGGCCGACCACCTGATCGCCCTAGCCCTAGAGCGCCGCTACGGCACCCGGCCCGAGCTGGAGCCGCTACCGGATGAGCTAGAGGCGGCCGCCCACGAGTCGGCGCGCCAAGCAGCAGTCCAGGGACGCCGGGGGTAACTCGCCGGACACTCCCCGTCCGCCGAGTTACCCCCGGCGTCCCCCTCAGCGGCCGCTGGAGCCGAAGCCGCCTTCGCCGCGAGCCGATTCGCTCAGCTCCGCCTCGACCGGTTCCGGCGTGGCGATCGGGGTCAGCAGCAGCTGGGCGATGCGGTCGCCTGGTTCGACACGGAAGGTCTCGGCGGGGTCGGTGTTGAGCAGCAGCACCCGCACTTCGCCGCGGTAGCCGGAGTCGATCAGTCCTGGCGCGTTGACGAGGGCGATCCCGTGGTCCCGCGCCAACCCCGACCGCGGCAGCACCAGCCCCGCGTGCCCCTCGGGAATCTCCACCGCCACCCCAGTCCCCACGCTCCACCGCTCCCCTGGCCCAACATGGGCAGCCTCACACGCATACAGATCCAACCCCGCATCCCCCTCGTGCGCCCGGGTTGGTGCCTGCGCGTTCTCTTTCAGCTTGAGGAAAGGAAGTTGCACGCGCGGCAGCCTATGCGATCGCGAGGTCGCTGAAGCGATGCATCTCCGCCGCCGGGACTTTCGCGTGAACAAGCACCCCATCGGCCCGGTCGGTCCGCTCCAGGTCCCCGGCCACCTCATGCAGCTCGTGCAGCCGCCCGCCCTCCGAGTACGGGATCAGCAGCTCGACCTCGGTCAGCGTCTCCTCGAAGGCCGCCTCGATCCGCTCCCGCAGGTCGTCCAGGCCCTCCCCCTCCTGGGCGGAGATCAGCGCCGCCTCGGGGTGGTCGAGCTCGGTTTCCCGCCGTTCCTCCTCGCTCAGCAGGTCGACCTTGTTGAAGACCAGCAGTCGCGGCTTCTCCCCCGCCCCGATCTCCTCCAGCACGTCGTCGACCGCCTGCATGTCGGCCAGTCGCCGCTCCTCCGGCGCCGAGGCGTCGACGACGTGGAGGATCAGGTCGGCCAGCACGGTCTCCTCCAGGGTCGCCTTGAAGGCCTCGACCAGCTGGTGGGGCAGCTTCTCAATGAAGCCGACGGTGTCGGTCAGCAGGTAGTCGCGGCCGGAGAGCTCGAAGGTGCGGGTGGTCGGGTCGAGGGTGTGGAAGAGGCGGTCGCGGACCTCGACCTCGGCCCCGGTCAGCGCGTTCAGCAGGGTCGACTTGCCGGCGTTCGTGTACCCGGCGAGGGCGACCCGCGGCAGCGAGGAGCTGTCCCGGCGAGCGCGCATCACGCCGCGGTTCTTCTCCGATTGCCGCAGCCGTCGCCGCAGCGCGGAGATGCGGTTGCGGGCGAGCCGGCGGTCGGTCTCGATCTGGCTCTCGCCCGGGCCCCGGGTGCCGATGCCGCCGTCCATGCGGCCGGCGCCGAGGCGCTCGAGGTGGGTCCAGAGACCCCGCATGCGGGCCATGTTGTATTCGAGCTGGGCGAGCTCGACCTGCAGCTTGCCCTCGGCCGAGTGGGCGTGGTCGGCGAAGATGTCGAGGATCACCGCGGTGCGGTCGATCACCGGCACCCCCAGCGCCGCCTCGAGGTTGCGCTCCTGCCGGGGCGCCAGTTCGTCGTCGCAGGCGACCAGGTTCGCGCCCGCCTCCTTGATCTCGCGCTTCAGCTCATCGAGCCGGCCGCGGCCGAAGTAGCGGTCGGGGTCGGGCTTGGGGCGCTGCTGGGTCGCCTCGCCGGCGGTTGCCACCCCCGCCGTGCGCAGCAGCTCCTTCAGCTCCGCCAGCGGCTCTCCGTCGCTGCGCCCGTCGACGATGCCGATCGCCAGGGCCCGCTGGCGCGCGCGTCGGTTTGAGACGCCGGCACCGTTGCCCGTACCCGCGTAGCGGGTCTGGGCCGTTCTGCCGTTTCTCGAACTCTGCACTCAAAGGAATTGTAAGCGCCGGCCTCGGCCAGATAGGGTTCTTCTCGTGAAGGTCTTCCTCACCGGGGGCACCGGCTTTATCGGCGGCGAGGTAGCGCGCCAGCTGCGCGGTCGCGGCGACGAGGTCGTCTGTCTCGTCCGCAGCCCCGGCAAAGCGGCGGGGCTGACCGAGCTCGGCTGCGAGCTGGTCAGCGGCGACCTCGGCGACGAAGGGGCGATCCGCAAAGGGATGGAGGGCTGCGACGCGGTGATCCACGCCGCCGCGGTCTACGAGGTCGGGGTCCCCGCCTCGCAGCGGCCGGCGATGCGCGAGGCCAACGTCGGCGGCACCGAACGGGTGCTGAGCGCGGCATTGGAGGCGAAGGTCCCGAAGGTCGTCTACGTCTCCACCGTCGGCATCTTCGGCAACACTCACGGCCAGATCGTCGACGAGTCCTACGAGCACCCCGCCGAAAGCTTCACCTCGGCCTACGAGGAAACCAAGTGGGAGGCCCACCAGGTGGCGAAGCGGCTGATCGGCGAAGGCCTGCCCGGCGTCATCGTCCAGCCCGGCGGCGTCTACGGGCCCGGCGACACCTCCTCGGTCGGCCAGCTGCTGGATCAGTTCCTCAGCGGCAAGATGCCGCTGATGCCGTTCCCCGAGCTGGGGATCTGCCTCTCCCACGTCGAGGACATCGCCGCCGGCATCATCCTCGGCCTCGACAAGGGCAAGGCCGGCGAGACCTACGTGATCAGCGGCCCGGCGACGACGATGCGCGAGGCGATCGGCGTCGTCGCCGACGTCACCGGCCGCAAGCCACCGCGCGGCGCGATCCCGACGCCATTGATGAAGGCGATGATCCCGATCGGGCCACTGGTCGGCAAGGTGATGGGGCAGCCGCCGAACCTGCGCGAGCTGATCTCCTCGGCCGACGGGGTGACCTTCTGGGCCAGCTACGACAAGGCCAAGGCAGAGCTTGGGTATGAACCGCGGGGGCTCGAAGAGGGGCTGCGCGACATGTTGGCGGCTGAAGGACGGCTTTCTACGACTGCGTAGTTGGGGGACCCAGGGGAGGTCCCTCCGTCGCGATTTGGGGAGGCTCCTGCGGGACCTCCCCTGGGTCCCTCGAGCCGGGGCCGTAAGCTGCCCGCGTGCGCGTAATCGATGTGATGCATCTGGGGCGGCCGCATGTGATCGGGTGTTGGGAGGTCGATGGGGTGTTGGTTGATCCGGGGCCTGAGTCTTCGCTCGAGACGTTGCTGGAGGCGATCGAGGGTGAGCAGCCGCGGGCGTTGTTTTTGACGCATATTCATCTCGACCATGCGGCGGCTACCGGGGCGATGGTGCGGCGGTGGCCGGAGCTCGAGGTCTATGTGCATGAGCGCGGCGCGCCGCATCTGATCGACCCCTCGAAGCTGCTGGCGAGCGCCGAGCGGCTCTACGGCGACAAGCTCGAATACCTCTGGGGGGAGATCCTGCCGGTGCCGGAGGCCAACGTCCGCGTCCTCGCCGGCGGCGAGACCGTTCTGGGGATGAAGGTCGCCTACACCCCCGGCCACGCCTCCCACCACGTCTGCTACCTGCACGAGGAGACCGGCACCGCCTTCGTCGGCGACGTCGCCGCCTGCCGCATCCCGCCCTCGCAGCTGGTCCTGCCCCCCACTCCCCCGCCCGACATCGACATCGAGACCTGGGAAGCCTCTCTCGACGTCGTCGCCGGCTGGCAGCCGCAGCGCCTCGCCCTCACCCACTTCGGCGCGATCGAGGATGACGTCCCCGGCCACATCGAGACCGTGCGGGCGAAATTGCGCCAAGAGGCCGACCTCGCACGCCGCATGGCCCACGAGCGCTACGACGAGGACCTCGAGCAGCGCCTACGCGACCAACTCGCCTCCGAAGGCATGGGCGAGGAGACCGTGGACGAGCTGCTCCAGGCCGTCCCAACCGCCTACCAGTGGGCCGGCCTCGACCGCTACTGGCGCAAGAAGGCCGAGCGCGAAGCGGCGCCGCAGCCTTAGGCGGGTTCGTCAGCGGCGCGGCGGAGTATGTCGGCGAGCTCTGAGATGACCTCGCCAATGGCACTGACGACGGGATCGTCCCGCCGCGGCGATGGCAGGCACTCGCGCGCTGCCTCCCGCGAGTCCAAGGCAAGCGTTGCCATGTCGTTCGCGTGTTGCCTTACCCGGCGGTGGGCGATCCCCAGGTCATCGCCCAGTCGATCGAGGTGGCGACCGCGAACCCGGTCGGGACGGTACTCACCCCCGTACTTCATACCCATCTTCCGCCCCAGACGACGCCCGTACACGCGCGTCGAGAGGAGGTCGTAGAGCGGTGCCAGCCTCGGCGCTCCCGGACTCTCCAAAAGCAGCGAGTAGTTCTTCGAATGGGCATCGGCGTTGCCGATCAGCAGGTTGAACAGAAGCGCATCGAGGAATGCCAGCAGGCTGGCGCCAGGAACAGCGACATGAGCGCGAATCAACGCCGCGCACTCGGCGACGCCGGGGCCGCCTTCGGACTCGTACTTCTGCTCGGGCGGACGGCCGGTCGCCTGGCAGAAGTCCTCTTGATGGATGCGCCGGACCTCTGTCCCGCGCTGGATCCGGTCGTAGCGCTCGACAAGCAGGGCATCCAGGGCGCCCGTACGCAGGGGAATGGCAGGCGCCACCGAGAGGCCCACCACCCCGGCGAGCGCCATGCAGTAGGCCTCGTTGGCGACAAGATCGGACAGCTCCGCAGGTGGCACCTTGAGGATGTGGGTACTGGGAGGACGGCCGCGCGTAATCCCGACCCGACCATCCTCAATTAGGACGGGCAGCTTGTCTTGAGTCCCCGCGAGGGAGAGTCGCACGCCTTCGTCATCCTCAGGCCCAGACAGCAGCGGCCGCGCAGGCAGTTCCGCGAGGAGGGATGCCAATCGCTGGTCCGACAGCCATTCGGGCGGTGGCGCCGAGGCGAAGGGTGGCTCGCTACCTGGAGTTGCGAGAGAAACGGCACCAGCGCACTCGCCGCCGATCTCTTTCAGCACCGTGAACGGGTTCTCAGCGGAGATGTGGAAGGTCCGGGCGATCGACCGCAAGAACTCCCCCTCCGGAAGTAGGCCGGTGAAGAAGGGCCGACAGTCAAGGTCCTCGTAAGGCTGCTCCCGGAGAGGCAACGAGAGCGAAATCGGCACCTCGGCGGTGGCGAGCCACTCAGGGTCATAAGCGAAGCGCAGCCTGGCGCCGTCGAGGCGCTCCAGGACGCCGACCGGATCTTTGTGCAGGTAGACGTCGAGGACGCTCATCGCGGTTTCAGGTAGAGGTCGAGGCCAAGGGAGGCGAGAACGCGCTGAATCCCCGCGTACTGCGCGGTCTCCTTCCCCCGCTCGAGTTCGCTGACGAACCGCAGCGTCACCCGGGAGACATCGGCAAGCTCCCCTTGGGTGAGGCCCTGTTCGATGCGCCTAGCGCGAATCTGGGAGCCCAGTTCGAATTGGTCTTTGATCAGCTTGCTCTCCATTTTCCCGTTCGGGAAAATATGACAGACAAAGCGGCGGTTTGCCGGCAAATTATCCCGTTCGGGAAAATTCTCTCCCGAAGTGTCAACTTGGCTGCCGAATTTTCCCGAACGGGATAATTAAGATAGGTGCTCGCGCATCCGCTCGACCGCCTCTTCGATCCGCTCTTCGGGGGCGGTCAGGGCGATGCGGAAGAAGCCCTCGCCGCTCGGCCCGTACATCGAGCCCGGCGAGATGACGACGGCGGCCTCCTCCAGCACCAGCTCGCAGAAGGAGGTCGAGGTGTGACCCTCGGGGACCGGCGCCCAGACGTAGATCGTCCCCTGCGGCGCCTCCACCTCGACGCCGATCTCGCGCAGGGCGGAGACGACGAGGTCGCGACGGCGGGCGTAGGTCTCGTTCATCCGCTCCAGCGGCTCGCCCGGGCCCTGCAGGGCGGCGACGCCGGCCATCTGGATCGCCTCGAAGAGGCCGGAGTCGACGTTGGTCTTCAGCCGCCAGTAGGTCTGGATCGCCTCGGAGTTGCCGAGGATCGCGGCGCAGCGCCAGCCGGTCATGTTGTAGCCCTTGGAGAGCGAGAAGACCTCGACGCCGACCTCCTTGGCGCCCGGGGTTGCGAGGAAGCTGGGGGCGACGTAGTCGTCGTAGGTCGTCTCCGAGTAGGCGTTGTCGTGGACGACGAGGATCTCGTGCTCCCTGGCGAAGGAGACGACCGTCTCGAAGAAGCCGTCGGGAACGACCGCGCCGGTCGGGTTGTTCGGATAGTTGACGAACATCAGCCGTGCCTTGGCGGCGACGTCGGCCGGCACCGCACTTAGGTCGGGGGCAAAGCCCAGCTCGGGGACCAGCGGCAGCAGCTCGGCGCTGGCGCCGGCGAGGATCGGACCGCCGGTGTAGACGGGGTAGCCGGGGTCGGAGGCCAGCGCGACGTCGCCGGGGTCGAGGAAGGCGAAGCAGAGGTTGTAGATGCACTCCTTGGCGCCGATCGCCGGGATCACCTCGCTCTTCGGGTCGATCTCGACCCCGAAGCGGCGGTCGTAGAACTCGGCGAAGGCCTGGCGGAACTCGTCGCGGCCACGGTTGCTCGGGTACTGGTGGTAGGCCGGGTTCTCGACCGCCTCCTGCATCGCCGCGACGACGTGCGGGTAGGTCGGCTGGTCGGGGTCGCCGATCCCGAGGCTGATCACGTCGATCCCGGCAGCGCGCTTGTCGGCGATCTGCTGCTCGAGTTCCTGGAACTTGTAAGGAGGGATGGCCTCCAGGCGTTTGGACGGACTGGCGATGCCCATGGGCGCGGGAATCTATGCGATCGGGCCGGCGGCGGCGTTACTCGCCGTCGAGCTCGCTCAGCGCCTGGATCAGCTCCGGCGAGAGCTCGCCGGCGAAGACCGGCTCGGCCCAGCCGTCGAGCCGGACGCCGAGGTCCTCGGAGACCTCGACCTGCAGCTCGCCGCCTTCGAGCTCGACCGTGATCGGACTGGCGGAGCCGCGCAGAAAGGCGGTGACGGCGGCGCCGCTGGCGCCGGTGCCGGAGGAGAGCGTCTCCCCCACCCCGCGCTCGAAGATCCGCGCCCGCACCCTGCTGCCGTCGATCGCCAGGAAGGAGACGTTGGTCCGGTTCGGGAACAGGCTGTGCCCTTCGATGCCAGGGCCGATCGCGCCGAGGTCGAGCTCGTCGAGCTCCTCGCCGACGACGATCGCGCACTGCGGGTTGCCGATCGAGACGTGCTGGAACTCCCAACTGCGGCCGCCAGCCTCGAGGGTGCCGCGGCCGTCATCGCCCCCGGAGGGGAAGTCCTTGGAGGCGGTCGTGGCGCGCCCCATGTCGACCGAGCAGGTCAGCTCGCCGGTGATCGTCGGCCGGATCGGCCCGGCGACGGTGCTGATCGCGAACTCGTCCTGGTCGGTCCAGCCGTGGCGGCGCAGGTAGAGGATCGCCTCGCGGGCGCCGTTGCCGGAGAGCTCGGCCTCGGAGCCGTCGGGATTGAAGATCCGCAACCCGGCGACGAGCTCGGGGTCCTCACTGGGCGCGAGCAGCAGGATCCCGTCGGCGCCGACGCCGAAGTGCTGGTCGCAGAGCCACTCGATCCGCGTCGCGGTCAGCTCCCACGGCAGCCGCTCCCGCTCGATGATCAGGTAGTCGTTGCCAAGCGCCTGCCACTTCTCGAATTTCACGCGCCGCAGCGTATTGACTCTGCCGACGGGACGAAAGCGTCCCTATGCGGGACGAAATAGGCCCGTCAGCATCTGATTGGCGACCTCGGCGTCGGTGCGCTCGGTGCGGTCGATCCAGTGAAGGTTGGGGATCTTGCGCATCCAGGTGAGCTGGCGGCGGGCGTAGTTGCGCGAGCGCTTCTTCATCGTCTCGGCATCGCCGGCCAGCAGCTCGTCGAAGCCGAGCGCTTTGCGGGCGGTGCGGCCGGGGCCGAGGGCCTCTGCCCGGCGGGCCTCCTCGGCGGCCCCGCCGGCGACGATCGCCTCCACGCGGGCGTCGATCCGCTCGTAGAGCAACTCCCGGTCCATGTCGAGGCCGAAGATCGTCGTCGGGTGGCGCGTCTCAGGCGACCAGAGCTCTGAGGCCTCCGATTCCGGCTCGACCTTCGCCAGCGAGAGCTCGGCCAGCGCGGCGCGGAGGTAGAGGCCGGTCCCGCCAACCACGATCGGGCGCCTCCCGGCCGCCAGGGCCGCGTCGACCTCCCGGTGGGCCAGCGGCATGTAGTCGCCGATCGAGAAGTCCGCGGTGACCGGCACGAAGCCGAGCAACCGGTGCTCGAGCCTCGCCTGCTCCTCCGCGGTCGCTGCCCCGGTGAGCACCCCCAGACCTTCATAGACCTGCAGCGCGTCGCAGTTGATCGCCACCGGGTCCTCCCGGCGCTCGCGCAGGAGCTCTGCCAGCATGATCGCCACCCCCGTCTTCCCGACCCCCGTCGGGCCGAAGATCGCGATGACGTCCAAGTTCAGAGCAGCGGCGTCAGGGGCCGGGTCAAGACGCCGCTGAGCGTCTGCGAGGTCGCCGCTTCGATCTCTACGGGTGCGAATTCGCCGGGCTGGGCGACGCCGTCGAAGTTGACCGCCTTGCCGTGCCGGGTCCGCCCCCGCAATTTCGTCTCGTCGGTGCGGCTGGTGCCTTCGACCAGGACGTCAAGCGTCCGCCCGACGAAGCGCTGTGCCCGCTCGGCGGCGCGCCGCTGCACCACCTCGACCAGCCGTTCCATCCGCTCGACCTTGACCGGGTGCGGCAGCTGCCCGTCCATCGTCGCCGCCTCGGTTTCGCGGCGCGGCGAGAAGACGAAGGTGAAGGCGCCGTCGTAGCCGACCTCCTCGGCCACTTCCAGCGTCTCGGCGAAGTCGGCCTCGGTCTCGCCGGGGAAGCCGACGATGATGTCGGTGGTGATCGCGCAGTCGGGCACGTGCTCGCGGATCAGCGCCACCCGGTCCATGTAGCGCTGGCGGTCGTAGGTGCGGCGCATCCGTTTGAGGACGGAGCTGGAGCCCGACTGCAGCGGCAGGTGGATCTGCTCGCAGAGGGCCGGCAGCTCGGCGTGGGCGCGGATCACGTCCTCCTTCATGTCCTTCGGGTGCGGGCTGGTGTAGCGGATCCGCTCGATGCCCTCGATCGCGTCGACCCGCCGCAGCAGCTCCGAGAAGCCGATCCGTTGCTCGGGCGGCAGGTCGCGGCCGTAGCTGTTGACGTTCTGACCCAGCAAGGTCACCTCGACCACCCCGTCGGCCGCCAGCGCCTCGGCCTCGGCGATCAGCTCGCCGGGATCGCGGCTGACCTCGCGGCCGCGGGTCGAGGGGACGATGCAGTAGGAGCAGATGCAGTTGCAGCCCTGCGAGATCTGCAGCCAGCCCTGGAACTCGCGCTCGCGGCGGGTCGGCAGGTGACCGGAGAAGTCCTCGAACTCGAAGTAGCCCTGGGCGGTCAGCGAGTCGGAGTTGAGGAACTCGGCCAGCTTGTGGATCTGCCCCGGCCCGAAGGCGACGTCGACGAACGGGAAGCGCTCGAAGACCTCCTCCTTCACCGACTGCGCCCAGCAGCCGCCGACGCCGACGACCCGCTCGGGGTCTTCGGACTTGAGCTTCTTCGCCTGCCCGAGGTGGGCGATGAAGCGACTGTCGGCCGACTCGCGGATCGAGCAGGTGTTGAAGAGGATCAGATCCGCCTCCTCGCGCTCCGCCGCCTCCTCATAGCCGAGAGAGGCCAGCATCCCCCGCATCCGCTCGGAGTCGTGCACGTTCATCTGGCACCCGAAGGTGGTGACGTGGAACCGCTTCGCCATTACCCGGCAGGGTACCGGCAGCTACTTGACGACGAGCGTGCCTTCCATGCCCGCGGCGGCATGGCCGGGCACGGTGCAGAGGAAGGTGTAGGTGCCGGGCTTGAGATCCGCCGTCTCCGATTTTTCTCCTTCGGCGATCGGTTCGAAGCCGGCGAGTTCTTTGCCGCTCTGCTCGATGACGACGTTGTGGGCGATCGCCGATGGATTCTTGAAGTCGATGGTCACTTCGCCCGCTTCGGCTTCCAGTTCGGTGGTGTCGAATTCGAGCGCGGTTTCGCTGGCTTCGAGGTGGAGCGTCGTGCCGGCTCCCTTGCCCGCTTCTTCTTCGCCGGCCTTTTCGGTCTTCTCGGCGGCTTTGGTCTTTTCCTCGTCCTGGGCGTGAAGGACGGCGAAGGTGGTGGCGCCAACGACGAAGATCGCGAACCAGAGAATCACCAGCGGCAGGGCTTTGCCGGGAAATTTCGGCAGTTTCAGCCCGACGATGCTGACGGTCACCGCCGAGACGGCGAGGACCGACCCGCAGACGAAGAAGAGGGTTTCGTTACTCATGAGGCGGCCGGAACCCTATCGATCCAGAGAGAAACCCGGCCGCCAGCCGTTTCAGGCGGCCTGAGCCTCAGCAGCAGGGGCCTCCGGCTCCGTGTTCTCTTCGGCCGCCTTCGGCTCTCCGTCGATCCCCAGCGCCGCGCGAACCTTGGTTTCGATCTCCAGGGCCAGCTCCGGGTTGTCGACCAGGAACTGTTTGGCGTTGTTGCGCCCCTGACCGAGCCGGGTCTCGCCGTAGGAGAAGAAGGAGCCGGATTTCTGGACCAGGTCCTGCTCCATCCCGAAGTCGAGCAGCCCACCCTCGCGAGAGATGCCGACGCCGTACTCGATGTCGAATTCCGCCTGGCGGAACGGTGCCGCGACCTTGTTCTTGACGACTTTGACGCGGACCCGGTTGCCGACCGCCTCGGTCCCTTCCTTCAAGGTCTCGATCCGGCGGATGTCGAGCCGCTGCGAGGAGTAGAACTTCAGCGCCCGGCCACCCGGCTGGGTCTCCGGCGAGCCGAACTGGACGCCGACTTTTTCCCGGATCTGGTTGGTGAAGAGGCAGACCGTCTTCGTCCGGTTGAGGCTTCCCGCCAGTTTCCTCAGCGCCTGCGACATCAGCCGCGCCTGCAGGCCGACGGTGGTGTCGCCGATCTGACCGTCGAGCTCGGCTTTCGGCGTCAGCGCCGCGACCGAGTCGATCGCGACCACGTCGACCGCGGCCGAGGCGATCAGCCGGTCGGCGATCTGCAGCGCCTGCTCGCCGTAATCGGGCTGGGAGACGAGCAGCTCGTCGGTGTCGACGCCGATCGCCCGCGCGTAGACGGGGTCGATCGCGTGCTCGGTGTCGATGAAGGCGCAGACGCCGCCCAGGGCCTGAGCCTGGGCGATGATGTGGTTGATGAGCGTGGTCTTCCCCGAGGACTCGGGGCCGAAGATCTCGACGATCCGGCCGCGCGGCACCCCGCCGATCCCCAGCGCCAGGTCGAGCGCCAGCGCCCCGGTCGGGATCGCGTCGACCTTGACCGTCCCTTTGTCGCCCAGGCGCATCAGGGAGCCCTGGCCGAAGTCGCGCTCGATCTGCGTCACCGCCGCCTCGAGCGCCGCGTCCTTTGCCTTTGCCTCCTTGGCGGAAGCGTCCTTCAAGTTCACTTTTGCCATCTCATCCACCTCACTGCCACCCTGCTCCGGGCAACTCGATTTGGGCCAGGGGCACGTATTGCGCGCCCGTAGGCTTAAGTTCAGAACGGTATAGAGCGAGCCGGACGCCAAGAAAGGCCCCCGACAGCGCTTCCGGCAGCTTCGCCGGCGGGTCGGAGACGACCGCCGGCCGTCTCGACCCCCGCGCCTCGGGACGAACCCGAGCCACGGTCACGTGCGGCCAAAAGGGCCGCTTCTCGGGCTCGTAGAAGCCCCCTTCGACAAGTCTCTGCTCCAGTCCGGCCTGCAGCGCCTCGGTTCCCGGCGAGAGCGCCGGCAGCGCGAACAGCCGCGCCCTCCCCCGCGGCGGTCGCTGGACCGGGTCCAGCAGCTCGACCCACGGCGCCGCCCCGACGCTCTCCCGCACCACCTCGGCGATCGGCTCGATCTCCTTCTCCGGCCGGTGGCCGAGGAAGGCGAGGGTGATGTGGAGCGACTCGATCGGCACTGGTCGCAGCGCCGGGTCCACGAGCGCCTCCTCCCCCCACGTCGCGATCCCCTCCCGGATCCGGTCGGGAAGGTCGAGGGCGACGAACAGGCGCGCTCGCGGGCTCTTCAGTCTCTCCTTGGCCACGACCGCCACGCTAGGGGGTCAGGGCGCACGGAACAACACGCGAATGTCAGAGCTATGGAACTTTTTGGTGCTGAGAGAGTGAAATCCGGCGGTGACGGTGATGGCGGTGCCTGCGGTGTGCGGAGACCGGGGCCGGGCAGACGCATTCTTTCGGTGGTTCCGCGCTCGAGCTGTTCTGGATCGGGTTCGCTTCGGATTCCTCGGCCGGTTCGAGCTGCCGTGAATCGAGCGTATTGAAGTAGGTGGTCCATACATAAGGGCAATGCCAGCCGGGGGGCGGTTCCGCCGGGGGAACGCAAGGCAGCTTCGTCCCATCGGTGCTCGTTTCCGCGGTGGCGAGGCAGAAGACCCCTCCCCCATCCCCTTCAAGCGCGAAATCCTCGACTTCGAAGGCTTCCGAGCCGACTCCGGTTCTTGCTTCCCCCTGCCATACGAGCTGCACCCCCGAGTCGAGGCTGCCGAGATCACGACCCGGTTCAAAGCATGCTTCGGGTGAGGCACCGGGACCGACGGTGGCATAAGCGGTCCACGTGCAGGTGACGGGTTCCGGCGACCCGAATGCTTCAGGTTCTTTGGGGGGCTGATGCGCGCACCCGGTCCATTCCATTTCGCCGGCGAAGCTGCCGTGCGTGCCGTCGGACGTGACCGAAGCCTTGGTGATCTGTCCAGTCGAGCCGAAGGCGCTCGCCGCTGCGAGCGCGCTCACCACGAGGACTACCGCTGGAACCCCTCTCCGGACCGCTCTTCCCATAGGAAGAACGTATCCGGAAACAGGGCGGTTTGCTAATCCTTCTCGCCCTCGCCGAGCAGCTGGCGCAGGAGGTGCATGCCGACCAGCGCCGAGCGCTCGCGGACATCGGCGCGGCCGCCTGGGATCACCGGATCGCGGGCGATGGCGGTGCCGTCGGCGAGGCGGGCGTTGAAGCAGACGTAGCCGACCGGCTTCTCCTCGCTGCCGCCGCCGGGACCGGCGATGCCGGTGATCGAGACCGCAACGTCGGCGTCGAAGCGCTCCAGAGCGCCGATCGCCATCGCCTCGGCCACCTCCGGCGAGACCGCGCCCTTGGCCTCGATCAGGCCGGGGTCGACTCCCAGCAACTGGGCCTTCGCCTCGTTCGAGTAGGCGACGACGCCTCCCGCCATGTACTCGGAAGCGCCCTCGAGGTCGGTGATCCGCGCCGCCAGGAGGCCGCCGCTGCAGGACTCGGCCAGCCCGAGACGGTGCCCCAGCAGCAGGGTCGCCACCTGCGAGTCGATCGTCTCCCCGTCGACGCTGAAGGTCTCGCGCGGGTGCCGGCGCAGCAACCCGTCCCGCACCGCCTCGGCGACCGCAGCCGTCTCGTCGCGGTAGCGGACGTCGATCTCGATCTCGCCGCGGCGCAGGCAGGTGGTGATCTCGACCGTCCCGAGGTCCATCCCGTCGGCCTCCATCTCCCGCAGGCTCTTGGCGATTTCGGACTCCGGCACGCCGAACATCCGCATCGTGTAGCCGCGCAGCGGCGTCGCCCGCGAGAGGACCGCCTGCACCTGGGGCGTCTCCACCGCCACCGGCCACATCGGCTGCAGCTCCCGCGGCGGCCCCGGCAGGACGATCACGACCCGCTCGCCCGCCGGCACCACCAAGCCGGGGGCGGTCCCCACCGGGTCGAGCGGCACCGCCCCCTCGGGCACCATCGCCTGCTTGCGGTTGGCCTCCATCATCGCCTCGCGGTCGAGCCGGAAGCGTTTGGCGAAGCCGTCGAGGATCTCGGCGATCTTCGCCTCCATCGCCTCGTCGAGGACCATCTCCCGACCGGCGAACCGAGCGACCACCTCGGCGGTGAGATCATCGGCGGTCGGCCCCAGGCCGCCGCTGGTGACGATCAGGTCCATCCCCTCCGCCGCCATGAAGCGCAGCGCCGCTTCGAGGTCGTCGGGGCGGTCGGCGACGACCTGGATGTGGGCGACCTCGACCCCGAGCTCGGCCAGCCGTTCGGAGATCCAGGGCCCGTTGGCGTCGGAGATCCGGCCGGTGATGACCTCGGTCCCGGTGACGACGATGCCGGCGCGGATCACGTGCAGGTGGGCCGTTCGCCTTCGGGCAGTTCGCGCACCGACCCCTTGGAATCGACCGAGAACCCGATCGGGCTCGAGGGTTCCGGGGTGTTGGCTTGCTGTCCGTCCACGGTCATCGTCACGGCGCCGTTGCCCAGCGCCAAGGTGAAGCTACCGGACCGGAACGGCCCTTCGGTTGCGCCCGGGAGAAGGATCTGCCCGTCGATCAGCCGCTTCCCCGCCCCATCGAGGAGGCAGACCCAGACTTCGCCTTGGGCATGGAGGCTCAGCGTGTGGCCCGCGAAGGCAGCCTGCTTGCCCTGGTGCTCTTTCTTGTGCTCGCCCGCCTGCCCCTTGGCGCTCTTTCCGGCGCCAGTGCCGGTGCTGTTGGAGCTGCCGCCGGTCGAGAGGCCGATCGCCAGCAGCGCCCCGACCACGAGGACGGAGACGAGAACCGCGACGAGCCGTGGCGAGACGCTCGGCCCCCGGCGTCCCCTCCGTGCCCGGCTGACCTTGCGCGGCCGGGGATCGACCCGCGGCAGCCGCTCCCCGGGGCGCGCCGATCCACGCTCCTGCCGCTGTTCCTCGGCCAGGCGGTCTCCGTCGAGCCCGAGGAAGCTGCCGTAGGTGCGGATGAAGGCGCGGGCGTAGGTATCGCCGGGGAGCTGGTCCCATTCCTCGTTCTCCATCGCCTGCAGGTAGCGGGCGCGGATCTTCGTCGCCGCTTCCACCTCCGGCAGGCCGAGGCGACGACGGGTGCGCGCCTCGCGCAGCTTGGTGCCGACACCGTTCTCCATCAAAGCCCCATTTTGGGGACAAATGTCAGGAACGCAAGGGGTTCTAGGCGTCCGGGTCGGAATCGACCGCGACTGGCGCCGGCGCCTCATCGCTGCCGCCGAGCACCCGGGACAGATCGGCCTGCGTGATCAGCACCTGGCGCGGTTTCGAGCCCTCGTAGCCGGAGATGACGCCGCGCCGCTCGAGCATGTCGATCAACCGCCCGGCGCGGGTGTAGCCGACCCGCAGCCGGCGCTGGATCATCGAGACCGAGGCGGTCTCGGTCTGGACCACGAGCCGGATCGCCTCATCGAGGAGGTCGTCGCTGTCGGGGTCGAAGTCGTCGTCGCGGCCCTCCTCGGCGGCCTCCACCGGGGTCTCCAGCAGCTCGTCCTCGAACTCCGGTTCGCCCTGCTTGGCCCAGTGCGAGGTGATGCGGGCGATCTCGTCCTCGGTGATGAAGGCGCCCTGGACCCGCTGCAGCTTCGAGGTGCCGGCGCCGCGGAAGAGCATGTCGCCCTGGCCGAGCAGCGCCTCCGCCCCACCCTGGTCGAGGATCACCCGCGAATCGGTCTGCGAGGAGACGGCGAAGGCGATCCGCGAGGGGATGTTGACCTTGATCGTGCCGGTGATGATGTCGGTCGAGGGGCGCTGCGTCGCCAGCACCAGGTGGATGCCGGTGGCGCGCGACTTCTGCGCCAGGCGGATGATCGAGTCCTCGACTTCAGCCGGGGCGACCATCATCAGGTCCGCGAGCTCGTCGATCACGCAGAGGATGTGCGGCAGCGGCGCCTCGCCTCTCTTCGCGCGGACGCGGTTGAGCTCGACGAGGTTGCGGGCGCGGGCCTCGCTCATGATCCCGTAGCGGCTCTCCATCTCGCCGATCAGGTTGGAGAGGACGTTGGCCGCCAGCCGCGGCGAGGTCACCACCGGGGTCAGCAGGTGCGGGACGTTCTCGTAGTGGTTGAGCTCGACCTGCTTCGGGTCGACCAGGACCAGGCGGACCTCGTTCGGCGAGGCCTGCATCAGGATCGAGGAGAGGATCGCGTTGACGCAGCCGCTCTTGCCCGAGCCGGTGGTGCCGGCGACGAGGACGTGCGGCATCTTCGCGATGTCGGTCCAGACCGGGTTGCCGTCGATCCCCTTGCCGAGCCAGGCGACCAGCGGCGAGGTCTTCTCCGGCCGGCCGGCGTAGATGTCGCCGAGGCGGACCATCTTGCGGCTGCGGTTGGGGACCTCGACGCCGACCGCCTGCTTGCCGGGGATCGGGGCGAGGATGCGGATGTCGGTCGAGGCCAGCGCGTAGGCGATGTCGTTGGCGAGCTCGGTGACTTTCTTGACTTTGGTGCCCGGGGCGAGGCGCAGCTCGAAGCGGGAGACGTGCGGGCCGCTGACGATGCCGACGATCTTCGCCTCGACCCCGAAGTGGCCGAGCGTCTCGACCAGCTTGCGCCCGACCGCTTCGTGGTCGCGCGGGTCGGGGCCTTTGTCGCCTTTGCCGCGCTCGAGCAGCTTCGAGGAAGGCGGCCGGTAGTCGATCTCTTCCGACATCGTCACGCCGCGTTTGTTGCCCAGCGGAGTCAGGCCCGCCTGCGCCCTCTCACCCTCGTCGACCACCGCGACCGCGTCCTCGGAGTCGTAGTTCTGCAGCTCGGTGGGCTCCCCGTCCGGCTCCGGCTCGTCCTCTTCGGAGGTCTCGGCGTCGAAGACCTGGGTGTCGAAATCGTCGTCCTCCTCGGCAAGGGCAACAGTCGGTTCGAAGTCCTCGTTGTCCTCCGGGTAGCTGCTCATCACGTCGGTGGGGCCGGCCACCGTCGCCGCCTCGGCGCGCGCTTCGCGGTGCTCGCGCCAGTCGGCGTGGGTCTTGGCGACGGTGCGGGCGGCGGCGTCGCCCCCCAGGAAGACGCCGCGGAAGGCAGCGCGCAGGCCCCTGCCGATCCCCCGCGCCAGGGTCGAGACCGAGGTCCCGGTGAGGAGCATGCCGCCGACCGCCAGCAAGAGGACGGTGAAGATGCGGGCGCCGACCTCCCCGAAAAGGTAGGTGAGCGCGGTTTCGACGCCGTAGCCGACCTTGCCCCCCTCCCAGCCGAAGAAGAGGACGAAGACGAGGTAGACGCCGAAGGCAACCAGGAAGAGGGCGAGCAGGTCGAGGTGGCGCTGCTCCAGACCCGCCGGCAGTCGCAGGCCCTGCTTGGCTTTCGGCTTGCGTTTCGCCGCAGCTTTGCCCCGCCGCGCTGCTCCGGCGCGCTTCTTACGCACGAACATGGGCATCCGTTCGACGCCGGGGCGCCCAGCCCTGCCCACAGCTAAATTCGCCCTAAAACCCGGGCAGAGCGAGGTTTTCCGCGTTTAACATCGGTGCGTGCTCTCTGAACTGGATCAGATCGGCGGCCGGGTTCTGATCGTCGAGGACGACGTCGACATCGCCGACGTCCTCCGCCGCTCGCTGCGCAACGAGGGTTATGAAGTGCGGACCTCCGCCGACGGCATCGAGGCGCTCGACGTCGCCGCCGGCTTCGTCCCGGACCTGGTCGTGCTCGACCTGGGTCTCCCCGGCCTCGACGGCGTCGAGGTCTGCAAGCGCCTGCGCAGCGACGGCGACGTGCCGATCCTGATGCTGACCGCCCGCGCCGAGACCGAGGACCGGGTGACCGGCCTCGACAGCGGCGCCGACGACTACCTGGTGAAGCCGTTCGAGCGCAAGGAGCTGCTGGCCCGGATTCGGGCGCTGCTGCGCCGCCGTCCCCCCCGCGGCGCCGCCTCGCTGGAGGTGGGCGACCTCGTGCTCAACCCCGACACCCGCGAGGTGCGGCGCGGCGAGCGCGAGATCGAGCTGACCAACCGCGAGTTCGAGCTGCTCGAGTTCCTGATGCGAAACGAGCGGCTGGTCGTCTCGCGGGAGCGGCTCCTCGACGAGGTCTGGGGCTACGACCCGATGGCCGCGACCAACACGATCGACGTATTCATCTCAAACCTGCGCCGCAAGCTCGAGGCCGGTGACGAGACGCGGCTGCTGCACACCAAACGCGGCGCCGGCTACGTCCTCAAGGCGTAGATGGCTGGTCTCCGCAGCCGCCTGGGTCGCTACGGCCGACGCCTGTTGCACCCCCGCTCCTGGCCGGTGCGCTGGCGTCTGGCGGCCGTCTCCTCCGGCCTCACCCTGGTGATCCTGATGCTGTTCGGCGGCGCGATCGGCCAGATCGCGACCCAGCGGATCCGCGACGACTTCAACAACGAGGTCAGCAGCGCCGTCCAGATCCTCGCCAGCGAAACGAGGATCGAGTACGGCCTCTTCGGTCCGGGCCACATCACCCGCGCTCCCCAGCTCGACACCTTCGCGCTTCCCGACGACGCTTCCGTCCGCGTATATGACGTTCGCGGCAAGCTGATCGGCGAAAACGAAGGGTCGAAGCCGATGGGCGCGCCCACCTTGGGGATCAAGGACTACGGCGGCATGCGCGTCGCGGCCGAAGCGATCAAGGGCGAAGCGGGCGAAACGGTGGGCACCGTCCAGTACGGCCGCAGCCTCGCCCATGTCGACTCGACGATCGACCGGGTCTGGCTGCTGATCGCCGCCGGCATCCTCGGCGGCACCCTGCTGGCGATCTTCGCCGGGGTGGCGATCGCCGGGCGGGCCATGCGCCCGATCGCCTCGCTGACCGCCACCGCGCGCAAGATCGCCAGCACCCGAGACCCCTCGGTGCAGATGCCCAAGCCGACCGCCGACGACGAGGTCGGCGAATTGACGCGAACGCTGGAGAACATGCTGCGCTCGCTCGACGCCGCGCGGGAGGAACGCGAGGGCGTGATGCAGAAGCAGCGCGAGTTCGTCGCCGACGCTTCGCACGAGCTGCGCACGCCGCTGACTAGCGTGCTCGCGAACCTCGAGCTGCTGCAGGCCTCGCTCGACAACGAAGACCAGGCCGAGGACCGGGAGATCGTCGACTCTGCCCTGCGCTCCTCACGGCGGATGGGGCGCCTGGTCAGCGACCTGCTGCTGCTGGCGAAGGCCGATGCGGGGCGCCTGGAGGCTCACCGGCGCGTCGACCTCGCCGAGATCGCCGGCGATGCCGCCGCCGAGGCGGCGCCGCTGATGGGCGAGCGCGAGTTCGCGATCGAGAACGAACGGCCGCTGCGGGTCGAAGGCAGCCGCGACGAGCTGCACCGGATGATCCTCAACCTGCTCGACAACGCGATCCGCCACACCCAGGCCGACGCCTGCATCGAACTGACGCTGCGAGAAGAAGGCAGCGACGCGGTGGTCGAGGTCGGCGACAACGGGCCGGGCATCCCGGAGGCGATGCGCAAGCAGGTCTTCGACCGCTTCGTCCGCGGTCAGGGCTCTGCCGACACCGCCCGCGGCAACGGCACCGGCCTCGGCCTGGCGATCGTCAGCGCCGTCGCCGCCTCCCATGGAGGCACCGTCGAAGCGACCAAATCGAAGTCCGGCGGCGCCCTCTTCCTCGCCCGCATACCCCTCGCGGAAACTTATGAATCCGCTGCAAAACCTTTAGAGGCGCTTTAGGGCCCCGTCCTAGATTCCCCAACGGACGAGACACACTGGCCCGCCGAGGTTCTCCCCAGACACTGCCTCGGCGGGCTTTTTCTATTTCTCAGTCGATGTCCAGGTACATCGGGGTTGTGATTTCGTAGCTGCCTGTCAAGGGAGCGCTCGAGCCGCAGAAAATGCTTGTACCAATGACTGGAATTCTGGCGTTGATGTCAATTGTGGCTGTCGAACCGCCTCTATTGACCGACCCTGTCAAGGTGCCGATGTCCGTGTTGTTGGTCTTGAAAATACAGTGGAATCCTCTAAATTGTACTGTTACTTCGAGGCCGGTCGATGTAAGTGTGCCGTTGCCGGTCGACGCAGCCTTCTGTGTTTCGTGGCCGTCTTGCTCTTTTGTGTATTCTGTGTGAATTTCCAAACTGCCTTGGGTGAGAACATTCACGACCGCGCCTTCTGTGCAGTTGAAGAAGGACACCGTGCCGCCCTCACTGACTGTTTCGCTTGCGCTGCCTGTATTCGCGGTGCCCCCCAATGTCGATTCACATGAAATGTTGCCGACCGTCGAGTCAAGGGTCACGTGCCCCTCGGAGGTCGCATGGATCGTGGTCGGAGCCGCGCACATCACTCCGGCCGAGCATGTCAATTCGGTCGCCGAGGCGGTTCCTGCGCCGGCGAACGCCATCAGGGCGCCCGCGGCGATAGCCGCGAGGACGAGGATCTTCAGACGCTTCATTTGAACTCTCCCTTTTTGTTGGCACCCAACGGGCACCGAATATAGGTACGTCTGAGTACCTACCAGCCAGAAGCGCCTTAGTCAAACACAGCTGGGTATCTAAAGGGGGGTTGTGATTACGTTCTGCTCAACTGGATGCGACCACTTTTGGAGCGGCCGCATCCGTGCCGGATAGAACTGCTCCTTCAGTCGATATCCAAGTACATCGGGGTTGTAATTGCAGAGCTGCCTGTCCACGGAGAGGTCGAACCGCAGAAGATGCCGCTTCTACCCCCGACGGCCGGGATTCTGCCGTTGATGTCGAGTGTGGCTGTCGAACCGCCTCTATTGACCGACCCTGTAACTGTGCCGATTTCGGTGTTGTTGGTCCTGAAGACACAGTGGAATCCTCTGAATTCGACTGTCATTTCGGTGCCCGTCGATGTCACTATACCGTTGCCGGTGGAGGTACCACTGTTGGCGGGATCTGTGTGAATTTCCAGGACGCCAGGCGCGAGAGTGTGCTCTGTCAAGCCTTCTGTGCAGTTGAAGAGTGCAAACGCGCTGTTGTTGATCACCACTGTCGTGGTCGAGCTGCCTGTATTCGCTTCCCCGGATATTGTGCTTTCACATTGGATGTTGCCGATCGGCGAGTCCAAGGTTGCGTGGCCCTCGGAGGCTGCATGGATCGCAGTCGGAGCCGCGCACATCACTCCGGCCGAGCATGTCAATTCGGTCGCTGAGGCGGTTCCCGCGGCAGCGAAGGCCCCCAGGGCACCGGCGGCGAAGGCCGCAAGGCCGAGCTTCTTCAGATGCTTCATTTGACTCTCCCTTATTCAGGCGCCCAATCGGGGCACCAAGCTATAGGTACGTCTTAGTACCTATCAGACAGAAGGGCTTTAGTCAAAGATGACTGAGCATCGAAGGGGACTACTTCTTTTTGCCCTTCCCGCACTTCGCCACCAGCTTCGGTTCGGAGCGGTCGACGAGCCCGTTCTGCCCGGTGAAGGAGAGCTTGACGCGCCGGTTGGTCTTGCAGAGCGGCTTGGAGTTGACCAGCAAGCCCCGTTTCTTGCCACCGAAGAGCTGCATCGTGAACTTGCTCACCGGAGCATCGGGCACGTTGGCGAAGGTGGTGCGGATGCGGCTTTCTTCGGAGCCCTTCTTGTGGACGGCGTCGACGAAGCCGACCAGGATCACGTGGATCGGGCCGTGCAGATCGGCGACGACGTCGGGGAGTTCTCTTTCGCCGCCGTTGGAGCGGAAGTAGACCGGGCCCGAGAGCGGCTGGTCCAGCAATGGCGTGGTCGCCGTTGCCGTGCCCAGGACCGAGAGCGGCGGGCAGGCATTGGCCGCGAACTGGACCCGGGTGCAGGGGTTGTTGATGTGGTTTTGGTCGATGAACTCAGACGGGGGCAGGATCACCTGCGCTTCGGCGGTGTTCGCCTGCCCCGGCTTCTGGGTCAGGACCGCCTGCACGGCGGGATGGCCGGTGCGCTTGGTCTGGCCCTTCAGGGTCAGCTTCAGGTGAGGGGCGTATGGGAGCCTGGCGCAGTTGGTGGCCTGGAAGCCGACGCTAGGGGTGGCGACGGCACCACTGGCAGCAGTGACCGTGGCCTGGATCGACTTTGCGTCGCAGCTCGTGGGGTTGAGCGTGAATTCAGACCGGTTGACCTCCACGTGCAGCGTCCGCAAGGAGATCGGCACCCCTTCGAGGATCTGGGGCAGGGGGTCGGTGGTGATCGTGGCGGTGGCCGATTCTGGATCCACGTTGATCGCCGAGCGGTTGATCACGGTGCCGAGGTCGAAGGGACCGGCCTGGGCGGGGACCTTGGCGACGATCGAGTAGGGAGCGCCTTTGTAGGGGCCGGCAAGGTAGACGGCAGTGGGGTCTTTGCCCGGCTGGGGAATCCAGAGGGGCGAGGAGCCCACTCCCGCGGCCGCGGTGATGTTGCCGATCTGGCTCGAAGCCGGGCAATCACCGGTAGTTGCTTCCGCATCGCCGCAGAGGGGTACGCCTCCCAGTTTGGCGAGCAGGCCTCTGGGGAGGTGGAGGGAGAGCGTTTGGGGGTTTCCTTCGCCGTCCTGGCGGGTCAGGGTCATCGCGAAGGGCGAGTAGGCGCCGGCGAAGGAGCTCGAGGAGCCCGCTTCGAGCTTCGGCGCGAAGCCGCCCTTGTTGCACCCCTGCGTGATCTGCATCGGCGCGTCGCCTTCGGTGGCCGGGTTGCCCGACCAGGGGGCGAAGGCGTAGTGGGTCGCATAGCTGCCGCAAGCCGGGGTCGCCAGCGGCGCCTTCGGCCCGCCGAAGACGTGCAGGCGCAGCTGCGCGAAGGGCACCTGCGGGTTGCCGCCCAGCGAGGGAATGCCGAGGAAGAGGTTGGTCAGCTGCCCGGTCAGCTTGTTGGGCTGGATTTCGGCCGGCAGCTTCAAGTGCACACCCTGTTCGTCGCTCACCACCCAGAAGCGGAAGAGCTTGGTTTCCCCGTTTTCGGTTTCGGGGGTGCGCTGGTAGACCGCTCCGTTGAGGGTGTGTTCAAGGGCGGGGACGTCGACTTCCACCGAGCCGATCTTCGCCGCGCCGGGGCAATGCGAGGGTTCGGTCGTCCCAAAGCCGACCTGGGCGGCGCTGCAGCCTTCCAGGCCGTCGCCGGCCGAGGGATTGATCACCAGGCCTTCGGGCAGCGTCACCACCGCCGACTTCATCGTCGAGGTGGCGAGGTCTTGCGGCGCTTCGTCCTGGGGGATCGTCAGGGTCGCGTCCACCCCCGTGGGGGCGAAGGCTTCGGGGTTGGTCGGAGTCAGCGTGAATTTGGGGCTGAAGCTCAGTTTCCCGCATCCCGAGATCTGCGGGAAAGGAGCCGATTTGCTCGAGGGCTGGCTCGGCAGCTGGTAGCTGACAGCTTTGACCGAGATTTCGCGTTTCAGCGAGCAGTCGGTCGGGTTGGAGAGGAAGGGGATTTCCGGCTGACCGGATTTGCGGCCGCCGACCGGGAATTCGTGCACCGCCGCTTCGGCTGGCGTCAGTCGCTGTTCGTCGTGGCTTTCAGCCGCCGGTATTCCCCAGATCGTCGTCCTGGCGCTGATCAGTTCGGCCGCCGCCGATGCTCCTTCCACCGCCGCGGTCACCGAGTAGTCGATCGGGTTGACCCTGAGGTTGACCACCGCGGGGTAGATGCCGGCGTAAAGGCCGAAGCGGGCGACGACGTCGCCACCCGGCGAGGGCATGTTGTAGACGGGCTCGATCAGGGTGCCGAGTTCGTGAAGGGTGACTTCGGTGATCCCTATCTGGGCGTCCTGGGGGCATTCGCTTTGTTTCGGTTCGCTACCGAACTGGGCAACCGTGCAGCGGGGGAAGTTCTGCGGGTTGCCGATCACCCCGGGCGGCAGATTGAAGAAGAGGTCACGGGTTCTGGCGAAGGGGCGGTGTTCTTCGTCTTCGCTGAGAGCGAAGGAGATCGTCATGTCGGCGTGAGCACCGGCCTGGTTGGAGGAGAGCGAGGCGCCGACCGATTCGACCGCGTATCTGTCGAATTCTTCGGCGGCCGAGGCCTGGCTCGCGAGGGCGAGGCTCAGGGCGCAGAGGGCGAGGAGCAGGGTGGTGGTCTTCATCTTCGCGATCCTCACTTGCCCGCTCCCTTCTTGGCCTTGTGGTGCTTTCGGTGGTGCTTCTTCTTGTTCTTGACGCAGACCTGCTTGCCGTTGCGGGTGGCTATGTGCTTGCCCTTGGGGCAGTGCGGGAGGTTGCCCGATGGACCAACGGCCATGGTCACGGGACTCGGGAGAGGAGGCGGCGCGCTCGAATCGGGGCGGCAATCCCCTTCGCAGCAACCCCCCTCCGGGCAGACCCCTTCCGGGAACCCACCATTCACACGAGCGTCATAGATCGACGGCGTGTCGTTATCCCCGTTGACAAGGGTGTCCGGGGTGGTGAAGAAGACGTCGTCTCCGCTCTGGCTGACGCCATAGAGATAGTTGGTTCCTTTGGTATGGCCGGAGGAGATCAGATAGACACACCCGCCCGGGCGGATGCAGCTGCCCACTTCTTTTTCCTCCCACTCGTAGACGTCCTGAGATTCGTCGTTGTCACGGGAGACGAGAGCTTCGGTCGACTGGAAGAAGGCACGCTTGCCGTCGGCACGAAGGTTGGGTACGAGCACCGACAGGTTGAGAGGGGCGGCGACGTCGAGAAGGGTTTCGACGGATTGCAGGTTGGCACTTCCACCCGCCGGGGTTTTGGTCGGAATGCAGGAGATGCAATGCAGGCGTTCGGAGGCGCTGTCGTAGCGGTAGACCTGCGAGGCTCCTTCTGGGTCATAGCTATCGAGGTCGGCACCCGATTGGAAGAGCAGGACGGTGCCGCTGGGATTCGCGCGGGAGGAATCTCGGGATGGCTGGCCTTTCATTCCCAGGACCCAGAGACCGAGACCTTCGATCCGGCCGAAGTTCTGTTCTTCTTTGCCTTCCACGTCGGCTTTGGTCACCGTGGCGACGAAACGGATGGCTCCTTCTTCGGAGAGGTAGAGGTTCTGCTGGCCCGCTTTGGCGCTGGCGCCGTTCGGGTTTTCGCCCGAACCGCCAATCGCCGTGGTGGAGACGAAGTAGGCACGGGTTCCACCGGATGCGACGTTGACGGGGATCGCGTTGCCGGTTTCGGTGAAGGGGATCGCTTCTTCGCTTTCGGTGTCGAAGGCGATCAGGTTGCCGCCTTCGACGTAGAAGATGCGGCTGCCACCTTCGGCGACGCCGGCGAATTCGAGACCTTCGCCGATTTCGTAGGTGGTCGCGTCGCCGACGCGCAGATAGAGCTTGTTGCCGATCTGGAAGGCGATGCCGTTGCCGTCAGGCGAGGCACCGACATAGGCGGCGTCGCCTTCCGGAGTTTCATCGCCGGGCAGCAGCGAGATGACGTGGGTGACTTCGTCGGGGGTGCGGTCGTAGACGGCGCGGGTACCGCTCGGGGGCGCGTCGGGCTCCAGCTGGATTGGCTGGGCTTTGCCGTGTCCACGGGTTTCGAAGACGATGTGGGTGCCGCCAGCGGTGATCAGTTTGCCGCGCGCAGCGGGATCGGTGCCAAGGCTGCCGCGCCCCACTAGCGCCGAGTGGCCATCTGGGTATCGCACGTAGTGGGTGTTTTCGCCATTGACCACGGCTGAGCCTTCGGTGGTGGTTTCCCAGAAGGAGAAGCCCTGGTCCGGCGAGGTGCTGCCAGGGTTGGCTGCGGTGGCTTCCGCCCCGGTGGGGCCAGCGCTTTCGGTGCTCCAGCCGCTGGCGGTGCGGGTGGTGCGGTAGGTGTCCCCGTTGTGGGAGCCCGTGCCTTCGAAGCCGGGGAGGGAGCCGCCGTGAGTCAGAAAGGAGACAGCGGTTCCCCCTGGCGAAGTCTTGACGCCTGGAAAGATGTCACTGTCGCCGGCGCCGGTGGTCCCTACGGGCGACTGGCCGTTGGTGTCGGCGGGGGTCACCAGCTCATAGGCGCGGCAGTCGGGTAGGAGAGCCGAGTAGCCGGTGCGCAGCGACTGGTTTTCGCAGTTCCTGGTGCCAGGGGCGTCGCTGTAGGGGGCGAAGGTGACTTCTTTTTCGTCTTCGCCCTTTTCGTTTTTTGCGAAGGCGCGGAAGCGGTAGGTGACGCCGGGCTGCAGGCCGGCGATCGGCGCTTTGACTTCGGCTTCTTGTTCGTCGGGCTGGATCGTGCCTTCGCCGGCCACTTTTGCCCCGGTGAAGCTGTTGCCGGCTTCTTCGTATTCCTGCTGGCTCAGGTATTCGAGGCGGTAGGTGGTGTCGGCGCCGCCGGGGTTGACCTGCGCCTGCAGTTCGGCTTCGGTCTGGCTGATGCCGGTGACGAAGATTGCTTCGATTTTCGGCGGCACCGGTTCGGGCGGATGGTAGGCGAGGGCCCGGGGTGGGCTTTTCAGCGAGGGGACGAAAAGGTATTTGTGGTTGAAAGCGCCTTTCGCGTTTGAGACCGCGATCTGCAACGTGCTGCCGCCTTCGAAGAGTTCGGGACTTTGTGCCAGCGTCGAGACGCGTTCGTATTCTTCGTTGAACTGGTAGACGTTCTTGGTCTGTTCGAGGTCGCCGATGAAGAAGTCTCCCGTTTCTTCGTCTACGGCAACCGAGATCCAACCCTTGGCGGAGGCAAAGCTTTTTCCCGGATCCGGCCCTTTGATTTCTTCCAGCAGTTCATGAGGTTTATCTGCGTTGAGGACGATCACCCAGCATTCGTCGACGTTGTGATCAGGGCATGAACTCGCATAGAGACGCCTTCTCTGCTGGTCGAGCGCGATGAAGGTGCTTGAGTAGAGCCGTTCGTTCGTGATCGTGTCCAGTAGTTTATTTTCTTCCCCAAGGGAGCCGTATTCCTTGATCGAGATTGACCAGTCGACGAGGACATGGTCATTTTCGTCAATCGCGATACCGCCTTCAGAAGACCCGGGATCGGTCGCGATCAGTTCCCGGGGGCCGTATTCGATTTTTTCTTCCGCCGGTTTGTAGACGAGGGGTTTGTAGCGGGCGAATTCACCAGGATGACCGGGGCTCTGGTCGAAGGTGTACAGGGTTCCTTTGCTGTCTACCGCGATGTTTTTGGGGCCGAATTCGTCTTTGACCTCGGTGAGGTACACCCCTTCGGGGCTGAAGACGTCGATCCGGCCCTGTTTGCCTTCTTCGACACCGTAGCTGGCGACGTACTCGTCGCCGAAGGAGTCAATCGCGATCGCGGTCAGCTTCGTGAACGCTTGGGGCGGTTTCTTTTCCGGGCAGCCCGGATCGGGTACGGGGTCGACTTTGGAAGTGCTGCAGTTGCCGGTCAGCGAGAGGGTGGCGTCGAATTCGTAGGGCGGGCGGTCAGCCGCGGCCGCCTCTGAGACGGCGAGGAGGCTGAGGAGAAGACATAGGAATCCCGGAAACAGCAGCCTAAAACGCCCTTGTGTCTTCCTCTCCCTCATCCTTCCCCCTTTTCCCTGTCTAGCGGTCGGTTCCATGCGCAGCAAATCCGCGCGCTTCCTGTCACCCTAGGCGATCCGCCTGGGTCCTGTCAAGGTACGACGAATGCTTTCAAATGGATGCGACCACCCTAGAGGTGGCCGCATCCTTCCTCGCCGCCCCGCTTTCACCGGGACGAACGAGACGGACCTACTGGATCCTTAGTCGATATCCAGGTAATCCGGGGTTGTGATCAAGTAACTACCTGTCCACGGAGAGGTCGAGCCGCAGAAGATGCCGCTTCTACCGCCGACGGCTGGAATTCTGCCGTTGATGTCGAGTGTCGCTGTTTTTCCTGCGTTATTTTTCGACCCTGTAACCGTGCCGATGTCCGTTTCTTTGGTCCTGAAGATGCAGTGGAATCCTCTGAATTCAACTGTCACTTCGGTGCCGGTGGATGTAAGTGTGCCGTTACCGGTCGACGCCGCGTTCTGTGTTTCGTGGCCGTCTGCCTCTTTTGTGTACTCTGTGTGGATTTCCAGGGTACCATTGGCGAGAACATGCACTGTCGCGCCTTCTGTGCAGTTGAAGAAGGACACCGTGCCACCACCGGACACTGTCGTGGTCGAGCTGCCTGTATTGGCTTCCCCGGACACTGTCCCTTCACATGAAATGTTGCCGATCGGCGAGTCGAGGGTGGCGTGACCCTCGGAGGTCGCATGGATCGTGGTCGGAGCCGTGCACATCACCCCGGCCGAGCATGTCAATTCGGTCGCCGAGGCGGTTCCCGCGCCGGCGAACGCCATCAGGGCGCCCGCGGCGATGGCCGCGAGGCCGAGCATCTTTAGATACTTCATATCTATCTCCTTTGATCCAGCGCCGAAGCGCCGGAGTCGGTTTCCGGGCTCTTTCTAAGCCAAAACCGGCCCTTCAATCAAGAAACTCAATGTATTGGTCAAAAGTACGGTCAAATACTGAGCCTGAAAACCACAAAATACCTGCAAAACACCAGTGACAGATCGGTGCGGGCGCCCAAATGGCACCCTTCAGCTTTCGGCGCGGGAAACGGTAAATGCCTAACTGGGTCCAGGCTGATCCTGCCAGGGGTCGAAAGTCAATTGGATACGACCACCTGGTCAGGTGGTCGTATCCGTCCTCGCCGGCCCGCCCTTCTTACAGAGGGACGAGCGAGGGATCAAACCGAATAGTTCCTCAGTCGATATCCAGGTAATCCGGGGTTGTGATCGAGTAACTGCCTGTCCACGGAGAGGTCGTGCCGCAGAAGATGCCGCTTTCGCCACCGACGGCCGGGATTCTGCCGTTGATGTCGAGTGTCGCTGTTTTTCCTGCGTTATTTTTCGACCCTGTAACCGTGCCGATGTCCGTGTTGCTGGTCCTGAAGATGCAGTGGAATCCTCTGAAACGCACTGTGAATTCGAAACCGGTCGATGTAAGTGTGCCGTTGCCGGTCGACGCCAGGTTCTGTGTTTCGTGGCCGTCTGCCTCTTTTGTGTACTCTGTGTGAATTTCCAGGGTGCCATTGGCGAGAACGTTAACTTCCGCGCCTTCTGTGCAGTTGAAGAAGATCACATTGCTGTTACCGCTGACTGTCGTGGTTTGGCTGCTTGTATTAGCTGACCCGGCCAGTGTGCTTTCACACTGGATGTTGCCGATCGGCGAGTCGAGGGTGGCGTGACCCTCGGAGGTCGCATGGATCGTAGTCGGAGCCGAGCACATCACCTGATCCGCACATGTCAATTCGGTCGCCGAGGCGGTTCCCGCGCCGGCGAACGCCATCAGGGCGCCCGTGGCGAGGGCCGCGAGGCCGAGACTCTTTAGATGCTTCATCTGCTTTCCTCCTTAGATCCGGCCGCTAGAGGCACCGGAGTTTGGGTTCCACAGAGTTCTAAGCCGACAGCTCTAGGTGATCAAGCAAGCGTTGTATCTACGAGGAAAGTCGACCGTTACCCGGAGCGATCAATCTAGGCCCCCCTGCAAGCAGCGTGTGACAAGTTGACGCGCGCGCCAGAATGGCACTACCACGTACCGGCGTGTCAACAGCTTCGTTGCGCTAGACCTCGATGATCACTGGTAGGACCATCGGCCGGCGCCTCAGACGTTGCCAGACGAACTTGCCGATTGAGTCGTGCAGGTCTTCCTCGATCAGGTGGGGCTCGCGGTTGCCGTGGCCGGCGGCAGTGTCGAGTTCATCTTCGACCAGGTCCTTGAGGTCTTCGACCAGGGCATCGGCCTCCTCGAGGAAGGCGACGCCGCGGAAGATCACCTCGGGGTCAGCGACGATGGAGCCATCGTCACTGGAGACGGTGGCGACGACGATGAAGATGCCGTCGGCGGAGATTTCCCGGCGGTCGCGCAAGGCGGCGTCGTCGGGCTCGCCGATGTTGACACCGTCGACGTAGATGACGCCGGCGTGGATGTCCTCGCCGAAGCCGGCGCCGTCGGCATCGAGCTCCAGCGGCAGGCCGTTGCGGCCACGGAAGATGTCAGCGGAGTTGATCCCGACCGCTTCGGCCAGCTCGGAGTGCAGCCGCAAGCGCTTGTAATCGCCGTGGACCGGCATCACGTAGCGCGGTTTGGTCAGGTTCAGCATCAGCTTCAGCTCCTCCTGCCAGCCGTGGCCAGAGGCGTGGATCGGCGCGTCTTTGGCGGTGATCACGGAGGCGCCGATCTCGTAGATGCGGTCGATCGTCTCGTTGACCGCGCGCTCGTTGCCCGGCACCGGAGTCGCCGAGAAAACGACCGTGTCGCCGGAGTGCAGCTGCACGTCGCGGTGGTCGTTGTTGGCCATCCGCCGCAGAGCCGAGAGCGGCTCGCCCTGGCTGCCGGTCGAGATCACCACCACTTTCTCGTCGGGGAAGTCCTCGATCTCGCGCGGCTGGATGAAGATCCCGTCGGGCGCCTTCGCCATGCCGAGGTTGGAGGCGATGTTGAAGTTCTTGCGCATCGAGCGGCCGACCAGGGCGACCTTGCGGTCGAGTCGCGCCGCCGCGTCGATCACCTGCTGCACCCGGTGGATGTTGGAGGCGAACGAAGTGACGATGATCCGGCCCTTGCAGCGGGCGAACTGCTGCAGCAGCGCCGGCCCGACCGCCGACTCAGACGGCGCCACCCCGGGCCGGTCGGCGTTGGTCGAGTCGCCGCAGAGCAGCGTCAAGCCTTCCTTGCCGAGCTCGGCAAGGCGTGAGACGTCCGCCGGCCGGCCGTCGACCGGAGTCTGGTCGAACTTGTAGTCGCCGGTCATCAGCACCGAGCCCACCTCGGTCTTCAGCAGGACCGCCCGCATGTCGGGAATCGAATGGGCGAGGTGGATCAGCTCCAGCTCGAATGGCCCGCATTGCACTTTCTCCCCCGGCGGCAGCTCCTGCAGCGGCGCCGCTTCGCCGAGCTTGTGCTCGTCGAGCTTCGAGCGGACCATGCCGATCGTCAGCAGGCCGCCATAGATGACCGGTGGCATGCCGATCTCTTTCAGCACGTAGGGCAGCGCCCCGACGTGGTCCTCGTGACCGTGGGTGAGGACGATCGCCTCGATGTCGTCTGCGCGCTCGCGCAGGTAGGAGAAGTCAGGCAGCACGAGGTCGATCCCGTGCATCTCGGCGGTCGGGAACATTAGGCCGGTGTCGACGACGACGATCCGTCCGTCGTACTCGATCACGGTCATGTTCTTGCCGATCTCGCCGAGGCCGCCCAGGGGCAGCACGCGAAGTTTGCTTGGCACTTGGTTACTCACTCTCTCTATAGGAAGTTCTAACTGGCGACGGCGACACCGGCGGCGTCGAGGCCGGCCTTGATGGCGGCTCGCTGCTCGGCGTCGGCGGACACCAGGGGAAGTCGTAGTCGGTCCTCGCAGAGGCCCAGCATCGCCAGCGCCGCCTTCAGCGGGATCGGGTTGGTGGTTACCGAGGTGGCCTCGTAGACGGGGGTGATCTCGGCGTCGATCCGCCGCGCGGTCTCGATGTCTCCCGCCTGCGCCGCCTCCCACATCTCCCGCATCCGGTCGCCGACGATGTGCGCGGAGACGAGGATGCCCCCACCACCGCCGAACTCGAGCACGCGGAGGAAAGTGTTGTCGTTGCCGGCCAGAACCGTCAGCCCCTCGATCGGTCCCAGCTCGGCGTCGTTGGCCTGCTTGACGGCGACGATGTTGTCGACCTGCCCCAGCTCAGCCAGCAACGCGGGGTCAGCGTTGACGATCACCCGCGAGGGGATGTTGTACATCACCATCGGCAGCTCGGGTACGGCCCCGGCGACGGTTTCGAAGTGGGCGCGGATGCCCGCCGGATTGGGCTTGTTGTAGTAAGGGACGACGACGAGCGAAGCGTCGGCGCCGGCCGCAGCCGCCATCTTCGTCAGCTCGCAGGAGTGGCGGGTATCGTTGGTTCCGGTGCCGCAGATCAGCAGCGCCTCCTCCCCCACCTCAGCCCGCACCGCCTTCAGGAGCTCGATCTCCTCCCCATCGGTCAGCGTCGGGCACTCGCCGCTGGTGCCGGCGATCACCAGCCCGTGCGAGCCGTGCTCAAGCAGGTGCACTGCCAGGCGCCGGGCCGCGTCGTGGTCCACCCTCCCGCTCTCGTCGAACGGGGTGGCCATCGCGGTGAGAACTCCCTTGATCTCCTTCATCGCTTCCAGGGTATCCCCTCGGACGGCAGCGCCGCTGCCTTAGAGCAGCTTCTCCAGGCCGACCGTGAAGCGGTCGGGAAGAGCGGCGACCTTGCGGCAGGCCAGCAGCACGCCCGGCATGAAGGAGCGGCGGTCGATCGAGTCGTGGCGCAGCGCCAGCGTCTGGCCCTCGCCGCCGAAGATCACTTCCTGGTGGGCCACCAGGCCGGGCAGGCGAATCGAGTGGATCGGCTGGTGAACGTGCCCGCCGGCGGCGTCGATCAGCTCCTGGGTGCGCTTGGCGGTGCCGGAGGGCGCATCGATCTTCTTGTCGTGGTGGAGCTCGACGATCTCGCACTCGGGCATGTGCTTGGCGATCGCCTGCGAGACCTCCATCAACAGCACCGCGCCGATCGCGAAGTTGGGGGCGACGAAGCAGTTCGCCTGCGAGGACTCGGCCGCCGCGCGGGCGGCGTCGAGGTCGAAGCCGGTGGTACCGACGACGGCGTGAACGCCCGCCTCGAGGCAGGCGCGGACGTTCTCCAAAGCGGTGTCGGGAACGGTGAAGTCGACGACGACGTCGGCCTCGCTGAGCACGTCGCTCAGCTCAGTGCCCAGCGCCGGATCGGCGCGACCGCTCAGATCGAGGTCCTCGGCCCCTTCGACCGCCTCGCAGACGGTCTGGCCCATTTTGCCGGCAGCGCCGGCGACGGCGACCCGAGTCATGCCGCTACCAGGGCCTCGCTGACCGGCGCCAGCGCCGCCCGGAAGCGGTCCTCGTCGGCACCGACGCAAGCGGCGGAGAGCCGCTCGGCGCCATACAGCTCGGCCGCCAGCTCGGTCAGGTCGTCGACCTCGATCGCATCCACCTTGGCCAGCATCTCATCGAGGCTTTCGATCGGCAGGTCGAAGAGCGTCGCGCGGGAGATCCGCGTCATCCGTGCCGCGGTCGACTCCGAAGAGAGCACGAGCCGGCCCTTGACGCTCTCCTTCGCGCGCGTCAGCTCCTCGTCGGAGACGGGCTCGGAGCGCAGCCGCGCCAGCTCGGCGCCGATGATCGCGCAGGCCTCCTCGACGTTGTCCTCGCGGGTGCCGACGTAGGTGGCGACCATGCCCTGGTCGGTGAACTGCTCGTTGTAGGAGCCGACCGAGTAGGCGAGGCCGCGCTTCTCGCGCACCTCGCGGAAGAGGCGCGAGGAGGTGGAGCCGCCGAAGATCGCGTCGAGCACGGCCAGCGGGTAGCGCCGCTCGTCGTCGCGCCGCAGGCCCGGCGCCCCGAAGCAGATGTGGTACTGCTCGGTCTCCTTGCTGAGGAAGCAGAGCCGGGAGCCGCCGTCGAGGCCGCTCTCCAGCGTCCCCCCCTCTCCCGCGGCCGGCGGGCTCACAAAGCGCTCGGCGAGCTCGACGATCCGCTCGTGCGCCAGGTGCCCGGCGGCGCCGACGACGATCTGCGGCGCCACGTAATGGCTGCTGCGGTAGGCCTCGATGTCGGGGACCGGAACCGAGGCGATCACCTCCGGTTCGCCGAGGACCCGCCGTCCCAGCGGATGGGCGCCGAAGACGGCCTCGGCGAGGACGTCGTGGACCCGATCCTGGGGCTCGTCGTCGTACATCGCGATCTCCTCCAGCACCACCTGGCGCTCGGAGTCGATGTCGGGATAGGTCGGCGCCAGCAGCATCTCCGCCAGCAGGTCGAAGACCTCCTCGGTGTGCTCGTCGAGGAAGCGCGCGTGCAGGTGCGTCGTCTCCTTGCCGGTGGCGGCGTTGACTGAGGCGCCGAGCCCGTCGAAGCGCTCGGAGATCTCGATCGCCGAGTAGCGGGCAGTGCCCTTGAACAGCAGGTGCTCGAGGAAGTGCGAGACCCCGGCCTGCGCCGGGGTCTCGTTCCTGGAGCCGGTCCGAACCCAGAGCCCGAGCGCGACGGAGCGGACCGAGGGAACCTCCTCGGTCACGACCCGTACGCCCGAGCCGAGCTCGGTGAGCCTTGCCCCGCTCAACTAGCCGCGACGCTCGCGTTCACGCCCGCGACCGCGGTCACGCCCACCGCGACCCCGGTCGCCGCCGTTGCGCCGGCCGCCGTCGCCGCCGGAGCCGACCGCAGCCAGCTCCTCGGGCGATTTGCCGGCGATCGAGGGATCGTCGGTGAGGCGCAGGCCGATCCGGCCGCGCTCCTTGTCGACCTCGACCACGGTGACGTCGATCTCCTCGCCGGCTTTGAGCACGTCGTCGACGGAGTCGACTCGCTCGCCCGGCTTCACGTTGGAGATGTGAAGCAGGCCGTCGGTGCCCTTGACCAGCTCGACGAAGGCGCCGAAGGTGGTCGTCTTCACGACCTTGGCGCTGTCGTAGCGGTCGCCGATTTCGGCCTCCTTGGTCATCGACTCGATCCGGCTGACACAGCCGTCGACCAGTTCCCCGGTCGGCGCGTAGATCCGCACGGTGCCGTCGTCCTCGACGTCGATCTCGGCCTCGAACTCCTCGCAGAGGGCGCGGATCGTTTCGCCGCCTTTGCCGATGACCGCCCCGATCTTCTCCGGGTCGATCTTGATCGACTCGATCGCCGGCGCGTGCACGGAGAGCTTCTCCCGCGCCCCGTCGATCGCCTCGGCCATCTTGCCGAGGATGAACTGGCGGCCCTTGTTGGCCTGCTCCAGCGCATCCCGGAGGATGTCGAAGGTGACGCCGGTGATCTTGATGTCCATCTGCAGGGCGGTGATCCCGTCCGCGGTGCCGGCGACCTTGAAGTCCATGTCGCCGAGGTGGTCCTCGACGCCGGCGATGTCGGTGAGGACGATGTAGTCGTCGCCCTCCTTGATCAGCCCCATCGCCACACCGGCGACGGGAGCGGTGACCGGGACGCCCGCGGCCTGCAGCGCCATCGAGGAGGCGCAGACCGAGCCCATCGAGGAGGAGCCGTTGGACTCGAGCGTCTCGGAGACCACCCGGATCACGTAGGGGAACTCCTCTTCGCCGGGGATCGTCGCCGCCAGGGCACGCTCGGCGAGGGCGCCGTGGCCGATGTCGCGGCGCTTCGGGCCGCGCATGAAGCCCGCCTCCCCGACCGAGAAGGGCGGGAAGTTGTAGTGGTGCCAGAACCGTTTCGTGGTCTGCAGCCCGAGCGTGTCGATCCGCATGTCCATCCGGGTCGTGCCCAGAGCCACGTTGGAGAGGATCTGGGTCTCGCCGCGGGTGAACAGCGCCGAGCCGTGGACGCGCGGGGAGATGTCGACCTCGGTCTCGATCGGCCGGATCTCGTCCTGGGCGCGACCGTCGGGGCGCTTCTTTTCGACCGCGATCGCCTTGCGGATCGTGTCCTTCTCGATCGAGTCGATCGCGGCCTTGACCTCGGAGACGCGCTCGTCGTCGACCTCGCCGGCCTCGTGGGCGGCGGCGTAGTGGCCGATCACCTCGTCCTTGACTTTGTCGATCGCCTCGTAGCGCTCGAGCTTGCCCTCGGTGGCGATCGCGTCGACCAGCGCCTGGCCGTGGGAGGAGCGGATCTCGGCGAGCAGGGCCTCGTCGATCTGCGGCGGCTCGATCACCAGCTTCTCCTTGCCGGCCTTCTCCTGCAGCTCGCCCATCGCGGCGACCAGCTTTTTGATCTCCGAGTGGGCGATGTCGAGGGCGTCGAGGATCTCGGCCTCGGTGACGCCGGTGGCGCCGGCCTCGACCATCAGGATCGCGTCGTCGGTGCCGGCGACGATCAGGTCGAGTTCGAGCTCCTCGTGGCGCTCCTCGTCGGGGTTGACGACGAAGTCGCCCTCGAGCTTGCCGATCCGCACCGCGCCGACGTGCTTCTCGACCGGGACCGGCGAGATCGCCAGCGCCGCCGAGGCGCCGTTCATCGCCAGCACGTCGTAGGGGTGAACCTGGTCGACCGACATCGGGATCGCGACCAGCTGCGTCTCGTAGTGCCAGCCCTTGGGGAAGAGCGGGCGGATCGGGCGGTCGATCATGCGCGCGGTCAGCGTCGCCTTTTCGCCCGAGCGTCCCTCGCGACGGAAGAACGAGCCGGGGATTTTGCCCGCGGCGTACATCCGCTCCTCTACGTCGACGGTGAGGGGAAGGAAGTCCACATCGCGCAGGTTGCCGACGGTGGCGGTGCAGAGCACCATCGTGTCGCCCTGACGGACGACGACCGCGCCGCTCGCCTGCTTTGCGAGTTTCCCGGTCTCGAAGGAGATCTGGCCATCGCCGATGTCCGCCGAGACGCGGGTGACGTCAAACATGCTCATTTAGTTGTTACCTCCGGCCGCCCGGTTGGCGGCTCATTCGCATTCAGAACTCTCGTTCTCTAACTGATTGAAGGGTACAGGCATCGAAAAGCGCCGGAGTGCCCGCCACTCCGGCGCGGATGCCGGACTCGAAATCGCGGCGGATCCGTGTCTGCGTCGCGGCCGCGCGCCGGTCGGCCTCGAAGCGCTCCAGATCGAACCCCAGCCGCTCGACCCGCTGCCAGAGGTGCGGGTCGTCGACCCGCCCGCGATCGGCATAGAGCGAGTCGACCATCGCGAAGAAGGCGCCCTGGTTGCCGGCCGCCTCAGCTGCGGCATGTAGGGCCGGCGAGCGCGGGTGCTTGCTGGCGACCGGGAAGTGGCGGAAGACGAGCCGCCCGGGGCGCTCGCGCAGTCGCCCCCACTCCCCCGCGCAGTGCGGGCAGCCGAGGTCGGCGTAGACGATCAGCCCCTCCTCTCCCCCGTCGGCGACGTGGTCGTCGGGCCCGACGGGCGGGATCGGGGCGCTGCTGAGGTCGGTCACGGCGCCCTAGGCGAGGGCGTCGAAGATGACGTTGGCGCCGGGGAACTCGCCGGGGTTGGGCGATTCGTAGGTCCAGGCGACCACCCCGTCCTCGTCGACGAGGACCAGCGTGCGGTTGGCGATCCCGACCTTGTCGATGTAGGAGCCGTAGGCGCGCGCCACCTCGCCCTTGGGCTCGAAGTCGGAGAGCAGGACCGTGTCGATTCCCAGCTTCTCCTGGAAGGCCTTGTGGGCGAAAGAGCTGTCGACGCTGATCCCGACCAGCTCGACCCCCTTCTCGGCGATCTCCGGCCTGACCTCCTGGTAGATCGAAAGCTGGTCCGAGCAGACCGGGCTGAAGTCCCCCGGGTAGAAGACCAGCATCAGCTTGCGGCCGCGAAAGTCCGAGAGCGAGACCTTTTCACCGTCCTGATCGCGGAGGGTGAAGTCGGGGGCTTGCTCCCCGACCGCGATCATCGCCGCAGGCCGAGTTCTTTGACCAGGGCGCGGTAGCGCTCGAGGTCCGACTTTTCGAGGTAGCGCAGCATCCGGCGGCGCTTCCCGACCAGCATCAGCAACCCGCGCCGCGAGTGATGGTCCTTGGCGTGGGCGCGCAGGTGCTCGGTGAGTTCGTTGATCCGCTCGGTCAGCAGCGCGATCTGGACCTCGGCGGAGCCGGTGTCGTTCTCGCCGCGGCCGTATTTGCCGATCAGCTCGCTCTTTTTCTCTTTGGCCAGACTCATCTCGTAAAAACGCCGCGCACCGGGCGCGACGACCGCTGCAAGCTAGCACAGAGGCGGCTCATCCAGTGAAGCCGGCGCAGACCCGCTTCGCGTCCTCCACGTCCTCGCGCATCTGCTCGATCAGCTCCTCGGCGCCGGGGAACCAACGCTCGCCGCGGAGGCGCTCGACGAAGGCGACGCGGAGGGTCTTGCCGTAGAGGTCTTCGTCGCGGTCGATCAGATAGGTCTCGATCAGGACGCCGCGGCCGCTCTCGAAGGTCGGGCGGATGCCGACGTTGACCGCGGCCGGCACGCCGTCGGCGAATGCGGCGTAGACACCGTGGCCGGGGATCACGAGGCGGTCGTCGGGGACGAGGTTGGCGGTCGGGAAGCCGAGCTCGCGCCCGCGCTGGTCCCCTTTCACCACCGTGCCCTCGACCATGAACGGGGCCCCGAGGCAGCGCCGCGCGGCCTCCATCTCGCCGGCCGCGACCAGCGCCCGGATCCGGGTCGAGGAGACCGTCTCGCCGTCGACCTCGACCAGCGGCACCACCCGCGTCTCGAACTCGGAGCGACCTTCCAGCATCGCCGGGTCGCCCTTGGCTTTGGCGCCGAAGCGGAAGTTCTCGCCAACTGAGACCTTCTTCGCATCGAGCTTCTCCAGCAGGACGTGCTCGATGAAGTCCTCGGCGCTGCGGCTGGAGAAGTCCCGATCGAAGGGGATGACGACCAGCTCCTCGACGCCCAGCCCCTCGATCACGTCGCGCTTGACCGCGAAGGGCATGATCAGTTTCGGCGTCGCCGCCGGGTGCAGGACCTCGAGCGGGTGCGGGTCGAAGGTGAGGACGGTGTCGGCGCCGTCGATCACCGCCTGGTGGCCGAGATGGACGCCGTCGAAGGTGCCGATCGCGACGTTGCGGGGCCGCGGCTCGGCGTCGGGGAGCGAGGTGACCTTGATGCTCACCGCATTGCCTCCGCCACGGCCGGGACCAGCTCCGCCACGCGCTCGGCCGCGATCTCCTCGCCGGCGCTCTCGACCCGGAAGGGGCCGACGGCGGTGCGGCGCAGCTCGGCGCAGTAGGCGTCCTCGAGCGTCTCGACCAGGGTGCGGACGTAGGTCCCGGCCGAGCACTCGATCTCGTAGTGGGCGAGATTCGCGTCGCTGGAGAGGAGCTGCGCCCGGTGGACCTGCACGTCGCGGGCGGGGGTCTCCACCACCTCGCCGCGGTGGGCCTTCTTGTAGAGGCGCTCGCCGCCGACGCGGACGGCGGAGGTCATCGGCACTCGCTGGCGCACGGTCCCGGTCGGCAACTCCAGGGACTCGGGGACGCGGCCGGTCTCGGTCAGCTCACCGTCGGGATCGCCGGTGCTGGAGCGCCAGCCGAGACAGGCGGTGGCGAGGTAGGTCTTCGGCAGCCCGACGAGGAAGCGCTGCAGGCGGGTCGCCCGGCCGAGCAGGATCAGCAGGAGGCCGGTGGCGAAGGGGTCGAGCGTGCCCGCGTGCCCGGCTTTGACGCCACGCTCGCGCCGCACCTCGGCGACGACGTCGTGCGAGGTCACGCCGGGCGGCTTGTCGTAGAGGAGCACGCTGCCGGGATTCTCCCCCATGCTCAGGCGTCGAGCTGTGCGGAGACCTCGCCGATCAGGAACTCCACCAGGGGATCGAGCTCGAGGTCGGTGGAGAAGCCGGCGGCGCGCTTGTGCCCCCCTCCCCCGTTCTGGCGGGCGATCGCCGAGACGTCGACGTCGCCGGCGCTGGAGCGGAGGCTGACCTTGCGGGCGGCGCGGCCGCGATTGCCGAGGTCGCGAACGACGGCGGCGACTTTGGCCCCGTCGATCGAGCGCAGGTGGTCGATCAGGCCCTCGGTCATCTCCTCGCCGGCGCCGGTGGCCTCGTAGTCGGCCATGGTGATGTAGCTGACGACGAGGCGGCCGTCGCAGTAGCGCCGGATGCCGTCGAGCGCGCGGGAGACCAGGCGCAGCTTCTCCAGCGGCACGTGCTCGTAGAGACGGCGGTAGGTGTCGTCGACATTCACCCCCGCGTCGATCAGGTCGGCGGCGACCCGGTGGGTGTGGGCGTTGGTGTTCTCGTACATGAACTTGCCGGTGTCGGTGATCAGTCCGACGTAGAGCGCCGAGGCGATCTCGGGGGTGATCTTGGCGCCCAGCAGCAGCGCCAGGTCGTAGACGATCTCGGCGGTGCAGGAGGCCCCGACTTTGACCAGGTTGACGTCGCCGAAGCAGGTGTTGTCGTGGTGGTGGTCGATGTTGATGATGTCGTTGCCGCCCGAGGTGAGCCACTCGACCGGCATCCGGTCGATGTTGCCGCAGTCGAGGAAGACGACGGTGCGGTCGGCCATGTCGGCCGGGGGCTCGTGGAAGACCTCCTCCAGCGGCAGGAAGCGGTACTCGATCGGCAGGGGGAACTCCTTCGCCGCCATGAACATCACCGAGTCCTTGCCGAGCTGGGTGAGGACTTTGTGCATCCCCAGCAGCGAGCCGAGGGCGTCGCCGTCGGGCCCCTCGTGGGCGGTCAGCAGGAAGCGGTCGCGGGCGCGCAGCTCGGCGCCGACGCGCTCGAGGTCGGAGGTGGCGATGTCCGGCACGGAGCTCATTCGCCTTCCTCCTCCAACAATTCCGAGATCCGCACGCCTTGCTCGATCGTGTCGTCGTAATGGAAGGTCAACGTCGGGGTCCGCTTCATCCGCGTCTCGGCGGCGATCCGCGACTGGAGCACCCCGTGCGAGGAGCGCAAGCCGCTCAGCGTCGCCTCCCGCTCCTCGTCTGAGCCGAGCACGCTGACGAACACCTTGGCGGTGCGCAGGTCGGGGCTGGTCTCTACCGAAGTCACGGTCACGAAGCCGATCCGGGGGTCGCTCAGGTCACCTGAGATCGCGGCGCCCACGACCTCGCGAAGCACCTCGTTGATGCGCCGCATGCGAGCCCCGGCCATCTTAGGACTCCCCTCCTCACTCGAGGGTCTGCTCGACCTGTTTGGTCTGGAAGAACTCGAGCACGTCGTCCTCCTTGACGTCGGCGTAGCCGTCGAGGACGATGCCGCACTCCTGGCCCTCCTCGACCTCCTGGACGTTGTCTTTGAAGCGACGCAGGGAGCCGAGCTGGCCGTCCCAGATCACCGTGCCCTCGCGGATCAGGCGGACGCTGGCGTCGCGCCGCGCTTTGCCCTCGGCGACGATGCAGCCGGCGATGCGGCCGACCTTGGAGGCTTTGAAGGTCTGTTTGACCAGCGCCTCGCCGATCGTCTCCTCGACCTCGATCGCCTCCAGCAGGCCCTCCATCGCGTTGCGCAGGTCTTCGGTGATCTTGTAGATGACCGAGTAGGTGCGGACGTCGACGCCCTCGCGCTCGGCCGCCCGTTTGGCGTCGAGCAGCGGCCGCACGTTGAAGCCGATGATGATCGCGTCGGAGGCCGAGGCGAGCATCACGTCGGACTCGTTGATGCCACCGGTCTGCGAGTGGATGATGTTGATCGCGACCCGCTCCTGCGGCACTTTCGCGAGCTCGTCCTGGAGCGCCTCCAGGGAGCCGGCGACGTCGGCCTTGAGGACGATGTTGAGCTCCTTGATCTCGCCCTCCTGGGCGCGGGCGAAGACCTCGTCGAGGCTGACCTTGCGGCCCTGGCGGCGGGCCAGCGCCTCGGTTTTGAGGCGATGGGCGCGCTCTTGGGCCATCTGCCGGGCCTGGCGGTCGTTGTCGACCGCCTGCACGAACTCGCCGGCGTCGGCGACCCCGTCGAAGCCCAGCACCTCGACCGGCATCCCCGGCACCGCCGCCTCGACCGCCTTGCCGGTGAAGTCGTGCATCGCCCGCACCCGGCCCCACTGCGGGCCGGCGACGAGCGAGTCGCCGACGCGGAGCGTCCCGCGCTGGACCAGCACGGTCACGACCGGACCGCGGCCGGGGTCGAGCTGGGACTCGATCACGTTGCCGGACGCCGGCGCGTCGGGGTTGGCCGAGAGCTCCTCCAGCTCGGTGACGAGGAGGATCATGTCGAGCAGGTTGTCGAGGCCCTCCTTGGTCTTCGCCGAGACCTCGCAGAAGACGGTGTCGCCGCCCCAGTCCTCGGGGGCGATCCCTTCCGAGGAGAGCTCGCCGCGGACTTTTTCGGGGTTGGCGCCCTCTTTGTCGATCTTGTTGACCGCGATCAGCATCGGCACGTCGGCGGCGCGGGCGTGGTCGATCGCCTCCTTGGTCTGCGGCATCACGCCGTCGTCGGCGGCGACGACCACGACGACGACGTCGGTGACCTTGGCGCCGCGGGCGCGCATCGCGGTGAAGGCGGCGTGGCCCGGGGTGTCGAGGAAGGTGATCGTCTTCTCGTCGTGGTGGACCTGGTAGGCGCCGATGTGCTGGGTGATCCCCCCGGCCTCGCCGGCGGCGACCTCGGTCTCGCGGATCGCATCCAGCAGCGAGGTCTTGCCGTGGTCGACGTGGCCCATGATCGTCACCACCGGCGGCCGGTCGACCAGGTCCTCGTCGGCGTCGGAGAACTGCGGCTCCTCGGGCTCCTCGTCGGCGGCGTGGACGATCTCGACCTTGCGGTCGTACTCGTCGGCGATCGCCTGCACCGAGTCGTCGGTGAGGGTCTGCGTGAGCGTCGCCATCTCGCCCATCATCATCAGTTTTTTGATCACCTCGGCCGGGGCGAGGCCGAGCGACTCGGCGACCTCGCGCACGGTGGCGCCGGAGTTAACTTTGGTCGCCACTTCCTCGGCGGGCGCCTCCGGTTTGGCGGGTGGCTCCTCCAGCAGCGGCCGGCGACGACGCCCACCGCGACGACGCGGGGGTCGCTGCGGCGGCGGTCCGCCCCCCTGCTCGCGGCGGGAGGCCTGGGAGTCGATCACGACCCGGCGTTTTTTCGAGGCGGCGCCACCGCCGCCACCGCTCTGAGCCTGGCCCGCGGGGCGGACCGGTTTGGTCGAAGACGAACCGCCTTTCGGCGGCGCAGTCGCCGGTTTCGCTGCCTGCGGCACGGGTTTCGCGGCCGGCGCTTTCTTCGTCGCCTCGGCGCCGCCGTTGCCTTTGGCGGCAGAGATCGCCTTCAGCGCATCGGCCTCCTCGACGCTGGAGGCAGCCGCTTTCGCCTCGACGCCGGCTGCTTTCAGGGCCGCCAGCAGCTCTTTCGAGCTGACGCCCTGCGCTTTCGCGATCTCGTGAACCCGCTTCTTAGCCACTAAGCCTGCTCCGCCTCCTCGGCGACCGGCTCAGCCGCTTCGTCGTCCTCGCCAAGGGTCTCACCCTCAACCTCCTCAGCTTCCCGCGCCTCCTCAGCGATGTCCTCTTCGATCGCCTCCTCGGTGGCAACTTCGTCTGCTGACTCGGCTTCGGGCTCAGCGGCCTCGTCCTGCTCGACGAAGTTTGCCTCCGCCCGCGCGACGATCTCGTCAACCTGCCCCTGGTCGGCGTCGGGATCGGCGAGGATCGCAACCTCGGCCTCGGAGAGGTCGCCGAGGATCGCGACCTGGCTGGTCTCGAACCGCGCCAGCGACTGGTGCTGCGGCAGGCCGCAGTAGGTCGAGCCCGGGATCGCCGCGTTCGGGCAGCGGCGGCCGTTGGAGAGGACCGCCATGCAGCGGCCGTCGAAGGTTTCCTCGCCCTCGATCTCGATCTCCTGTTCTTCGGAGGCGAACTCGGTCTCGGACTTGATGTCGACGCGCCAGCCGGTGAGGCGGGCGGCGAGACGGGCGTTCTGGCCGTCGCGGCCGATCGCCAGCGAAAGCTGGTCGTCGGGGACGATCACGGTCGCCTCGCGCGTCTCGTCGTCGACGAACGCCTCGCGCACGCGCGCGGGCGAGAGCGCCTTGGCGATGAACCGCGCCGGCTCGGGGTTCCACGGGATGATGTCGATCTTCTCGCCCCGTAGCTCGGAGACGACCATGCGGACGCGGGAGCCACGCGGGCCGACGCAGGCGCCCACGGGATCGACGCCCTGTGCGTGCGACTCGACGGCGAT
>DASULS010000011.1:0-78270 GCA_036278095.1 Solirubrobacterales bacterium | reverse complement strand
CAGCTCCATCCGCTTCTTCTCGCCGCCGGAGAAGCCGTCGTTGAGGTAGCGGCTGGAGAAGTCTTTGGGGATGCTCGCCAGCTCCATCGCCTCCTGGGCGGTGCGGGCGAAGTCTTTGATCTTGATCTGCTCTTCGCCGCGCGCCTCGCGGTGGGCGTTGATGATCATCCGCAGGTACTTGCTGACCGAGACGCCCGGGATCGCGACCGGGTACTGGAAGGCCATGAAGAGACCGGCCTGGGAGCGCTCGTCGGGGTCGGCCTCGGTGATGTCCTCACCCTTGAAGGTGATCGTGCCCTCGGTTACCTCCAGCGCCGGGTGGCCCATGATCGCGTTGGCGAGGGTCGACTTGCCGGAGCCGTTCGGCCCCATCAGCGCGTGGACCTTGCCCTTCTCGACGTCGAGGTCGAGGCCTTTGAGGATTTCCTTGTCCTCGGCCTTCACGTGCAGGTTGCGGATCTCCAGCTCAGCCAATTTCGCTCCGTTTCTGGGTTTTGAAGATTGCGTCAGCGTTTACGCAGCGCTGCCGATGGCGGCGGCGCCGGGTGCGCTGTGGGACGAGAACTCGACCAGCTCGGCGAGGGTGGTGCCGGCCAGCGCCTTGTTGACCCCGCCCTGCACGCGCATCCACAGCAGCTTCGTCGAACAGGCGCGGTCGCCGTCTGACTCGTGCGAGCAGAGGACTTTGCCTTCCGGCGTGTCGTGGAAGCACTCCATCGGCGCGATCTGCCCTTCCAGCGCCTCGACCACCGCGTCCATCGTGATCTCCGCCGCCGGCTTGGCCAGGCGGTAGCCGCCGTGGGCGCCGCGGGTGGAGGTGACGAGGCCGGCCTTGCGCAGTTTCGCCACCAGGTGCTCCAGGTAGGAGAGCGGCAGCCGCTCGGCTTCGGCGACGGAGCCCAGCGAGACCGGCGTCGAGCCGGGCTGGCGCCCGAGCTCGACCATCAGCCGCACTCCGTACTCCGCTTTGGTCGAGAACAACATCAGGAGATAAATCCTACCGAAGCGGTCGGTTATGCCGAAACTGCCTGCCGACGGGACGATTTCGTCCCCATGCGGGACGAAATCGTCCCGTCGGCAGAAATCACGGCTCGATCAGTCCGCGGCGGATCGCGTAGCGGACCAGCTCGACCCGGTCGCGCATCCCTAGCTTGCGCATCGCGTTGGCGCGGTGGTTCTCGACGGTCTTCTCGGAGAGGTGGAGGACCTCGGCGATCTCTTTGGTCGTGTTCGCCTCGGCGACGAGCTTGACGATCTCCTCCTCGCGCGGGGTCAGCTCCTCCTCGCCGCTGGAGCCGCGCTCGAGCACGTCCTTGATCAGCGTCCGCTGCGCCTCCGGGGTGAGGAACGGCTCGCCGCGCTCGACCGCGCGAATTGCCGCCAGCAGGTCGGTGTCGGCCTGCGCCTTCAGCACGTAGCCGGAGGCACCGGCCTTCAGCGCCTCGAACAGGTAGCGCTCGTCGTCGTGCATCGAGAGGATCAGGACCGCCACTTCCGGCGCCTGCTTCTTGATCTCCCGCGTCGCCTGCAGCCCGGTCAGCTTCGGCATTTTCACGTCGAGGATCGCCAGGTCCGGCCGCTCCCGCACCGCCAGATCCCGCGCCTCGGCCCCGTCCGCCGCCTCGCCCACCACCTCGAGGTCCGGCTGCCGCTCCAGCAGCAGCCGGATCCCCGACCGCACGATCCCATGGTCGTCCGCAATCAGCACGCGCATTACTTGGCACTATCGCCGACGGGACGAAAACGGGCCTATATAGATCGAAATCGTCCCGTCGGCATCAGGTGGGGACGGTGAGGTGGACGGTGGTGCCGGCGCCGGGGCGGGACTCGATCGTCAGCTCGCCGCCGACCAGCAGCGCCCGCTCGCGCATGCCCCCGATCCCGAGGCCGCGCTCGGACTCGTCGAAGGCAAAGCCGCGGCCGTCGTCGGCGACGTCGAGGAGGACGCCGCCGTCCTCGGCGCGCCGCAGCCGCACCTCGATCCGCTTGGCGCCGCTGTGGCGGGCGGCGTTGGTGAGCGCCTCCTGGGCGACGCGGTAGACGACCAGCTGGGCGTCGTCCCCGAGATCGGAGAAGTCGCCTTCGGTCTCGAGCTGGGCGTCGACCTCTCCACGGCCGAGCTGCTCGACCTGGCCGCCGATCGCCGCCACCAGGCCGAGGTCGTCGAGCGCGGTCGGGCGCAGCTGGCGGGCGAGGGAGAGGAGCTCCCTCATCGCCTGGTTGGCGAGGGCTTTGGTCTCGGCGATCTCACCTTCCAGCTCCGGCGGCGCCGCTTCGCGTGCCGCCTCCAGCCGCAGCAGCAGCCCGGTCAGCGACTGGTTGACCTCGTCGTGGAGGTCGCGGGCGACCCGCGCCCGCTCCTCCTCCTGGGCGTGCAGCGCGGCCGAGCCGGCGCGCCGCCGCTCGGCTTCCAGCCGGCGCATCATCCGCAGGAAGGCGAGCTCGATCCGCGCCACCTCCTCGGTCTCGCCGACGCCGTCGATCGAGGCGGGGAGGAGGGGGCGGGCGCTGGAGAGGTCGACCTTCTCCATCGCCTCGACCAGGTCCTCCAGCGGCGCCAGCCGCCGCCGCTCGCGCAGCAGCGCCACCGTCAGCGCCACGACCACGAGCGCCAGCCCGATCACAAGCAGCGTCATGGAATCCAGCCTAGGGGGTTGCCCGACGCCTTTCGGGGGTTGGCACCTATGGCCAGAGCCGCCCTTTCGGCGCATACTTCGTCGGCAATCTCGACCGAGGAGTCATTCACGCGATGAGCACTACCAAGCAATCCACCTGGGGCGCGACGCTGCGGACCACGATCCTGATGGCCACGCTGGGCGGCCTGCTCGTCGCCATCGGCGCGGCGATCGGCGGCGCGAGCACGGCGCTGCTCTTCCTCTTCATCGCCCTGGCGATCAACTTCTTCTCCTACTTCTTCAGCGACAAAATGGCGCTGGCGATGAGCCGCGCCAAGCCGATCGACGAGTCGGAAGCGCCGCGGCTCTACCAGATCGTGCGCGAACTGACGACCCGCGCCGGCCTGCCGATGCCCCGCCTCTACATGATCCCGCAGGAGCAGCCGAACGCCTTCGCGACCGGCCGCAACCCGAAGCACTCGGCGGTGGCGGTCACCCAGGGGATCACCAAACTGCTCTCCGAGGACGAGCTGCGCGGCGTCCTCGCCCACGAGCTCACCCACATCCGCAACCGCGACATCCTGATCCAGTCGGTCGCCTCGGCGATCGGCGCCGCGATCACCTACCTCGCCTACATGGCGCTGTGGTTCGGCGGCGACGACGAGTCGCCGCTCGGCCTCGTCGCCGGCCTGGCGATGGTGCTGCTGGCCCCGATCGCGGCGACGATCATCCAGCTCTCGATCTCGCGCCAGCGCGAGTTCGCGGCCGACGCCGGCGGCGCCGAAATCTGCGGCAACCCGGAGTCGCTGGCGAGCGCGCTGCTGCGGCTCGAGCAGGGCGCGGAAGCGATGCCGATGCAGGTCAACAACGCGGCCGAGCCCCTCTACATCGTCCGGCCCTTCAAGGGCAAGGGCCTCGCCGGCCTCTTCTCGACCCACCCCCCGATCGAGGAGCGGGTCCGCCGCCTCCGCCAGATGCGCCCCAGTCTGTAAGCCAGGCGCCCCAATCCACGGCTAAATAAGCGACCCCGGGAGCCCTTCATCCCGGGGTCGCTTCTCTCTGGTTCCATACCGGCCTATGCCGATGCCCCAGCGGTCGTATGTCGTGTATGTCGATGACTCCGGAAACGAGAAAATCGGCTTGCTCTGGACCGGGCTCGCGATTCCGCTGGATTTGTGGACCGAGTACTTGAGGAGATGGCTCGGGTTTAGGAGGACGCTCTACAGGAAGCATTCAATCCCTGCCTCCTTTGAGTTGCACGCCCAAGGGTGGTTGGCGATTGAGCCGGAGAAGCACATAGAGGACGAGTCTCAAAAAAAGCTGGCGAGGGCGGATGGGCAGCTACTCGAGCTTCTTGCCCGGGATAAGGCGCAACGGCGACTCCGATCCCAGATCTTCGAAAAGGGCTTAAAGACCATTGGGACCTTCACCGAAGCCCGTGTCTTGACCGTCTTCAAGACTGGTCGCAGGGGCAAGATCGCCCTCTACGGCGAGTTGCTGTCCTTCCTCGAGGAGTTTCTCGAGCAGGAGAACGCCCATGCGACCGTGATGGTTGATGGCGGTCACGACAGCGGTGGCCATCTTCACAAATGCCACCGGGCGCTGGAGATCCATTCCCGACGGATCGTCGAGGACGCGGGGATGCGGCGATCCCACGAGAGCCAGCTTTTGCAAATGGCCGACTGGTGCGCCCATGCCGCTTTCCAAAGCGCGCAGGAACGTCCGGACCTGGACGAGCGATTCAAACGGCAATACGAGACGAGGCTGGAGCGATTGATCGTCCGGCCGTTCGAAACGGATGAGGGCCGCTGCATCCGTGGGCTTGACTACGCCCCTGAGCTCGTTCTCGCCTGAGCCCCGAAAAAGCACAAGCCCCGGTCTCCCAGGGCTTGTCTCAGAATGGACCTCAAAGCTCGCCCGATGCAGGCGTGAGGCCCAGGGGCAGGATAGCGGCCGGGCCCGAACTTGGTCAAACCAAGGGGGCGTGCATATCCATCTCCACCCCTTTCATCCCGATTTCCAGAGGGCGCTATCATTTTTGAAGTAAAAGCTGATCGGATTTAGGGGATTTACTTTCATGGCCATCGACACCGAGCGCGTCCAGACGATTGAGGAGATCGAACCCTTCGAGGCGGCGGAGGAGATCGACGGCGGCGACGTCGTCCTGATCGACACCCGCGAGCCGCACGAGTACGAGGAGGCTCACCTCGAGGGCGGCAAGCTGGTGCCGCCGGGTCTGCTCGTCGACGAGATCGCCAAAGCGGCGCCGGACAAGTCGGCCCGCACGATCCTCTACTGCCGCAGCGGCAACCGCTCCGCCGTTGCCGCCGCTCAGCTGCAGCAGCTCGGCTACGAGAACGTCGCCTCGATGAGCGGCGGCATCCTGCAGTGGCAGGAGCAGGGCCTGCCGGTGGTCGCCGCCCACGGCATGACCCCCGAGCAGCGCGAGCGCTACTCGCGCCACACCCTGCTGCCCGAGGTCGGGGTCGACGGCCAGGTGAAGCTGCTGAACGCGAAGGTGCTGCTGCTCGGTGCCGGCGGCCTCGGCGCCCCGACCGCGCTCTACCTCGCGGCCGCCGGAGTCGGCACGATTGGCCTCGTCGACGACGACGTGGTCGACGCCTCCAACCTGCAGCGCCAGGTGATCCACAACACCGAACGGATCGGGATGCCGAAGACCGCCTCGGCCCGCATCTTCATCGAAGGGCTGAACCCCGACGTCAAGGTCGTCGAGCACAACGGCCGCCTCGACGCGAGCAACATCCTCGACGTGATCGAGGACTACGACATCGTCGTCGACGGCGCCGACAACTTCCCCACCCGCTACCTGCTGAACGACGCCTCGGTGCGGCTGCGCAAGCCGGTCGTCTCGGCCTCGATCCTCGGCTTCGACGGGCAGATCTCGACCTTCGTCCCCGACGAGGGGCCCTGCTACCGCTGCCTCTACCCGACCCCGCCGCCGGCCGAGCTGGCGCCGAGCTGCTCCGCCAACGGGGTGCTCGGGGTGATGGCCGGGACGATGGGCACGCTGCAGGCCAACGAGGTGATCAAGCTGATCCTCGGCAAGGGCGAGCCGCTGGTCGGCCGCCTGCTCCTCTACGAGGCGCTCGGCACGCGGTTCACCGAGCTGAAGGTCCGCCGCGATCCCGAGTGCCCGATCTGCGGCGAGCACGCCGAGGAGATCCCCGAGTCGGAGATGGGCAAGTTCCCCGACTACGACGCTTTCTGCGCCGGCGCTGGTGGAGATCGCCAAACGGCGGCTACGCCGTAAGCGCCGGCTCGACTAGGATCACCGCTCTCATGGCGACCGTTCGCATCCCCCCGGTCCTGCGCCCGAAGACGGGTGGCCAGCCCGAGGTCGAGGCCGCCGGCGGCAACGTCGGCGAGGTCCTGCGCTCGCTGACCGGCGAGTACCCCGACACCGCGGAGCAGCTGTTCGGCGAGGACGGCGAGCTGAATCGCTACGTCAACGTCTACCTCAACGACGAGGACGTGCGGGTGCTCGACGGGCTGGAGACCGCGGTCAAAGAGGGCGACACGGTCGTCATCCTGCCGGCGATGGCCGGCGGCGCCGCTTAGGCTCTCAGCGGTCCAGCACCAAGCCCAGGAACTGCCGGGTCCGCTCCTCGCGCGGGTTCTCGAGCACGTCGGCGGGCTTGCCTTCCTCGACGATCACGCCGCCGTCCATGAAGACGACGCGGTCGGCGACCTCGCGGGCGAAGCCGATCTCGTGGGTGACGACCATCATCGTCATCCCTTCCTCGGCCAGTTCGCGCATCGTGTCGAGCACTTCCTTCACCAGCTCGGGATCGAGGGCGCTGGTGACCTCGTCGAAGAGCATCACGTGCGGGTCCATCGCCAGCGCCCGCGCGATCGCCACCCGCTGCTGCTGACCGCCGGAGAGCGTTTCCGGGTACTGCCCCAATTGGTCGCCGAGGCCGACCCGCTCCAGCAGCTCCGTCGCCTTCTCCCGCGCCTCAGCCTTCGAGCGGCCGAGCACCCGTTCCTGGGCCAGGGTCACGTTCTGCAGCGCGGTCTTATGGGGGAAGAGGTTGAACTGCTGGAAGACGATCCCGACCCGCTGGCGGACGAAGTCGAGCTCCCAGCTCTCAGCCCCGGTCCCCGAGCCCGGTCCCTTGCAGATGTCATGGCCTTCGATGAAGATCTCGCCCTCCTCGGGGGGCTCGAGCAGGTTGACGCAGCGCAGCAGCGTGCTCTTGCCCGAGCCGCTGGGGCCGAGGACGCAGACGACTTCGCCGCGGCCGATCTCGATGTCGACGCCCTTCAGCACCTCGAGCTTGCCGAAGCGCTTGCAGATCCCCTGCAGGCTGACCATCGTCTCCGCCATCAGGCCACCTCGATGTGGGAGCCGCGGGTGATCTTCGTCTGGTTGCGCTTGATCAGGTAGTCGACGAGGCGAGCCAGGGGCAGGACGACGACGAGGAACATCAGCCCGGAGAGCATCACCGCGGAGCTGTTGAAGGTTTCCGCCAGGACTTCACGGCCGAGGAGGAGGGACTCCGAGTACGCGATCACGCTGGCCAGGGTGGTTTCCTTCAGCAGGGAGATCATTTCGTTCAGCATCGGGGCGGGGATCAGAGTGACCGCCTGTGGCACGACGACGTGCCGCATCGTCTGCCCGTGGCTCATCCCCAGCGAACGCGCTGCCTCCCGCTGGCCCGCCGGGACGGCTTCGATCCCCGCGCGGTAGACCTCTGCCATGTACGCGCCATAGACCATCGTCAGCCCGACGACGGCGTACCAGAACGGGTCGGGCTGGCCGAGCCAGTGGGGGATGCGGATGTCTTTGGGGAGGAAGTTGAGGTACGGGATCCCGCCCGAGATGAGGAAGAGGACGATCAGCACGGGGATCGCCCGGAAGACGTCGATGTAGGCGATCGTCAGGCCCCGCAGCGGCATGAACTTCCTCCCGGGGAGCTGGCGCAGCAGGGCGAGGAACAGCCCGAACGCCAGCGAGAGGACGACGGCGAAGGCGAAGAGCAGCAGGTTGCGCAGGAAGCCTTCGAGGATTTCGCTGAAGTGCGCTCCCATGATGTTGAAGTCGAAGTACTGATGGAAGAATTCGCTCATCGCCGTCTCCTGCGGTCTCTCCTAGGTAAACGAAGGGGCGCCTTCCCTGGCGCCCCTCCATTCTCTCCTAGGCTCAAAATCGGCCGTTGCTATTCCGCTTCGTGCGTGGCGGAGAAGACCGCCTTCGGAGGCGGTGCGTGGAACCACTTTTCGAAGATCTTCGTGTAGGTCCCGTCCTTCTCCACTTCTTCGAGGCCCTTGTTGATTTCTTCGAGCAGTTCGGTTTCGCCCTGGGCGACGGCGATTCCATAGTCTTCTTCGGTCGCGATCTTTTCGGCGATTTCGAGGCCGCCGGATTTTTCGACCGCGTTCTCGGCCACCGGCGCGTCGATCACGACGCCTTCCACGACCCCGGACTTGAGCGCGTTGACCGCGTCAGGGCCTTCCGGGAAGGGCCGGATTTCGGCACCGCCGATTTCTTCCTTCGCCAGTTCCTGCCCGGTCGTGCCCTGCTGGACGCCGACGGTCTTGCCTTCGAGTTCTTCCAGCGACTTGATCGGGCTGCCTTCTTTGACGAGGACGGCCTGTTCGGAGAGGTAGTAGGGGTTCGAGAAGTCGACCGCCTTCTCGCGTTCTTCGGTGATCGTCGCCGCCGAGATCACCGCGTCGAACTTCCCCTGCTGGACGTCGCGGAAGATCGTTTCGAACGAGGTGTCCTGGAATTCAGGGGTGCGGCCGATCTTTTCGCCGATCGCTTCCATCAGTTCGATGTCGAAGCCGGTGTAGTTGCCCGGTTTCCCTTGCTCGAAGGGCGGATAGGGGATGTCGGAGCCGACGGTGAGCTTTTCGCCGCCACCTCCGCCGCTCGCTTCTTCACTGGTGCTGCTGCCCCCGCTGCCGCAGCCCGCTACCACCAGGGCCGTCAGGGCGACGAGGAAGACCGCGAAGAGAGCGGTCAGCCGGTTCTTGCTCATCAATCCTCCGTTCCGAGTTGCCGGACAGGGCGAACATACAACGCCAGCGGTTACAAAGGTTTATCCATCGCTCCAAAGACCCTCGCTACACTTTCTGAAGTAAGGGCTGGGCGATGGAACGAGATCTTCTGAACAAACCTTGCGGCGGGCGCTTCGGCGACATCGTCGAGTCGATCGGCAATACGCCGCTGGTGGAGCTGCCGCGGCTCTCGCCCAACCCCGACGTCCGTATCTACGCCAAGCTCGAGGGGCGCAACCCGACCGGCTCGGTCAAGGACCGCGTCGCCAAGTCGATGATCGAGACGGCCGAGGCCGAGGGGGCGATCGAACCGGGGCAGGCGATCCTCGAACCGACCTCCGGCAACACCGGCATCTCGCTGGCGATGATCTGCCGCCGCAAGGGCTACCCGCTGAAGGTGGTGATGCCCGACAACGTCACCGAGGAGCGGACCGAGCTGCTGCGCATGTACGGCGCCGAGATCGTCTATTCCGAGGGCGCCAAAGGCTCCAACGGCGCCGTCGAGGTGGCGCTGGAGATGGCGCAGGAGCCCGGCTACTACATGCCCTACCAGTACGGCAACGAAGCCAACCCGCTCGCCCACTACAACGGCACCGCGGTCGAGATCCTCGACGAGCTCGAGGAGGTCGCCGCCTTCGTCGGCGGGCTCGGCACCGGCGGCACCCTGATGGGCAACGGCCGCCGCCTCAAGGAGGCCAACCCGGAGACGCTGATCGTCGCCGCCGAGCCGATGCAGGGCGAGCTGGTGATGGGCCTGCGCTCGCTCGACGACGGCTTCATTCCGCCGATCATCGACCTCTCGATCCTCGACCGCAAGATCATGGTCTCCAACCGCGACGCGATCGTCTGGACTAAGAAACTCCTTGACGAGGAGGGCGTCTTCGCCGGCGTCTCGGCCGGCGCGATCGCCGCGATCGCCAACCGCATCGCCGGCGAGCTCGACGGCGGCAACGTCGTCTTCATCATCCCCGACGACGGCTGGAAGTACCTCTCCTCCGGCGTCTACACGAAGCCGATCGAGGAGATCGAGAACCTCGATTCGACGGTGTGGTGGTAGAGGACCGCGCGATACCTCAGCGCAACTTCTTCCACTGAGCATGGTTTGAGCGGCCGGAACGGCGCTCGAAGGAAAGGGAGAGATGAGGAGGCTTGTCGCGGTGGTCGTGGCCTGCTGTTGGGGGCTGCTGGCCGTGGGAGTCGGCCAGGCAGCGGGTAAGCCGGTGCCCGGGAGCATCGACCGGAGCTTTGGCGATCGGGGAGTGGTCGTGCGGCCTCCGGGGCCTGTCCCGGTCTCCTCTCCCTATGGACCATTCGGCGAAGACATGGTGGTTGGTCCCAGAAACGAAATCTTCGTTCTCCAGGGTTACCAAGACTGCGGGGGCGCGGACTGCACGGTGGAATTTGCCATCCAGCGGTACCTGCCGGATGGCACTCTCGATTCCCAGTTCGGTCAGGGTGGCTCCAGCGCCAGGTTCGCCGTGACCATGGAATACCCGTTGCCCGAAAGTAGATCTTTTGGCGCGTTGGCGGTCGGCAGTGACGGCGAACCCGTCGTCGCGACGACCGACCACGGCAACGTCGCCCTCTTCCGTTTCGACACCAGGGGCCAGCTCTCCGGGGGCTTCGGCTCCGGGGGCATCGTCATCAGTGACTTCGGCGGCAGCGAGAGGCGACCCGCGATTGCGATCGACCGGAAAGGGAGGATCGTCATCGCCAGCGGTTCCGTCCAACGCCCTGATTTCGGCAGTGCCGTGATCCTCGCCCGTTACCTCCCGGATGGGGCTCTCGATCCATCTTTCGGCGCTGGCTTGCAGGAAAGCCGGGACCCGGGCTGGATGGTCATTCCCGGCCTCATGCCGGGGGCGCTCGGTCTGTCCGGTACCGGCGGCCCGGTGGTTGCGGGTGCCGGATGCTGCATCGGCGCGGACGCGGTCTACTCGGGCCGGCGGGACGAGAACGGGGGGTTGCTCGGCGGTGCCACCACTTCGCATCCATGGCGATACCTGCGGGCGGGCGGGAATCCCTGGGTGACCTCGGTGATTGCCCGGCCGCACGGAAAGGTCTATCTCGCCGGGGTATCCAACCGGGGTCTTTTCGCGGCGCGTCTGCAGTCTTCGGGTCGCCCCGACCGCAGCTTCGGGAACGCCGGCCTGGTGTGGTTCCCGGCGATGAGCAATGGAGCCTCTCCGGCGATTGCGGACAGCTCCGGCCGTCTCTATGTGGCGGGGCAACGCTGGAGCAACGGCGGCTCGCCGAGCCGAGGCATCGTGGCCAGGCTGACGGCGAAGGGACGCCACGACCGCAGCTGGGGACGCAACCCTCGCGGTTACGCGCGGCTGACGACGGACATCGACAATGTGCGGGCCATGGGGTTCCAGTCGAATGGCAGACTGGTCCTGTTCGGTGAAATCCAGGGAGAATGCGTCCGCGGCTGCTCCTTGCCGGGGCAGACTCTGACCCGCGTCTTCGCCGGTCCCTCGCCGCGGAGAGGGCACGCGCACGGTGTCAAGAGCGGCGATCACCGGTAATCGCGGGCCGCTCGCGGCCTGTGCGGTTGTCGCGATCGGGTTGCTGCTGTGGGTTGCGCCCACGACGGCGATGGCCGCGCGACTCCCGGCCGGCTTCTTCGGGGTGACGCCGCAGGCACCGCTCGGCGCAGGTGACCTGGCGAAGATGGGGCGCCTCGGTCTCACCCTGCGGATCCCCGTCTACTGGTTCCAGGTCGAGCCGGAACGGGAGAAGTACGACTTCTCGAGCCTCGACCGGACCGTCGGCGAAGCCGCGGCCGCCGGCGTCCCGGTGCTGCCGTTCGTCTGCGGCTCGCCAGACTGGCTGACGGGCGACCCCGCGGTCCCGCCTCTGGCGGGAGCCCGTGCCCGCGCCTGGTCGGTATTGCTGCGCCGGCTCGTCGACCGCTATGGGCCGCACGGGTCCTTCTGGGTGGGTCGCGCGGAGAGGCAGCCGATCCGTCGCTGGCAGATCTGGAACGAGCCGAACTTCAAGTTGTTCTGGCACCCGCGACCCTCGCCGCCCGCCTACGTCGGGCTCCTGCGCCGCTCGGCGCGGGTCATCCGGCGCGCCGATCCGGCCGCCGAAGTGGTCGCAGCGGGTCTCGCTCCAGTCGAGGGCGGTCTCTACCCGTGGGAGTTCCTGCGGCGGATGTATCGAGTCCCCGGCGCAGCGCGGGCCTTCGACCTGGCGGCGCTGCATCCCTACGCGACCTCGCTGGGCGCCTTGGAGTACGAGCTGCGGGCGGTTCGCCGGGTGATGGCACGGGCCGACGACGGTTCGAAGCCGCTGCTCGTGACCGAGATCGGCGTCGCCTCGGCGGGTGCCTTCCGCAATCCCTTCGACAAGGGGCCCCGGGGGCAGGCTCGTTTCCTCGCAGGCGCTTACCGCTTGATGCTGGAAAACCGGCGGCGCTGGCGGCTGGCGGGTGCGTACTGGTTTACCTGGGAGGACGGGACCACCCCCGATTCCCATTGCGTCTTCTGCGAGTTCGCAGGGCTGTTCGACTCCGCCGGGCGACCGAAGCCGGCCTGGTGGGCGCTGCGGCGCACGGTCGCGAGCGCCACCGGACGAGGGTCCGCTAGCCTCGATCCGTGAAAATCTCCAAAGCGTTGATCGATGAGATGGTCGCGCACGCGCGCGAGGACCTGCCGAACGAGTGCTGCGGGATGATCGGGGGGCGGGACGGCGAGGCGACCAGCGTGGTTCGGGTCGAGAACGCCGCTGCCAGCCCGCTGCGCTACGAGATGGACCCGCAGGGGCAGTTCGACGCGCTGAAGGGGATCGAAGACGCGGGCGAAGAGCTGATCGGGATCTACCACTCCCACACCAGAAGCGCTGCCTATCCCTCGCAGACCGACGTCAACGAGGCGCGGATGTGGCCCGAACAGGCCTACGTGATCGTCTCGCTGGAGAACGAAGAGGCGCCGGACGTGAAGGCCTACGACCTGGCCGACCTGAAGATCGCCGATGTCGCCCTCGACGTCAACTCCTAGGCGGCCGCCGACGCGCAGCGCCGGCGGCAGTGGCGACGACTTCCGCGGCGGCGACGAGGGCGGGGGCGGCGGTGGGGGAGGCGGCGACGACCTCGTCAAGGTCGCCTTCGCGCGGACCCAGGCGGAGGGGGAGATGCTGCAGGGGCTGCTCTCGGAGGCGGGGATCCCGAGCGTGCTCAACCGTTCGCAGGGCTTCTACTCGGTCAGCTACGTGCCGGGGCCGGTCGACGTGATGGTCGCCGCGCACCTGGCGCCGCGCGCCCGCGAAGTCCTCGCCGAAACGCTGCTGGAGGACGAAGCCGACGAGCGGGCGGAGCTGGAAGAGCAGCGCCGCCTCGCCCGCGGCGAAACCGGCGTCGTCTCGCCCGGCAAGCTCGCCTTCTGGATCGGCGCAATCGTCATCGCCGCCTTCATCCTGCTCTGGGTCCTCTACCAAGTCACCTGAGGGAGGCGCATTCGGTACGGAGCCGGGTGCCCCTCCGCTGGAGACCGTATGTCCCAGCAGGGACCAAGCGAAACCGCAAAAGACCCTCGTATAGCGGGGTCTCTCGCGGTTTCGCGGTGGGGCGTCTGCCGGAGCTCTGCGGTGGAGGGGACCGGTACTCCTCCGGAGGAATGTTCGGCGAGATGCAATCTCGTTTTTGCGCGCGAGGCGCCTGTACCGAGTGAGTTTCGTCCCTACCTGACCGCGGCGGGGCCGCGGACCATTTCGCGCAGGTAGTCGCGCCAGGCGTCCTCGATGTCGCGGAAGCGGGCGTCGAAGGCGTCTTCGAGTTGCACCTCGGGACCCTGGGGGAGGAGGCGGGCGACGAGGCGCTCGCAGGCCTCGGGGCCGCGCTCGTTCTCGAGCAGGTCGAAGATCGTGCCGCCGAGGATGACCGCGTCGCGGCGCGAGGGCGGGAAGGAGGGGCGGGCGCTCTCGCGCAGGCGGCGGATGGTCGCGGCGCGGTAGAGGCCGACCTGACGGGCGAAGTACTGGGCGCCGCCTTCGACCAGCCAGGCCCAGCGCAGGTAGCGGACGAAGCGGCGCGGGGTCCAGGAGGGGGGGAGGTCGGGATTGTTGGTGGAGATCACAAGTTGCGCGTAGAGGCGCTCGGCGGTCCCGCGCAGCGCTTCGTAGGAGTCGTCGCCGGCGGCGCGGCGTTCCATGTGGGGGTCGTTGAGCACGTGCAGCTCGGTCGACATCGGCCAGCCGGCGAGGTAGCGGCGGCCGGCCGGCGCCGCCGACCAGCGCGCGGCCGGCAGGAACGGGTGGGCCATCGTCAGCCAGACCGGGTTGGTGTGGATGACGATCGTCACCTCCTCCGGGACCCGCTCGAAGCGGTCTTCGAGCCGCAGCCGTAGGTTCTCCAGCCGGTCGAGCGTGCGCTCGGCGAAGGCGGAGTCGTCGGAGTCGTGTCTGGCCGTGAAGCTCAGGCTCTCGGTCTCGACCCAAGACATCGAAGGCGAGACTAGCGAGCGGCGACGCGGGCTTTTAGGCGAGGACCGGTTCGGCGGCCTCGCAGCGATCCATGATCTCGCTGCGTGCGCGGTCGAACTCTTCGTCGGCCATCACCGGCGTGCCCTCGAAGGGCAGTTCGCGGTCGATCTCGACCCAGGAGCGGCAGCCGTGGTACTCGTCGCGGACGCGCACCGTGACCGGGCGCGGGATCCGGTGGACCCGCAGCAGCAGCACGTGCAGCGGGTGCCGGCGCTTCCAGGCGAGGCGCTTTTCGGCGTAGTCCGGCGTCCAGATGTAGTACGGCGAGAGCGAGTCGAGGGTGCGCCGGTCGTGGATCGTGACGTGGTCGACCACCTCGGCCCAGGCGCGCAGCCGCACCCGCTCGGGCTGGGGGATGCCGCCGTCCTGGAGCAGCGCCTTCGGCGGCGGCTCCTCGTCGGGCCAGACGCCCTCCTCCAGAGCGCGTTTCAGCTCCGGGTGGTGGGACTCGCGGACCAGGTTGTTCTGCTGGTGGTCGAAGGTCGGGTAGAGGAAGAAGCGCTCGTGCTCGAGCTCGAAGTGCTTGTTCTCCTCGCGGATCCCGCCCTTGCGCAGGGTCAGCAGCTGCTCGCCCTCAGAGAGGGCGCGGACCGTTACGGCCCATTCCTTGAGAGCGATCGGCATTGAAGTAGTCCAGCGAAGTTTCGTGTTTCGAGATGGAGCGGGGCGGAAGCCTTCAGGGTCTGCCTGGGCCTTTTCCGCCTGCCCGGAGGCGCGCATTCTAGACGAGTGCAGCGAAATCTCAACTAAAAAACTGCGAAATTTGCGATATCTCACTTAACGAAGCCGCCACCACCGGGAGTTTCGACCCGTAGGCGGTCGCCGGGGCGCATCTCGCCGGCCGCCTTGCTGGGCAGCGGCTGGCCGTTCATCCGGTTGACGCCGGGCGCCCCGTCGCCGCCCCCGTTGGCTCCGCGCGGGGGGTGGCGCCGGCGCTCGCTGAGCAGGGTGAAGCGCAGCGGGGCCAGCGCTTCCAGCTCGCGCACGATCCCCTCCCCGCCGCGGTGGGCACCCTCGCCGCCGCTGCCGCGGCGCAGCGAGAGCTCGCGCACGCGCAGCGGGAACTCGGTCTCCAGCGCCTCGGTGGGGGTGTTGAGGGTGTTCGACATCGCGACGTGGATCGCGCTGGGGCCGTCGGCGTCGGGGCAGGCTCCCTGGCCGCCGCCGATCGTCTCGTAGTAGGTGAAGTCCTCCCCGGCGAGGGTGAGGTTGTTCATCGTCCCCTGCCCCTGGGCGGGGGCGGGGCGCGCGCCGGCGAGGGCGGCGATGACGAGGTCGGCGACGCGGCTGGAGGTCTCGACGTTGCCGGCGACGACCGCGGCGGGAGGGCGGGCATTCAGCAGCGAGCCCGGCGGCGCCACCACCTCGATCGGTCGGTGGGCGCCGGCCGAGGGCGGCCCCTCGGGGTCGGTGAGGACGCGGACGGCGAAGAAGGCGGCCGATTTGGTCACCGAGAGGGGGCAGTTGAGGTTGCCCTCGACCTGCGCCTCGCTGCCGGAGAAGTCGAGCCGCAGCGAGTCGCCGTCGATCGTCGCCTCCAGCCGCAGCCGCAGGTCGCGCTCCTCGCCGCCCCAGTCGGCTTCGAGCACGTCCTCGGCGTGGTAGGTGCCGTCGGGGAGCTCGGCGAGGGCGGCGCGGGTGCGGCGCTCGGTGTAGGCGAGGATCTCGGCCATCCCGGCCCGCAGCGCCTCGGTCCCCAGCCGCTCGCGCAGCTCGCCGAGGCGCAGCTCGCCGATCCGGTTCGCGGCCTGCTGGGCGCGGAGGTCGGCGAGCCGCTGGCGCGGGTTGCGCATCTGGGCGACGAGCCGCTCCAGGGTGGCGGCGCCGGCGGGGGTCGGCTCGATCACCACCCCCTCTTCGTCGAGCGTCTTCGAGAAGGCGGGCATGCTGCCCGGGGTCGGGCCGCCGACGTCGGCGTGGTGGGCGCGGCTGGCGGCGAAGCCGAGCAGCTCGGCGCCGGCGAAGACGGGGGAGATCAGGGTGATGTCGGGCAGGTGGGTGCCGCCGCGGTAGGGATCGTTGAGGATCCAGCTGCGGCCCGGTCGCTGCTCCTCGCCCAGCACCGCCGCCACCGCGTCGGGCATCGAGCCGAGGTGGACGGGGATGTGCTCGGCCTGCATCACCAGCTCGCCGCCGGCGTCGAAGAGCGCGGTCGAGCAGTCGTGGCGCTCCTTGATGTTGGCCGAGTAGGCGGAGCGGATCAGCGTCGCCCCCATCTCGTCGCAGGCCGCACGCAGCCCGCCGACCAGCACCTGCAGCGCTATCGGGTCCATTGCGCCTCGATCGTTCCGTGTTGGTCGACGCTCGTTCTCCAGCCGGGCGGGAGGACGAAGGTGGCCTCGGGGAGCTCGAAGACCGCCGGGCCCTCGGCCTCGAAGCCGGCGGCGGGCTCGCCGCGAAGCACGGGCGTCTCGATCCACTCGCCGTCGAAGAAGACGCGGCGGGAGCTGCGCTGGAGGGCGTCGGTGCCGGCCGCCAGCGGACGCGGCGAGGAGCCCGGCACGACCAGGGCCAGCTCGACGTCGACGAGGACGACCTCGCCGTCTGGGTCGCGGTGGCCGTAGCGAAGCTCATGGGCGCGCTCGAACCCCTCGATCAGCTCGGCGGGGTCGGGGTCGGCCGGTCCCGGCACCGGCAGCTCGAAGGCCTGGCCGGCGTAGCGCAGCTGGTAGGTCACCTGCGCCTCGGCCTCGGCACCAAGGCCGGTGCCGGTCTCCTCGATCATCGCCGCTACCTCCTCGGCGATCCGCTCGGGGGTCAGCTCCTCGCCGCTCAGCATGACCGTCCGCGCCGTGTCCCGGCGGCGGTCCGAGGCGCAGAGGCCGAGGGCGGAGAGGACGCCGCCGGCGCGCGGGCACAAAATCCTCGCGATTCCGAGCTCTTTGGCGATCGCCGCAGCGTGCATCGGGCCGGCGCCGCCGAAGGGCAGCAGCGCGAAGCCGCGGGGGTCGACGCCGCGCTCGACGGTGACGACGCGCAGCGCCCGCACCATCTCCTGGTTGGCGACGCGGAGGATGCCGGCGGCGGTCTCCAGCGGATCGAGGCCGAGCGAGCGGCCGAGCCCGGCTATCGCCCGCTCGGCGGCCTCGGCGTCGAGCGCGACGCCCCCGGCCAGCTCCGAGTCGCCGGCGAGCCGGCCGAGCAGGAGGTTGGCGTCGGTGACGGTGGGCTCGCTGCCGCCGCGGCCGTAGCAGGCTGGGCCCGGGTCGGCGCCGGCCGAGTGCGGGCCGACGCGCAGGGCGCCGCCGCTGTCGCGCCAGCCGATCGAGCCGCCGCCGGCGCCGACCGTGTGGACGTCGACCATCGGCAGCTGGATCGGGCGGCCGTCGATCTCGCGGCCCTCGGTGCGCCGCACCTCGCCGCCTTCGACCACGCAGACGTCGCAGGAGGTCCCGCCCATGTCGAAGCCGAGCGCGTTGCCGTCGCCGCTGAGCCCGGCCAGGAGGCCGGCGCCGACCGCGCCGCCGGCGGGACCGGAGAGGACGCTCCAGGCGCCGGCCCGCGCTGCCTCCTCAGCCGGGGCGACGCCACCGGAGGAGCGCATCACCTGCGGCTGCGGCAGTCCGGCATCGCCCGCGGCCTCGCCGAGGCGGCCGAGGTAGTGCCCGAGCAGCGGGCTCAGGTAGGCGTCGACGACGGTGGTCGAGCAGCGCTCGTACTCGCGGAAGCGCGGCAGGACCTCGTGGGAGGCGGAGACGTGGACGCCGGGCAGGCGCTCGCGCAGCGCCACGGCGATCCGCTCCTCGTGGCTCGGGTCGAGGTAGGAGAAGAGGAGGCAGATTGCGACCGACTCCGCGTCGCTTGACTCGATCGCCGCCGCCAGCCGCTCCGGCTCCTCGTCGGCGAGCGGCTCGACGACGCCGTCGGGGCCGACCCGCTCCGCCGCCTCGAAGCGCAGCTCCGCGGGGACGAGTGGCGTCGGCTTCGGCGCGCACAGCCGGTAGAGGTGGGGACGATCCTGGCGGCCGATCTCGAGCAGGTCGGCGAAGCCGCGGGTGGCGACCAGCGCCGTCCGCGCCCCGCGCTCCTCCAGCAGCGCGTTGGTCCCGACCGTCATCCCATGGGCGAAGACCTCGACGTCCGCCGCGTCCGCCCCGGCGCGCTCCAGCACCTCCGCCACCGCCCGCATCACCCCCGCCGACTCCTCCCGCGGCGTCGTCGGCACCTTGGCGGCATGGATGGCGCCGCCGTCGAGCAGGACCGCGTCGGTGAAGGTCCCGCCGACGTCAACCCCGAGCAGCATGCGCTGAAGCTAACGACTCAGTGCCACTCCTCGTCGCGGGCGTTGCCATCCGGGGAGACGACCATGTGGATGCCGTCGAGGGCGGGGTCGGTGTCGGGGCAGTCGCGACGCAGGTGGCCGCCGCGCGACTCGCGGCGGCGCAGGGCGCTGGCGGCGAGCGCCCGGGCCAGGGGGTAGGGGCTGGAGATGAGCCGCGCCAGGTCGTCGGGGTTGCGCATCGGCCCGGCGTAGCGCCAGACCGCCTCGCGGACCTCATCGCTGGGTGGGTCGAAGCGCCAGGCCGGCGGCTCGGGACGGCTCGCCGCGGCCTCCTCCTCCACCGCCGCGGCGGCGGCGCGGCCGCCGAAGACGAAGCACTCGCTGAGCGAGTTGGAGGCGAGCCGGTTGGCGCCGTGCAGGCCCGTGCAGGAGACCTCGCCGACGGCGTAGAGGCCGGGCAGGGAGGAGCGGCCGTCGACGTCCACTGCGATCCCGCCCATCATGTAGTGGGCGGCGGGGGAGACGGGCACCGGCTCGCGGCGCGGGTCGAGCCCCGCCTCGGCGAGCGAGGCGAAGACGTTGGGGAAGCGCGCCGGGTCGATCTCGCGCAGGTCGAGGTCGACCGAGGGCCTGCCGTCGACCCGCATCTGCTCGAGGATCACCGCCGTCACCGCGTCGCGCGGGGCGAGCTCGTCGGTGAAGCGCTCGCCCCCGGCGTCGAGCAGCTTCGCGCCCTCGCCGCGGATCGCCTCGGTGATCAGGGTGCCGTCGTGGGGGTTGTCCGGCAGCGCCAGCGCGGTCGGGTGGAACTGGCAGAACTCGAGGTCGGCGAGGTCGGCGCCGGCCAGCGAGGCGAGCACCATCCCGGCCCCGATCGCCCCGCGCGGGTTGGTGGTCCGCCGCCACAGCGCCGCGGCGCCGCCGGTGGCGAGGATCGTCGCCGCGGCCGCCACCGCGCCGCCCTCTGTGATCACCCCGTGGCAGCGCTCGCCGTCGCTCCACAGCGCCAGCGCCGAGGCCCGCTCCATCACCTCGATCCGCTCCTGCGCCGCGACCATCCCCGCCAGCTTCGAGGTGAGCTCGCGGCCGGTCTGGCTGCCGCCGGAGTGGACGATGCGGCGGTGGGTGTGGCCGCCCTCCAGGCCGAGCGCCAGCCGCCCCTCGTGGTCGAGGTCGAAGACGACGCCGCGGGAGATCAGGTCGCGGACGACGGCCGGCGCCTCCTCGACCAGCACCCGCACCGCCGAGGTGCGGCAGAGGCCGCGACCGGCGGCGATCGTGTCGGCGGCGTGGCGGTCGGGCGAGTCGTCGGGTTCGAGCGCCGCCGCCAGGCCGCCCTGGGCCCAGAAGCTGGCGCTCTGGTTGAGGGAAGTGCGGGAGACGAGGCAGACCCGGGCGCCGAGCTCGGCCGCCCGCAGCGCGCTCCAGAGACCGGCGGCGCCGCCGCCGACCACGGCGACGTCGAACTCACCCGACGCCCCTATCGTCCCTCGGCCTCTCGGCGCAGCGAGTCGAGCTGCTCCTGCAGCCAGCTCGCAGCGCTCTCGCGGGCGCGGGCCAGCTCGTCGGCGATCGTCTCCTCGACGACCTGGGCGCGCTGCTCGGCCGCCTCGACCCGCTTCTCGGCCGCCTCGACCTGGCCTTCGATCTCGCCCAGCCGCTGCTCGGCCTCGGCCAGCGCCCGCTCCTTCTCCTCGCGCTCGCGCTCGAGGTCGGCCTCCAGGGCTTTGATCTCTTCGCCGGCGCGGCGCTCGGCCTCGGCGGCCAGCGCCGCTGCCTCCTCCAGGCGCTGCTCGGCCTCGCGGACCTGGCTCTCGAGGCCGTCGCCTCCCGGACCGGTTTCAGCAGCGCTCATCGCGTCTCAATCTATTACCGCTCCGGCTGCTTCGTCGGCACCGCGCCGTCCAGCACCGCGCGATAGGCCTCGATCACCCGCTCGGCCATCCGCGCCGCGGAGAGGGTCCGGGCGCGAGCGGCGCCGGCGACGCGGGGGTCGGGGGCTTCCAGGTGGCGGCGCGCGACCGCCTCCCAGGCATCGAGGTCGAACTCGGCGCAGAGGCAGCCCTCGATGCCGCCGAGGGCGTAGGGCGCGATCCCGACCGGGGTGGAGAGGACGGGGACGTCGCAGGCGAGCGCCTCGACCGCCGCCATCCCGAACCCCTCGTAGTCGGAGGTGACGAGGACGGCGCTGGCGGCGTTGAGCCAGAGCGGCATCTGCTCGGGCTCGATCGAGCCGCCGGTCCGCAGCTCCGCCCCGCAGGCGGCGGCGAGCTCGGCGGCGCGGTCGCCGCACTTCTCCGGCCGCGCCGGGTTGGCGGGGAAGAAGAGGAAGGGGGCCTCGGGATCGAGACCGAGCGCCCCCCGCGCCTCCTGCCGCGGGCTGGGGCCGAAGCGGCTGAGGTCGGGGCCGCAGGGGAGCACCGCGGAGCCGGGGACGGCGGGCAGGCCGGGGCGCCCGTCCTCGGGCTCGAACAGAGCCCGCGAGACGCCGGCGACGAGGTCGGCGCGCCAGGCGAGCCGGCGCGAGAGGTGGCCGACCAGGTGGTGGCGGACGTCGGTGCCGTGGAAGGTGACGAGCAGCGGCCGCGCCCCGGCCAGCCGCGCCACCCATCCCGCCAGCCCGTAGTGAGCGTGGACGAGGTCGAAGCTCTGCCCGCGCAGCAGCGCCCGCAGCCGCCTGGTGGCGGGGAGGTACTCGCCGCGGCCGGGCGGGAAGGCGAAGAGGTCGGCCTCGACTCCGCGCTTGCGCACCTCGTCGACCTGGTCTCGCACCCAGCGCCCCCGCTGCGGGGCGGACTCATCGGGCATGAAGTTGGTGACGACGAGGACCCGCACCGGCGTCAGGGTAGTCGCGGCGGCGGCAGGCGATAGCTCGCCGGCGTCTTCGAGAGGCGGATCGGGTTGCGGGGGAGGCGGACCGGGTCGCCGTCTTCGCGGGGGATCTCGACGATCGGGTCGAGGCCGAGCCGCTCGGCGAACTCGAAGGCGGCGGCGACGTCGTTGACGACCCCGGCCGGGACGCGGCGCTCCCGCAGCAGCTCCACCCACTCGGCCGCCGGCCGGGCGGCGAGCGCCGCTTCGAGCAGCGGCCGCAGCGCCTCGCGGTTGGCGACGCGGGCGGGGTTGGTCGCGAAGCGCTCCTCGGCGGCGAGGCCGGGCTCGCCAAGGACCGCGCAGAGCTCGGCGAACTGGCGGTCGTTGCCGACGGCGAGGACGAGCTCGCCCTCGCCGCAGCGCAGCAGTTCGTAGGGGGCGATGCTGGGATGGCGGTTGCCCATTCGCTGCGGGGTCACGCCGGCGACGGTGTAGGCGGAGGACTGGTTGACCAGGCCGGCGAGCAGGGCGGAGAGGAGGTCGACCTCGACCAGCTGCCCCTCGCCGCCCTCGCGGCGGTGCTCGAGCGCGGCAAGGATCCCGACCGCGGCGTAGAGGCCGGCGATCACGTCGACCAGCGCCACCCCCACCTTCAGCGGCTCGCCCGCGGGCTCGCCGGTGACGCTCATCAGCCCACCGAGCGCCTGCACCAGCAGGTCGTACCCCGGCAGCTCGGCGCCGGGGCCGGAGCCGCCGAAGCCGGTGATCGAGCAGAAGACCAACCCGGGGCTCTCGGCGGCGAGGCTCTCGTAGCCGAGCCCCAGCTTCGCCATCACCCCCGGCCGGAAGTTCTCGACGACGACGTCGGCGGCGAGCGCCAGCCGCCGCGCCTCGGCCAGGTCCTCGGCATCGCCGAGGTCGAGGACGACGCTGCGCTTGTTGCGGTTGACCGCCTGGAAGTAGGTCGCCTCGCCGGCGGCGTCATAGGGCGGGCCCCAGGAGCGGGTGTCGTCACCGCTCTCCGGCCGCTCGACCTTGGTCACCTCGGCGCCGAGGTCGGCCAGCGTCATCGTCGCCAGCGGCCCGGCGAGGACGCGGGAGAAGTCGAGGATGCGGACTCGACCTAGCGCGGAGGCGGCCATTAGGTCACGATCCTAAGGACCCGCAACCCGACATCGAGAACATCAAGGACGCCTATGTCATCCACCACTTCCGCGCCGCCGATCCGCCCCAGCGACTATCTAGCCCTCGATTCCCTCCTCTCCGACGAGGAGCGCGACATCCGCGACACCGTCCGCGCCTTCGTCCGCGACAAGGTCGTGCCGAACGTGGGGGAGTGGTTCGAGGCGGCGGAGGTCCCGATCGAGGAGCTGGCGCCTGAACTGGGCAAGCTCGGAGTGCTGGGGATGCACCTGCAGGGCTACGGCTGCGCCGGCGCCAGCGGCACCGCCTACGGGCTCGCCTGCATGGAGCTGGAGGCCGGGGACAGCGGCATCCGCAGCCTCGTCTCGGTCCAGGGCTCGCTGGCGATGTACGCGATCTGGCGCTGGGGCTCGGAGGAGCAGAAACAAGCGTGGTTGCCTCGCATGGCTTCGGGCGAGGCGATCGGCTGCTTCGGCCTGACCGAGCCCGACGCCGGCTCGGACCCTGGCGCGATGCGGACGCGGGCGCGCCGCGAGGGCTCCGACTGGATCCTGCACGGGCAGAAGATGTGGATCACCAACGGCTCGGTCGCCGAGGTGGCGGTGGTCTGGGCGCAGACCGACGAGGGCGTGCGTGGCTTCCTCGTCCCGCGCGGGACCAAGGGCTTCACCACGCAGGACATCCATAAGAAGCTCTCTCTGCGGGCCTCGATCACCTCCGAGCTGCTGCTCGACGACGTGCGGCTGCCGGCCGACGCTGTCCTGCCCGAGGTGAGTTCGCTGAAAGGACCGCTCTCCTGTCTCAACGAGGCCCGCTACGGGATCGTCTGGGGGGCGGCCGGGGTGGCGCGCGCCTGTTACGAAGCGGCGCTGGAGTACGCGACCGAGCGGGTCCAGTTCGACCGCCCGATCGCCTCCTTCCAGATCCAGCAACAGAAGCTGGCGCAGATGGTGCTGGAGGTGAACCGGGCCAGCCTGCTGGCGATGCACCTGGGGCGGATGAAGGACAAGGGGACGCTGCGGCCCGAGCACGTCAGCCTCGGCAAGCTCGGCAACGTCAACGCGGCGCTGGAGGTGGCGCGGAGCGCCCGCCAGGTGCTCGGCGCCAACGGCGTCACGCTGGAGTACCCGGTGATCCGGCACATGAACAACCTCGAGTCGGTGGTGACCTACGAGGGGACGGCCGACGTCCACGCGCTGGTGATCGGCGGCGCCGTCACCGGCATCCAGGCGTTCCGCTAGAGCAAAAGACGGTTTCTCTCCAATACGTCGTGGGTATTTGAGCATTCGCAATCGCCCGGCGAGAGGAGGAGGAAGGTGGAGGCGAATGGCGGGCCGTCTCTGGTCTTGGTCGAGCAGCACGAGGCGCTCCGCGACGGGCTCGCGGTCCTGCTCGAGCGGCGCGGGTTCAAGGTGGTCGGTTGCGCGACCACGGCTGCGCGCGGCGAGGAGATGATCGGCGAGCGGCAGCCCGACATGGCCGTGGTCGGGGTCGATCTGCCCGACGAACGCGGGACCGAGCTGGTGCGACGGCTCCACGGCCGCGGCGCCGACCCGAAGTTCGTCATCTACACCGGACTCAACGACCCGACCCTCCTGGAGGCGGCCTACCGCAGCGGCGCCAGCGGCCTGGTCGCGAAGCCGGCAGGGCTGTCGGTGCTGGTCGACGCTCTGCGCGAGGTCTGGCGCGGGGGGCGCTACTTCGACCGCAGCTTCGTCAAGAAGGGCGACGGGGTCGAAGCGGCCAGGGTGAGCGGCCGGGAGGCGGAGATCCTGACGATGCTCGCCGACGGGCTGACCGGCGAGCAGATCGCCCAGCGCCTCGTCCTCTCGCCAGAGACGGTGCGCACCCACGTCCGCAACGCGATGGCCAAGCTGGAGGCCCGCACCCGCACCGAGGCCGTGGTGAAGGCGCTGGACAACGGAGAAATCCGCAAGTCCTAGGAGTCAGCCGGTCATCCGCACGGCAGCGTCGAGCCAGACCACCAGGTTCAGGGTCAGCATCACGTACTGCATCCAGCGCCTGGCCACGAGTCCATACGCGTTCACGCGCCTGGAATCGACAGCTCCCCGCCCAGTGGTATCCCCGATTCGAGGTAATGGCGGCCTCTCCCCACACTTGTCACATTGATGCGCGTCAACTGGCACTCCCATGTCTTGTTCCGTGCGTCGGCGCCGCCGAGCATCTCGCCTCCAATCCACTTCGAAGGGAGGCTTCGATGATTTACAAGCTGTTCGGGTATCTGAACGCGCAGGCGACTTGGCGGGTGCGGGCGATCCGGCGGTTGGCGGGCGAGACGGGGCAGGGGACGGTCGAGTACGTGGGCCTGATCCTGCTGGTCTCGCTGCTGATGGTCGGCATGGTCGCCGCGATGAAGGGGTTCAACGGCAAGCAGGGCACCGAGCTCGCCGACGTGATCGTCAACAAGATCAAGGAGGCGGTCGACAAAGTCGCGTTCAAGTAACCGGGGCGCTCAGGGCAGCTAGGCCAGTGCGATGGCCTGCACCGGTCTAGCGCCCCACTCCGCTTCACGGCCGACCTCATGTCGAGGGCACGCGCTACGTTTCTTCCGATGGCAGTCGAAATCAATTCATCTGACGGCTTCAGTGAGCCCCTCACCCTGCATGGAGAGGACGCTGAGCGCTTCCTGAACGAAGTCGTCTGTCCTTCGACTGACGAGCGGCGCTTGGCTTTCCTGAGGCGGTCCGACGAAACGTTCGAGCGCCTCTTCTCGCCTGAGCCCATCCGCGAGCTTCCGACCACCTAGCGTTGGCCCAACAGCTGCGGCAGCTGGCGCTGCCGATTGACGACCGGCTCTTCCGGGCAATTCGAGATTTCGATTGCCTGGGAATAGAGCACGCTGACGACCTTGTTGCCCAGAACGTCAGCGAATTCCTTGTCGAGGGGCGTTTTGTGCCAGGTCTCGAGCAGGGCATCAGCTCCACCTATCTGCTTCTTGATCAGGGGGTTGATCCGCCTTTGGTGGGCTATGCGACGCTCACCTTTGACTCCGTGCGGCTGACCAATGCTGAGAAGCGCGAGATGGAGGAGCTATTCGGGATCGGGGAATTCGGGGCATTGCGGATCCAGATGATCGGCGTTGACCGCCGGCATCAGGGGAAGGGCTATGGAACTGCGCTCTTGGAAGGAATCGCGGGCCTTGCGCGACGACTTTCTCGCGAGGTTGCACTGCGTTTCCTGCTGGCCGATGCCAATGTCCGCAAAGTCAAGTGGTACGAAGCCCAAGGCTTCGTGGTCAACAGGGCGGAGCGAGAGCGCCGCCGAACCAATCCGGAGCGCAGCGTCTCGATGCGTCTCGATCTCCTCGAGGCTCTTCGCGATCCCGAAGCTGAAGATCGGGCGCTGCTGGTCGCCGCGCTGGAGTAGGGCGACGGAGTCGTCCACTCTCTCCGCATGAGAGACTCGCGCCCCATGCCAGCTTCACGCAGTTACGACAGGGCGGCGGCCGACATCCGGCCGGTGACCATCGATCCCGGGTTCGTCGAAAGCGCGGCCGGGTCGGCGCTGATCTCGATCGGGCGGACGCGGGTGATCTGCACCGCCTCGGTGCAGGAGCAGGTGCCCCGCTGGATGGTGGGCAAGGGCAAAGGCTGGGTGACGGCCGAGTACGCGATGCTGCCCGCCTCGACCGGCGACCGCAAGCAGCGCGACATCTCCAAGGGCAAGCAGGACGGGCGCGGGGTCGAGATCCAGCGCCTTATCGGCCGCTCGCTGCGGGTCGTGGTCGACTTCAGGGCGATGGGCGAACGCAGCGTCTACGTCGACTGCGACGTGCTCGAAGCCGACGGCGGCACCCGCTGCGCGGCGATCACTGGCGGCTTCGTCGCCCTGCGCCAGGCCTTCCAGAAGCTCGTTGACAAGAAGCAGCTCGAGGCGCTGCCCCTGACCGGCTCGGTCGCGGCGGTCAGCGTCGGCGTCGTCAACGGCCGCGCCCTCTGCGACCTCGACTACGGCGAGGACTCCAACGCCGAAGTCGACGCCAACGTGGTGATGACCGGCGAGGGAGGGCTGGTCGAGGTGCAGGCGACGGCGGAGCGGACGCCGCTCTCGCGCGCCTCGCTGGACGAGCTGCTCGCTCTGGCCGAGGGAGGGATCACCCGCCTGCGGGAGGTGCAGGAGCGGGTCGCGTGATCCTCGCGACCGGCAATCCGCACAAGCTGCAGGAGATGGCCGAGCTGCTGCCGGGGGTGGAGCTGAAGCCGCTGCCCGAGGGGGTCGAGCTGCCACCGGAGACGGGCAAGACCTTCGCGGCCAACGCGATGATCAAGGCCCGCGCCGCCCACGCGGCCACCGGCGAGGCGACGATCGCCGACGACTCGGGGATCGAAGCGGCCGACCTCGGCGGTGTCCCCGGCGTCTACTCGGCCCGCTACGCCGGCGAAGGCGCCAGCGACGAGGACAACCTGGCGAAGCTGCTGCGCGAGGTCGGCGCCGCCGGCGGCGAGCGCCGCGCCGCCTACGTCTGCGCGATCGCCCTGATCGACGCGGACGGCCACGAGTACATCTTCTGGGCCCGCTGCGATGGGACGCTGCTGCGCGAGGGCCGCGGCAGCGGCGGCTTCGGCTACGACCCCGCCTTCGTCCCCGACGAGACCGGCCCCGACGACCACCGCACGTTCTCCGAGCTGAGCCCGGCCGAGAAGCACGCGATCAGCCATCGCGGCAAGGCGGCGCGGATGCTCGCCCGCCACCTCGGCCTCGAGGTAGAGGCCAAGGTGCCAGAGTCCTTGCCATGAACGGCAAAAGTGGGGCGGCCGCTCTTTCGATCGCCTCCAACTCGCTGCTGATCGCACTGAAGCTGGCGGCCGGGGCGATCACCGGCTCGATCGCGATCATCACCGAGGCGATCCACTCGCTGATCGACCTCGTCGCCTCGGTGATCGCCTTCGCCTCGGTCCGCAAAGCCGACGTCCCCGCCGACGTCGACCATCCTTACGGCCACGAGAAGGTCGAGAACCTGGCGGCGACGATCGAGGGGATCCTGATCCTGGTCGGCGCGGCGGTGATCGTCTACGAGGCGACCCACCGGCTGGTCGTCGGCTCCTCGGTCGAAAGGCTCGGCATCGGCATCGCGGTGATGGGCTTCTCGGTGCTCGCCAACCTCGCCGTCTCGACCGTGCTCGCGCGCCAGGCCCGCGCCCATGACTCCGCCGCCCTGGAGAGCGACGCCGCCCACCTGCGCACCGACGCCCTCACCTCGGTCGGCGTCCTCGTCGGCCTCGCCCTGGTCGAAATCACCGGCGCCGCCGCCTTCGACTCGATCACCGCCCTCCTCGTCGCCGTGGCGATCGTCTGGGCCGGCCTCTCGATCATCCGCCGCTCCTCCGGCGTCCTCGTCGACGAAGCCCTGCCGGACGCCGAGATGGACCGGATCGAGGCCGCGATCGCCGCCTCCCGCACTCCCGAGGTCGCCGGCTACCACAAGCTCCGCGCCCGCCGCGCCGGCCGCCGCCGCCACATCGACTTCCACGTCCAGTACCGCTCCGGCACCAGCCTCGAGCGCGCCCACGAGCTCGCCCACGAGATGCGCGACTCGATCGAGGCCGAGATCCCCCAGGCCGAGGTCCTGATCCACGTCGAGCCCGAGACCTCCTACCGCGACCGCGAAGACGGCCCCTACCGCTCGGGCTAGGCGGGAGTGTCGCTTTATGCGCCCATGTGGACGCATAAAGCGACACGCTAAGGCGGGGGCAGCAGATTGACGCCGGCGGCGAGGCCGATCGCGACGAGGGTGATCGCGTAGCCGGTGTAGCCGCTGAAGGCGAAGAGGACCGCGGCGATCGCGCAGATGGCGACGACGGTGATCCAGGAGGCTCGGGCGAGGGTCACGGTCGGTATTTTCACGCAGATGCCCGACGCTGCCGCTGCCGCCCCAAGCAAAGAGTCCGCGAGTGCGGCGCTGGCGTTCCTGACCGAGATGTCGCCGGACCTGCGCGGCGCGGCGATCCTCGGCGCCGAGGGTGAGGTGCTGGCCGCCACCGACGAGGCGCCGGAGCGCTGGCGCGAGGATGCGGCGACGCTGTTCGCCGCCGCCGACGCGGCCGAGGGCGTGCCGGTCGAGCAGGTCCACATCGCCACCGAGCAAGGCGAGGTCTTCGCGATCCGCAACGAGGGCCTGGCGGCGGTCTCGGTCACCGACCGCTTCGCGCTCGCCTCGCTGATGCTCTACGACATGCGCTCAGCCCTGCGCGAGCTGGCGACTCCGAGCTTGGGGCCCTCAGGGGGGCCCAAAAGTCGGAGAGAGGAGACCTGATGCCGCCGAAGCCCCATCGCGTCCTGCTCGACCGCGTCTCCGGCTACGCCGACGAGGCCGCCGCCTTCATGCGCCGCCGCCGGGTCGCCCGCCGCCCCTTCGCCCGCCTCTACTACCCCCACGGCCGCAGCGCCGACCACGCCCAGGACTCGCGCAGCGGCGCCGAGCTCTTCGTCGCCGCCGGGCGCCTGATCGAGGTCGCGGGGGAGAAGAAGCGATGAGCGAGCTGCTCGACCAGGACGTCGCCGCCCGCGTCCTCGCCCGCGCGCTCGCCAACGGCGGTCGCTTCGCCGAGGTCTTCGCCGAACGGCGGCGGGGGCAGTCGCTGACGATCGACGAGCGGCGGATCGAGTCGGTCCAGGCCGGCGCCGAGGAGGGCGCCGGGGTGCGCGTGGTCGACGGCAACACCACCTACTTCGCCCACGTCGACGGCCTCGACCCGGCCGACCTCGAGCGCGCCGCCGCTGAGGCCGCCGCGGCGCTGAAGGGCTCGCGCACCGAGCCGCGACCGCTGCAGGCGCGGGAGACGACGCCGCTGCCGATCGAGCGCCGCCCCGAAGCGGTGCCCGCCCAGCAGAAGGCCGAGCTGCTGCGCGAGCTCGACGAGCGGGGGCGCGGCAAGGGCGGGGAGATCGCCCAGTTCACCGCCTCCTACGTCGAGGCCCGCCGCGAGGTCGCGCTCGCCAACTCCGACGGCCTCTTCAGCGGCGACGACCGCACCCGCGTGCGCATCGGCGCCCAGGCGGTCGCCCGCCGCGACTCCACCGTCGAGACCGGGGGCGAGACCCTCGGCGCCCACCGTGGCTACGAGCTGCTCGAAGACGACCCGGGCCAGATCGCCGAGCAGGCGGCGGCCAAGGCGCTGACCCTGCTCGACGCCGTCGACGCGCCCTCGGGCTCGATGCCGGTGGTGGTCGGCGGCGGCTTCGGCGGCGTCCTCTTCCACGAGATGACCGGCCACGGGCTCGAGGCCGACCACATCCAGAAGCAGGCCAGCGTCTACGTCGGCAAGCTCGGCGAGCGCGTCGCCGAACCGCTGCTGAACGCCTACGACGACGGCCGCCTGCCGGGAGAGTGGGGGAGCGACGCGATCGACGACGAGGGCCAGCCGACGCAGAAGACGCAGGTGATCGAGGACGGCCGCCTCATCGCCTACCTCTACGACCGCCTCACCGCCGAGCGCGACGGGGTCGCCTCGACCGGCAACGGGCGCCGCGAGAGCTTCCGCGACCTGCCGATCCCGCGGATGACCAACACCTACATCGCCCCCGGCGACGCCACCCCCGAGGAGATGATCGCCGAGGTCGAGAAAGGCTTCTACGCGGTCTCCTTCGGCGGCGGCCAGGTCGAGCCGGCCACCGGGGACTTCGTCTTCGGCGTCTCCGAGGGCTACCTGATCGAGAACGGCAAGGTGACCCGGCCCTGCCGCGGCGCCACCCTGATCGGCAACTGCCTCGACGCCCTCGCCGCGATCGACGCCGTCGGCAGCGACTTCTTCATGAAGACCGGGATCTGCGGCAAGGGCGGCCAGAAAGTCCCGGTCGGGACCGGCCAGGGCCACGTCCGCCTGCGAGCGCTGACCGTCGGGGGGACGGCGCGGTGAGCGAGCTGAGCGCGGTAGCTCGCCGCGCCGTCGAAGCCGCGACCGACGCCGGGGCCGGCGAGGCCGAGGCCTACGCCTCCCGCGAGAGCGGCCGCGAGGTCCGCGTCCACGGCGGCGAGGTCGAGAGCCTCACCGCGGCGGGCCAGAGCGGCGTCGGGGTGCGGGCCTGGATCGGCCACCGGGTCGGCTACGCCTTCGGCACCGACCTCTCCGAGGAGGGCGTGCGGGCGATCGCCGCCCGCGCCGCCGAGGCGGCCGCGGTCGCCGACGAGGACGAGTTCGCCTCGCCCCCGCAGCCCGCTGAGGTCGAGGCGCTGCCGGGGCTGAGCGATCCCTCGATCGGCGAATGGGAGACCGCGCGGGTGGTGGAGCTGGCGCTGGCGGTCGAGCGCACCGCCCTCGACGCCGACGAGCGGCTGGTCGGGGTGGAGACGGCCGTCTACGCCGACTCCGACGAGCAGGTGGCGATCGCCTCCTCGGCCGGCGTCGCCGGCGAGTACGAGGCCTCCAGCTGCTACGCCTACCTGCAGGCGCTCGCCGAAGGGGAGGGGGCGCGCGAGACCGGCCTCGGCTTCGGCCTCGCCCGCGGCCCGCGCGGCCTGGACCCGGAGGCGATCGGCGCCGAAGGGGCGAGCCGGGCGCTGCAGATGATCGGCGCCGGCAAGCCCGCCTCGCGCGCCTGCCCGGTCGTCTTCGACGAGACCGTCGCCGCCAGCTTCGCCGGCCTGATCGGCGGCGCGCTCAGCGCCAAAGCCGTCCAGCGCGGCCGCTCCCCCTTCGCCGGCCGCCTCGACGAGGAGGTGGCGAGCCCGGCCTTCGCCCTCCACGACGATGGCCGCCTCCCAGAAGGGATCGCCTCCGCTCCCTTCGACGCCGAGGGGGTGCCGCGGCGCCGCACCGCGCTGATCGAGGACGGCCGCCTGCGCTCCTACCTCTACGACACCTACACCGCCAACCGCGAGAACGTTGGCTCGACCGGGAACGCCGCCCGCCAGGGCTACCGCTCGCTGCCCTCGGTCTCGACTTCGAACTTGGTGATTTCACCAGGATCGCTCTCGTTCGAGCAGCTGCTGGCCGAGGCGGGGGACGGCGTCTACGTGACCGACGTCGCCGGCCTGCACTCGGGCGTCAACCCCGTCACCGGCGTCTTCTCGGTCGGCGCCTCGGGCCGGATGATCCGCGACGGGGCCCTCGCCGAGCCGGTCCGCGAGTTCACGATCGCCGGCGAGCTGGTGGGGATGCTGGGCGCCGTCAGCGCCGCCGGAGCGACCCCTCGCTGGGTGCCTTTCGGGGGCTCCGTCAGCACGCCGCCGCTGCTGATCGCCGAGATGGCGATCAGTGGTTCGTAACGTTTGGCTCTAGACCGGGAGTTCTTACGCCGTGGGCACTGTTAGATTGCGGCCGTCTTCAAACCCCCGAGGAGGAACTTCGACGTGACCAAGGCTGAGTTTCTGGACCAACTGGCGAATGACGATCGGCTCGGCAGCAAAAAAGCTGCCGGCGACGCAGTGGACGCCGTGCTGGACGCGATCACCGACACCCTGAGCAAGGGCGACGAGGTCAGCTTCACCGGCTTCGGCAAATTCCACGTCGCCGAGCGCGGCCCGCGTCAGGGCGTCAACCCGCGCACGGGCGAGCGGATCACGATTCCGGGCGGCAAGGTCCCCCGCTTCTCCGCCGGCTCGGCCCTGAAGACCAAGGTCAAAGGCTAAGACGCCGCTGACCCCCTTCGCCGATCGACTCGCGGCGCTCGTCGAAGAGCGCCGCAGTCAGATCTGCCTCGGCCTCGACCCCGACCCGGCCAAGCTGGCCGGGGAGGGGGAGACGCCAGGTGACCCCGGAGCGCCGGCCGCCGAGCCGGCCGCCGCCGCGGTCGCTGCTCACTGTCGCGACCTGATCGAGCGGGCCGGTCCCGCCTGCGTGGCGGTGAAGCCGCAGCTCGCCTGCTTCGAGCGACTGGGCGCGTCCGGTTGGGCGGCCCTGGAAGAGGTCTGCGTCGCTGCCCGCGAGGCCGGCCTGCTGGTCGTCGCCGACGGCAAGCGCGGCGACGTCCCGGTCACCGCCGCCGCCTACGCGCAGGCGCTGGTGGGGGAGACGCCGACTCCCTGGGGACCGGTACCGGGCCTCGGCGCCGACGCCTTCACCGCCAACCCCCTGCTCGGCCGCGACGCGCTGGAGCCGCTGGTTGCCGCCGCGGCCGAGGCCGGAGCCGGGATGTTCGCCCTCGTGCGCACCAGCAACCCCGGCGCCGCCGACCTGCAGGACCTGCCGGCGCCCGAGGCGCCGCTGCACGAGCGCCTGGCGGGCTTCGTCGACGAGCTCTCAGGACAACTACTCGGCGAGTCGGGGCTGAGCGGGATGGGAGCCGTGGTCGGCGCGACCGAGCCGCAGCACTTCGCCCGCATGCGCGAGCTGATGCCGCGCGCGATCTTCCTCATCCCCGGGGTCGGCGCCCAGGGCGGCAAGCCGGAGCTGCTGGGCGCTGCCTTCGCGGCCGGCCGCGCCGCCGGCCTCGTCGCCGCCTCCCGCGGCATCGCCGCCGACCCCGACCCCGCCGCCGCGGCCGAGCGCCTGCGCAGCGCCGTTTGGGCAATATCGACCGCCTGAGGTCGGCCGCCGCGATTACGATCAGCCGCGTCAACCGGTCCCACCCCAGGTCAAATGGAGCAACGCACCAGCGCCACCGCCCGCATCCTCGCCGCCGTCGCCCTCGTAGCGGCGGTGCTGGTGATCGTGGTCGTGGTCTCCTCGGCGATGAACAGCAGCTCCTCGGACAGCCATCACAAGTCCGGCCACCACGCCCACAAGGAAGCCACCCACCACCGGACCAAGGCGAAGACCTACACGGTCCAGACCGGCGACACCCTGACCGCGATCGCCCAGAAGACCGGCGTCCCGGTGTCCGAACTCCTGGCCCTGAATCCGGAAGTCGACCCGCAGATCCTGATCGCCGGCCAGGTGCTGAAGCTCAAGTGAGGGGCCGGCGCCACGGCGCCGCGCTGCTGCTCGCGGTCCTCGGCTGCCTGCTTCTGCCCGCCCTCGCGGCCGCCGCGCCACGGTACCCCCAAAAGGAGCCGCAGGGAGGGGCGCCGCGGTTGCAGGTGCGCGCCTGGGGCCTGATCGACGCCCGCAGCGGCGACGTCCTCACCTCCCACGCGCTCGGCAAATCGCTGCCGATCGCCAGCACGACGAAGCTGATGACCGCCTACGTGGCGATGAAGGACCTGCCGCTCGACAAGATCGTCCGCGCCCAGCCCTACGAGCCCGAATACGGCGAGTCGCTGATGGGACTGCGCGCGGGGCAGCGGATCAGCGTCCGCGATCTCCTCTACGGCCTGACCCTGCGCAGCGGCAACGACGCCGCCCACACCCTGGCGATCGACGCCGCCGGCTCGGAAAGGCGCTTCGTCGCCCAGATGAACCGCTACGCGGCGGCGCTCGGCCTCTCCCACACCCATTACGCCAACCCGGTCGGCCTCGACCAGAAGGGCAACTACTCCTCCGCGGGGGACCTGATGACGCTGACCCGGCACCTGCTGCGCGAGCCCGCCTTCGCCAGGATCGCCGACTCCCGCCGCGCCGTCCTGCGCAGCGTCCACCCCCAGCGGCGGATCGAGTCGATCAACGAACTGCTGGAGCTGGCGCCCTGGGTGACCGGGGTGAAGACGGGCCACACCTTCGGCGCCCTCTACGTGCTGGTCGGCTCCGGTCGGCGCCACGGCGTCAGCCTGATCTCGGCCGTGGTCGGCACCTGGACCGACGAAGAACGCTTCGACGACAGCCTCGAGCTGCTCGAATGGGGCTTCTCGCAGTACCGCCGCAAGCTGCCGATCCGCGCCGGCGAGGACATGGCCGACCCGGAAATCCGCTACTCCGGCGGGACTTTGCCGCTGCGAGCGGAAAAAGCCGTGGAGGTGGGGCTGCGCCGCGGCCAGCACCTGGAAGTCGAGGTCCACGCCCCGGATGAGGTCGAAGGACCGCTGCGGCGCGGCGCCAAGATCGGTACGGCAGAAGTCTTTGTCGGCGGCAGGGAAGCCGGTTCCGTCGTCCTGCGCGCCGGCCGCGCCGTGCCCGAGGCGAGCGCTTTCGACCGCGTCCGCGGCTTCGTCGCTGACAACTCGCTCCCTATCGGACTGGCCGTGTTCGTGATACTCATGGTCGCGGCGATCCTGCTGCTTCGCAGGGGCCGCAGAAACCAGTCGAGGAGCGAATCCAGGTGAGGCAGAAGTGATCCTGACGGTGACCTTGAACGCGGCGATCGACCGCACCGTCGCCGTGCCCAACTTCCGCCTCGGCCGCCGCCACCGCGCGGTCGAGAGCCGCACCGTCGCCGGCGGCAAGGGCATCAACGTCGCCCGCGCGCTGACCCTGCTGGGCCGGCCGGTGATCGCCACCGGCTTCGTCGGCGGGCCCACCGGCGCCCGGGTGCTCGAACAGCTGCAGACCGAATCGGTGCTGACCGACTTCACCGCGATCGCCGCCGAGACGCGGATCAACCTGGCGGTGATCGACCCGACCTCGGGCGAGCAGACCGAGATCAACGAGCGCGGCCCCGCCGTCAGCGCGGAGGAGGTGAAGCGCCTCTTCGACCGCATTGCCTACCTGGCCGCCGGCTCGAAGCTCTGCGTGCTGGCCGGCTCGGTGCCGCCGGGGGCGGGGGACGACCTCTACGCGCGCCTGATCTCCGACCTCGGCCGCCGCGGGATCCCGGTCGTGCTCGACGCCGAGGGCGAGGCGATGCTGGAGGGCATCCGCGCCGGCGCCTCGATGGTTACCCCGAACGAGCGCGAGGCCGAGGAGCTGGTCGGGCAGGAGTTCGCCGACCGCACCGACCTCTCGCAGGGCCTGCTGGAACTGGTCCGCCTCGGCGCCACCGAGGCGGCGATCACCCGCCCCGACGGCTGCGTCGCCGCGGTCGGGGAGAACGCCTCGCGACGGCTGCTGGAGGTCCACACCGAGCCCCTGGACCCGGTCTCGACGGTGGGTTCGGGCGATGCCTTCGTCGCCGGCTACGTCGCCGCCCGCTACGACGGCCGCTCGCCGGAGGAGTGCCTCGCCTACGGCGTCGCCTGCGGGGCGGAGTCGACCCAGCACTTCGGCGCCGGCACCGTCGACCGCAACCAGGTCGAGCGACTGCTTGGCGAGGTCTCCGTGCACGACTTGGAGGTCCCCGCCGAAGTGTAGGCTGACTGTTTCACCGCCAGCAGCAGCCTTGGAGGACTAACTTGGAAATCGAAATCGGCCGCGGCAAGAAGGGTCGCCGCGCCTACGGATTCGACGACATCGCGATCGTTCCTTCCCGCCGGACGCGGGACCCCGACGACATCGACATCAGCTGGACCCTCGGCCCCTACCGCTTCGACCTGCCGCTCGTCGCCTCGGCGATGGACGGGGTGGTGAGCCCCGACACGGCGGTCCTGGTCAACGAGCTGGGCGGCCTCGGGGTGCTCAACCTGGAGGGGATCTGGTCCCGCTTCGAGAACGCCGAGGAGAAGCTGGAGGCGATCGCCGCCGCGCCCAAGCACGAGGCGACGCGGCTGATGCAGCAGATCTACACCGAGCCGGTGAAGGCGGAGCTGATCGCCAGGCGGATCGAGGAAATCAAGGCCCGCGGCGCCGTCGTCTGCGGCTCGCTGACGCCGCAGAAAGTGCGCGAGCACTATGAGGTCGCGGTCGAGGCCGGCCTCGACATCCTCGTCATCCAGGGCACGGTGATCTCGGCCGAGCACGTCTCGACCACGGTCGAGCCGCTCAACCTGAAGGAGTTCATCGCCGAAGTCCCGGTGCCGACCGTGGTCGGCGGCTGCGCCTCCTACTCGACCGGCCTGCACCTGATGCGGACCGGCGCGGTCGGCGTGCTCGTCGGCGTCGGGCCTGGCGCCGCCTGCACCACCCGCGGCGTGCTCGGGATCGGCGTCCCGCAGGCGACCGCGATCGCCGACGTCGCCGCCGCCCGCGCCCAGCACATGCTGGAGACCGGCGAGTACGTGAACGTGATCGCCGACGGCGGCATGCGCACCGGCGGCGACGTCTCCAAGGCGATCGCCTGCGGGGCCGATTCGGTGATGATCGGCTCGCCGCTGGCGCGGGCCAAGGAGGCTCCGGGTCGCGGCTTCCACTGGGGGATGGCGACCTTCCATCCCTCGCTGCCGCGCGGCACCCGCGTCTCGACCAAGCAGGACGGGACGCTGGAGGAGATCCTGCTCGGCCCGGCCAAGGAGAACGACGGCACCTTCAACCTGATGGGGGCGCTGAAAACCTCGATGGCCACCTGCGGCTACGAGGACATCCGCTCCTTCCAGCGGGCCGAGGTGATGGTCGCCCCAGCTCTCATGAGCGAGGGAAAGAAGCTCCAAAATGAGCAGTCCGTAGGCATGGGTTCCAACGGCCGCGCCGCTGTCTCCACCGGGGTCGCCGTATCGGATGACTGAGAGCCTCGAAACCGTTCGTCCGGCGGGTGGCGACGATATTGAGGACTCTCCCGGTAGGGAGAGCCCAATATCGGAGACAGGACCCGCCGGCCGGAGCGCTCTCGAGGAGGTTCTCGTCCTCGACTTCGGGGGCCAGTACTCCCAGCTCATAGCCCGGCGGATCCGCGAATGCGGGGTCTTTGCCGAGCTGCTGCCGGCGACGACGCCGGTGGAGAAGATCCGGGAGCGCAAGCCGAAGGGGCTGGTGCTCTCCGGCGGTCCGGCTTCGGTGTATGAGCCGGAAGCGCCGAAGTTCCCCACCCAGCTGCTCGACCTCGAGATCCCGATGCTGGGGATCTGTTACGGGATGCAGGCGATGGTGCTGGCGCTCGGCGGCCGGGTCGAGTCGGCGGAGACGGGCGAGTTCGGCCGCACCGACCTCGTCCTCCGCGATGGCGGTGGCCGTCTCCTCGGCGGCCTGCCGGAGGAGCAGAGCTGCTGGATGAGCCACCGTGACGCCGTCTTCGAGGCGCCCGAGGGCTTCACCGCCCTGGCCTCGAGCCCGAGCTCGCCGGTAGCGGCATGCGAGCTCCCCGACCGCGGCCTCTACGGCATCCAGTTCCACCCTGAGGTCGTCCACACCCCTTACGGGACCGAGATCCTCACCCGCTTCCTGCGCGACGTCGCCGGCTGCACCGAGCAATGGTCGCCGCAGTCGGTGATCGCCGAACAGGTCGAGAAGATCCGCGCCCAGGTCGGCGAGGGCAAGGTCATCTGCGGCCTGTCGGGAGGGGTCGATTCATCGGTGGCGGCTCTGCTCGTCCACAGGGCGGTGGGGGACAAGCTCACCTGCGTCTTCGTCGACCACGGGCTGATGCGGCTGAACGAGGCCGAGCAGGTGGTCGAGGCCTTCGGCCAGTTCGGCATCCCGCTCGTCCACGTCGACGCCGAGGAGCGCTTCCTCGCCAAGCTCGCCGGGGTCGACGACCCCGAGACCAAGCGCAAGATCATCGGCACCGAGTTCATCCGCGTCTTCGAGGAGGAGGCGGCGAAGCTCGAGGACGCCGCCTACCTGGTCCAGGGCACGCTCTACTCGGACGTGATCGAGTCCGGCGGCTCCGACCACGCGGCGACGATCAAGTCCCACCACAACGTCGGCGGGCTCCCGGACGACCTCGAGTTCGAGCTGGTCGAGCCGCTGCGGATGCTGTTCAAGGACGAGGTCCGCGCGGTCGGCGCCGAGCTGGGCCTGCCGGAGCGGATGGTCTGGCGCCAGCCGTTCCCCGGCCCGGGACTGGCGATCCGGATCGTCGGCGGCGAGGTCAACAAAGAGCGGCTCGACATCCTCCGCGCCGCCGACGCGATCCTGCAGGAGGAGATCCGCGCCGCCGAGCTCTACCGTCAGCTCTGGCAGTCCTTCTGCGTGCTGCCGGTGGTCCGCTCGGTCGGCGTCCAGGGCGACGGGCGCACCTACGCCTACCCGATCGTGATCCGCGCCGTCACCTCCGACGACGCGATGACCGCCGACTGGGCGCGGCTGCCCTACGACCTGCTGGAGCGGGTCTCGAACCGGATCATCAACGAGATCCGCGACGTCAACCGCGTCGCGCTCGACATCTCCTCGAAGCCGCCGGCGACGATCGAGTGGGAGTAGGCGGCTCTCAGCCGCTTTCCACCGAGGGCGCCGTTTCGAAGGCGGCCATCCCGGCGACGGTCGAGATCGCGTTGCGGCCGCCGTCCTCTGCGAGTCTGTCCTGGCTGCGCAGGTGCGCGGAGAGGACCAGGTTGGTCGCCTCTTCCAGGATCGCCACCACCTCTTTCCAGCCCTCCTGATCGAGCAGCAGCGGCATCCAGCGGAAGACGGTGTCGTCGCGCCCGTCGAGGGTCCCGGCCTCCAGTGCGGCGACCGCCTTGTCGAGGAACGTCTGCAGAGTAGCGGCCGAGACTCCGCCGCGGACCGAGCGTGGGACTTTGCGCCAGTGGCGATCGCCGACGAACGCCCCCGGCGTCGCCTTGTAGAAATGCTCGGTGGCGCCGCGGCGCTGCACGGTCTCGACGAGGTCGAGACAGCCGCAGCGATCGAGCGCACGGGTGTGGTAGGCGACGTCGCTGAGCTGGCTCTCCAGCTCGGTGGCGAGCAGGTTCGGGCTCGAGACCCGCTCGGTGAGGATGTCGAGGATTTGGACGCGGAGAGGATGGGCGAGCGCTTTGACAAGTCGCTGGTCGATCACTTCCTGAGCTTGTTCCTTCATGACTGGCTCCTAGGTCGCCAGGAGAGTCCCTGGCTTTCGGGGTGGATACGTGAGTGTTCGTCACACACTCAGTACGTATAAACCATTCAGTCGTCTCAATCCAGAACACGCGGTTTCGAAGAATGGAGCGATCCCCCAAAAGCGGTGGAAATCAGACCCCGGCAGCGCGGGTGACGACGAATATCAGCGCGAACCCCAAGGCGGTCAGGCCCACCCGCGTCCAAGAGGCCTGGGCGTGTGCCTCCGGCAGCAGGTCGCAGGCGCCAATGTAGAGGAAGATCCCGCAATAGACGCAGAGGACGTAGGCGAGGTCGCGGTCTGAGACCGCAACCAGGGAGCCGACGATCGCGCCGAGCAGCGGCGCCAGGGCATCGATCGTCAGCCACCGCACCGCCGCCCGGCGGCTCCCAGAGCGGCGTAGCACGTAGCTGACCGTGTTCAGCCCGTCGGCGAAATCGTGGCTGACAACGGCGATGAAGACCAGTAGCCCGGTCGTTGAGTCGACGCCAAAGGCGAAGCCGATGCCGAGGCCGTCGAGGAAGCTGTGGACCGAGAGGCCGGCCGCGCCGAGGACGCCGACGCGTTCGCCGGCAAGCGCCGCCATCGCCTCATCGCGATTGTGGAGGACGAGCAGCCGCTCGATCAGGAAGAAACCGAGGAAGCCGGCGGCGACCAGAGCGGTGGCAAGGTTGGTATCCCTAATTCCGTTGATTCCCTGGGGGAGGACGTCGAGCAGGGCGACGGCGACGACGACACCGCCGGTCAGCGCCAGCAGGGTCGGCAGGTGGTTGGCATACCGCAGCCCGACCCGGCCCCCGATCAGGGTGGCGATCACGGTCAGGCCGGCAAGGGGGATGGCGAGCGCCGGCACTCAGCTCTCCCTGCAGTCGGGGCAGCGGCCGCGGAGGAGGACGTCGTGGGCGGTGACCTCGAAGTCCGCCCGCTTCCCGACTCCCTCGATCGCCCGCTCCAGCGCCGGGTCGGAGAAGGGGACCAGCTTGCCGCAGCGCTCGCAGACCATGTGGTGGTGGTGCCCGCCGGGGTCGTTGCGCTCGAAGGCGACCCCCTCGCCCCCGAGGTCGACCCGGTGGACCAGGCGCAGCTGCTCGAGCTGCTCGAGCGTGCGGTAGACCGAGGCTCGCCCCACCGAGGGCAGGCGCCGGTCGATCTCCAGCGCCGTCAGCGCACAGCTCTCCCCGTCCAGCAGCTCGATCACCTGCCGCCGCGCCGCGCCGGCCCGAAACCCAGCCTCGTTGAAGCGCCTTGATGCCTGCTCCGCCCAAGTCACGGGCGAGAGCCTATATGAAAATGAGACTCATTCCAATTTAGAAGGCTGGGGCGGCCTTCAGCTGTACTTGTCCCACTTCTCCAGGTAGGGAAGCGGGTCGATCGGTTCGCCGCCTTCGTACCAGCCGGGTGGGGTCCACATCTCGAAGTGGAGGTGGCAGCCCTGGGCGTCGCCGGTGTCGCCGACGATGCCGATCGGCTGGCCGGTGCGGACGGTTTCGCCGGTGTGGAGGGGGGAGGGTTCGGCCAGGTGGGCGTACATGAAGTCGAAGCCGGTGCCGCGGCCGTCGATGACGATGTAGTTGCCGGCGGCGCTCTGGTAGCCGGCGTACTGGACCGTGCCGCCGCGGGCGGCGACGAGCGGGGTGCCGCAGGCGGCGCCGACGTCCTGGCCCTGGTGCGTGTGGCCGCTGCGCGGCGCGCCGAAGCGCCCGGCCCCCATCTCGAATTCGTGCTTGCCGAGGACCGGGAATGCGTAGCCGTAGAAGGAGAAGCCGAGGCTGAGGCTGGTCGAGGCGGTCGCCTTGCGCGCCGCCGGGGCCGCGCTCGGGGCCTGCGGGCCGATCCGGAAGCTGTAGCGGCCGTTGCGGGCGGGGCGGCCTTCGTTGGTGGTGCCGTCCCAGCGGACCTTCGTCGCCACGTCGGGGGCGACGTTTTCGCGGTAGAAGGTCTTGACGACCTCGCCGGCGCTGTCGACGACGTCGACGCGGAGGTCGTTTTCGGTCTGGGTGCTGCCGATCGTGAAGCTGATGCTGGGGTAGCGGTAGCCGAAGTAGAAGGACTTGCGGGGGGTGGTTTCGGCCGCGACCAGGGTCAGCGTGCCGGCGCTGGGGGAGGCAGCGGGTTTTCCGGAGGGGCTGCCCTTGGCGCTCGGCGCCGAGCCGGGACTGGCGGCACCGCCGGTTTCCGCCGCGGCCGTGCCGACCAGGCACGCCAGCAGTGCCAGTGCGATTACGCCTATCTTGCCGACCGCTCCCGATCGGACGAACCCTTTGCTGCTCAACCGCTAGCCCTCTCTTTCGATCGCCTGCGGAGTTAGCTGACGGGCTCGCGCTGAAAGAGTCGCGCTACGGACGGTTTTCGTCCGATTCGCCCCTGAGACCTGCAAAGGTCTCTACGGTTCCTCCGCTCCCGCACAGTGGCCTGCACGGGATTAGGCATTTGCTCGGGCGGCAGCATACACCGGGATGCGGCTATCATCCCCCGGCCGCGTCGGTGAATCCGCGCGGTTTTTGCGCGATGAAGACCTTTGTAGCCACTCCCGCCAACCGCCAGCGCGACTGGTACGTCGTCGATGCCGAGGGTAAGACCCTGGGCCGCTTGGCGACCCAGATCGCCGACACGCTGCGCGGCAAGCGCAAGCCCGAGTACACGCCGCACATCGACACCGGCGACTTCGTCGTCGTCGTCAACGCGGAGAAGATCCGCGTCACCGGCGACAAGCTGGCGCAGAAGACCTACTACCGCCACAGCGGCTACCCGGGCGGGATCAAGTCCCGCACGCTCGGCGAGATGCTCGAGCGCAAGCCCGAGGAAGTGATCCGCAAGGCCGTCAAGGGGATGCTGCCGCGCAACCGGCTCGCCCGCCAGCAGCTGACCAAGCTGAAGGTGTACGCCGGGCCCGACCACCCGCATGCGGCGCAGCAGCCGAAACCGATGGAGACCGACTGAACTTGATGGACGACGAGCAGAAACAGCCTGAGCAGGACGAAAACACGCAGGACGAGGCCGCGGAGGCCGCGGGTCCTGTCTCCGATACGACCTCCTCGCCTGAAGGCGAGGATCCCGCATCGTCGCCACCCGCGGCAGAGGCCGCTGAGGACCAGCCCTCCGAGGAGGAGGAGGCAGATGAGCAGCCCTCCGAGGAGATTGCTGAGGAGCCTGTGGCTGAGGAGGTGACTTCTCCGGAGCCTGATCAGGAGATCGAGGAGCCCAAGGCTGAGGAGAAGAAGAAGGACGTTATCCCCGGCGCTGACCTGGAGCCGATTCTGGTTGAGCCCGAGGGGCCGCAGCTGAGCGCCGAAGAGCAGGCTCGGCTGGAAGCCGAAGAGGAAGAGAAAGCCCGGCGCGAAGCAGAACTGCAGGCGGCCGACGAGGTCGACGTCGCCGCGAGCCGCGCCCCGGCGAAGATGGAGAAAGGCGCCCGCTTCCTCGCCACCGGCAAACGCAAGAGCTCGATCGCCCGCGTCACCATCCTTCCCGGCAACGGCAAGATCGTGATCAACAAGCGCGACCTCGAGGAGTTCTTCCCGCGGCCCCTGCACCAGACGATGGTCAAGCAGCCGCTGGTCGTCTCCGGCTACGAGGGCAACGTCGACGTCCGCGTCCGCGTCCACGGCGGCGGCATCAGCGGCCAGGCCGGCGCGGTCCGCCACGGCGTCGCCCGGGCGCTGACCGAGATCGACTCCGAGCTGCGCGGCGACCTCAAGCGCCGCGGCTTCCTCACCCGTGACGCCCGCGTCAAGGAGCGTCGCAAGGCCGGTCTCAAGAAGGCCCGCAAGCGGCCTCAGTTCAGCAAGCGCTGATTTGGACGGGGTGAAGACCGCGCGCAAGCTCTTCGGCACCGACGGGGTCCGGGGAGAGGCCGGCACCTTCCTCACCGCCGAGCTGGCCACCGCCCTCGGCCGGGCGACCACCGCCTCGGTGGAGGCCGAGCGGCCCCAGGTCCTGATCGTCCGCGACACCCGCGAGTCGGGCCCGATGCTGGAGGCGGCGCTGGCCGCCGGGATCGCCGCGGCCGGCGGCGACGCCCTGCTGGCCGGCGTGCTCCCGACCCCCGCCGCCGCGATCCTGGTCAAGCGCCTCGGGCTCGACCTCGCCGCCGTCGTCTCCGCCTCCCACAACCCCTTCGCCGACAACGGGATCAAGTTCTTCAGCTACCGCGGCACCAAGCTCCCCGACGAGGTCGAGGCGCAGATCGAGGCGCTGATGGACACGGCCCCCAGCGCCGAGCGCGCCGGCCGGGTGACCGAGCTGAACGGCGGCCTCGACGACTACCTGCGCGAGCTGCAGGCAGCCTTCCCGCTCGACCTCTCGGGGCGCCGCGTCGTCCTCGACTGCGCCAACGGCGCCACCTACCGCGCCGCCCCGGCAATCTTCGAACGTCTCGGCGCCGAGGTCGAGGCGATCGGGATCGAGCCCGACGGTCGCAACATCAACGCCGGCTGCGGCTCCACCCACATCGAGCCGCTGGCCGAGCGGGTCGCCGCCTCCGAGGCGGAGATCGGCTTCGCCTTCGACGGCGACGGCGACCGCGTCCTCGCCGTCGACGGCAGCGGCCGCGTCCACGACGGCGACGAGCTGATCGCCCTGGTCGCGCGCGGGATGAAGCAGCGGGGCGAGCTCGCCGGCGGCGTCGTCGTCACCGTGATGAGCAACTTCGGCTTCCACCGGGCGATGGAGGAGGCGGGGATCGAGGTCGCCGTCACCCAGGTCGGCGACCGCTACGTGATCGACGAGATGCTGCGCCGGGGCTGGAAGCTCGGCGGCGAGCAGTCCGGCCACATCATCGCCGCCGACGTCGTCTCCACCGGCGACGGCATCGCCGCGGCGCTGATGACGATGCGCGAGCTGGGCGAGGCCAAGCTCGAGGACGCGGTGCCGATGGAGAAGCTGCCGCAGGTGCTCGTCAACGTCAAGGTCGCCGACCGCGAGGCGATCGAGGGCGCCACCGCGGTCTGGGAGGCGGTCGAGAGCGAGGCCGCCTCGCTCGAGGGCCGCGGCCGGGTGCTGCTGCGCCCCTCCGGCACCGAGCCGCTGGTGCGGGTGATGGTCGAGGCGCCCAGCGCCGAGGGGGCCGAGGCGGTCTCCGAGCGGCTGGCGGGAATCGTCCGTCAAGAGCTCGCCTGAGCCCCGGCCGCCGGGCCCGGACCTCTACCCTTACTCGCCTTCATGTGCGGCATCGTCGGATACGTGGGCGGCCGGCCCTGCGAGGAGCTGCTGCTCTCGGGGCTGGAAAAGCTCGAATACCGGGGCTACGACTCGGCCGGTCTCTCCGTGCTCGCCGACGGCGAGGTGGAGAGCGTGCACGCGGTCGGCAACCTCGCCAACCTGCGCGCCGCCGTCGACGCGAGGGCCGCGAACGGCGCCGGGCCGCTGCCACCCTCGGAGACCGGGATCGCCCACACCCGCTGGGCCACCCACGGCCGCGTCACCGAGGAGAACGCCCATCCCCACGACGACAGCTCCGGCCGCGTCCACATCGTCCTCAACGGGATCGTCGAGAACCACACCGAGCTGCGCCGGCGCCTGCAGGAGGAAGGGCAGGTCTTCAGCTCCGAAACCGACGCCGAGGTCGTCGCCCACCTGATCGCCGGCCACTACGACGGCGACCTCGCCGCGGCGGTGCGGGCGGCCTACGCCGAGCTGCGCGGCCACTACGCCTTCGTCGCCATGCACGCTGACGAGCCCCAGCGCCTGGTCGGCGCCCGCAAGGAGTGCCCGCTGGTCGCCGGGGTCGGCGAGGGGGAGACCTTCCTCGCCTCCGCCATCCCCGCCTTCCTGGCCGACACGCGGACCGCGATGCCGATCGAAAACGGCGAGATCGTCGAAGTCGAAGCCGGCGCGGTGCGGATCACCGACGCCGAGGGCAACCCGATCGAGCGCGGCACCGAAGAGGTGAGCTGGGACGCCGACGCCGCCGAGAAGGGCGGCTATGAGACCTTCATGCTGAAGGAGATCCACGAACAGGCCGACGCGGTCGCCGAGACGATCACCGACCGCCTCCCCGGCAGCGAGGGGGTCGACCTCTCCGACGTCGAGCTCTCCGACGACTTCCTCCGCAGCGTGCGCCGGATCGTGATCGTCGCCTGCGGCACCTCCTACCACGCCGGCCTCGTCGGCCGTTACGCGATCGAGGAGTGGGCGCGGGTGCCGGTGGAGATGGACATCGCCTCCGAGTACCGCTACCGCAACCCGGTGGTCGGGTCGGAGGACCTGGTGATCGGGATCACCCAGTCCGGCGAGACCGCCGACACGCTGGCGGCGATGCGGCTGGCGCGCGAGGCCGGGGCGACGGTGCTGGGGATCACCAACATCATGGGCAGTCAGGCGACCCGCGACGCCGACGCCGTCCTCTACACCCGCGCCGGGCTCGAGATCGGCGTCGCCGCGACCAAGACCTTCGTCGCCCAGGTGGCGACGATGTACCTACTGGGGCTGCGGATCGCCGAGCTGCGCGGGACGCTGCCGCCGCAGCGGCTGGCCGAGCTGGTGGGTGAGATGAAGGCGCTGCCCTCGAAGATGGAGGAGACGCTGGCGACGACCGAAGCGGCGGCCAAAGCGGTCGCCGCCGCTCACAAGGACCAGAACTTCTTCCTCTACCTCGGCCGCCACATCGGCCTTCCGGTCTGCCTCGAGGGGGCGCTGAAGCTGAAGGAGATCAGCTACATCCCCACCGACGCCTACGCCGCCGGGGAGATGAAGCACGGGCCGATCGCCCTGCTCGACGAGTCGACGCCGGTGGTCTGCATCGCCACCGAGAGCCCGGTGCTGGAGAAGGTCCTCTCCAACGTCGAGGAGGTGCGCGCCCGCGGCGCCCAGACGATCGCGATCGCCACCGCCGGCGACGAGCGGGTCGCCGAGGTGGCCGACGAGACGATCGAGGTCGCCGCGACCGACTGGATCCTGCAGCCGATCGTCGCGGTGCTGCCGCTGCAGCTGCTGGCCTACGACATCGCCCGCGGCCGCGGCCTCAACGTCGACCAGCCTCGCAACCTGGCCAAGACGGTCACGGTTGAGTGAGCTCTTGAACTTGGGCCGCTAGGATGCCCGCCTCGTGAAGCTTCGGTTCGCACTCCCGGCCCTGCTTGCCGCGCTCGCCGTCCTCTGCGTCGCCGGCTGCGGCGGCGGCGGCAGCGGCGCCACCGACCCGGCCACCATCGCGCCCCCGAAGACGCCGCTCTACCTCGACGTCACGGTCCAGCCCGAAGGCGAAGTGAAGAAGAACGTCGAAGCGCTGGCGGAAAACCTCGCCGGGGTGAGTGACGTCGGCGGCTTTGCCATCGCGCTGCTGGAATCCAAAGTCACCCAGGAAGGCGAAGGGTTCGACTTCGAGAAGGAAGTGGAACCGTGGCTGGGCGAAAAGGCCGCGATCTTCTTCGAGGAATACGAAGAAGGCGAAAACTTCAACGGCTACGGCGTGGCCGTGCAGACCGAAGATGAAGCAGCGGCCAGCTCCTTCGTCGAAAAGCAGGCGGAAGGCCAGGAAGGACCGGCCAAGAAGGGTTCCTATGAAGGCGTCGACTTCTACGTCAGCTCCAGCGACGGCCAGACCGTCGGGGTATTCGACGGGCTGCTCGTCTTCGCCGAAGACGAAGAAATCTTCAAGTCGCTGGTCGACGCCTCCGAAGGCGAATCGCTGGGCGGCGAAGACGCCTACGCCAGCGCCACCGCGAAGGTCCCGGACAACAGCCTCGCCAACGTCTACGTCGACATCGGCGGCCTGATCGAACAGGCCGGCAACAAGATCGACTCCGAAACCGAACTGTTCCTCGAAAGCGTCGGGCTCGAACCGAAGGAAGCGACCGCCGTCGCCAGCGTGGTGCCGGGGGCCGAACAGATCGAGATCGACCTCAGCAGCGACCTCAGCGGCGAAAACCCGCCCTCCGGAGACGCTTCCAAGCTGCTCGGCTCACTGCCGGCGAGCTCGCTCGCGGCCTTTGCCTCCTCTGAATTCGGCACCCGCTTCAACGAAGGGATCGACCGGATCGACGCGCAGGGGATTCCCGGCAAAGTGCCTCCGCACAAGCTGAAGAGCGCGCTGAAGAAAGCCGGCATCGACCTCGAAGCCATCGCCTCCTCGATCGGCGAAGTCGGCGCCTTCGTCGAAGGCAGCAGCGAGCACAGCCTCACCGGCTCCTTCGTCCTGCAGACCGAACAGCCGCAGCAGGCGAAGAACACCGTCTCCAACATCGGCTTCTTCCTGCGCGCCAGCCACACGCCGGGGGTCACGGCGGTCGGCGGCGGAGCGGCCGGCTTCTCGGTCCACAGCCCCGAACTCGGTCGCCAGCCGCTGGTCGTGATCTCGAAAGGCGACCGGATCGCGATCGGCTACGGCCTGGCGGCGGCAAAGGCCGCCCTGGCGGAATCGGGCGAAACCCTCGCCGACACCGCGGCCTACAAGGAAGCCGTCAGCGCCCTCGGCAATACGCCCATCGCCGCCTTCGTCAAGGTGCCAGCGGCGGTCAAGCTCTTCACGAAGGTCAAGCCGCCGAGCAGCATCGCTCTCCAGCAGATCGAGCTCGGCTTCGAGAGCAAAGGCACCTACGCGGCGGTGGGCACCGAAGCCTCCGGCGGGCTCGCCACGGCGAAGCTGATCGTCGGCATCAAGAAGTAGTCGGTCTATCAGGTGAGCGAAAGCTGACGGCGCTCGCGGACGATGTCAAAGGGGTCATCGGAAGATTTGGGAGCCCTTTCGGCTCGGACTTTCTCGCGCACGGCCGATAGCGTCTCACCGGCGAGGTAGTAGCGCCCCCGCCGCTCCCCGACTGCCTCCAAGAGCTCGGCATCCACCATTGCCTTCAGGTCCCTCGACGCAGTCAGGTCGCTGATCTCTTCGCCCATGGCGGTCTCGCTCGAAGAGCGGTAGATCTTCCGGCGGATCCGTACGCCGATCGCGGCATCCATCAACCCGGCGGCGCACCTTTCGGGAAGCCGATGTTGCTCGGCGAGTCCGACGCACGCATTCCAGAGGGTCTCGATTTCCTCTCGCCGCCGCATGATGGTCATCGCCTGGAGGTAATGGGCGCGCATGCAAAAGCGAATCCAGGGGCGGGCGGACCGGTTCGGATGCCAGGCGCCGGCGCCGACATCCTCGAGCACACGGTAATACGCCTGAGTATTACGCCCAAGGAACTCCTCGATGCTGGAGAAGACGGGGGCGATGACTCGATCTCGCGCTAGAACCAAGGTCTGAAGGCAGCGAGCCATCCGACCGTTCCCGTCGCTGAACGGGTGGATCATCGTCAGGTTCAAGTGGGCCATCGCCGCCTTGACGACGACGGGGCTGTTCTCCTGGTCAAGCACGTCCAGCATCTCGGCGATAAGTGCGGGGAGTTCGTCGCTGGGCGGTCCCTCGTAGACGATCTCGTCGGTTGCTTCCCGGTGGATGAAGATCGGCCCCGGGCGCCAACGACCGGGATTCTTCTTCAGGTCGTACTTGAGCATCATGAAGTGAAGGCTCTTCAGAAGCCCCTCGTCTACCTCCAAGCTTTCGTCGTCAGCAATCTGGAGCACGTAGGTCATCGCGTCCCGATAGCCGGCGAGAGCCAGTTGCGTCTCCTCCTCTGCGGCGAGAGTGGGTTCTTCCTCCACAGCCGCGATGACATCCTCCAAGGAAGCGTTGTAGCCCTCGATGCTGTTCGAGCCTTGCACTGCGCGTGCGAAAGCCATCCGACGCAGGGTTCCAGACCATCGGCGCGGTTCGGCCACGCGATCCCGCAGGGCCTCTCGCTGCTCAGCAAGAAGGTCTATGACAGCGACCTCGTCTTCGCGTAGGTCGGGGGTTTGAAAGATCATGATATTTATAAACTATCAAAACGACATCGTCAGTGATTGAAAATAAATATCAATGAATCATCGCTTCCTCGCGTAGGTAGGCTCACCAAATGGAGCCTTGGTTGAAGCCGCTCTTTGACGCCGAGGGGATGCGGGGGGTCGATCGCTGGGCGATCGAGGAGCGGGGGGTGGCTTCGCTGGAGCTGATGGAGGCGGCGGGGCGGGCGGTGGCCGAGGCGGTTGCCGGGCTGGCTCCGGAGGGGCCGGTGCGGGTGGTCTGCGGCAAGGGGAACAACGGCGGCGACGGGTTCGTCGCCGCGCGGCTCTTGCGGGAGATGGGCTTCGAAGTCGAGGCGCTGCTGCTCTGGCCGGGCGAGGAGTTGCGGGGGGACGCGGCGGCGAACTTCGAGCGCTTCGGCGGCGATCTGGTCGAGGGAGATCCGACGGAGCGGCTGGCGGGCTCCGGCGCCATCGTCGATGCGATCTTCGGCACCGGCTTCGAAGGGGCGCCTCGCGAGCCTGCCGCCGCCGCGATCAGGGCGATCAACTCCTCCGGCGTCCCCGTCGTCGCCTGCGACATCGCCTCCGGCGTCGACGCCTCCACCGGCGAGGTCGCCGGGGAAGCGGTCGAGGCCGACGTCACCGTCAGCTTCCACGCCGCCAAGCTGGGCCAGCGGGTCGCGCCCGGCAAGTGGCATACGGGCGAGCTGCGAGTGGCTCCAATCGGGATCCCGGCGGGGCCCCCCGGCGAGCCCATCGCCGGTGAGATCGACCCCGCCGTCCTCGCGCTGGCGCCGCACCGCGGTCCGCACTCGACCAAGTTCAGCTCCGGCCAGGTGGCGGTCGCCGGCGGCTCACGCGGTCTCACCGGGGCGGTCCGGATGGCCTCGCTGGCGGCGATCCGCGCCGGTGCCGGCTATGCGACCGCCGCCGTCCCCGCCGACCTGGAGATGGTCTACGAGCTGGCCCAGCCCGAGGTGATGTCGGTCGGTTGCCCCGGCGGCGACGGCTGCCTGGTGCCGGCATCTGAGAAGGCCGTGCTGCGGACCTTCGAGCGGGCCGCCGCCGGCGTCCTCGGCCCCGGCCTGGGACGCGACCCTGGCTCCTTCGAGCTGGCCCGCGCGGTCGCCGGCAAGATCGAGGCACCGCTGGTGATCGACGCCGACGGCCTCAATGCCTTCGCCGGCCGGCTCGGGGAGCTGGCCTCGCGCCCGGCCCCGACGGTGCTGACGCCCCACGCGGGCGAGCTCGGGCGGCTGCTCGAGCGCGACTCCTCGGAGATCGACGACCACCGGCTCGCCTGCGCCCGCGAGGCGGCAGAGGCGGCGGGCGCGATCGTCGTCCTCAAGGGCGACGACACGATCGTCACCGACGGCGACCGGGTCGGGGTCAACGCGATCTCGGCGCCCGCCCTCGCCACCGCCGGCAGCGGCGACGTCCTCTCGGGGATGACCGCGGCACTGCTCGCCCGCGGGCTCGAGCCCTTCGCCGCCGCCTGCGCGGCGGTCGTCGCCCACTCCCGCGCCGGCCTCGACGCGGCCGCACGGGTCGGAGCGGCCGAGTCGGTGATCGCCACCGACGTGATCGACTCGATCCCGGCGGGGATACGTCCCGACGGGCCGGTCGAATAACCTCGCGCCCATGAAGACGGCCGGAGAGATCATGGACCGCGAGGTGCCCAGCCTCAGGGCGGAGGACGACGCCCGCACCGCGATCGACACCCTCGCCAAGACCGATCTCGGTGCGCTGCCGGTCGTCGACGACGCGCAAAAGGTGATCGGCATCGTCAGCGAGTCCGACCTCGTCCTCAGCGAGGAGGAATCGGACCTCCACCTCCCGCACTACCTCGAAATCATGGGCGGGGTCGTCTTCATCGGCTCGATGAAGGGCTTCGAGCATCGCCTCGAAAAAGCCTTCGCCACCAAAGTCTCGGAGCTGATGACGCCGGACCCGATCGTCGCCCACGACTACGAGGCCGCCGACCGGGTGGCGAAGAAGATCGCCGACGAGCACCACAACCATCTCCCCGTGGTTGACGAGAACGGCCATCTCGCCGGCATGGTCACCAGGGCCGACGCGCTCGCCGCCCTGGTCGACGCCTCGGAGTAGCCCGATGGAGCGGGCAGTTGCCCGGATCGATTACGACGCGGTCCGCGCCAACTGCGCGCGGCTGAAGTCGGAGCTGGGCGAGGCGGAGCTCTGCGCGGTGGTGAAGGCCGACGGCTACGGCCACGGTGCGGACGGCTGTGCCGCGGCGGCGCTCGACGGGGGTGCGACCAGGCTTGCGGTTGCGACCGCCGGCGAGGCCGAGCAGATCGGCCGCCGCTTCCAGCACGTGCCGCTGCTGACTATGGGAGCGCTGACGGCGGCGGAGGTCGACGACGTAATCTCGGCCGGCTCGGAGCTTGCCGTCTGGCGCGAGGGCTTCCGGCGGCTCGCCGCCGACCGGGCACGGGCTCACGGCCACAAAGCCCGGGTCCACGTCAAGTACGACAGCGGCATGGGCCGGCTCGGCAACCCGGATCCGCAGGAGGTCCTGGAGCTGGCCCGCGCCTGCGCCGAGGACCCGGACCTGGAGCTTGCCGGGATCTGGACCCACCTCGCGACCGCCGACGAACTCGACTCGACCTACTTCGACGAGCAGCTCGACCGCTTCGAGGAGGTCGCCGCCGCGGTCAAGGCCGAGCATCCCGGGGTGCTCGCCCACGCCGCCAACAGCGCCGCCGTCCTTCGCGACCGTCGCTCCCACCACGACATGGCCCGCTGCGGGGTGGCGATCTACGGCCTCGATCCGTTCCAGCGCGACCCGGCCGAGCAGGGCCTCGTCCCGGCGCTGTCGCTGCGCTCGTATGTCGCCGACGTCAAGCGCTTCCCGGCCGGCGCCAGCGCCGGCTACGGCCGCAAGTGGAAGGCGCCGGTCGACACCTGGGTCGGGGTCGTCCCGCTCGGCTATGGCGACGGGGTGCGGCGCGCCCTCACCAACAACGCCGAGGTACTGGTCGGCGGCGAGCGGCGCCCGCTGGTCGGGACCGTCTCGATGGACAACGTCACGATCGACCTCGGCCCGGAGACGGAAGTGAAGCCGGGGGACGAGGCCGTCCTGATCGGCGCCCAAGGAGAGGAGCGGATCCTCGCCGAGGAGGTCGCCGCCCGGCTGGAGACGATCAACTACGAGATCGCCTGTGCGATCTCGCCGCGGGTGCCGCGGAGGCCCGCGTGAGCGCGGTCGAGCGCCTCGCCGCCGCCCCGGTGGTCGCGGCGGCGCGCAGTGCTCTGGGGGACGAGCAGGCCTGGATCGTCGGCGGCGCCGTGCGCGACGCCGTCCTCGGCCGCGAGGTGACCGACCTCGACCTCGCCGTCGCCGGCGACCCCGGCGCGGCGGCGCGGGCGATCGGCAGGGAGATCGGCGAGCACGCCTTCGAGCTCTCGGCCGAGTTCGGCACCTGGCGGGTCGTCGCTCAGAGCCGCGGCTGGCAGATCGACGTCACCGCCCTGCGCGGCGACGGGATCGAGGCCGACCTCGCCGCGCGCGACTTCACGATCGGCGCCGTCGCGGTGCCGCTCGCCGACGGCGAACCGCTCGACCCCTACGCCGGCCTCGTCGACCTCGCCGACAGGCGCCTGCGCGCGGTCGGCGAGCGCAGCTTCGGCGACGATCCGCTGCGGCTGCTGCGGGCCCCGCGCCTGGCGGCCGAGCTGGAGCTGGAGATCGAGCCGCGCACCGTCTCGCTCGCCCGCGCCGCCGCCACCAGCGCCGCCGATCCCGCCGGCGAGCGCCAGCTCGCCGAGCTGCGCCAGCTGCTCGGCGGCCCCGATCCGCTGCGCGGCCTGCGCCTGCTCGACGAGCTGGGTGTGACCGCCGTCGTCCTGCCCGAGCTGGAGCAGCTGCGCGGGGTCGAGCAGGGTCCCAACCACCATCTCGACGTCTTCGACCACACCCTCGCCGTGCTCGAGCATACGCTCGAAGTCGAGGCCGATCTCGACCGCTTTGCCGGCGAGCGGGCGGGGGAGGTCGCCGCGCTGCTGGAAGAGCCCCTGGCCGACGAGATGAGCCGGCGCACGGCGCTGCGCTTCGGCGCCCTCTTCCACGACATCGGCAAGCCCGCGACCCGGGCCGAGCACGCCGGCTTCGTCGGCTTCCGCGGGCATGACCAGGTGGGGGCGGAGATCATCGGCGGCATCTGCAAGCGGCTGCGCGCCAGCCGCCGCCTCACCCAGCACCTGCAGGGGCTCGCTTTGCACCACCTCCGGCTCGGCTTCATGATCCAGGAGATGCCGCTGCCGGCCCGCCGCATCCACGCCTATCTGCGGGCGACCGAACCGGTTGCCGTCGACGTCACCCTGCTCACCGTCGCCGACCGCCTCTCGGCCCGCGGCTCCGGCCCGATCGCCGCCCCGGAGATGGTCGCCGCCCACCTGCAGCTGGCCCGCGAGATGATCGCCGCGGCCCTCGACTGGCGCCGCGACGGGCCGCCGCAGCCGTTGCTGCGCGGCGACGAGCTGGCGAGCGAGCTGGGGATCGAGCCGGGCCCCGAGCTCGGCTCGGCGCTGGCCGAGCTGGAGGCGGCGCAGTATGCAGGCGAAGTGACGGACCGCGCCGGCGCGCTCGAACACCTGCGCCGTTAGATACGCTGCCGCGCGAATGGCCAAAGAGGAAAAGATCGAAATGGAGGGGGAGATCACCGAGGCTCTCCCCAACACGATGTTCCGGGTCAAACTGGACAACGGACACGAGGTCCTCGGCCACATCTCCGGCAAGATGCGCCGCCACTACATCCGCATCCTCCCGGGCGACCGCGTCAAGATCGAGTTGTCTCCGTACGACCTCGATCGCGGCAGGATCACCTACCGCTACAAATAATCCGCCGGGCGCGGGTCCGCCAGCTCCGCCACCAGCGCCGACCAGGCGAAGTCCTTGGCGCCCAGACCTTTGCCGGTGCGGGGGTCGTAGTACTCGCGCAGGCCTTCGCGGGCGGCGGCGGCGATGACGCCGTCGGCGAGCCGCTGTGCCTCCGCCTCATAGCCGAGGCGGCGCAACCCGACCCAGACCAGCCAGGCGGAGTTGACCCAGGTCGGGCCGCGCCAGTAGCGGCGGATCGGGCCGCGGCCGCCGTCGGGTTCGTAGCCGCGCTCGCAGGCCGCGACCGAGGGCGGTGCTACCGGCGTCCAGAACTCCGACTCGCTCAGCAGGTGCTCCTCGACCAGGCGGCGCCCGATCTCCTCCGGCAGGTCCGGCAGCGCCAGCGGCGCCAGCGCGGCCCAGGTGAGGACCGCGGGCCGCTCGCCCCCGGGCTGGACCTCGTCGAGGAAGAGGCCGCGCCGCTCGTCCCAGAGCCGCTCCACCAGGGCCGGCGTCGCCGAGGGCCGCCCCGCCGCCTGCAGCGAGAGCGACCAGAGCGTGTTGACGACGACCTCGCAGAGGACCGGGCCGCCGGCGTCGCGGAGGCGCCGCGCGTTCCAGCCGAAGCGCCGGTTGCGGTGGACCAGCAGCGGGAAGCCGATCCGCCCGTTCGCCCGCCGGCCCCAGACCGGTTCGAACTTGGGCGAGGCGTCGAGGCCCGACTCGTCCGGCTGGACGATCCAGAGCAACCCATCCCCCTCGAGGTCGCGGTTGGCGGCGAGCCAGTCCAGGTGCGCGCCGATCCGCGGCTCCTCGCTCGGGTCGCCGACGGCGATCCGCCAGGCCCAGGCCAGCAGCGGCGGCTGGATCGACTCGGTCTGGAAGGCCCGCCGCGAGGCGACGTTGTAGAAGAGCAGCCGCAGGAGGCTGACGTGGCTGCGCCAGAAGATCGTGTGGCCGATGAAGCCGTCCGGCCGCTGGGCGGCGAGCAGGCTCTCGAGCTCGGCCCGGGCGCGGGCCGGGTCGAAGCGGCGCCAGACGATCGCCGCGAAGCACGAATCCCAGTACCACTGCCACGGGTAGCGGCCGGGGCTCGGCTCGGTGTAGGCGTACGGCGCCCCGTCCCGCTCGCCCTCGACCCAGTTCCGCTCCAGCACCGCCCGTGCCGTCTCCACCGCCGACGGGCCGATTTCACGCCGTATAGGCGTATTTTCGGCCCGTCGATCCGTCACGCGTTCGTGCGCCGCATCTCGCGCAGCGCCAGGAAGCCCAGGACCGCAAGCAGTCCGGCCACCGCCAGCAGTCCCGGCCAGGTGTCGCTCCAGGTGACGCTGCCGATGAAGCCCTGCCGCGCCGCTTCGACCACGTGGGTGACCGGGTTGAGCCGCGCCACCTTTTCCAGCCACGGTTGCAGCAGCGCCAGTGGCGCGTAGGCGGGGGTGAGCAGGACTAGGGCCATCATCCCCGCCTGCATCAGCGGGGCCGCCGACTGGCTCTTGTAGTGCAGCGCCAGCATCGAGCCCCAGCAGGCGGCGACCGCGGCCATCGCCATCACCATCAGGTAACAGATCAGGAGGCCGTCGATCCCCGGCCAGTGGGCGCCGATCAGGAAGGCGATCGCCAGCACGAAGGTCGCCGGGATCAGCGAGCGGGCACTCGCCGCCAGCACGTTGCCGGCCAGCAGCACCCAGCGCGGCGCGGGGGAGACGAGCAGCCGGTCGACCCAGCCCTGCTCGTAGTCACGGGCGAGGTTGACCCCGGCGGCGGCTCCGGTGAAGCCCGCCCCCTGCAGCATGCTGACCGGGACGATGAAGCTCTGGTAGGAGTCGATGCCGAAGCCGCTGAGGTGGATCAGGCTGCCGAAGACGCCGTTCAGCCCGAGGAAGAAGATCGTCGGCGCCAGCACTCCCGGGATCGCCGCTCCCGGCACCCGCACCAGCTCGTTCTTGGCGCGCACCATCAGGGCGCCGATCGTTGCCAGGTTGGTGCGCCAGGCGGGTGGCGGCGCCACGCGGGCGGCCGGCGTGCCGGCGATCGCCTCCATCAGCCCACCCGCAGCCGGTGTCGCAGGGCGCTGGCGCTGAGCAGGAGGCCGAGGACGACGATCCCGGCGATCGCGGCGACCGCCTCCAGCGTCTGCTTCGCGTCGATTCCCGAGATGATCGGCTCGCGCACCCCTTCGACGATGAAGCTGAAGGGGTTGTACTGGGCGATCGTCTTCGCCGGCTCGACCATCAGCTCCTGGGGGAAGAAGGCGGAGGAGAGGAAGAGGACGACGAGGACCAGGGGGAAGAGGCCCTGGACGACGCTGGCGCTGCCGGTGCGCAGGGCGATCGCGGCGCCGATGCCGCCGACGGCGAGCGCCGAGGCGGTGATCAGCGCCATCGAGAGCAGCGCCCCGGGGACGCCGCCCTCGATGTGGGCGCCGAAGATCAGCCCGATCGCGAGGAACCAGACCGAGGCGAACAGGCCCAGCGCCGCCGTCCCGGCCAGCCGCCCGAGGACGATCGCGAAGCGCGGGATCGGGGCGGCGAAGAGGCGGTCGGTGAAGCCCATCTCGATGTCGACCGCGAAGGCGATGCCGCCGCTGTTGCCGGCCAGCATCATCGCCTGCATCATCGAGCCCGCCAGCATGAACTGGAGGAAGCTCTGCACCGGCGGGAAGCCGGGCAGTTCGATCCCGGCGCCGGCGCCGCCGGTCTGGATCGCCAGCAGCAGCGTCGGGAAGACGACGATCGGCGAGATCAGCTGCGGCCGGCGGAAGGTCTGGCGGATCGAGCGCGCCCCCAGCGCCCGCACCACTCGCGCGCTGGTGGCGAGGCCGCTCATGCCGTGGTCGCCTCCTCGGCGGCGGGCTCGCCCTCGGCCTCCTCCTCTTCGAGGTGGTAGCCGGTCTTGGCGACGAAGACGTCGTCGAGCGTCGGCCGCACCAGCTCCAGCGACTCGACGGCGATCCCGGCTTCGTCGAGGGCACGGACGACGCGGGGGATGTCGGCGGCGCCGTTCTCGACCTCGAGCAGGACCCGCTTGCCGTCCTTCGGCGGCAGCAGCTTGCCGAGCTCGCGGCAGACCCGCTCGGCTTCGGTGACCGAGCCCTCGGCCAGCAGCAGCTCGACGTGGGGGTTGCCGACCTCGCCCTTCAGCGTCTCCGGCGTCCCCTCGGCGACGATGCGGCCGCTGTCGATGATGCCGACGTTGTCGGCGAGCTGGTCGGCCTCCTCCAGGTACTGGGTGGTGAGGAAGACGGTGGTGCCGTCATCGTTCAGCTCCCGCACCTCCTCCCAGATCGTCTTGCGGCTGACCGGGTCCAGGCCGGTGGTCGGCTCGTCGAGGAAGAGCACTCGCGGTTCGTGGACCAGGGCGGCGGCGAGGTCGAGCCGGCGCTGCATGCCGCCGGAGTAGGTGCCGACGCGGCGGTCGGCGGCGGCGGCGAGGTCGACCCGTTCCAGCAGCTCGTCGGCGCGTTTTCGCCCGGCCGCGGGGGGCAGGCCCTGCAGGGTCGCCTGCAGGCGGATCAGCTCGCGGCCGGTCATCAGCGGGTCGAGCGCCGCTTCCTGCAGGGCGACGCCGATCGTGGCTCGCACCTGGCGCGCGCCGGCGACGACGTCGTGCCCGGCGACGCTGGCGCGACCCCCGGTCGGCAGCAGCAGCGTCGTCAGCATCCGCACCGTGGTCGTCTTGCCGGCGCCGTTGGGGCCGAGGAAGCCGTAGATCTCGCCCTCCTCGACCGCGAGGTCGATGCCCTGCACGGCGAGCACCTCGCCGAAAGCACGCTCCAGTCCCTGGACGACGATCGCCGGCACGGCCTAGGCCTCCTGGGTCTCGGCGGCCAGCGGCGGCAGCGCCTCGACCCACTGGCGCCCGTTGGCGCGCTCCAGCGCCTCGGCCGCGTCGAGGAGGAGCTCGTCGCGTCCCCAGGCTGCCTGCAACTGCAGCGCGATCGGCAGTCCTTCCGAGCTGCCGACTGGGACGCTGATCGCCGGGATGCCGGTGAGGTTGGCGAGGGCGCCGCCGCGGACGTTGGCCTGGTCGGCGGTGAGGGTGCCGGACGGCAGCTCGACCAGCGGCGCCTCCAGCGGCGGTGCGACCGCCGGCACGGTCGGCCAGGCGATCACGTCGACGTCGGCGAAGACGGCGGCAAGGGTGCGGCGGGCCAGTGCCCGCACCTGCCCCGCCTTCACGGTGGCCGCCGCCGGCAACAGGATCCGGTACTTGAGCAGGCCGCGCCCGAGCGGGCTCAGCTCGGGGTCGAGGCTGTTGAGGCGCCCGATCGTGACGTTCTCGAGGCTCTCGCCGTTGGCGATCAGGACGGTGGCCAGCGTCGCCGCCTCCAGTTCGGGCAGCGCGATCTCCCGCACCTCGCCGCCGCTCTCGCGGCGCAGGTCCTCGATCGCCGCCTCGCAGGCCTCGCGCACCGCCGGAGCCACGTCCTCGGAGACCTCGTCGCGGATCACGCCGATTCGCAGTCCGTGGACGTCTCCCGCCCGCAGGTCCTTCCCGAACAGGACCGAGCCGAGCAGGCGGCAATCGGCGGCGTCGGCGCAGAGCGGGCCGGAGACGATCGTGCTCGAGACCTCGGCCATGTGGTGGCCGGCCATCGCCGAGCGGCCGAAGGTCGGCTTCAGCCCGGTGAGGCCGCAGTAGGCGGCCGGGTAGCGGATCGAGCCGACCCCGTCGGCGCCGACCGCGCCGGCGACGAGGCGGGCGGCAACCGCGGCGGCCGGGCCGCTGGAGGAGCCGCCGGGGCAGCGGTTGGGCTGCCACGGGTTGCCGGCCGGGCCATAGACGGAGACGTTGCCCGTGCTGCTGGCGCCGAGCTCGTGCATGTTGCCGACCCCGACGATCGTCGCCCCGGCGTCGCGCAGAGCGCGGTAGGGCCCGGACTCGCCGGGAGCGGTGGGGGCGAGCATGTCGGCGGCGCCGAAGCGCTGCGCCCGCCAGGGCAGCGGCCACTCGTCCTTGACCACGACCGGGACTCCGTGCAGCGGGCCCGCGGGCGCCGCGGCGAGCATCTCCCGTGAGCGCTCGGGGAAGGTCTCGACCACGGCGTTGATCGCCGGGTTGCGCTCCTCGATCCGCCGCAGCGTCGCCTCCAGCAGCTCGCCGGCGTCGACCTCGCCGGCGGCGATCGCGCGCGCCTGCTCGCGCAGGGGGAGGTCGAGGCCCTCGCTCATTCCTCCACCGGCGCCTTCGAGAGGTCGGGAGCGCGCTCCGGCGGCACCGCGCTCGTGTCGAGGTCGAGCAGCTCGAGGATCGGCGGCCAGAACATCTCGTGGGCGGCGCGCATCACCGCCAGCTCGATCTCGTCCGCCTCGATTCCGTAGGCGGCGATCGCGTTCGCGACGAAGTCGTCTGCGCTGTTCGAAGCCTCCATCTCGCGCCGGACCCTACCGGGGCGGGTTGGCCGGGATCGTGCAAGCACCCCCGTGGAGCCGCATCCAGCCGCGGCGGACGGCAAGATTGGCGCCGCAACTGGGCTCCGAGCCCGGTGTTTGCCAAATCGAATGCGATTCGCGGAGACGAAAACCACGCCCCGCCGCGTCTGGGCCTCGCTGGCCGGCGCCGCCTGCCTGCTGGCGGCCCTGGTCGCGATCGTCGCCCCGCGCACGGCCGACTCGGCGCCGTTGCGGGTCGTCGTCCTCGGCCAGACCTCGGAAACGCCACCCGCCTCCTGCCCGGGCAAGATCGTCAACAACGTCGAGATCGAACCGTGCCGGGTCGAGGGGCACGTGACCGGGTTCCAGTCGATCGCCGACGGCGTCGCCCGCCCCTACGAGGCGCCCTTCGAAGGCAAGATCGTCGCCTGGTCGATCACCCTCGCCAAGCCCTCGACCAAGGAAACGAAGACCACCACCGACGAGGTGGCCTTCTTCAACGAATTCCTCGGCACCCCCTCGGAGGCCCGGATCGGCGTCCTGCGCCCGGTCGAAGGCAGCAAGCCGCCGCAGTACAAACTGGTCCGCCAGAGCCCGCTCGAGGTCCTCAACCCCTACTTCGGCAGCACCCCCGTCTTCGCCCTCGACCATCCCCTGACCGTCCTCCAGGGCCAGATCGTCGCCCTCACCGTCCCGACCTGGGCGCCGATGTTCGCCTTCAACGTCTCCGCCGAAAACACCTGGCGCGGCAGCCGCCTGCCCGAACACTGCTCTTCCAAGGAAGACATCCAGAACGGCCACCCCCAACAGGGCGTCGGCAAGACCAAGACCTACGGCTGCTACTACTCGAACGCGCGGTTGCTCTACACGGCAACCCTCGTGAAGAAGCCGTAGCGCTTTAGACGCAGAACTTTTGCGTTTTGCGCACCACGCGTGCGCCCGCGAGCTTCAGCATCGGCGCGATGGTTCTGCTCGCGCTCATCGTCTTGCAGGCCCTGGGCCTGCCTGAAGTGGAAGATCCGATTCCAGCGAGGATCGGCCTAGAGCACGTCTTTGCTCTTGCTGGGGCGGGAGCTGTATTGGGTCAAGTCGCTGGATTCGGCTCACCCCCGGCCAGGCGGGAGCGGTCGATCAGGTGTTGGAGTTTGATCGGTTTCTGCTGCGGAGCCGCCCTGTATTGCGTATCGCTACTGGCTCAGGTAATATCTGCGGTATGAAACTTTTTGTCCGAGACAAGCGAGGCGATATACAGGATCCGCTACTGATCGTGGTTCTTATCGGCACGATGATGTGTGCGGCAGAAACGTTTGGGGAAATCGCCTATCTACCGTTGTATGCGTTCCTGGCAGTCGAATGGACCAGGCGGGGTTTACGACGTCGGCAGAGGACTAAAGCGCTTCCTGGCGCAGCCCGCAGTACGGGCAATCGCTGACGTCCAGGCCGATCAGCTGGTCGCAGCGGCGGCAGGCGCGGAGGTTCTCGGGCGAGCGGGGGAGGGACGAGACGGAGGGTGCCAGGGGCAGGATCATCGCCACCGGCTCCATCTCCTCGCCGGTCTCGCGGTCGACGTAGACGGCGCCCGGCTCGGCGTGGGCAATCGCCTCGCGGCCGGAGGCCGCGGCGCGCATGCGGTAGAGCTGCTTCTCGTTCATCGCCGGGAAGACTATTAGCTTGGGCGGTGGATGAAGGTCCTCATCTTCCACGGCTACATGCTGCGGGGCACCGGCAGCAACATCTACAACGCCAACCTGGCGCGGGCGCTGGCCCGGCTCGGCCACGAGGTGCACCTGCTCTGCCAGGACCGCGAGGTCCGGATCGAGGGCGTGCAGATCCACAACCCCGACATCGGCGGGCTGCTGCCGGTCTATGTGCGGGACCCCTACGAGGGCTTCGAGGTGAAGACCTTCCCCGAGCTGACCGAGGCCGAGCTCGATCGCTACGTCGAGGCCAACGTCGCCGCCGTGCGCGAGGTCGCCGCCGCGGCGGGCGGCATCGACGCCGCCCTCGCCAACCACCTGGTGATGGGGCCGGCGATCCTCGCCCGCGCCGGCGTCGCCCCCTTCGCGGCGAAGATCCACGGCTCGGCGCTCGAGTACACGGTCAAGCCGCATCCGCGCTTCCTCCCCTACGCGCGCGAGGGGATGGAAGCCGCCCAGGGGGTCCTGATCGGCTCCGCCCACACCGCTGAATCGCTCTGGGCGGCGCTCCCAGAGCTCTCGGACCTGCCGGAGAAGACCCGGCTCGGCCCTCCCGGCGTCGACGTCGAGGAGTTCCGCCCAGGAGGCGAGCGCGAGCGGCTGGTCGCCTTCGTCGGCAAGCTGATCGTCTCCAAGGGGGTCGACCTGCTGCTTGCCGCCTGGCCGCTGGTCCACAGCGCCCACCCCGAGGCCCACCTCGAGATCGCCGGCTTCGGCGCCTACGAGGAAGGGCTGCGGCGGCTGCTGGCGGCGCTGGAGCGGGGAGACCTGGAGGACGCTCGCGAGGTGGCAAGGCTCGGCTGGTCCCTGGAGGGGGGAGAGGAGAGGCCGCTGCCGATCCTCTCCGCGTTCCTGGCTGAGCCCCCCGCCGGCTACGCCGAGATGGCCCGGGCAGCGGCCGGCTCGGTCGAGCTCGTCGGCCGGCTCGAGCACCACGAGGTCGCCACCTTCTTCCCGCGGGCCGAGGCGATGGTCATGCCCAGCACCTTCCCCGAGGCCTTCGGAATGGTCGCGGTGGAGGCGGCCGCCTGCGGGACCCTGCCGGTCTCGGCCGGGCACTCGGGGATGCTCGAGGTCTCCCGCGAGCTCTGCTCGGCCCTGCCAGAGGAGGTCGGAGCGCTGATCTCCTTCCCGGTCGAGCAGGGGGCGGTGGAGGCGATCGCCGCCCGGCTCAGCGCCTGGCTCGGCCTCCCCGAGGCCGAGCGGGAGGTCGCTCGCGAGGCCCTGGTGGAGACGGTCAGGCGGCTCTGGAGCTGGGAAGGCGTGGCTCGGGGGGTGCTTGCCGCGGCCGGCGGCGATCTCGGCGATCTGCCCCACCCCGGCGGCTAGTGCCAAGTGTCACCTGAGCCCGCAAAGCCTCCCGCCGCCGCTTCAATAGAATGCCCGCCGCCACATGTACGGCCGCCTGCCCATAGCCAAGATGATCGCCGCCACGTTCGTCCTCGGGACGGCCATCGCGGCCGTCATGGTGTCGATCAACTGGGACGGCCAGGAGGCCTCCACCGCGGCGCCGAAGATCGACGGTCTGCTCAACGTGATGATCGTCCTCAGCTCCTACGTCTTCTCGCTGGTGCTGGTGATGCTCTTCTACGCCCTCTGGAAATTCAAAGCCAAGCCGGGCGACGAGTCCGACGGCGAGCCGATCCACGGCAACACCCGCCTCGAGATCGCCTGGACCCTGATCCCGACGATCATCGTCCTCTTCGGCGGTGGCTACAGCTGGAAGGTCCTCAACGAAATCGAAGAAAAGCACGACCCGATCACCGTCGACGTCTTCTCCCAGCAGTACGCCTGGAGCTTCGCCTACCCGGAAGAGGGCTACAAATACGTCGAGGGCGAATTCCACGTCCCGGTCAATCGCCAGGTCCAGTTCAAAATGCACGCCCAAGACGTGATCCACTCCTTCTGGGTGCCCGAGTGGCGGATCAAGAAAGACAACGTCCCCGGGATCACGACGACGGCTGTCGTCACCCCGGACAAGGTCGGCACCTACCAGCTGATCTGCACCGAGCTCTGCGGCTTCGGCCACGCGACGATGCGGGCCAAAGTCGTCGTCGAGTCCCCTGCGAAATACGAAGAATGGGTCAATTCGCTGGAACAGAAGACGCCGGAAGCGCTGCTGGAATCGGTCAGAGAGGACACCACGGACAACGCCGCTCAGCTAGGGGCCGGCGGGGCATAATGGGAGCGAGCTGATGGTTGCTGCGATCAAGAGACCAGGCTGGACCCGGGGAATCCTCGGGGCGATCGCCTTTGGCGCATTCGGCTTCGGCCTGGTGCTGGCGCTGCGCGCGATCTCCGGGCTGCCGCTCTACCAGACCGAACAGACCGGCTACCCGCATGTCGTCGTGCCGCTGATCCTGGCGCCACTCGGCTTCCTCGCCGGGTTCGGCTGCTTCGACTACTGGCTGCGCTGGGCCGCCGGCCTGCCGACGATCCCCGACGACCACTCCCAGCACGGGGCGAAGAGCTGGAAGGACTACTTCCGCTTCAACACCGATCACAAGGTGATCGGCATCCAGTACATCTGCACCACCTTCTTCTTCTTCTTCGTGGGCGGCCTGATGGCGATGCTGATCCGGGCCGAGCTCGCCCAGCCGGGCACCCAGATCGTCGACGCCGCCACCTACAACAGCCTCTTCTCCACCCACGCGGTGCTGATGATCTTCGTCTTCGTGATCCCGGTCTTCGCCGGGATCGCGAACTACGTGCTGCCGCTGATGATCGGCGCGCCGGACATGGCCTTCCCGCGCCTCAACGCGCTCAGCTTCTGGATGCTGCCGCTGGCGGGGCTGCTGTTCATCGGCAGCTTCCTCGCTCCGGGCGGCGCCTTCGACGCCGGCTGGACCGGCTACGCGCCGCTCTCGACCGGGGCGCCGCTGGGCCAGTCCTTCTTCAACCTCGGCGTCCAGTTCGCCGGCGCCTCCTCGATCGCCACGGCGCTGAACTTCCTGGTCACGATCATCACCATGCGGGCGCCGGGGATGACCTTCTGGCGGATGCCGCTGCTGGTCTGGGCCAACCTCTCGACCTCGCTGCTGGTCGTCGCCGCGACGCCCTTCATCGCCGGGGTCCAGTTCATGGTCCTCTTCGACCGCCTCCTCCACACCAACTTCTTCAACTTCGCGGCCGGTGGCGACGTGATCAGCTACCAGCACATCTTCTGGTTCTACTCCCACCCGGCCGTCTACATCATGATGTTGCCCGGGTTCGGGATCATCTCCGAGGTCATCTCGACCCACGCCCGCAAACCGATCTTCGGCTACCGGCTGATGGCGCTGGCACTGATCGGGATCGTCGTCCTCAGCTACTCGGTCTGGGCCCACCATATGTTCGTCGCCGGCATGTTCTCCTGGCTGCGGGTGCCGATGATGATCACCACCCTGCTGATCGCGGTGCCGACCGGGATCAAGATCTTCTCCTGGCTGGGGACCCTCTTCTTCGGGAAGATCCACACCTATTCGACGGCGATGCTGTTCGCGCTCGCCTTCATCGTCACCTTCACGATCGGCGGCATCAGCGGCGTCATGCTCGGGATGGTGCCGATCGACATTCACGTCTCCGACACCTACTTCATCGTCGCCCACATCCACTTCGTCCTCTTCGGCGGCTCGGTCTTCACGATCTTCGCCGGCATCTACCACTGGTTCCCGAAGATGACCGGGCGGATGTATGACGAGAAACTCGGCCGCGTCCACTTCTGGGGCACCCTGATCGGCACCTGGGGCACCTTCCTGCCGATGCACTGGGTCGGGATGGACGGGATGCCGCGACGCGTGGCCGACTACGCCACCCAGTTCGGCAACTGGAATCTGCTGATCAGCTGCTTCGCCTTCATGCTCGGCGCGATCCAGCTGGTCTTCCTCTACAACATGATCGTCAGCTGGCGCTACGGCCCCAAGGCCGACGGCAACCCCTGGCGAGCCAACTCGATCGAGTGGCAGGTCACCTCGCCGCCGCCGATCTTCAACTTCGACGAGATCCCGCGCGTCGTCGGCGGTCCCTACGAGTACGGAGTCCCCGGCGCCAGGCACGCGATCATGGCCGGCGAAGGCGCCGAGGTGCCCGCCGGCGAGCCAAGCGTGGTGGGCAGCGGCTCATGAACGACGCGGCGGGCGACGAGCGCAAGCCGCTGCTGGTCTTCCTCAACGAGGTGGCCGGTGGGCGCAAGCTGCTGCAGGCGGTGCGCGAGCGCCAGGAGCAGGTCTCCGGCGTGGTCGTCGCGGCGCCGCAGAACCAGCCGTCGGTTGGCCAGCTGATCGACTCGGCCGAGATCCGCGAGGCGGCGCGAGCCCGGGTCGAGGTGACGATGGCGATCCTGAGCGAGTTCGGGATCGAGTCGGTCGGCGAGGTGATGGACCCCGAGCCGTCGCTGGCGCTCGACGATGCCGCGCGCGCCCACCGTCCCGGCGAGGTCCTGCTCTCCTGCCTCTCGGACACCCGCTTCGGCTTCACCCGCCGCGACCTCGTCGAGTGGGCGCGGGACCGGGTCGAGCCCGAGGTGAAGCTGACCCACATTCCCGTCCGGATCGAAGACGACGCGATCCGCTGGGACCTCAACCACACGCTGGTGGTGGCGACGAAGACCGTCGCCGCCCCCGATCTCGTCAACCGGCTGAAGGAGCGGGCGAAGATCCGCCCCCATCGCTTCACGATCATCTGCCCACGGGCCGAGGAGGTCAGCGAGGGGCAGGTCGTCCGCGACCTGGCCTCGACCCTGGCCGAGCTCTACCGGGCCGAGATCGACGCCACCGGCCAGCCGATGAGCCCCGATCCCTTCTACGCGGTCAAGAACGCGATCGAGCACTACCGGATCGACGACATCCTGATCTCGACCTTCGCCGGCGAGCGCTCGCAGTGGCTCGAGGACAACCTGATCGGCCGCGTTCGCGAGATCACCGAGAAGTCCGTCGAGCACATCGAGGTCGGCAGGCCTGCGGCAGCCGTTGCTGCCGCGGTCGCCGAGGGGGAGGCGAGCTGATGGAGAGCGCGACGGTATCGGTCGGCCACGGGCACGCCGAGCATCATCACGGCCCTCCGGAGGCCAACCAGAGCTCGCGCATCGATCGCCAGACGCTGGGGATCCTGCTCTTCATCGTCTCCGAGGTGATGCTGTTCGGGGCCTTCTTCGCCTCCTACTTCTTCCTCCGCGTCGTCGTCAACCCGTCGAGCTGGCCGCCGCACCCCTACACGCTGCCGGTCGGGATCGCCGGGATGAACACGGCGATCCTGGTCTCTTCGAGCTTCACGATCCACTATGCCCTGGAGTCGATCCGCCGCGGCAACCGCGCCGGCCTGAAGCTCGGGCTGGTGGCGACCTGGATGCTGGGCGCGACCTTCCTCTTCATCCAGATCAACGAGTACGTGCACCTGGGCTTCAGCGCCCGCGACCTCTCCTTCGGCTCGATCTTCTACAGCCTCACCGGCCTCCACGGAGCCCACGTCTTCGTCGGGTTGATGCTGCTCACGTTCGCGACGATCCGTGCCTTCCGCGGCCACTTCGGCCCCCACGAGAAGGACCACCTCGGCGTCGAGGTCCCTGGCATCTACTGGCACTTCGTAGACGTCATGTGGATCATCGTGTATGTAACGGTTTACATCCTCTGAGGCGGCTGCAAATCTGCGCCTGGGGGTGTCCTCGGTCGTGAAACTCAACGAGGCGGCGGTGTTCAGGTGGGTCGTGATCGTGGGGGTTGCGGCGGTGGTTGTGATCGGGGTGACGTTGCTGACGCGGCCGCTGGTGGGGGCGCTGGTGGGGTTGGCGCTGGTGATCTGGGCCTGCGTGCACGCCTATCGCTGGGCGCGGGAGAGGTGGCGCTGAATCGTCAGGCGGGCTTGACTCTCCTGCTGACTTCCAACGCTGCCAGCGTCAAGGCGATCGGGACCGTCGAGGGGAGCTCGTCGACGGCGAAGAAGAGCAGGTCGAAGCTGACGCAGAGGACAGCGGCCAGAGCGGCGCCGCGCAGCTGCAGGCGGCGGTCCCGGGCGAGCAGGGCACCGAGCGTGGCGGCGATGAAGAGGTCGCCGAAGCCCATCACGGCCGAGCCGAAGGTGGCGAGCTGGAGGCGGGGAAGGCCCGCGGCTGGGGCGACGGCGTTGAGGACCGCGTTGGGGCTCTGGAGGAGGTCCGAGGCGATCAGGTAGGTGTCGATCGCCGCCATCGCGTAGATCCCCAGCTTCAGCCACGGGGCGGGGACGACGCAGTTGACGAGCCAGCCGAGGCTGACGCAGGCGAGGGCGGAGAGAGCCAGGGCCGCCGTCTGGCCACCGAGGGCGCCGCGGGCGGCCCAGGCCAGCGCGAAGAGGGGGATGACGGCGAGGGCGAGCTCGAGGCGGGCGCCGCGGATCAGCCAGGCCAGAGCCGCAGCGGCGAGAGGCGGGACGGCGACCAGGGCCAGGTAGGTGAGGAAGCGGGCGCTGGCGGAGTCGATCGCGATCGCCGCGATCACGACCACGATCGAGAGCGGCAGCACCAGCGCCCACCAGCGGTTCTGCAGGCGGTCGAGAAGATGGGTCGCCGGCGCCTTGGGCGCGGCGACGAGGGCGGCCTGAACGAGGCTGAGGACCCCGATCGAGAGCCAGAAGGGGAGCAAGCTTCAGACGGGCTCCGCGGCGGCGGGGGCCGTCTCCGCGGTCTCCTCGGGGGCTGCGACCGCGGATTCCCCGCGCGGCTCGAGCCGGCCGGCGCTCGCAACCGTCCAGAGCATTGCCAGCCAGTTGGTGGTGGCGACGGCGATGTGGACCCAGACCAGCTCCGTGGGCAGTTCCAGGTACCACTGGAGGCCGCCGATGGCTCCCTGCAGGGCGAGGAGGCCGATCACCGCGGTCAGCGGCTTCAGCGCCCTCCTGTCGCCCCCAGAGCGTCGCAGCAGGAACCAGACGCCGATCGCGGCGAAGCCGTAGACGGCGGCGATCACGGCGTGGCGCTGGACCACCCATTCGAGGGTTCTGGCCCCCTCGAAGTGGAAGCGGTGGACCAACTGGCCGGCGTGGGCGCCGGCGTGGGGCCCGGAGGCGGTGGCGATCGTGCCGGCGAGGATCGTCAGCTGGCCGAGCGGGATCAGCGCCCGCACCGCCCAGACGCCGAGCCGGTCACGCGAGCGGCGCCGCTCCCATGGTTCGTAGCGCGAGCACCAGGCGAGGGCAAAGGCCGCGTCGAGCAGCATCATCGAGAGGATGAAGTGGAGCATCACCAGCCCAGGGGCGAGGTGGTACTTGACCACCAGGGCGCCGAGGATCGCCTGGCAGATGACGCCGATCGGGAGCAGCGCCCCGAAAAGGGCGAGGTGCCCGCGGAAGGGACGCCGGAACCAGGCGAGGACGCTGGCCGCGATCACCGCGATGCCGACGAGGCCGGTGATCAGCCGGTTGCCGTACTCGATGATCGCGTGCGATTCGAGTGGCGGGGTGGTGCCGCCGTAGCACTTGGGCCAGTCAGGGCAGCCGAGGCCGGAGTCGGTCAAGCGCACGCCGGCGCCGGTGAGGACGATCAGCGCGAGGGCGCCGAGGGCGACCAGCGTCACCTGCGCGTAGCGCTCACGGGAAATTTCGAGGCGGCTTTTCAAGCGTTCCCGCATCTACCCTCAATCATCGCAGCGGCCGCGCGGCCGCTTGCGCTCAGCCTTTGGATTTGGCGCCGGATTTGCCTTTGCCGGCGCCGGTGCTTTCGCTCAGGTACTTGACCAGGTCTTCGACTTCTTTGGGCGAGAGCAGCTGTTCGAAGTTCTGTGGCATCACGTTAGGCGGGTAGCCCTTGGCGATTTTCGCGTTCGGGTTGAGGACCGATTCTTCGATCATCGCTTCCGTCTGACCCGGCAGGACTTCGTCGAGATTGGGGCCGGTTACGCCGCCGGATCCAGCCGCGGCAAGCGTGTGGCAGGTGCCGCAGCCGTTGTTGGCGAAGACCTGGGCTCCGGGGCCGCCGGGAACCTTCGGCGGTGCGGCGCCGGGCACGCCAGCCCATTCGCCGACGTAGGCGGCGACGTCGTCGAGGTCCTGACCGGTGACGACGTCAGCCGGCATCGAGACCGCCGCGTTGCCGTTTCTTGGGCGCGGGTACTCGACCTGGGCTTTGACCACGCCTTCGATCGTTTCGCTTTCCTCGCCGGCTTCACGCGCCGAGGCGAAGGCGTCGTCGAGGTTCGGACCGACCTGCGCGGTCGTCCCGGCGCGGGCCAGGGTGTGGCAGGTTCCGCACTTCTGTTTGAAGAGGACCTCGCCCCGGGCCGTGTCCGCGGTCGTCGTGCCGCAGCCGGAGGAGACCACCGCGAGGGCGGACAAGGCGACGAGGACGAGCAGCGGGATGATGAGTTTCGAGGGACGGCGCATGGGGCAGATTGCGGGCGGGAGTCTATATGCAGAGACCCCTGACAAAGCGGCTCGTCAAGCAGGGCCAGTGGGCTACTCTTGAGCTGATCCGCACTAACTTGAAAACGACTCGCTGGGAGGTCGCAGGATGCAGGTGAGGGACGGGATGTCGGAGATCACGTTGACCGTGGGGCCGTCCCACACGCTGCGTGAGGCGGCGCAGAAGATGGTGGAGAAAGGCACGGGCGCCGCGCTCGTCTTCGACGACGAGCAGCCGACTCCGTCGGTCGTCACCGAGCGTGATCTGCTGATCTCGATCGCCCGCGGCCAGGACCCCGACACGGAGCACGTCGCCGATCACATGAGCGAGGGCGTGCTCACCGCAGCCCCCGACTGGAGCCTCGAGCGGGCCGCGGCGGAGATGTCGCGGCGAGGGGTCCGGCACCTGGTCGTCTTCGATGGGGCCGAGGCGATCGGCGTCCTCTCGATGCGCGACATCGTGAAGTGCTGGACGTCAGATGGGGCGACTTCCGAATTCGAGTCCATCAAGCGCTGAGACCAAGCAGATCAAGGACGCAGGGAGGGAAGTGTGCTCTGCACACGACCGACTGAGGACGCCGAGATGCGCCGGTATCAGCGCTTGATGGTTTCTACCGGGAGCGCGGCGCCGCGTATCTCTTGGCGGCGGGGGCGGCGGTAGTAGTCGCGGATCGAGCCGCGGACCATGCTGCGGAAGGCCGCGAGGACGAGGATCGCGCCGACGACCGTGTAGACGATGGTCGGGAAGAGGAAGCCGGCCGCGAAGGTGCCGCCGAGCAGCCCTACGGCTCCGAGGGCGAAGAAGACAGGACCCCAGGAGGGGGTCGGCGCGTAGACCATCTCGCCGGGCTCTGGGACTTGTCGGTGCTCAGCCACTCTCAGCTCCTACGAGGCGATGTAGAGGAAGGCGGCGACGAAGGAGAGGGCAAAGATCCCGACGGCGATGCCACCGGCGACCAGCCCCGCTCTCATGCTCTGACGTGCACTCTCACGATCCATGAGCACGGATTTCTATCAGGACTGGGGGAGGGACTGCGTGGGGGAAGGCCAGGTGCCCCTCTCCCAGAGACCGTCGCGCAGCTGGGGCGAGCTCCGGCACTGCGTAGCGTGGTTCCTTGAGCCTCTGTGAGAGGGGCACCTGGCCTTCCATCGGACCGCCGCCTCGGTTCCGAAAGCTGTCAGCTAACGGAAAGCTGCGGCACGCACACCCCGTTCAATGCTCCCGATCTCCCGGGGATCTGGGGGGCGCAGCTGCTGTTCCTCGGGCGGTGGCCACGCTTCGGGTGGAGGGTCCGGATACCCCTCGACAAAGGCTCAAGGACAGACGCTCCGCAGTTTGCAAGCGACCCAGCTGCGCGACGGTCTTTGGCGAGGGGTATCCGGACCCTCGCAGCGCAAACGAGCTTCGACTCAGACGTTGGCGGCGATTGCCATCGAGAGGAACAGCGCGGCCAGGTAGGCGAGGGAGAAGAGGTAGGTGCGCAGGGCCCAGCGACGGTCGCGGGTGCGGTAGAGGCGGGTGGAGAAGTAGATGAAGCCGGCGCCGAGGAGCATCGAGGGGACGAGGTAGGCGACGCCGAGGCCGCCGGCGCAGAAGGGAAGCTGGGTGACGGCGTAGAGGAGGACGGTGTAGAGGAGGATCTGGCGGCGCGTCTCCTCCTCGCCGCGGACCACCGGCAGCATCGGGATGCCCGCCTTCGCGTACTCGTCCTTCATCAGCAGCGAGAGCGCCCAGAAGTGCGGCGGCGTCCAGAAGAAGACGATCGCGAACATGTAGAAGGCCATGCCGCTGAGGCCGCCGGTGACGGCCGCCCAGGCGACCAGCGGCGGCACGGCGCCGGCGGCGCCGCCGATGACGATGTTCTGCGGCGTCGCCCGCTTCAGCCAGAGCGTGTAGACGCAGACGTAGCCGAAGAAGCCGGAGAGGGAGAGCGCGGCCGCCAGCGGGTTCACGGTCAGCGACAGCAGCAGGAAGGAGGCGGCCTCGAGGCCGAGCCCGAAGGCGATCGCGGCGCCCTGCGAGACCCGCCCGGAGGCGACGGGACGGTCGGCCGTGCGCGCCATCGTGCGGTCGATGTCGCGGTCGACGGCGTGGTTGATCGCGCCGGCGCCGCCGGCCGAGAGGGCGCCGCCGAGGCAGGTGAGGAGGACGAGGTCGAGCGAGGGGCTGCCGGCGACGTACATCGTCGTGATCGTCGTGAACAGCAGCAGCGACTGGACCTTCGGCTTGGTCAGCGTCAGGTAGTCGCGGACGGCCGTGGGGACGGCCGGGCGCCGTGCGATCGCAGCAGTCTGGGCACCGCTCATGCGGGCCTCAGGCTACCGGCTGAGATGCGCGGGTCGCCTTCGCCTCTTCGGCGCGGCGGGTGCGATGGCCGATCGCCTCGCGGATGTCGCGCAGCGGGTGGGGGCTGCGGACGTCCGGGAGGACGTCGAAGTTGTGCGGCTCCGGCGGCGAGAGCGCGAACCACTCGAGCGTCTCGCCACCCCACGGGTCATGGCCCGCGGCGGGCCCGTTGGTGCGGCTGAGGATCGCGTTGACGAGCGTCATCACGATGCCGGCGAAGAGGACGAGGACGCCGATCGAGGAGATCACGTTGTAGACGGTGACGCCGGTGCCGGAGAAGTACTTGTAGGCGTCGACCACCTGGCCCTGCTCGGAGCCGGCGAGGAAGAGCGGCACGAAGCCGAGCAGCAGGCCTACCACGATCGTCCAGAAGGAGAAGCGCGCCAGGGTCTCGCCCATCGTGCGGCCGGTCATCTTCGGGAACCAGTAGTGGAGCCCGGCGAAGCCGCCGAAGACGGCTCCCCCGATCAGCGAGAAGTGGGTGGCGGCGGTCGCGTCGGTGGTGTGGTTCAGCTGCCAGGCGGCGGCGACCATCGACTGCTCGAGCTCGGCGGCGAGACCGATCGAGATCGCCGAGACGGCGCCGACCGCGAACAGCAGCGGCGCCCGCATCCGCAGCGTGCCGCCGACCAGGGTCGAGATCAGGTTGAAGATGACGAGGCCGAAGGGGACGAGCAGGGCCAGCGACAGCAGCATCGCGAAGTACATCCAGCCGATCCCGATCGGGGCGGTGAGCATGTTCTGCATCCAGGCCAGGGTCCCGATCGCGGCGATCGCGGCCAGCGAGGCCATCGTCACCGTCCGGTTGAAGAGCGGTTTGCGCGAGAAGGTGGCGAAGATTTCGGCGATCGTGCCGAGGGCGAAGATCAGGACCAGCATGTAGGCGCCGGTGTAGAAGATCCAGCTCAGGTGCTGCCAGAGCAGCGGCGCGCCGCCGGAGCCGTCGGCGAAGAAGACGCCGTCGGAGTTGCGGTCGATCATCAGCATCGTCAGCGCCGCCAGGAAGACCGGGCCGATCACGACCAGCAGCCAGGAGCAGACGGTCGCCGCCCAGGCGAAGACGGGAACCCGCCGCCAGGCCATCCCCGGGGCGCGCAGCGTCCGCAGCGTCGCCACCAGGTTGATCGCGAGGAGGACGAAGCCGAGCGTCGCCAGGCCGACAGCCGCGACCCAGGCGTCGACGCCGTTGTTGGAGAGGAAAGCCAGCTCGCTGAGCGGCGCCAGCGGGTTGACGCCGGCCTCCGAGGGGGTCCAGAGGAAGGTCGAGTAGAGAACGGCCGCGCCGGCCGCCCAGAGGGCCAGCCCGGTTTGCCCCAGCCGCGGCAGGGCGGTGCCGCGGGCGCCGATCTGCAGCGGCGCGGCGTAGTAGAAGAACCCGAGCGCCAGCGGGATCGCGAAGAGGAAGACCGCGGTTGCGCCGTAGAAGGAGAGCATGCGGTTGAAGCCGACGGGGGAGAGGAAGGTGTTTTCCGGCACCAGCAGCTGCAGCCGCATCAGCACCAGCTCGACCACGGCGAGGAAGAGGAAGCCGAGCGCGCCGGTGATCAGGATCTGCCCGACCTCCTTGTGGCCGGCGCTGGTGGCCAGCTCGATCCAGCGGGGACGGCGGCTGGGGTAGCCGTCGACGACGAGCTCGGGACGCGGGCTGGGGCTCATGGCACTTCTCCGTTTTCGATCAGGCCGACCACCCGGTCCTGGGCGGATTCGATGTCGCTCTGCTGGGTCTTGACGAAGTTTTCGTATTCCTGGGGGGAGACGACTTCGACCTCGGTCCGCATCGCCGCGTAGGCCTGGCCGGAGAGCGTCGCCGCCGCGCCTTTGTAGACGCCTTCGTCGTCGGCGCTGAAGACGACGTCGTTGACCTTGCCTGGCACCGCGTCGGCCTTGCGGGCGAGTTCTTCGACGTTCCAGGTGTGGACGACGTCGGTCGACTGCAGCTGCAGTTCGACCGCGGTATCGACCGGGACGACGAGTTTGTAATAGGAGAAGGCGCCGTTTTCGTAGTCGTAGCGCCACAGCCACTGCTGGCCGGTCGCCTGGATCTTCAGCGGTTCGGTTTTCGCCGAGGCGAGGCCGGCTTCGCCCGTCGAGGGCGTTTCCTGCGCCCTGTCGGTGAAGACGACGCTGAGGACGAAGAGGACGAGGGCGAAGGCGGTGAGGACGGCGCCGACCCGGAACTGCAGCGTGCGACCGCTGCGGAGCTGGCGCGGCTCGCTGCCCCGCTCGCTGCGGAAGCGCCGCACCGCGTAGAAGAGCGCGACGTTGACCACGACCACGAGGATCGCGGCGGCAATGAAGCCGATCCAAAGCAGGGTGTCGATCTGGTCGGTGCCAGGAGAATGAGGCGCCAAAGCGCGGCCATTCTATTCAGGCGGGGCGGCGCCGCGCCCTCCCGGTCCGTTTCGGCCCCCGGACCTATACTCGCCGGCCTGATGAGGAGGCGCTCCCGGCCATCGAACGCGCTTCGCCTCGCGGTCCGGGCCGGCGGCATGGCGGCGATCGGCGCCGCGGTCGCGGTGCCGCTCCTGCGGCGCCGGCTGCGGGTGCCGACCGGGGCCACGGTCGCGGCGGTCGCGGCGGGACCGCTGGCGCTGGCGGTGCTGCAGCCGCGCTCGAAACGGCGCGACGTCGCCCTCTTCGCCCTGCAGATGTGGGCCTTCACCGTTGCCCACGAGCTGCCCTACGACGACCCCGAGCGCCTCCGCGCCCGCCTCCACACCCGCTACCCGATCAAGATCGACCGGCTGATCGGCGCCGGCCGCCTGCCCAACGCGCGCCTGCAGCGGGCGCTGGCGCGCCTGCCGGGGACGAGGGTCGCGAACCAGGTCCTCACCTGGACCCACTGGCTCTGGTTCGTCGAGCCCTACCTCTCGCTGGCGACGATCCTCGTCCGCCACAACGAGCGCTTCCCGCGCGCCGCCCGCCAGATGGCCGCCGTCTTCGACCTCGGCTGCCTTGTCTACTTCGCCGTCCCGACCGCGCCGCCGTGGTGGGCGTCGGAGCAGGGGCTGACCGGCGAGGAGGTGCGCCGGATCATGGTCGAGGTCGGCGAACCGACCTGGGGCCGGGCCTGGGAGCGGATGTACGACGCGCTCGGCGGCAACCCCTGGGCGGCGATGCCCTCGCTGCACTTCGCCACCTCGCTGCAGGCCGCGCTCTCGCTCTCCGAAGCGGGCAAGGTCGAGGGCGCGCTGGGCTGGGGATATGCCGGCACGCTCGGCTTCGCGCTCGTCTACCTGGGCGAGCACTACGTCACCGATCTGATCGCCGGGGCGTTTCTGGTCGGTGCCGTGAGAAAGGGCGAGCCGCTGGCAGAACCCCTCATACGCGGGGTAAACGGGGTTCTGCAACAACTGGAGAAGATCGCGAGCGGGTAGTTTCTCTGAGGTGTCTCAGGACGACTCGGCGAACGGCAACCGTTTCGCCGAAATGCCGATCTTCACTCCGCGGCGGATCATCCAGACCGTCGTCCTCGTCCTGCTGCTGCTCGGGGCGATCTACTTCCTCTTCCCGAAGCTGGTCGGCCTCGGCGACGCGCTGAGCAAGCTCGACGATGCCGACCCGCTCTGGATCGGCATCGCGGTTGTCGCCAACGTCGCCGCTTATGCAACCTACATCGCCCTCTTCAAGGCGGTGGTCGGCGGCAGCGCCCTCCGCTTCACCTGGCTGGAGACCTACGAGATCAACATGGCGGGGGTGGCGGCGACGCTGCTCTTCTCGGCCGGCGGCGCCGGCGGCGTCGCCCTCACCTACTGGGCTCTGCGCAAGGCGGGGATGGGGCGCCGCGACGTCGGCCGGCGGATGGTCGCCTTCGTCTCCCTCCACTACGTCTTCTATCCGATCGCCCTGATCCTCTTCGGGGTCCTCCTGCGGACCGGGGTGATGAACGGCAAGGACTCGGTCGAGCTGACGATCATCCCGGCGGCGGTGGCGGGCCTGCTGCTGATCCTCGGGGTGCTGATCACGCTGATCCCCGCCGACCTCGACCACCGGCTCACCCGCTTCGCCAACAGCGAGCGCTCCCATCAGATCCTCGAGAAAGTCGGAAAATTCCCCGCGACCTTGGGCGAAGGCTTCCGCTTCGCCCTCGGCCTCTTCGCCCATCCCTCGCGCGGCGGCCTGGCGGTGATCGGCGCCGCCGGCTTCTGGGCCTTCAGCATCGCCGTGCTCTGGGCCTCGTTCCACGCCTTCGGGGTCCACGTCCCGCTCGCCGTCGTCGTCCAGGGCTACTTCCTCGGCATGGTCGCCAACCTCTTCCCGCTCGCCCCGGCCGGGGTGGGGGCGGTCGACGCCGGCATGATCGGCGCCTTCGTCCTCTTCGGGTTCCCCTCGGAAACGGTCTTCCCGGCGATCCTGATCTTCCGCCTCGTCTCCTTCTGGATGCCGATCCCACCCGGCATCTTCGCCTTCTTCCAGCTGCGCAACACGGTCCATCGCTGGGAAGAGGAGGGCCTGCCGATAGACCGCGGCGAGGGCTCCACCTCGGACCTGGAGCCGGCCGTCGGATGATTGAGTTATGGGCGCAGGCGAGCTACTATAAAAAGTAAAGTATTAGTCTAGAACAGCGAGAAGAGATGGCTGAGAGCAAGCAAGTCGAGAACGTGATCATCATCGGCGGGGGGCCGGCGGGTTACACCGCAGCGCTCTACACCGCCCGGGCCAACCTCGAGCCGCTCGTCTTCGAGGGCTTCCAGTGGGGCGGCCAGCTGCAGAACACGACCGAGGTCGAGAACTACCCGGGCTATCCCGACGGGATCATGGGCCCGGAGATGATGGCCCAGTTCCGCGCCCAGGCCGAGCGCTTCGGGACGCGCTTCGTCACCGACGACGTCGACCGGGTCGAGCTCTCCGACGGTGGCGTGCAGAAGGTCTTCCTCGGCGACGAGGAGCACCGCGCGAAGACGGTGATCCTGGCGATGGGGGCGGAGCCGAAACGGCTCGGCATCCCTGGCGAGATGGAGCTCGGCGGCCGCGGCGTCTCCACCTGCGGCGTCTGCGACGGCGCCTTCTTCAAAGACCAGAAGGTGATCGTGATCGGCGGCGGCGACTCGGCGATGGAGGACTCGATCTTCATCTCCAAGTTCGCCAGCGACCTCACCGTCGCCACCCGCCGCGACCAGTTCCGGGCTTCGAAGATCATGCTCGAGCGGGCGCGCGAAAAGGACAACATCGACTTCCGCGCTCCCCTGGTGCCACTGGAGTTCGTCGCCGGCGAGGACGGGAAGCTCGAGAAGGTTCGCTTCAAGCACGCCGAGACCGGCGCCGAGGAGGAGATCGCCGCCAACGGCGCCTTCGTCGCGATCGGCCACGTGCCGAAGTCGGAGGTCGTTGCCGGGCAGGTCGAGACCGACGAGGACGGCTACATCGTCACCGAGGCCGGGTCGACCCGGACCAACCTCGGCGGCGTCTTCGCCGTCGGCGACGTCGTCGACCACACCTACCGCCAGGCGGTCACCGCCGCCGGCACCGGCTGCATGGGCGCGCTCGATGCCGAGCGCTACCTGCGCGACTCCGCGCCGCCGGTCGAGGCCCACTGGTTCCCCGGCGGCGAGCCGGCCGAGATTGCGACGGGCAGTGCCTGAGTGCGCCCATCTCGACGAGGTCAACTACCTCGAGCTTCCGGATGAAGTCGAGGGTTGTGAGGAGTGCCTGGCGGCGGGGATGAGCTGGGTGCACCTGCGGATGTGCCAGACCTGCGGCCACGTCGGCTGCTGCGACAACTCGATCGGCAAGCACGCCACCGCCCATCACCACGAGACGGGCCACCCGATCATCCGCTCCGCCGAGCCCGGCGAAGACTGGAGCTGGTGCTACGTCGACGAGATGATGATGCGCCTCAGCGCCGGCTGAGCTCGCTTTAAGGCGTCACGATCGGGAAGGCCGGGTCGGGCTCTTCCAGCAGCCCCAGCAGCTCGCCCAGCTTGACGCCGTCGCCCTCGACTCGCAGGTCCCCGGCTTCGGCAAGGGTCTGCAGCTCGGCGCTGCCGGAGAGCATTTCGTCGAGGGCCCGCCGCTTGATCACCAGCGTCGCTTCGGCCTCCGCGCCCTCGGGCCAGGGCCGGTGGTTGAGGACGCCGTTCTCCACCCTCAGCAGGTGGCGCTCGTCGGGGTCGGTCACCTGCCAGCCGATGGTCAGGCGCTTGCCCCAGGCGGCGGGGCCGTCGAGGCGCACCTTCATCCCGTCGAGGATCTGCGCGATCGAGAGCTGGGCGAGGATGTCGGGGGCGCGGGTGTCGGTCGGGGTGCCGGCGATGCCCTCGCGAAGCTCGCCGGCGCCGGCGAGGTAGAAGTTGCGCCAGGTCGCGTTCTCGGCGCCGTAGCCGAGTTGCTCCAAGGCGTCGGCCTGCAGCTCCCGCGCTGCCTCGTTGTCGGGATCGGCGAAGACGACGTGGTTGACCACCTCCGCGACCCAGCGGTAGTCGCCCTGCTCGAAGGAGCCGCGGGCCAGCTCGAGGACCCGCTCGGCGCCGCCCATGAACTCGACGTAGCGCTTGGCCGACTCGACCGGCGTGTGCTCCCAGAGGTGAGCGGGGTTGCCGTCGAACCAGCCCATGTAGCGCTGGTAGACCGCCTTGACGTTGTGGCTGACCGAGCCGTAGTACCCGTGGGTGTGCCACGCCTTGTCCAATGCCGGCGGCATCTGCATGGTCTCGGCGATCTCGGCGCCGGTGTGCCCCTGATTGAGCATCCGCAATGTCTGGTCGTGCAGGTAGCCGTACAGATCCCGTTGCACCGAAAGGAATTCGACGACTCGATCGTGGCCCCATGTCGGCCAATGATGCGAGGCGAAGACCACATCGGTGCGGTCGGCGAACGAGTCGATCGCCTCGGTCAGATACCCGGACCAGGCGTGCGGGTCGCGGACCAGTGCGCCGCGCAGCGTCAACAGGTTGTGCAAGTTGTGGGTGGCATTCTCGGCCATGCACAGCGCGCGCAGGTCGGGGAAGTAGAAGTTCATCTCCGAGGGCGCCTCGGTGCCGGGCGTGAGCTGGAAGATCATCCGCACGCCGTCGATCGTCTCGGACTGTCCGGTCGCGGTGA
>DASULS010000010.1:0-62796 GCA_036278095.1 Solirubrobacterales bacterium | reverse complement strand
GACGACCAGGATCGCGAGGAGGCGATGGCGCGGTTCGTGGACGATCTGAAGAACGTGGCGCAGTGGCTGAGCGCGAGGTAGTCGCGATCACCGGCGCCTCGGGTGGCGTGGGTCGCGCGATCGCGCGCGAGTTCGCCAAGCACGGCGCCGCGGTCGGCCTGATCGCGCGCGGCCGCGCGGGTCTCGAGGCCGCCGCCCAGGAGGTGTCCGAGCTCGGCGGCACGGCATACGCCCACCCCACCGACGTGGCCGAGTTCGACCAGGTGCAGGCGGCTGCCGCGGCCATCGAGGAGCGCCTCGGCCCGATCGACATCTGGATCAACAACGCGATGACCACGGTGTTCGCGTTCATCGAGGACATCGAGCCCCAGGAGTACGAGCGGGCCACCCGGGTCACCTACCTCGGCGCGGTGTGGGGAACCAAGGTGGCGCTCGAGCGGATGCTCCCCCGCGACCGCGGCACGATCGTCCAGGTCGGCTCGGCGCTCGCCTACCGCGGCATCCCGCTCCAGTCTCCCTACTGCGGCGCCAAGCACGCGATGAAGGGCATGTTCGAGTCGCTGCGCACGGAGCTGCGCAATCGGAACAGCAATGTGCACGCGACGATGGTCCAGCTCCCCGGGATGAACACGCCGCAGTTCGATCACTGCCTGAGCAAGATGCCGCGCCACCCGATGCCCGTGCCGCCGATCTTCGAGCCCGAGGTCGCGGCCCGGGCGGTCTATTGGGCCGCCCATCGCAAGCGGCGCGAGTACTACGTGGGCTTCCCGACCGTGTATTCGATCATCGGCAACAAGATCGCGCCCTGGCTGGTCGAGCGCTACCTGGCCAAGACCGCGGTCGACGGTCAGCAGACCGATGAGCCGTTCGACGGCACGGCCAAGGCGAACCTGTTCGAGCCGACCGACGACGATCGCGACGAGGGCGCGCACGGCGGGTTCGACGACCAGGCCCACCGGCGCAGTCCCCAGGCCTGGCTCAGCCGGCATCGACTCCCGTCGGGGCTGGCCGTGACCCTCGGCGCAGCCGGCGCGGCCGCCGCGCTGCAGGCTCGCCGCTCCGCTTGAGCGCGAGTCGCTCGGCCAGCCGCGACGCGAGCGCCATGATGGTCAGGGCCGGGTTGGCCGAGCCCTGGGTCGGCATCACGCTGCCGTCGGCGACGAAGAGGTTCGGCACTTCCCAGACGCGCTGGTCGGAGTCGACGACGCCGCTCTCCGGCGTCTCCGACATCGGGCAGCCGCCGACGAGATGGGCGTAGCGGTCGATCTCCAGCACGTCTTGGGCGCCGGCGGCGCGGACGACTTCGCGCATCCGCTCCTTGCCGAAGGCGATGTTGGCGCGGTCGTTGTCGCACTGGCTGTAGTCCATGCGGGCGACCGGCATCCCGTTCGAGTCGGTCTCCTCCGCCAGGGTCACCCGGTTCTCGGCCCGCGGCAGCAGCTCGTTCAGCGCCCCGATCACGTACCAGTGGTTGTAGTCGCGCATGTACTCGCGCAGCGCCTGCCCCCAGTGGCCGTCGGCGAGGACGTGCTCGGCCCAACCGATCGGCAGCGGCCCGACCGTCTGGATCGAGAAGCCGCGGGCGAAGCCGCGCTCCTCGTCGGTCTCGTAGAACTGCTCGGAGCAGATCTCCGGCGGCGGCGCCTTGTACATCCGCAGCTCTTCCGGGAAGCGGCCGGCGACCTGGGGGGCGCCCTGGACCATGACGCCGCGGCCGACCAGGTCGTTGCCGTTGGCGAGGCCGTTAGGGAAGCGGGAGCTGGTCGAGTGCAGGAGCAGGCGCGGCGTCTCGATCGAGTAGCCGGCGACCGCGACCGCCGCGGCGGCCTGGAAGTGCTCCTCGCCCTCGTGGAAGTAGGTGACGCCGACGGCGCGGCCGGTCTCGTCGACCTCGACCCGGGTCGCCATGCACTCGGCGCGGATCTCGATCCCGTGGGCGAGGGCGTCGGGGACGTGGGTGACCAGCGGCGAGCCCTTGGCGCCGACCTTGCAGCCCTGCAGGCAGAGCCCGCGGTAGATGCAGTGCGGGCGGTTGCCGAAAGAGCCGTTGGCGATCGCCACCGGGCCGACCCGCATCTCGATCCCGCAGCGCTCCGCCCCTTCGATCATCCGCAGCGCCCCGCCGCCGACCGGGTGGGGGGAGTGGGGATAGCCGTGCGGGTCGCCCCAGGGCCAGTGCTCGCCGGCGACCGGCAGCTCGTGCTCGATCCGCTCGTAGGGGGGCCGCAGCTCCTCGTAGGAGATCGGCCAGTCGGCGGCGACGCCGTCGCGGCTGCGGACCTCGAAGTCGGAGGGGTGGAAGCGTGGCGCGAAGCCGGCGAAGTGGACCATCGAGCCGCCGACGCCGCGGCCGGAGTTGTTCTTGCCGAGCTCGACCGGGTCGTTGCCGCCGATCACCCGCGGCTCGGTCCAGTAGAGGTTGCGCGAGCCGGCCTCGTCGGAGACCCAGTCGCGGTCGGGGTCCCAGAACGGCCCCGCCTCGAGCACGACGACCCGCCAGCCGCGGCGGGCGAGCCGCTGGGCGAGCGTGGCCCCGCCGGCGCCACAGCCGACGACCAGCATGTCGACCGCCTCGGCCTCCGGGTAGCGCCGCATCCCCTCCGGCCGCGGCGCCGACGGATGGCGCGGATCGAGCAGTCGCGCCGAGTCGTTCCCCTCCGGCATCACCGACCCTTTCAGCCCCCTGGCCAGCCGCGCCTTCACTCGAGGCCCCTTTCGGAGATGTCGCGGACGGGGTCGAGGTCGAACTCGGGCGGGCTCTCCCAGTGCTCGCGCTGGCCGGGGCCGAGGCGGGCGTAGCCGCGCGGGTAGGCGGGGCCGCCGAAGCCGATCTCGTTCCAGGCCCAGGGGTGGGAGTAGAAGGCGCTGAGGACGTCGCGCATCGCCACGCCCCAGGCCTTGTCCACCGGGCAGCCCTCCCAGGGAAGCTCGCCCTCGGCGAAGCGCCCGACGATCCGCAGCTGCGCCTCCCGCTCGGCGGCGGCGAAGCTCTCCGCGCCCGCTTTGGCCGCGGCGGCGTCGAGCATCCGCGCCACCTCCCGCCAGGTGTCCTGGTCGGATGGCATGTCGGAGTGGCGGTACCCCTCGCCCCGCCGATCGAAGAGCTTTTCGTCGACCATCGCCAGCACGGGGACCCGCGGCTCGGAGTCCTGCGCCAGCACCACGTCGCAGAAGGCGCCGAGGGTCGCCGCCTCGGCTTCGTCGAAGAAGCGGATCGGCGGCACTCGCTCGACCCGGTCGAGGACTACCCGCCGCGTCGGCTCGTCCCAGTGCGAGGTCTCCGCGAGCACGTCGTAGTCGGGGTAGCGGCCGCGCATCTGCGGGGTGGTGCCGCAGCGCTGGCGCGGCAGCCGCGCCGGCGGGCCGCCGGGCTCGGTCCCGCCGAGGTTGGGGAGGTGGCCGGGGTCGCCGCTCACGCTCAGCGCTCCCGCTTCGCCGCCGCCGCGGCCAGGCCCATGCCGCCGACCAGCGCCAGCGAGCCCGGCGCCAGCAGCGGCGGCCCCATGACGACGTTGTAGAGCGGCTCGGAGAACCCGCCCGGTCGCTTGCGCACCCCCTGCACGTGGGTGTAGATGCCGACTAGGCCGTCGAGGCAGTAGAGCGCCGAGACGATCGGCAGGGCGGTGCGGGCGGCGCGCTCGGAGCGCATCGCGGCCACCCCGGCAGCCGTAAGGGCGGGGGAGAGGACGACCGGCGTCCACATCCACTTGTCGCCGAAGGAGCCGCGGAAGTGCTCGAAGTAGATCTCCGCCCCGAGCGGCAGCGCGCTGAGCGCGGTCGCTGCCGCCAGGGTGCGCTGCACGCGCCCGCGGCGCAGATCGCGCAGGAACCGCACCCGCCGCCACCGCCGTCGCATCGCCGCTCCCCTCACTGCCCGGACAGCGCGCCCGGCAGTTTCTGCCGCAGCGACTGGCCGATGATTCTCCGCGACCCCGGGTCGCCCTTCAGCACCGCCGAGGCGAAGGATTTCGCCTGTTCGAGGGTGATGTGGGGCGGCAGCGGCGGCACTTCGGGGTCGGTGACGACCTCCAGCACCGTCGGCCGGTCGGCGACCAGCGCCCGCTCCCAGGCCTCGCCGACCTCGTCCGGGCTCTCGACCCGGATCCCGCCCAGCCCGAGCATCTCCGCCCAGCGCGCGTAGGGGACGTCGGGCAGGCTCTGGGAGCCAACGAATTTCGGGTCGCCGGACATCGCCCGCTGCTCCCAGGTGACCTGGTTGAGGTCGCGGTTGTTGAGCACGAGGACGATCAGCCGCTGGTCTGACCAGCGCTCGCGGTATTTGGCGATCGTGATCAGCTCGGCGAGGCCGTTCATCTGCATCGCTCCGTCGCCGACCAGGGCGATCACCGGCCGCTCGGGGTGGGCGAACTTGGCGCCGATCGCGTAGGGCACGCCCGCCCCCATCGTCGCCAGCGTCCCCGAGAGCGAGGCCATCATCCCCCGCCGCAGCTTCAGGTCCCGCGCGTACCAGTTCGCCGCCGAGCCCGAGTCGGAGCTGAGGATGACGCCGTCGGGCAGCCGCTTGGAGAGCTCGTGGAAGACGAGCTGGGGGTTGACCGGCTCGGCCGGCTCCAGTGCCCGCTTCTCGATCAGCTCCCACCACTCGCGCACGTTCGCTTCGACCCCTTCCTGCCAGGAGCGGTCGTCCTTGCGGAAGAGCTTGCCGCGCAGCGCTCGCAGCGTCGTCGCGGCATCGCCGACCAGGCCGACCTCGACCGGGTAGCGGATGCCGAGCATGCGCCCGTCGATGTCGATCTGCACCCCGCGCGCCTTGCCCTCTTCGGGCAGGAACTCGGAGTAGGGGAAGCTGGAGCCGACCATCAGCAGCGTGTCGCAGTCCTGCATCAGGTCCCAGCTCGCCTTGGTCCCGAGCAGGCCGATCGAGCCGGTCACGTAGGGCAGCTCGTCGGGCAGCGCCGCCTTGCCGAGCAGCGCCTTCGCCACCCCGGCGCCGAGCATGTCGGCGACCTCGACCACCTCGTTTTCGGCGCCCAGGGTTCCGGCGCCGATCAGCATCGCCACCCGCTCGCCGGCGTTCAGCACCTCGGCGGCGCGGGAGAGCTGGGCGTCGGAGGGGGTGACTTCGGGGCGCTCGTAGCCCGGCGCCGAGTGGACGGTGCCGTGGGCGTGGGGAGGGGTCGGGACCGCTTCTTCCATCTGCAGGTCGTTGGGCACGATCACGCAGGTGACGGTGCGCTCGGCCAGGGCGATCCGCATCGCCCGGTCGATCAGGTGGCGGATCTGGGTCGCCTCGGTCGCGGTCTGGACGTACTCGTGGGCGACGTCCTTGAACAGCGTCTGCAGGTCGACCTCCTGCTGGTAGTTGCCGCCGAGGCCGGAACGAGCCTGCTGGCCGACGATCGCCACCACCGGCTGGTGGTCGAGCTTGGCGTCGTAGAGCCCGTTGAGGAGGTGGATCGCGCCGGGGCCGGAGGTGGCCAGGCAGACGCCGGCCTCGCCGGTGAACTTGGCATGGGCGCAGGCCATGAAGGCGGCCATCTCCTCGTGGCGGACCTGGATGAAGTCCGGGCGCGGTCCTTCGCGCTCGAAGGCCCCCATGATCCCGTTGATCCCGTCCCCTGGATAGCCGTATATCCGCTTGACCCCCCACTCCCCAGCGAGGCGGGCCAGCAGAAAATCGGCGACGGTCTCACTCATTCGTCACTCTCCTTTTCTCGCTGGCGATATCCCGCTACCCGCAGCGAGGGCGACTTAACGATTCCCGACCCGAAACCGCTCCGCCTCCGGGTGACACAGTTCGATTCCGAGCCCGGGCCGGCTTGGATCGGGGCGCAGGCAGCCGTCCTGCAGGCCGAGCGCGCCGTCGAAGAGCATCGACTCGACCCGTTCGTGGTCGTGGAAGTACTCGACGTGGACCGCCCGCTCCAGCGCACAGCAGAGGTGGGCGGAGACCTGGGGCGCGCAATGGGCCGAGAACGGCAGGTCGTGGGCGCGGCAGATGCCGTCGGCGCGGAGCAGGTTGGTGATGCCGCCGCAGCGGGTGACGTCGGCCTGCAGCACGTCGACGCAGCCGGCGAGGCGCTGCAGTTCGAAGAGGTCCCAGGCGTACTCGCCCGCCGCCACCTCGATCCCGGCCGGCACCGCGTCGCGCAGCCAGCGCAGCCCCTCGAGGTCGTCGGAGGGGACCGGCTCCTCGAAGTAGGTGACGCCGAACTCGGCGTAGCGCTCGGCCTGGCGGGCGGCGGCGCGGCGGTCGAAGGCGCCGTTGGCGTCGACCATCAGCGCGACCCCGGCGCCGATCGCCTCACGGGCGGCGGCGAGCCGCTCGGGGTCGCGCCCGGGCTCGCGGCCGACCTTGATCTTCACCCGCCGGCAGCCCTGCTCGACCCAGCCACGCAATTGCTCGGCCAGCTCGGCGTCGGTGTAGGAGGTGAAGCCGCCGCTGCCGTAGGCGGGGATCGCCTCGCGGAAGCGGCCGAGCGAATCGGCGAGCGAGAGCCCGAGCAGCCGCGCCCGCAGGTCCCAGAGGGCGACGTCGACGGCTGAGATCGCCATCGCGCAGAGCCCCTGGCGGCCCATGTTGCGCACCGCCCGCTGCATCGCCGCCCAGGCCGCGGGCGGCGATAGCGCGTCTATCCCGGCGAGGAGGGGGGCGAGCGTCGAGCTCACCACCTCGGCGATCGCCTTGTGGCCGTAGGTGTAGCCGAGCCCCCGCCGATCGCCCGCGGAGACCTCGACGACGACGATGGTCGTCGAGTCCCACTCCAGGGTGCCGTCGGACTCGGGCCGATCGGTCGGGACCTCGTAGGCCGCCGCCGTCACATCTTCGACCCGAGCCTCCACGGCGGGGTGCTGCCCTTCCAGGGGGGTCAGCCCTTCAGTCTCGAGGCGAGCATCTCCTTGCCCTGTTCGGCGCCCTTGCGGCTCGTCTCCTGGGCGCGCCGGAAGAAGTCGGCGAGGTCGGAATCGCCCTCGCGCTCGGCATCTTCGACGTAGGTCTCCAGCCGCAGCACGTTGCTCAGGCACTGCTCGGTGAACCAGATGACGTTGTAGTCCTTGTCCTTGGTGCCGGTGATCTGTCCGGTCTCTGCTGAGCCCATTTTCGTCTCCTCCTGACTCGCTTGTCGTACTTCGCGGCTACCCCGGAGGCCCATGAGCAAACTGTCACCCGAGCGCGGTGGCCCGTTGGTTTTGGCCCCAAGGAAGCGCGGGTAACCCAGCCCACGATTCCAACCCGAAAGGAGGAGCGATGGCTGATCTGACGACTCTGGAGGAGAAGCTGGCGGAGGTCCTGGGGCTCGCCCAGGCGGCCCAGGGCGCGACCGAAAAAGTCGAGGGCCTGGTCGAAAACGAGGAAATCGTCACCACCCTGAAGCAGATGCGCGAAGAGGCCGAGGAGACCGAGCGGCGCTGCACCGATGCTGCCGATGCTCGCGACGGCAAGAAGACGGCGATCCTCGAAAAAGCCCAGGAGACCAAAGGCGAGGCCACCGAAATGATGCAGACCTACCTCGGCGGCGACTCCGACGGCCTCGACGGGTTCGAGTTCCTGACGATGGCCGAGGCGGCCGAGGTCGGCCACTGGGCCGTGCTCGGCAAACTGAACGAGTCCGCCGGCGAGAGCCAGATCTCCGAGCTGGTCGAGTGGGCGCTGCCGATCCAGGAACGCCACTTCGCCGACGCCAAAGACGGTTCGCTGAAGCTGGCGGGGGAGAAAGACCCCTACGAGGAGTCCTGAAGCCAGGCGCCGCAGCCGACATTGAGCACACTCCGCTGTGCCAAATGTCGGCTGCGGGAGTGCCCGATCGGATCTCTCGCCGTTTCAAACGCCTGTTATCCCTTTTGGACTTGTAGGTTTTGTCACTCGCTCCAGATGGGTAAATCACCATCGTGCTGCAGGAGCAAAAGCCAGGTGAGTTGACGATGAGGAAGCTGCCGCCGAGCATGCGCACGGCCCCTTCCCTGACCCGCACGATCCAAGCTATGCGCCGGATCCGGGGTTCCCGCTCGGCAGTAGCCCAGGCGCGCCAGGCGCAGTCGCGCTGAGAAGTACTACGGAAGGCGAGCAATGAAGGTTGTAGTCACCGGTGCGACCGGCAACGTTGGAACGAGCACGGTCGAGGCGCTCGGCCAGAGCCCGGAGATCGAGGAGATCGTCGGCCTGGCGCGAAGGGCGCCGAGCCGCGAGATGGCAAAGACGCGCTGGGTCGAGGCCAATGTCCTGATCGACGACCTGGCACCGATCTTCGAAGGGGCCGACGCGGTCATCCACCTCGCCTGGGCGATCCAGCCCTCGCGCGACGCGGTGACGCTGGAGCGGATCAACGTCGAGGGCAGCCGCCGCGTCTTCGAGGCGGTGGCGGCGGCCAAGGTCCCGAAGCTGGTCCACGCCTCCTCGGTCGGCGCCTACTCGCGCGGGCCGAAGGACCGCGAGGTCGACGAGAGCTGGCCCACCGAGGGCACCCCGACCTCCTTCTACTCCCGCCACAAGGTCGCGGTCGAGCGCCAGCTGGACCGCTTCGAAGCCGACAACCCGGAGACGCGGGTGGTGCGGATGCGCCCGGCGCTGATCTTCAAGGACGAGGCCGCGACCGAGATCCGCCGCCTCTTCGTTGGCCCCTTCCTCCCCAGCTTCCTCCTGCGCCGGGGTCTGCTGGTGGCGCTGCCGCGGATCGACCGCCTGCGCTTCCAGGCCGTGCATTCCGAGGACGTCGGGCAGGCCTACCTTCGCGCCGTTCTCGCCGACGTCAAGGGCGCCTTCAACCTCGCCGCCGAGCCACCGCTCTCCACCGGTGAGCTGGCCGAGCGGATGGGGGTCCGCAGCTTCCCGGTGCCGCCGCGCGTGGTGCGCCGCCTCGCCGACCTGAGCTGGCGGGCACGCCTGCAGCCGACCCCGCCGGGCTGGCTCGACATGGCGCTGAACGTGCCGATGATGTCCTCCGAGCGCGCCCGCGCCGAGCTGGGCTGGGAGCCGCGCCACAGCGGCATCGACGCCCTGGAAGAGCTGCTCGGGGGCATGCGCGAGGGCCACGGGGACGCGACCCCGCCGCTCGAGGCCGACAGCCTCGGCACCCGGGTCGACGACGTGAAGACGGGCGTCGGCGCCCGCCAGTGGGATCGCGATCGCGACGAGCAGCTCGTCAAGTACCTGGCCGACGTGCACTCGATCGAGCAGCAGGCGCTGGCCCAGCTTCGCGCCGCACCGAAGATCGCCGGCGACGAGCGCCTCTGCGAGGCCTTCGAAGAGCACCTCGCCGAGACCGAAGACCAGGAGCGGCGCGTGCGCGAGCGGCTGGAAGAGCTCGGCGGCAAGCCGTCGAAGCTGAAGGGCGCGGCCGGCGCGGCCGGCGGCTGGGGGATGGTCGCCTTCGCGGCCTCCCAGCCCGACACGCCGGGGAAGCTGACGATGCACGCCTACTCCTACGAGCACATGGAGCTCGCCTCCTACGAGCTGCTGCGCCGGCTCGCCGAGCGCGACGGCGACGAGGAGACGGCGCGGATGGCCGCCGACATCGCCGCCGAGGAGAAGCGGATGGCCGAGCGTCTCGAGCAGTCCTTCGACGCCGCCGTCGAGGTCTCGCTGGCCGCGGTCGAACCCGACCGGATCGCCGAGTCGGTGCTCGCCTACCTGCGCGACGTCCACGCCCTCGAGGGGCAGGCGATCGAGCTGCTGGAAGCCGGTGCCGAGCGGGTCGAGGACGAGCAGCTCGAGGCGGGTTTCCGCAAGCACCTCGAGGAGACGCGTCGACACCAGGAGCTGATCGAGGACCTCTTGGAGGAGCGCGGCGCGCGCCCCTCGCTGATCAAGGACACGGCGCTGAAGGCGGGCGGGCTCAACCTCTCCGCCTTCTTCGGCGCCCAGCCCGACTCGACCACCAAGCTCGCCGGCTTCGCCTTCGCCTTCGAGCACATGGAGGTCGCCGCTTACGAACTCCTGCAGCGGGTCGCGGCCCGGGCCGGCGACGAGGGCGTGGTTACGGTCGCCGAGGAGATCCTCGCCGAGGAGCGCGCGGCGGCCGAGCAGGTCGCCGAGACGTGGGATCGCCCCGAGGTCCCGCTTGGCGTGGCCTCATGAAGGCGCTCACCTTCCACGGCAAACGCGACGTCCGCGTCGACGAGGTCCCCGACCCGAAGATCGAGGAACCGACCGACGCGATCATCCGCATCACCTCGACCGCGATCTGCGGCTCGGACCTGCATCTCTACGAGGTGCTGGGGATGTTCATCGAAGAGGGCGACGTGCTCGGCCACGAGCCGATGGGCATCGTCGAGGAGGTCGGCTCCGAGGTCAGCCACATCGCACCGGGCGACCGGGTGGTGATTCCCTTCAACATCTCCTGCGGCGAGTGCTGGATGTGCAAGGAGAAGCTCTTCGCCCAGTGCGAGACGACGCAGAACCGCGAGCAGGAAAAGGGCGCCTCGCTGTTCGGCTACACCAAGCTCTACGGCGAGGTGCCGGGCGGCCAGGCCGAGTACCTGCGGGTGCCGCAGGCCCACTTTGGCCCGATCAAGGTGCCGGAGAACGGGGCGCCGGACGAGCGCTACCTGTTCCTCTCCGACGTGCTGCCGACCGCCTGGCAGGCGGTCGAGTACGCGGCGATCCCGAAAGGGGGCAGCGTCGCCGTCTTCGGCCTCGGGCCGATCGGTCAGATGTGCGCGCGGATCGCCCGCCACCTGGGGGCGGAAACCGTGATCGGCGTCGACAGCGTCCCCGAGCGCCTGGAGATGGCGCGCCGCCATGAGATCGAGGTGGTCAACTCGGACGAGCACGATGACGTGCCGGCGGTGATCCAGGAGATGACCGGGGGTCGCGGGCCGGACGGGGTGATCGACGCGGTCGGGATGGAGGCGCACGGCGCGCACGGCGCTGAGCTGATGCAGAAGGCGGCTGGCCTGCTGCCCGACGCGCTCGCCGCCAAGGGGACCGAAAAGGCCGCCGTCGACCGCCTCTCGGCCCTACTGGAAGCGATCGACACGGTGCGCCGCGGCGGCACGATCTCGATCTCCGGCGTCTACGGCGGCCAGCTCGACCCGCTGCCGATGATGCAGCTCTTCGACAAGGGCGTGCAGATCCGCATGGGCCAGGCCCATGTGCGCCGCTGGACCGACGGGATCCTGCCGCTGCTGGAAGGCGACGAGGACCCGCTCGGCGTCGACGACCTCACCACCCACCAGCTGCCGCTGGCCGAGGCGCCGAGCGCTTACGAGATGTTCCAGAAGAAGGAAGACGGCGCGATCAAGGTGGTTTTGAAGCCCTGAGCCATCGGGCCAGGAGGTCGGCCGCTGCCCATACGATCCGCCCGCATGCTCAGGGTCGACACCTCCTCCTTCTTCCTCATCGTCCTCAGCGCCGCGGTGGCGGCGATCACGGTGGCGGTGCTGCCGAAGCGGATCGCGCCGCCGGTGGTGGTCTTGGAGCTGCTGCTGGGGATCGTGATCGGGCCGCACGGCTTCAGCCTCGCCTCGACCGACGAATTCAGCCTCTTCTTCTCCAACCTCGGGCTGGGGATGCTCTTCTACTTCGCCGGCTACGAGATCAACTTCGACCGCATCCGCGGCGCGCCGGTGCGGCTCGGTGGCCGCGGCTGGCTGATGTCGATCGGCATCGCCTACGGGCTGGGCGGCGTGCTGGCCCTGCTCGGCGTGATCGATTCCTTCGTCTACACCGGCTCGGCGATGGCGACGACGGCGATCGGGACGCTGATCCCGATCCTCCGCGACACGGGGGAGATGAAGACTCGCTTCGGCACCTACCTGCTCGGCGCCGGCGCGGTCGGCGAGTTCGGGCCGATCCTGCTGGTGACGCTCTTCCTCTCGACCGGCCACCCGCTGCGCGAGGCGGTGATCCTGGTCTTCTTCGTCGCCATCGCGGTGACGATCGCGCTGCTCTCGATGGGCGTCGTCTGGCGCGAGCTGCCGATGATCGAACGGACGCTGGAGGCGAGCGACCAGCTCGCCGTGCGGGTGACGGTGGTCCTGATCTTCGGCCTGGTCGGGCTGGCCGGGCATCTGCACCTCGACATCCTGCTCGGCGGCTTCGTCGCCGGGATGATCACCCGCGCCGCCCTGCGCGGCCAGGAGATCTCGGTCTTCGACTCGAAGCTGACCGCGGTTGGCTTCGGCTTCTTCATCCCTTTCTTCTTCATCTACAGCGGCATGAACTTCGACCTCGAGGCGCTTGGCTCGGCGGGGGCGATGGCGAAGCTGGCGATGTTCTTCGGCCTCTTCCTCGTCGTCCGCGGCGCCCCGGCGCTGCTGCTCTACCGCCACGTCCTGCCCTCGCCCCAGCGCGCCGCGCTCGCCTTCTACTGCGCCACCGAGCTGCCGCTGGTCGTCGCGATCACCACCCTCGCGGTCGAGGCCGGCCAGATGAAAACCTCCACCGCCGCCGGCCTGGTCGGCGCGGCGATGCTCTCGACCCTCGTCTTCCCCTTCGTCGCCCGCGGGCTGCTGGAGGGCGCCGGTGACGCGGCGCACGCCTGAAAAGTAGAGTTAGTCAGGAGCGGGGCTCATCGCCTATTCAGGGAGGGCCACCAGTCATAGCCCCCGATGAGCCCCGCTTCTCTGCATTCTACGCTATGTGACACCGATCCGTGCAGGGGTTTTGCTCAGCAACGAGTGACTGCCTTTACGGACTCTGCCGATAGCCTCGGTCCATGCCCTGGGGGCCGCTTCACGCCGAGGGACACCTCAGCTTCCGCTCGAACTGGCTGCGCGCGGCCGTCCTCGGCGCCAACGACGGCATCCTCTCGACCTCCAGCCTCGTCCTCGGCGTAGCGGCCTCGGGCGCCTCGCGCAGCGCGATCCTCACGGCGGGCGTCGCCGGTCTCATGGCCGGCGCCGGCTCGATGGCGGCCGGCGAGTACGTGTCGGTCAGCTCCCAGCGTGACACCGAGGACGCCGACCTCCGGCTCGAGCGCCACGAGCTCGCGACCGACCCCGAGGGCGAGCTGCGGGAGCTGGCGGGCATCTACGAAGGCCGGGGCCTGAGACCGGAGCTGGCCGCCGAAGTCGCCCGCGTCCTCACCGAACACAACGCCCTCGAAGCCCACGCCCGCGATGAGCTCGGCCTGCCGGAGGACCGCCGCGCCCGGCCCCTCCAGGCGGCCGGCGCCTCCGCCCTCTCCTTCGCGGTCGGCGCCATCTTGCCCCTGCTCGCGATCGGCATCTTCGGCTCCTCGATCCGGGTCATCGCCTGCACCCTCGTCACCTTGCTGGCCCTGGTCGGCCTCGGCGCCCTAGGCGCCAGGCTCGGCGGCGCCCCCATCCCCCGAGCCGTCCTCCGCGTCGTCTTCTGGGGCGCAACCGCAATGGCCGTGACCGCCGGCGTAGGTGCCCTGGTCGGAGCGGCGGTTTAGCTGCCGATCCTCCTACATCCGGGACCAGTTAATTTCGACCCCTCGGGTCGAATCCGCCTAGCAGCCCATCCCGCTCCGGCAAGGACCAAGAGCCACAGCAGAACAATCAGCGCCAAGCCATAGACGGCGAAAGCAACAGCCCAGAGAGCATCGATCACCAGGCTGGGATGATCCGATCGTACGTCTCCTAGGATCACCGCCAGGATAAGTGCTGCGACTACGAATGCCGCCAGCCGGCCAATGGTTTTTCCGGCCATCGACCGGCTTCGTAGCCAAGACAACATCCCTTCGTCTTGCCAGACATATCGGCGTGACGCAGGAGCAAGCAGTAGCCCTAACTGCAACAAGAAGTCCGTCTCTTGCCACCGAGGACCATTGCTGGCCGTAAAGGAAATGGTCGCGTACACCCCAAACAGCACTGCAAAGCACCACGCCGCGCCATTACCACGCAGGAGTAGCAACGAGACCAGCAATGCTCCTAGAAAAGCCAGTACATGGAAAGAGTGAACCCCGTGGAGAACCGCGACTATCACCACTTCCCCTATCGCCATAACGGCATAGACCCATAGCCACAATGGCGCCCGCCGCTGTTTATCCCCGAACACCACGACCATTATTCATCATCAACTGAGACGGTCAGAACATCTACGGTGATTCCGGCTCCCAGTGACGCGACCCACTCAACAAAGTCAGGAGGAAAATCCATCGCGGGCATCTGGCGTGACTGGGGCTCGACCATGCAAGTCACGACAGCTTCAACATTAAGCTCAGAGCAGAGATCTTTGACAGTCTCTGGGGATGCGCTGAAGGCAGCTCGCAGTTCCTTGAGCATGTCATCGACATAGAGGGCCTCCCTATCCCCGACCCTAAGAGTCCAGCAGTCACGTCTGCGACGACCCGTGCCCAAAGACATTGGATCCCCGGCACGAAAATGGTTCGTTGGCTTTATGCCTAAACGCTGAGTAATTCTATCTGGATCAAAGGAGTCGCCGTAAAAATCAAAATAGACACTAAGAATTGGTATCGCGCACGGAGGCACTACCGTCTCCCAGTTCTAGCCGTCATCCGATAATGCATATGTACTTTATCGGCAACCTTCTCGATGCGCTTGAGGCTGCAATCGATTGGGGCTTAACTCTCTACGATTTCGCTCCGCAAGAGCTCCAAGGGCTCTGGTCGCTTGGTGCGCGGTAATGCCTCATTGATTACCTCTAGAGCCTCTGCCTGTCGGTTACGCTCGTTAAGGAATTTGGCGAGGTCAACCGCGAACGTCTCGCCGTCGGGCTCTTGCTCGACAGCAAGACGAAAGCCTTCCTCAGCCATTGCATCTTTACCTTCGAGGGCCGCAAAGTGGCCGTCGAGGTTGAGTAGATAGGGCATAAATAAAAAATCAGGTGGGGCAAGCTCTTTCGCACGGATGGCATACGAGCGTGCTGTCTCAACTTGCCCCATCCTGAAAAGTATTCCTGCGGCCCGGGTCAGCCGTATCGGTTCGTCCGGACCCAATTCGACTGCTGTAACGATCTCTGGGACGGCGCTCTCGGGACGAACTGCTAGAAGGCTCGATGCGTAGTGCATTCGAAGTTCGGGTTCATCAGGGAACTGACGAACGGCCTGCGTGAGGAACTCGTAAGCCTCTTGGTGCCGCCTTTCGGCGAGAAGCTTGAGGCCCTGAGCGTTAGCTGCAGCAATTTCCTTTTTCTGCTTTCTGCCCGTGATTCTCATGTTCAACCTGAGTGGCGCGCAGCATGGATCAGTATCAGAATCACGGTGACGAGCGCCTTACCGCGGGATCCTCCCGGACCACCTCCACCGGCGGTGCTCAACAGCTTGTCTGCGAACTGGTCAGCGAAGGTCAATGACTGCCTGGCATCCCCGATCTCGGTCCCATGGGCCCAGGGTTCTGGACACACCTGCGGCTTGGCTTCGTCCGCGGATGAGCTTTCGTCGCCGCCGAAAATTTCGCTTGCGACCCAGCTGGCCGCGCCCGCCGCGGCGGCTCCTCCCCACCTGACCACTTCGCCGCCTGCCCCGACAGCGGCTCCGGGTACGCACCCGCCGGCAGGGTCCGCGACCTCGCCAGCGATGCAGCCGCCCTCTATGAGTTCCCCGAACAACCCGCTCGGATCGATCCGGTTCAGCGGATTGTCGAGGGCGTAGGAGTAGGGCTGGCGCGTCAGGCCATCGATCGGGTCGCGGCTGAGGAACTGGCCGGTCCCCGAGTCGTAGAACCGTGCTCGCAGGTACTGGAGGCCGGTTTCGGCGTCGGTGTATTGGCCGGCGAAGCCGAGGGGGGTGGTGGCGGTGCCGGTTTTGCCTTCGAGGCCGCCGTAGGGGGCGTAGCTGAAGGTGGCGGTGGTCGTGCCGGTTGCTCCGGTCAGCAGCCGCGTGCTGCCGAGCTGGTCGTGGTGGAGGTAAGTCGGTTCTTCCGAGGAGATCTGCTCGATCGGTAGGCCGCCGGGGCCATAGACGTAGCTGCGTTCGCCGTCGTTGAGGAGCATCGGCAGCCCGATGAGGTCCCAGCTGAGGTAGTGGGTCGTCAGGCCGCTGGTCCTGGAGGCGAGGAGACCGGCACCGTCGTAGGCCATCGTCTCCGAGATCGCGGGGACTTCGCCTTCTTCGGGGCGGGCGACCGAGGTCAGGCCGCCCGCCTGGTCGTAGCCGTAGCTGGTCGCCGGGCCGCTCGCCGGCGTGACTTTGGTCCGCTCGCCGAGTTTGTCGTAGCTGTAGGTGAGGCCGGTGCCGGTTTCGAGCTGGCTGGCGGCGTCGTAGGCGTTGGCCTGCCCGATGCCTTTGGTGAGGTTGTCGGCGGGGTCGTATTCGAAGCTTTCGGCGCCGGCTTTGACGAGGCGGTTGGCTTCGTCGTAGCCGTAGCTCAGTTCTTCGGGGCCTGGCAGCCCTTTGCGCGCTTCTGCTTCGACCTGGCCGAGGGGATCGCGGGTGTAGGTGAGGGAGGCGAGGGTTTCGGTGCCCTTCTTGAACTTGGCTTCGCTGATCTGCGAGGCGCGGTCGTAGCTGTATTCGTCGGCGTTGCCGCTTTCGCTCGGGAAGGTGATCGCGGTCAGGTTCGAGTCGGCGTCGTAGGCGAAGCTCGTTTTGCCCCCGAGCCAGTCGCCGACGCTTTCCAGGCGCCCGGCTTTGTCGTAGGAGCGCGAGACTTCTTTGCCGTTCGGGTAGGCGATCCCGGTCGGCTCATCGGCCAGGTCGTATCCGTATTCGACGACGTCGCCATGACCGTCTTCGCTTTTGGTCAGGTGACCGAGCTGGTCATAGGCGAAGCTCGATTCGCCGGTCCCGTCGGTCATCGCGACGAGGTTGCCGTCGGCGTCGTATTCGAAGCCGGCGTCGGGGGTCGCTTCTTCGGAGTAGTCGACGCCGGTGAGGCGGTTGGCGGCGTCGTAGGAGTAGCTCGCCGTCCGTTCGGCCGCGTCGGTGACTTTGGTCAGGTTGCCGGCGGCGTCGAATGCCTCGAGCGTTTTCCGCCCCAGCGGGTCGACCACTTCGACCGGCTGCCCGAGGACGTTGCGCACGTAGATGGTCGTGTGTTCGTTGGCGTCGGTCTGACTGGTTACGTAGCCCGCGCCGTCGTAGCCGGTCTGCAGCACCGCGCCATCGGGCTTTTCGACTTTGGTCTGTTCGTCGTCGGCGTTGTAGGTGTATTTGGTCGTGTGGCCCTTGGCGTCGGTGAGGCTCGCCAGGTTGCCGTTGGCGTCGTAGGCGTATTCGGTCGCATGGCCGAGCGGGTCGGTGACTTTCAGCGGCCGGCCCTGGGCGTCGCGTTCGACGCTCGTCTCGTATTCGGCCGGTTCGGCGCCTTCGAGATTGCCGCGCGGGGAGACGCTCGAGACGAGCCGGGAGTCTTTGTCGTAGGCGAGGGTCTGGGTGTGGCCGAGGGGGTCGGTTTCGCTGTCGCGGTCGCCGTAGCCGTCATAGCCGAAGCTCCAGGTTCGGCCCAGCGGGTTGGTGACGCTTTCGAGCAGGCCGTGTTCGCCGTATTCGAAGCTGGTGGTCTGGGTCGCTTCGCCGGGGGCGGGGCGGGAGATGCTTTCGACGTTGCCGTGGGCGTCGCGTGCGATCGTCGTCGTCTCACCCCGCGGCGTCGTGGTCGAGATCAGGTCGTGGGTGGAGTCGAAGGCCCATTTCGTTTCGTGGCCGAGGGGGTCTTTTGCGCTGGTCCGGTTGCCTTCGCCGTCGTATCCGTAGGTGGTCGTGTGGCCGTTGCCGTCGGTGACGCTGGTGAGGCGCCCGCCTTCGTCGTAGCGGAAGGTCCTGGTGGTCGCCGAGGCGGTGCCGAACCCACGGGTGATCGAGAAGGGCTCGTGATTGCTGGTGAACCACTCGTCGGTGACCGCGCCCGTCGCTTTGTTGGTGATCGTCGTGTGGAAGGGTTCGTATTTGAAGGTCGTGGTCCGACCGGCGGGGTCGGTCTGGGAGATGACGCGGTTCGAGCCGTCGTATTCGTCGGTGGTTTTGCCGCCGCGGCCGTCGGTGACCTGGGTGATCCGGTGGCTGGTGCCGTATTTGAACTGCCAGCGCGGCGAGGCTTCGCCGGGCATCGTCACGCTGACGAGGTTGCCGCTTTCGTAGGCGTATTTGACGACGTGCCCCATCGGGTCGGTGGCGCTTTCCACCTGCCCGCCCGCGTTGTAGGCGAAGGTGAGCTGGCGCCCGCTCGGGTCGGTCACCGATTTGAGGCGCCCGGCTTCGTCATAGGCGAAGGCGGTTTCGTTGCCGTTGCGGTCGGTGATCGCTTCCAGCCGTCCCGCCCCCGAGAACCGGTAGGCGCTCTGGTCGGGGAGCGTCAGCGTGTAGCCGCTGGTCGAGTTGCCGCTCAGCAGGTCCTGGCTCCAGGCCGGGGCGACATACGAGCTGCCGCTCTGCGTGAAGGTGACGGTGCCCCCTCGCGCTTCGGTGAGAGTCACCTTTTTGCCCCCTTCCGCGGAGGTCAGGTGCTCCCCGAAGGAACTCGCCCAGCCATAGCCGAAGGCGCCGGCCGAGGTGGCGACGGCGGCGGCCTGGGCGCTGTAGGTCCTGGTCAGGACCAGCCCGATCCCCCTGCCGCCGATCTGGAAGTCGGTCTGCGACTCGGCGAGGTCGCCGGTGGCGCAGTTGACCGGATCGGCGACGTAGCATTCGTGACCGATGTGGTCGCTGCCGGCGGCGCTCAGCGGCCGGACGATTTTCAAGGAGCCGGTCGTCAAGCTGCGGACGAGACCGCCGTTTTCGAAGTTCGGCTGGATTTCCGTGACGCCGAGGCCGGAGGTCTTCTGGAAGACCCCCCGGTTGACGATCGCCGGTTCGTTGCCGGAGGAGGTGGTGAGGAGGATCGCGTTTTCGCCACCTTCGGTGTTGGCGTCGAAGGTGCCGCGGTTTTCCAGCTTCGCCCCGCTCGTCATCGAGAGATAGCTGCTGGGGAGCGTGGTGGTGCCTTCGTTGACGAACACCCGCCCGGTCCTCATCGTCGAGCCGGAGATGGTCCCGGTGCCGGATGGCAGGAGCAGGGTTTTCCCGGCGTCTTCCATCCGCCCGTTCGTGAAGATCAGGGATTTCGAGACCTTCAGGGTCCCCGTTCCCTTCAGCCAGCCGCCGCTGAGGGTGAATTCGCCGACTTCGACGGTGCTCGTGCCTTCGACCATGAAGGTGGTCGAGCTGCCCGAGAAGACGATGGCGTTGGCGGCGCTGACGTTTTCGGCGCTCACTGTCTCCGGCCCGCCCCGGAAGGAGACCGCGCCTTCGAGCACGCTCCCGTTCTTCAGCGCGGTGGCTTCTCCGTTCACCGCGAGGATCCCCGTTCCCGCGGTGATGGTGCCCGTGTTTTCGAGGTTGATCCCGACTTCGGAGGTCCCCGACCCGGAGGTCTTCTGGATCGTGCCGGAGTTGACGAGGAGTGGGGCGGCCGTCGTGTAGGTGGGCCGGAAGATGCCGGTTTCTTTGCCTTCCGCGTTGAGCGTCAGCATGCCGCGGTTTTCCAGTTTCGCCCCCGTGTTCACCAGGAAGAAGCTGCTGCCGCCCGAAAGCGATCCTTCGTTGACCAGGGTCCTTTCGTAGAGGCGGGGTTCGTTGGCCGTGCCCGTCACCCCCGGGAGCAGGACCGTCGAGCCGGTGCCGCACATCGTCCCCCGCGCCCACGAGAGCATTTTCGAGACCTGCAGGGTGCCGGGCCCTTTGAGGGTGCCTTCCAGGGTCAGGCCGGAGGTGGCGGCCGTGTAGCCAGCTTCGACGTTGAGGCTGGTGGAGCCGCCGACGGTGACGGTTCCCGAGGCGCTGAAGCTCTGGGCGTTGACGGTGGGCCCGGTCAGGGAGATCGGCCCTCCCAGGGTGCTTTCCGCCATCAAGCTCTCGGTCTGCCCCCAGAGGCTGAGGTTCCCCGATTCGGCGTCGATCGCTCCGAAGTTGGTCAGCGTGACGGAGATTTCGGTTTGCCCGGTCCCGGCCGCCTTGCGGAGGGTCCCGGCGTTGACCATCGTCGCCGTGGAATCGCTCCAGGGATGGGTGATGCCGTATTCGCGGCCTTCGGCGTTGACGGTGAAGGTCCCGAGGTTTTCCACCTTCGCGCTGTTGGTCATGCTCAGGTAGCTGCCGCCGAGAAGGAGCGAGCCGTCGTTGACCAGCGTGCGCTGGCCGATCGAGAGGCTTTCGATCGAGCTGACGGCACCGCTGGCGAGAATCGTGGAGCCCGTGCCGCTCATCGAGCCGCCGGCCGCGACGAAGGCGCTGGACACTTCGATGGTCCCCGCCCCGGTCAGGCTGCCGCCGCTGAGAGTGAGGTAGGCGATCGTCGACACCGCTTCGCCAGGCGGCCGGGTCAGGGTCAGGGGGTTGATGAGGTAGAGGCCGCCTGCTCCCTGCACCACCCCGACCGATTGCGGACTCGAGACCATCACCGTCTTGCCCGCGCCGATGCAGGCGACGTCGGCTTCGGTCGGCACGTGCCCGGCCGACCAGTTGGCGGCGACCTGCCAGCCGCCTTCCGCCGGCCCGGTCCAGGTGTCGGTGCATTCGGCGGCCGAGGCGGGGGAGGAGAGCGCCCCGAGCAGGGCGGCCGAGACGATCAAGACGCCGAGGGCCCGCCGAACGAAATGAATCGCTTCCCCGTCCATCGCCGCCACTATAGATAGAACAAGGCTCCTCAGACTAATAAAGGCAGGTTGTCACTTGGCAGGCCTTCGCTCCTCCTATAAGGTCAAAAGTTATTGATAAAAACCAGTTGCCGGGTTGAGCGAGAAGTGACCACCGTGGCGGGGGCGCCCGGTCGGATTCCAGGAGGAGAGCATCATGAAGTGGAGGCGCATCTCAGCGGTTCTCTGCGTGGCCGCGTTCTTTGCCGTTTTCGCGGGCCAGGCCTGGGCGACCAAGTACGTCGCACTGGGCGATTCCTACTCGTCGGGCGTGGGCACGCGCAGCTTCTACGAAGAAAGCTGCAAGCGGTCCGTCTATTCGTACCCGTACTTGATCCACAACGCCCACCCGGAATGGACGTTCGTGAACGCAACCTGTTCGGGCGCGACGACGACCACCCTGCTCAACACCCAGGTGGCGAGCTTGACCTCGGACACCAACTGGGTCAGCTACACGATCGGCGGCAACGACGCCGGCTTCTCGGAAGTGATCACCGAATGCGCGCTGCCCTCGTGGGCGTCGGACTGCAACGGTGCGATCAACAGAGCCCAGGCCTACATCACCAACACGTTGCCGGGCCGGCTCGACCTGGTCAACAACAAGATCAAGGAAAAGTCACCGAGCGCGCAAGTGGTCGTGCTCGACTACCCGCGCCTGTTCAACGGCGAAGACTGCAACGCGTTCACCTGGTTCAGCTCCAGCGAGGAGACGCGGCTGAACGAAACCGCCGACATGATGAAGAACGTGATCAGCGCCGCGGCGGCGAGAGCGGGGGCGAACTTCCACTTCGGCAACGTGATCCCGCCGTTCATCGGGCACGCCGTCTGCGACGGCGGCAGTGCCTCCTCGACCGAGTGGATCAACGGCCTCTCGGAACCGACGAGCGAAAGCTACCACCCGAAGGTCACAGGTCAGGCCGACGGTTACTACCCGGTAGCCCACGGGATCACCGGCTGAGACGAGCTCAGGATGGGGCGGCGCCGGTCGATCCGGCGCCGCCTCTCTCGACGCCATGGGCAATCGCCTGCGCGTAGGCGGCGACCCCCATCGGCTGTCCGGAGCAGGAACCTGATCTTTCGCATCTGAGCACCCAGTCGAGCCTCCAGACCCAGCCGCCCTGGATTCCCGAAGAGCTCCATTCGCGAAGGGTTTCCTCGATCGAGCCCGGGCAATCTCCTTCCGTGCAGTCGGCTCCGCGGCGGCACTTGAACCCCGGCCTCACGAACCCCTTGGCATCGAAGTCAGGGCCCATCGCTTCGGCGACCGCCTCTATCCAGGGACCGGGAGTGTTTCCCGCACCGCCCGAGTAACACTGGAGGTTGAAGCCGCTGACGAGACCGGGGGTCTGGCCGTTCAGCTCCTGCAGGCACTCCACCCAGAAGGAGCAGTTGTTGAAGGGGCAGAAGGTGACGGTGTAGTCCAGCTGGTGGAGCAGGCGGGCGAAGGTGACCGTGGTCTTGGTTTCCCCCAGGTCCTCGTCGTCGAAGTCGACGCCGTCGATGGCGGGGATCGTCGATTTGAGGACCGCGAAGTTGCGGCGGAGAATGCTGTCGGGGCCGGTGCCGTGTTCTTTGATCAGCTGCCGAATGTGGTGGAAGTCCTGTTTGCCGTCCCCACCGACCGACAACAGCAGCCTGGTCACCGAAGTCGGCGCCTGCTTCAGCGAGGACATCCGCGCCGGCCAGGCTGCCTCGCCCACGTATTTCCCTGCCGAGACGAGCGGCTGTCGGTGGTTGAACACGAGGTCGCCGCTGGATTCGACGTGCAGCGACCCCGCCACGACCGTGGTCATGCCCGATTGCCGCAGCCCGTCGATCACCTCCTGGCCCCCCGAATAGAGGGGGTCGCCTCCGTAGATGCAGGTGTCGACAGCGCCCACGTTGAGCACCATAGGGGTCGGCCTCACCACTCGCCGCGGCGGGCCTTCGCCCAGACGTCGACCTGGCCGTCCTCGGAGCCGATCTGCCGGTCGATCTCGGCGAGCTCCTCCTCGGAGAGGGAGAGGTTGTCGAGTGCGTCGACGTTCTGCTCGAGCTGCCCGACGGAGGAGGCGCCGATCACGAGGCTGGTGACGCGCTCGTCGCGCAGCGCCCAGGCGAGCGCCAGCTGGGCCAGCGTCTGGCCGCGGCGCGCGGCGAGCTCGTTCAGCGCCCGCAGGCGGCCGATCGTCTCCTCGTTCAGCCACTCGTCGTCGAAGGTCTCTTCGCCGCGCGCCGCCCGCGAGTCCTCGGGGACGCCGTCGAGATAGCGGTCGGTCAGCAGGCCCTGGGCGAGGGCGGTGAAGCCGATCACCCCGATCCCCAGCTCCGCCGCCGCGTCAAGCAGCCCCTCGGTCTCGATCCAGCGGTTCAGCATCGAGTAGGAGGGCTGGTGAATCAGCAGCGGGGTGCCGAGGTCACTAAGGATCGCCGCCGCCTGGCGCGTGCGCTCGGCGTCGTAGGAGGAGATGCCTACGTAGAGGGCCTTGCCCTGGCGGACCGCGGTGTCGAGCGCGCCCATCGTCTCCTCCAGCGGCGTCGTCCCGTCGAGGCGGTGGCTGTAGAAGACGTCGACGTAGTCGAGGCCCATCCGCCGCAGCGACTGGTCCAAAGACGCGAGCAGGTACTTGCGCGAGCCGCCGCCCTGGCCGTAGGGGCCGGGCCACATGTCCCAGCCCGCCTTGGTGGAGATCACCAACTCGTCGCGGTAGGGGCCGAAGTCCTCGCGCATCAGCCGGCCGAAGTTGAGCTCGGCCGAGCCGTAGGGAGGGCCGTAGTTGTTGGCGAGGTCGTGGTGGGTGATGCCGAGGTCGAAGGCCCGCCGCGCGATCGCCCGCTGTGTCTCGAAGGGCCGCTCGTCGCCGAAGTTGTGCCAGTAGCCGAGCGAGAGCACGGGCAGGTCGAGCCCCGAGCGCCCGCAGCGGCGGTAGGCCATCTTGCCTTCGTAGCGGTCTGGGGCGGGGCGGTAGCTCATGTCTCGGCGTCTACCCCCTCCCAGCGACCGACATGCATTGGGCTACATCCCAAGTCCGAACCGACCTGTATGGCTCTGGAAAGCCATTTCTCTTTTGGAAAGAGGAGACATGCGAAGGCCAAAAGAACGCACAATGCGACTTCGTCAGAGCCACAAAGTTCGCTAGCAGCGCCTTTCGTATGAGCTGTGACTCAACTTGAGTTTGGCTCTATCGCGCGGCGAGATCGGAAGCGATTCGATTGAGTGGCCGTGCAATCGTCTTCGAAAATCAGAACCCCACTCTTCGGTGAGGCGCTTAGATTTCACCGGAAGAACAAGAAGATGACTCAGGTCGAAGTCGCAGAGAAAAGCGGCATCGAAACCAGCGAGATCTCTCGCCTGGAGAAGGGTCTTGGTAACCCTACCCTTATCCAGATAAAGCGGCTTGCCTATGGCCTCGGTGTGACCCCTTCGAAGATCCTGGTCATAGAAGAGACCTACGCGGAAAGAAAAGACTGAGCGTGCTCAGCGCTGCTGCGCGGCTTCGGGCGAGGCCTCCCAGAAGTCCTCGACCTTCTCGCCGCCGTCCTGGTCGTTGACCGGCGAGATCGCCCACATCTCCACCGGCTCCTCGCCCTCCCGAACCTCGTCCCCAAACCGCATCGTCAACGTCCCCCGAGTGACGGAACTCCCCCGGCACGTCGCTGTCGGCGTAGGCGTCCTCGGTTCGCCGTGTCGACTTTGTGGCCTTATAGGCCACAAAGTCGACACTCAGCTCACGGCAGCGCCCGTCCCCGCCCGCTCGACCACCTTCGCCGCCAAATGCGCCGGGACTTCCTCATACCTCTCGAACTCCATGGTGTAGTCGGCGCGGCCGCCGCTGATCGAGCGGAGGTCGGGGGCGAAGTCGAGGACCTCGGCCATCGGGACCTCGGCCTTGATCTCCGAGGTCGAGCCTTTGGCCTCCATGCCCAGGGGCCTGCCGCGGCGGGAGTTGAGGTCGCCGATCACGTCGCCGACGACCTCGTCGGGGCAGCTGATGGTGAGCTTGACGATCGGCTCGAGGAGGGCGGGTTCGGCCTCTTCCATGGCTTGTTTGAAGGCCATCGCGCCGGCCAGTTTGAAGGCCAGCTCCGAGGAGTCGGTGTCGTGGTGCTTGCCGTCGACGAGGCGGACGCGGACGTCCTTGACCGGGTAGCCGGCGACGGTGCCGTGCTGCATCGCTTCGACGACGCCTTTCTCGACCGCGGGGATGAAGTTGCCGGGGATCGCCGCCCCCTTGATCTGGTTGACGAACTCGAGGCCCTTGCCGTCCTCGGCCGGCTCGATCTCGATCGCGCAGTCGGCGAACTGCCCTTTGCCGCCGGTCTGCTTCTTGTACCGCGCGTGAGCGGCAGCCGGCTGGCGGATCGCCTCCTGGTAGGGCACCCGCGGCGGGTGCAGCTCGATCTCCGCCCCGAAGCGGCTCTTCATCCGCTCGACCAGCACCTCCACGTGGACCTGGGTCAGCCCGGCGATGATCTGCTCGCCGGTCTGCGGGTCGCGGTGGACGTCGAGCGTCGGGTCCTCCTCGCTCAGCCGCCGCACCGCCGTAGCCGCCTTGTCCTCATCGCCCTTCGTCTTCGCCTCATACGAGAACGCCATCACCGGCGCCGGCAGGTCGAGTGGCCGCACCGAGATCTCACGCTGCTCGTCGCAGAGCACGTCGCCGGCCCGCGTCTCCTTCAGCTTCGCCACCGCGCCGATGTCGCCGGCCCCCAGCTCGGGGACCGGCTTCAGATCTTTTCCCAGCGGCTGGCCGATCTGGCCGATCCTCTCCTTCTGCTGGTGGGTGACGTTGACCGCCTGCGAGTCCGAGCGCAGGGTGCCGCTGAAGATGCGGAAGAGGTTGATCCGGCCGGCGTAGGGGTCGGCGGTCGTCTTGAACACGTAGGCGACCAGCGGCCCGTCCTCCTCGGGCGCGACCTCGATCGCACCGCCGTCGCCGTCCATCGCCGCCAGCGCCCCGCGCATCTTCGGCGAGGGCAGGTCCTCGACCAGCGCGTCGAGCAGCCGGTTCGTCCCCAGGTTCTTCGTCGCCACCCCGCAGGTGACGGGGAAGAGGTGCCCCTCGGTGACGCCGCGCTTCAGCGCCGTGACGATCTCCTCGTGGGCGATCTCCTCGCCGTCGAGGTAGCGCTCCATCAGCTCGTCGGAGTTCTCCGCCACCTCGTCCATCAGCTTCTCCCGGTACTCCTCGGCACGCGGGCGCAGCTCGTCGGGGATCTCGGCCCGCTCGGCGCTGCCGCGCTCGCTGTCGGGATAGACCCAGGCCTCCATGTCGATCAGGTCGACGACGCCGCGCACCTCCTGCTCGGCGCCGATCGGGATCTCGGTCGCGACCACGTGCGGGCCGAAGGCGGCCTTCAGCGAGTCCAGCGCGGCGAAGAAGTCGGCCCGCTCGCGGTCGAGCATGTTGACGAACACGAGCCGCGCCAGCCCCTCCTGGTCGGCCCGCTGCCAGAGGCGTTCGGTCTGGACCTCGACGCCGGCGACACCGCTGACCACGACCACCGCCGAGTCGGCCACCCGCAGCGCCGCCGCCGCGTCGGCGACGAAGCTCGGGTCGCCGGGCGTGTCGATCAGGTTGATCTCGCGATCGGCGTGCTGGAAGCAGGAGACGCAAGCGTTGATCGAGAGCCCCCGCCTCTTCTCGTCCTCCTCGTGGTCGGAAGTGGTCGAGCCGTCCTCGACGCTGCCAAGCCGGTTGATCGCCCCGGCCTCGAACAGCATCGCCTCATGCAGGCTGGTCTTGCCGCACCCCCGATGCCCGATCAGAGCGACGTTGCGAATGCGATCTGCAGCCTTGTGCGGCATCCAACGAAGTTACACCCGCGGGCAAGGGCCGTCCACTGGGCCGCTACTTCTTCGATCGATCTGAGTTACAAGGTCGGATCCGTGAGCAGGGGAGTGAGAAAAGGCCTCGTCCTGGTGGCCGCGACGGCGGTTGCCGGCTTGCTGCTGGCCGCGCCCGCGATGGCCTCGAGCTGGACCGTGCGCCAGCTCGGCGGCGAAGCCGCGCAGGCGACGCTGTTCGGCATCTCCTGCCCCAGCGCTCAGCTCTGCGTCGCGGTCGGCAGCGACAACACGATCGCCTCCTCGACCGACCCGACCGGGACCGCGGCGAGCTGGAACGCGGTCTTCGCCGGCGCTGGCCCGATCTCCCCGGGGGGCTCGAACCAGCGCGAGATCAGGGGCGTCTCCTGCCCGACGGCCCAGCTCTGCGTCGCCGGCACCTTCGAAGGGATGATCTACACCGCGACCGACCCGACCGGGCCGGCGAGCGCTTGGGCCGTCACCGATCTCAGTCCCGAAGGCCCCAACGTCCATATATATGGGGTCTCCTGTCCGACCGCGGGCTTCTGCGTCGCCGCGGCGGGCGGCGGCAAGATCCTCACCTCGACCAACCCGACCGGCGGCCCCGCGGCCTGGTCGGTGACCCAGCTCGCCGAACCGCTGGAACTGCATGGCGTCTCCTGCACCTCGCCCCGCTTCTGCGTCATCGTCGGCGCCCGCCAGAGTGGCCCCCGGCCCGAAAACGAAGACGCGGGGCAGATCCTCAGCAGCGCCAGCCCCCTCACCGGCCCGTGGCAGCAGGTCGAACCGCCGGGCGCCGTGGGCGGGTTCTTCGGGGTCTCCTGCCCCGCCACCTCGCTCTGCGTCAGCGGCGACGCGATCGGCCACCTTCTCGTCTCCACCAATCCCACCGGCGGCCCCTCCGCCTGGCCGACGATGCCGGGGGGAGGCACCGTCCAGATCACCGGCGCCAGTTGCCCCTCGCTCTCCCGCTGCGCCGTCGTCGACAACAACGGCGACGTCATCACCTCGACCGACCCCACCGCCGGCCCGGGCAGCTGGAGCCTGACCAACGTCGCCCCCTATCCCGGGATCGAAGAAACCGCGGCGAACGGGATGTTCGGGGTCTCCTGCCCGACCACCGGGCTCTGCGCGGTGGCGGGCAAGGACGGTCAGATCTTCACCAGCGCCGATCCCTTCACCGAATCCAGCGAACCGATCAAGAAGAAGTCCGCGCGCCACCGCAAGCGCCCGAAGCGCCCGCGGGTAACGATCGCCCGCGGCCCCGAACCCGGCACCGAGATCCACGGACACGCGACCAAAGCCCTCTTCCGCTTCTTCGCTCGCCACCACGTGCAGGTGCGCGGGTACGTCTGCAGGATCGACAAGCGGCCGCTGCGGCGCTGCCGCTCGCCGAAGGGCTACCGGGTCGGCCTCGGCAGGCACGTCTTCCGCGTCCGGGCGATCGGCTGGACGGGACTGAAGGGGCCGGCAGCCAGCTACCGGTTCAAGGTCTGCCACCCGACTCCCTATCCCGACTGCATCACTCACCTGCCGCCGCCGGTCCACCGGGCGCGACCCTCGGCCTTCGCCGCAGCTGCCCCGACCTCGCTCCACTCCGTCACCCTGCAACCCCCGGCGCCCTTCAGCGGCGAGGCCACCTGCTCGCAGCAACTCCACCAGCTCAGCGGCGACCTCACCGTGGCCCTGCCGGGGGACCCGGCCCAGCCGCTCACCGGCCCGGACTTCGAAGCGACGATCGACCCGACGGACTGAGTCCTTTCGGTCCGGCGACCGCGGATTTAACATGAGGGCGTGATGCTGCAGCCTGGGCTTCTATCGGTCGACCTCAGCTGGTCGGAGGGTCTAGGTCTTGGCATCGTGCTGGCGGCCGGCTTCATCGGGCGCGGAGTGGAGCCGCGGTTGCGCGACGCCTTGCGTCGAAGGTTGGAAGCTCGCCGACGCGTCTTGTCCCTCAAGCGACGCGAAGAAGCTGCCGCCGAGACGTCGACTTTGGAGGTCTACGTAGACGAGTCAGGCGTGGAAAAGGTGCTGGTCAACCTCGCGCGTGATCCGATTCGGGGGCCCCGCGTCTATGCGTCGTCACTACGGGTCTCGGACTTCCGGTGTTTCGACGAGATCTCCGTCTCGTTGCGCCATCCTGGCGACACCTCGGATTTAACTCATCAGAACGTCAATCTCATCCTCGGCGACAACGGTTCCGGTAAGTCGACCCTGCTGAAGGCGATCGCGATCGCCGCTCTAGGGCCAATCCTCGACAGCTCCGGGTTCGTGCCTTTTCATCTCATCCGATCTGGTTGCAAGGGGTCGTTGATCCGCGGCACCTTCCTCGTCGACGAACCGAGGTCGGCTCCCGAGGAGCTTGTCGGCGAGGTCGAGGTCGTTCGCTATGGCGATTACGAGGAACTGCGGGCCGGACACGATCGGGGGGCGTGGAGGGCCCTGTCCGATGACTCCGATCCCGGTTTCCTGGTGGTTGGTTATGGCGTCAATCGGCGGGTTGCCGAAGACGAAGCCGAGCACGCTTTTCTCGAACGCAGTCGTCGCCGGCGTCGTTATCAGCGGGTCGCCAGCCTTTTCGACGAGGGAGCCGTCCTCACCCCGCTCGACCCTTGGCTACCTACCCTCGACTATCGCCGTCGTGGAGAAGTCGAAGAATTGCTGGCCGCTCTCCTCCCCGAGGAGGCGCGCTTGAAGTCCGGCAAGGCCGGCGAGGCCGTCTTCGAATGGCGAGGGCAGGAGCTCCCCTATCTCGCCCTCTCTGACGGCTATCGCTCGTTTATCGGCTGGGTAGGGGACCTGCTGGTGCAGATAGATGCCGCTTCCCAGGGGCGGCTTCCGCTCAATGAGGTCGGGGGTATCGTGCTGGTCGACGAGGTCGATCTGCTGCTGCACCCGTCCTGGCAGCGCGAGGTGGTGCCAAACATCGCCCGCACCTTCCCCGAGCTCCAGTTCGTTTTCACCACCCACAGCCCAATCGTCGCGGGGACGCTCGAATCAGACAACATCCTAATTGCCAGGACTAACGAGGAAGGTAGCTCTCGTCTCGATCGGATCGATGCCTCGATTCACGGTCTCAATGCCGAGCAGATCCTGCTCAGCTCGTACTTCGAATTGGAATCGACGCGAGCCCCGGGGGTCCAGTCGGAGCTGGGCAAGCTCGCCGAACAAGCGATGGCGGGCGACGACGAGGCGGCTCTCACTTATCTGCGGGCGCTTTCCGGCAAGAGCACTCACCTCGATTCATGAAGAGGGTCAGTAGATGATTCACCTGCCGGTCGATCACGAGAAGCTGGCGCGAGCGATCGAAGAGAGGAAACCGACTTGGACAACTAGAGCCAAGACAGAGATGAAGAAAAACCGCACCGCCGGCAAATACGTGTCCAAGAACGACCTATGGGGCGAGATCAAGCCGATCTTCGTGGCCCATCAGTTTGAGAAGTGCGCTTACTGCGAGCGCAGGCTTGGTGAAGCCGGCATCGAATGGGACTTGGAGCACTTCCGGCCGAAGAAGGAAGTGAAAGAGTGGGTTCCGCCGCCGGATGAGCCGATGTCGACGGGGGGCGCCGACGAGAACGGGTACTTCCTCCTTGCGTTCGACCCGCGCAACTACCTGGCTGCCTGCAAGACGTGCAACACCATGCACAAGGGCAACTACTTTCCTATTGCTGGTCAGAGGGTTGCGACCGCCCCTGACGTCGCATCCACGCGAGACGAGAGGCCCTACTTGCTGAACCCCTTGGACGGCGAAGACCCTCCCCCTGAGACGTTGATCGACTTTTTCGCAGTGATTCCGCGGGCAAAGGAGGGACGACAAGAGGAACGTCGACGGGCGATAGCGACGATCAAGGTGCTGGGTCTGATTCGACCCGATCTCGACCTCGGGCGGGCCGAAAAAATCATGAGCATGTGGATTGCGCTCGGATTGCTGCAGAGTCTGGATCCCGATAAACGCGAGGAGGCGCGCGAGTATGTTGAGATGGCAACGAGGGCGGACAGCCCCTTTGCGTCCTGCGCACGAAGCTTCGTGGATCTCTACGAGGAAGATCCCGTCAAGGCCCGCGAGATCTGGCAGGAAGCCAAGGATTTCGCAATGCCCAATCCCTCGCGACAGAGGTTGGAGTGATCCAAGCCGTCACCTTCGACTTCTGGAACACGATCGCGCGGGTGCCGTCGGGTGCGATGACAGAGGCGCGGCGGCGGGCGGTCGCGGCGGCCTGCGCGGAGTGCGGGGTGGAGGTTGAGGCGGAGCTGGTGATGCAGGGCCTGGAGGAGGTGGGGCGGGGCTGGGAGGAATCCTGGCGGGCCGGAGAGCACCTGCATCCGCGCGAGGCGGCGGCGGCGTTGGTCCGCGTTCTCGGGGTCGAGGGCGCGGCCGAAGAGCTGGTCGCCGAAGCGTTCCTCGGCGCCGGCAGGGAGGCGGAGCTCGAGCTCTCGCCGGGCATCGGCGAGACGCTGGATACGCTGGCGGGGCGGGGCGTGCGGCTGGGGATCGTCTGCGACGTCGGCTTCACCCGTGGCGAGCTGCTGCGAGGGCTGCTCGCCGACGAGGGCCTGCTCGACCACTTCGGCGGCTGGGCCTTCTCCGACGAGGTCGGTCACTACAAGCCCTCGCCGCAGATCTTCGAAGCCGCGCTCGCGGCGTTGGGGGCGGCACCGGAGGAAGCGATGCACGTCGGCGACCTGCGCCGCACCGACGTCGCCGGCGCCGCCGCGCTCGGCATGCGGACCGTCCGCTACCGCGGCATGCACGACGACCCCGACGAGTCGGCCGGGGTCGAGGCCGACTTCGTCGTCGACCACCACCGGGAGCTGCTCGATGTCACCGGGCGCGCTGATCGAGACTGAGCGCCTGCTGCTGCGGACGATGACGGCGGACGACCTCGACGAGCTCATCCGCCTCCAGGAAGACCCGCAGGTCTCCCGCTTCATGGGCCGTCCCAGCCGCGAGTGGCGGGAAGGCTGGCTGCGCTCCAGTCAGGCGGAATGGACGGAGCGGGGGCACGGCCGAGTGGCGATCGTCGCCCGCGAGGGCGGTGCGTTCCTCGGCCGCACCGGGCTCAAATACTGGCCCCAGTTCGAGGAGACCGAGATCGGCTGGGCGCTGCGCCCCGAGGCGCGCGGCAACGGCTACGCGACCGAGGCCGCTCAGGCCGTCCTGCGCTGGGGCTTCGAACGCTTCCCCGAGCTCCCTCTGATCACGGCGATGATCCAGCCCGAGAACGCCGCCTCGATCGCCGTCGCCGAGCGCCTCGGAATGGCCCCGCTGCGCGACGACAAGCTGCTCGGCGACGCGGTGACGGTCTACGCGATCCGCCGCGGCGCTCAGAGGTGGCCGTAGTAGTCGCGGATGCCGTCGAGCTTGCCGCCGTGGATCGGGCTCGCTTTCACCGCCGCGAAGTAGGCGGCGTCGTGAGTGAGGGCGTCGAGGGGCGGGATCTCGACCGTCACCGGCACCTCTTTCTTCGTCTGCGAGGGATCGTCCCAGGGCTTGTCGGTCATCAGCCACGGGGGCGGTTTTCCTACTTCGTGGAGGTGCTTGATTTCCAGGTAGCGCGCCACCGGATCGTCTTTTGCCTTTTTGATGTCTTCGAGCACGGCTTTCCAGCCCATGTCCGCTTCTTTCACCGTGGGATAGATGAGGATGATCCGGCGGGTGGTTCTGCCGACGTGGATCTCTTCCGCGTGTTCGGCCCCGGTCTCGTCGATCAGCTCCTTGGTCCCGTAGAACGGCTGGCCGTTGATCGCGACCAGCAGGACGTCGTGCTCGAGGGAGGTGATCAGGTTTCTGTAGGCGTCTTCTTCGCGGTCGGTGGTGACCAGCACGTCGGCGTGCAGTCCCACGCGCAGGCGCCCGAGACGATCGCCCCAGCCGAGCGTGTCGGCGGGGTTGGCGGTCGCCATTTCGCACAGCTCCCGGTCTTTGAAGGCGCCTTTCATCTGGTCCTTGTTCCAGAGGTCGGCGACCTTCAACTCGCCGAGCAGGTTCTTCGACCCCGACGGCGACCAGTCGGCGCCGAGGCACACCTTGACCCCGGCTTTTGTCGCCTCGTCCACTTTCGTCGTGTCGCGGTAGAGCCAGAGGTTGGAGAAGGGCGACCAGATCACCGAGCCGCCGTGCGAGGCCCACTCTTCGAAGTCGTCCTGGTGCAGCGCGGTGCAGTGAATCGCCCCGAGGGTGGGTTGCAGGCAGTGCTCGTCGCGCAGCTTTTCGTACTCCTCGACCAGTTTTTCTTCGGTCCCCTCCGCGAGGTGGTAGAGGAAGGCCTTGCCTTCTTTCATCCGTTTGGCGTCTTTGGGGTATTCGTCGTCTTTGAGCGGCAGCGCCGACTGGTAGACGCTTTTCTTGCCGGTCTTGAAGGTCTCGTACTCGACGTTGCGGACCAGCCAGCCTTCGTAGGGATAGGCCATCTTCGCCGAGCCCTGGATGGCGGTCGTGCCGCCGATCACCGCCTTCGTCTCGACGTACTTGAGCATCGCCTTCCCGGCCAGCGCTCCGAGCGCGTTCGCCGGGTCGGAGATGCGCTCTTCGTAATCTTTGGCGCCGGGCCATTCGTAGCGCGACACGTACGGTTCGGTTCGGCCCAGCGGCGACCAGAGCGAGAGGGCGTTGTAGACCATGTGGCCGTGGAGGTCGATCAGGCCCGGGTAGATCGCCCCGCCGGTTTTCACCTTTCTCGCCTGCTCGAAGCCGGGCGGCGGCGCGGCGTCGGCGTCCTGGACGGCGGCGATCTTTTCGTCGGCGCCGATGTAGAGGGCGCCCTCGTCGATCACCTTGCCGTCGTCGAAGGTGACGAGCCGTCCGTACAAGACGAGGGGAGAGATCACCCTTTCATTGAAGCGACTTATAAATACTCAACTGTCAGGAAGGTAATCACGGTAGGGTCGGGAGGATGAGTTCGCCCGCCTTCGATCACGGCCCACCCGCGGCGCTTGCGCGGCTGTTCGCGGAAGTCCCCGACCCGCCGGTGAAAGACGACTTCTGGTTCGACTGGGGGCCGATCTTCTACCGCGGCAGGCTCGACGGCTCCGCCCGCCTGCTCTGCATCGCCTCCGACCCCGGCCCGACCGAGCGGATCGCGGGGCGGACCCTGGTCGGCAACGCCGGCCAGCGGGTGCAGGGATTGCTGGCGAAGGTGGGGCTGACCCACTCATACCTCTGCCTCAACGCCTGGGCGTATGCCCTGCACCCCAGCGCCGCCTCCGTGGAGCTGAAGAAGCTCGAAGAACCGGCGCAGCTGAAATGGCGCAACCGGCTCTACGACGCCGCCACCGGCTCGAAACTGCAGGCGATCGTCGCCTTCGGCGAGATGGCTCAGGGGGCGCTGTCACTGTGGAAAGACCACCCGGACGTCGCCGTCTACGAAGTTCCCCATCCCTCCAGCCGGGACGAAAGAAAACTGCTCGACGAATGGCGCGCCGCCGTCACCGACCTCCGGACCAAAGTCACGCCGGACTCCGACGGCAGCACGAGCGGGCCGAACTACGGCGCCAAATTCGCCGAAGCCGACTACGCCGCGATTCCCGCCGCCGATCTTCCCTTCGGGGCGCCGTCCTTCCTCGGCGACGACGCCTGGGTGCGGAAAGGGGGCCACGGGCAGAACTCCGTCAACCGCCCGTCTCCCGACGACGGCCACACGCTGATCTGGCAGGCCCCTCCGGGGCAGTAGCTCAGCTCCGCTTGCGCCCGACCGCCAGCAGGTACTCCATCTCGAAGCGGGCCGCGTCCTCCTCGCCGAGGTTCCACTCGCCGCAGAACTCACTCAGGACCTGGTCGAACTCCTCGGCGCGGCCGTCTTTCTCGGCGTTGGCCCGGGCCACGATCGTCGGCCCGTAGCGCTCCTTGAAGTGCTCCCCGTAGTCGTCGGGCCGCGCGAAGGCGGTCACCTGGAGCACGTCGCGCTCGACCTGCTCCAGCTCGACTCGCTCGCCGAACAGCTCGTCGAGGTGGCTGTCGCTGCCCCACAGCGGCGGCGGCTGCGCCCCGGGCGGGGGTGCTGGCGCGAACGGCCCCATCGTGCGGAAGAGGGCGCCGATCATGCCCTCGGGCGTCCAGCTCAGCAGGGCGATCCTGCCGCCGGGGTGGCAGACCCGCACCAGCTCGTCGGCGGCCTCCTGGTGGTGGGGGGCGAACATCACGCCGATCGAGGAGATGACGACGTCGAAGCTCTCGTCCTCGAACGGCAGTGCCTCGGCGTCGGCCTCGACCCACTCGAGCTCGACCCCGGCCGCCTTGGCCCGGGCGCGCCCGGCCTCGAACAGCTCCGGCGTCAGGTCGCTGGCGACGACCTCGGCGCCGCGCTTGGCCGCCTCGATCGCGGCGTTGCCGGTACCGGCGGCGACGTCGAGCACCCGATCGCCCTCCCCGATCTCACAAGCGTCGACCAACCGCGGCCCGAGCGGCAGCAGGAAGGTCTCGACCATCGACGGGTAATCGCCCGAGGCCCACATCTTCCGGTGCTTGGCCTTGAGCTCGGGATTGGGTGAGTCAGGGGTCACAGCTGGGTCTCCTTTTGGTGAAGGTTGTCGATCCAATGTCTACGCCTGCACCGCTGGTAGGTCAAGCTCCGCGCCGTATCCGACTTTGACCACAGTGGAGTGTGGTCAAAGTCGGCTGCGTGCCTTCGCGCAGACGACCGCGGCGGGGAAGACGGCTCCTTCCGCGCCGTCGAACTCCTCCGCCTTCGCGAAGACCGTGGAGCGAATTGATTCCCGGTCCTCGGCGGGCAGTGCCTTCAGGATCGTTGCCAGGGGGCCGCTGACCTCGAGGATCTCGTCCCACCAAGACGCGAGCGAGTCGTAGCGCTGCTTCGTCTCGACCTTTGCGATCTCCACCTCCCCGAGACCCGCCTGCTCGACCAGCTCTCGCAGGCGCGCGGCGTCGCCGAGCGAGAAGGGGCCGGGCTGGCCCGGCTGCGGCGGCGGCGCGTTGAGGTGGGCCATCACCGCACCCAGGATGGTCCCGAGCCAAGGGTTCTTCTCGCCGGGGCCCCAGACGGCCAGCACCAGGCGCCCGCCGGGGCGCAGCACGCGGGCGCTTTCGCGCAGCGCCTGCACCGGGTCGGCCATCAGCATGTAGCCGAAGCGGCAGAGCACGGCGTCGAAGGGATCCTCCTCGAGCTCCAGGTGCTCGGCGTCGAGCACCTGGGTCTCGACGTTGGCGACTCCGAGTCGCCGCACCCGCTCGGCGACGGCCTCGACCATCGCCTCGGAGAAGTCGGTGCAGAGGACGGTGCCGTCGGGCCCGACCCGCGCCGCCGCCTGCAGCCCGACCCGGCCGGCGCCGCAGGCGAGTTCCAGCACCCGCTCGCCCGGCTGCAGATCGGCCGCCTCCAGCATCCACGCCGTGGCGTCGCGGGAAGCGCCGGTCTCCTCCTCTTCGGCGGCGCGCGCCCAGCTCGACGCCGCCTCGCTCCAGGTCCTCCTGCTCTCCTCCCGGTACTCCGCCTCGCTCACGAAACGAGCCTACAACCGATCGGCCACTACATTTCCCCTTGTGGCGGAGCTGATCCTCTACGCGATCCCGGCCTTCGTGCTGCTGCTCGTCGTCGAGCTGCTCTCGTTCAAGTACGCGCGGGACGAGGAGCTGGTCGGCTACGAGGCGCGGGACACTCGCACCAGCCTGACGATGGGCGGCGGCAACGTCGTCATCAACGCGGTCTGGAAGCTGGTCGTGATCGCGATCTACGCCGGGCTCTACGAGCTGACGCCGCTGCGGATGCCCGCCGACGAGTGGTGGACCTACGTCCTGCTCTTCTTCGCCGACGACCTCGCTTACTACTGGTTCCACCGCATCCACCACGAGGTCCGCGTCTTCTGGGCCAGCCACGTCGTCCACCACTCCTCCCAGCACTACAACCTCTCGACCGCGCTGCGGCAGACCTGGACGCCGATGACGGCGCTGCCCTTCTGGGCGCCGCTGGCGCTGGTCGGCTTCGCCCCCTGGATGATCCTCACCCAGCAGGCGATCAGCCTCATCTACCAGTTCTGGATCCACACCGAGCGGGTGAAGAAGATGCCGGCCTGGTTCGAGTTCTTCTTCAACACGCCCTCGCACCACCGCGTCCACCACGGCTCCAACGAGGTCTACCTCGACCGCAACTACGGCGGCATCCTGATCGTCTGGGACCGCCTCTTCGGCAGCTTCCAGGGCGAGACCGAGCGCCCCCGCTACGGCCTCACCCAGAACATCCGCACCTTCCGCCCGACCAGAGTCGCCTTCCACGAGTTCGCCGCGATCTGGCAGGACGTACGCAAGGCCACCAGCTGGCGCCACCGCCTCGGCTACCTCTTCCGCGGCCCCGGCTGGTCACCGGACGGGAGCGGGGGAGGGACCCGGGGTTAGGCCAGCTTCTCGTCGAGCTGTTTGCGGATCTGGTTGCAGACCGCTTCGGTGTCGGCGTTGTAGCGCTCGGAGGAGAGAACGCCCAGCAGCACCTCCGCGTCGGCTTTCGACAGTGACAGGGTGATGGTCTCATTGCTCATGGCACGCTCCTTTAAGAGATGTTGAGTAGTTGAAAACTCCCTAGTTTACAACTAGCGTCGCTCGGAGCCCACCCAGCTCCCCCGAGGAGGCGCGAAATGTCGATCACGCTCACCGTCGACGTCTTCAGTGGACGTCCCAACCCGACCGTGGTGATCACCGGTCCGCAGGAGGAGGAGCTGCTCGAGCGCCTTCGGCCGGAAGAGAAAGTCCACCTGGAAGAGGTCGCCCACCTTGCCGAGCCGAGGCTCGGCTATCGCGGCGTCGCCGTCCAGATCGAGGGCGAGCGCCCCCGCGGCGTTCCATCCAGCCTGCGGGTCGTCAACGGCGTCGCCTTCGCCGGGAAAAAAGCGTTTCGGATCGCCGACGCCGGCTTCGAGGGCTTCGTCGGCAGCAGCGAGGGGCCGTTGCGGCCACTGCACGGGCGCGAACAGGAGCTGCCACAGCTGCTCTGGGACGAGATCGGCCGCTCCCTGGAGCTGATGGTCCCATGGGAACGCATCCGCGAAACCCTCAAACCGAAGGTGGAGCCAGGATGCCAGTGCGCGCCCCTCTATGAGCCCGAATGGTGGAACGTCCCTGCGATCCAGCCCTACAACAACTGTTACAACTATGGAACCGATGTCCGCACCAACACCTTTGCCCAGCCCGGCAAGGCGGCGGGTGCAGAATACACCGGTCTCACCTGCTCGGCGGTCAGGAAAGCCGCCTTGGCCGACGACCTGATCGACGCGCCCAAAGCGAACAACAAATGCCCCGGGAAAGGGCATCTGGTCGCACTCGTCATCTGGCCGAACAGCGACTTCCATTGGTATCGCAAGGGAAAGACCGGATACTGGTCGCACAAGCCGGGCAGCACCGCCGTCACCAACCGCGACAATTCAGGTGCGCTGATTGCCGACCCGCGCAGCGCCGACCGCGGTCCCTACACGAGCTTCTGCACTTTCATGGTCGTCATGCATGGACACGTCCGCATCATCTGAGGGCTGGACCGCCGGCGCCCGCCTCTACTCTGGCCGCGAAGACCCGACCTGGCGGGTGCCGGGCGAGCAGGCGGAGTCGATCCTCGCCAGCTGGGACCAGCTGCCCTCGGCCCCGAGCCCACCCCCAGAGCCCCCGCCGCTCGGCTACGGCGGCTGCTGGCTACGAGCGCCCGACGGCCGCGAGTGGTGGGCGGGCGACGAAGTGATGGCGAGCGAAGGCGACGCCCGCACAGACCCCAAGCGCGAGGTCGAGCGAGCGCTCCTCGCCACCGCCCCCGCCGGCATGCTGCCCGAAGGCCTCTAGCGCGTACCCCGTCGGGGCTATCACTCGCCGCATCCGATATTGACCACAGCGGAGTGTGCTCAATATCGGATGCGTGATTTCCACCCGCTATCGGGTCCGGAAGGACAAGCAGAAGAACCTTGACGGAGGTGAAGACGATGGCCAAGGATCACGGCTCCAGCGTCAAGAACGACAAGCAGTACGAGGGCCTGCGCAAGAAGGGGATGAGCAAGGAAAGGGCGGCGAAGATCGCCAACTCCTCGGGCTCCTCGAAGAGAGGCGGCAAGAACTCCTCTTAGCGGGGCAGATATCCTTAACTAATGAGGTTGGGCGGCTCCCGCTGCTCCGGCGTCCTTATGGGGTTGGCCCTTATGGCGCTGGCCTGCCTTTTTGTGCCTGAGTGCTCGCAGGCCGCCGTATCCCACGGCACCTCAGCCCACGAAGGCCTGGGAATCGACTCTCGCCTCCTCAGTGTGCTGATCGGCATCGTTGCCGTGGTGCTGCAAATCCCGCTCGAGAAGGCGGCTCGATCCGATAAGGGGCCCCGGCTCGTCCGCGAGGATCTTGTCTGGTGGATCGACTGGGTTATCGCGGCGGCGATCGGGTTTGGTGTTCTCGCCTTAAGCAGGGCCCACAATCATGGCTCCCTCAGCGAGTGTCAGATCGGCCTTCTCATCGCGACCTTCTCCTTGGGGTGCGTCGGCCTTCCCACCCTGGTGCGGGCCTATGGCTACGACAGGTCGAGACAGCCACCCGCGCTCCGGGCCATGCTTGGAATCTTGGTTCCGAACATGGTCGGTGCATTCATTCTCGTGGGCGCTGTCCTCTCAGGTGCGATTCAGGGTGGGTGAGATGGGGAATCGCGGGGTGAAAGCCTTTGCTGTGAGCGCCACCGCCCTGAGCGCCGTCGCGGCCGTCGGCCTCATACTCGACACGGCAGGCGGTGGCAAGCAGGTAGGAGCACTGGCATCTGCCATCGCATTGGGTGCAATCCCCAGCATCCTGGGGCTTTGGCTGGTGAGGAAACAGACGCTGCGAGAGTTCCGGAAGAAAACGAAAATCGATATGCAGCAGGGCCGTGCGATGGTGCGGACCCCTCGCGATCACGATTTACTCAATACGCAGGTACTGCCCTCTTTTTCGGACGCCGGCGTCGATCAAACCCAGGACTTCTTCGTCGATTTGATTTCCTCACTCGACCTTTCGCTCGAGGAGAAGGAGAAGCAGATGGCATTCATCAATGAAGTGGCCGAGAACCCTGACCTTCCCCGTGAGGACAAGATCGAACGAATCGTGCTCCACTTCACCTCAGAGGCTCTAGAGCGGGAGGATCCCGGAACTTCACCCGGGCTAGCTTCGCCTGGGTGAGTCGGCTCAGATCACCGCAAGCGGGTTGAGCGGGGCCGCGGTGGCGCCGCGGATCGGGGGGACGGAGGCGAGGAAGAGGAACTCGTTCGGGCCGCGGAGGAGAGGGACGGTGTCGATGTTCTCGAGGATGTGGGTGCCGGTTTCGGTGAGGAGGTGCTGGTGAGCGGGGAAGGAGTGGCCCTCTTTCTCGGCCGGGACGACCTCGAAGCCCCAGTTGTCGGCGCCGACGAGGGAGACCTGGCGGTCGGTGAGCCAGCGGGCGGCGTCCACCCCGGCGCCGGGCTCCTTCTCGATGTAGTGGTCGGGGTCGCTCTCATAGAAGCGGGCCCAGCCGGTGTGGAGGAGGACTACGTCGCCGGGCTCGACCGTCGCTTCCTGGCGCCGGCAGGCAGCTTCGAGGTGCTCCGGCGCGATCACGAACCCCGCCTCCAGGTGCTCGACCCCCGCCACCGCGGCGACGTCGAGGCAGATGCCGCGGGCGACCCACGGCCCCGCCTCCTCGATGCCGAACCGGCGCAGGCCCTCGGGCCCGGCGATCTCCTCCAGCCCGAGGCCGCCGTGGAAGCGCCCGCCGACGCCGCAGTGGCCGAGCGCGTCGATGTGGCAGCCGCAGTGGAGGCTGCCGCCGATCAGCTCTTCGAGGTAGGTCTCGCGGTTCTCGCTGCGCTCGGCTTGGTCGGATCCGGCGCCGTCGGTGATCAGCGACTGCTGCCAGGGATGCTCGGAGACCGTCGGCGCCCCCGGATAAAGCGGCAGGGCGAGCTGGATCACCTCGCCGCGCTGCGGGATCCGCAGCGCCGCGAGCACCTGCTCCGGGTTCGGGTCGGTCAAAGCCGACTCAGGCTAGTAGCCGCCGGCCCTGGTTGGTGCAGTAGGCGGCGCGCGTCTCGAACCGTTTCGCGACGTTGACCCGCTTCAGCCAGCGGTCGCGGCCGCTGTAGGTCGGTTTGAAGGGGCGGCGTCCGTGCACGGCGCGCCCGTTGTCGATCAGGATCATCTCGCCCGGCTGCAGGACCACGTCCTTGATCTGTTCGTCGATCGTCCGGCAGAAGCCTGTGACCGCCTCGCGGACCTCCGGGTCGTCGCTCGCCACCGACATGTAGGCGGGGTCGACGCACATCTCCAGCCCGGTCTCGCTGCGCCGCACCAGCGGCACCGGCTGCAGCGAGGGCCCGACCCAGTTGTCGACGCCGAGCTCCTCGGCGCCTTCGGCCTGGGCGTCGTCGGCGGGGATGATCACGCAGTCGGTGAAGAGGGTGGGGGAGAGGCCGCCGTCGGCGCTCTCGACATCGGCCAGGGTCGCCACCGTGGTTGGCGCCCCGGTCGGGTTTCTCAGGCAGAGAAGGCCGATGAAGTCGGCGCGGCCGGGGTGGAAGGCGTCCTCGGTGTGCCAGGCGAGCTCGACCTTGCTGCTGGCGCCGACCTGCTGGTCGGCCATCGAGGCCATCGGGATGATGTCGTTGACGATGTGGCCGCTCTGCTGGGTCGCCCAGCCGAAGACGGTGCCGAGCATGCTGCCGTAGAGCGTGGTGAGGACCTCGTACTCGAGCGAGGCCGCGGTCGTCTCCGGGTCCTTCTGCTCGATCGGCGTCGGCCCCAGCTCCTCCTCGTCGACCAGGTGCCCGCCGATCACGGCGAGGCCCGAGGTCCGCTTGCCCATGTGGTCGCGCACCTCCTCCACAACCCGCTGCGGCAGCCCCTCGACCAGGCCCGAGAGGTCCCCGAGCAGCGCCTCGCTGTCGGTCGAGCCGTACTCGGCGGCGAGGCCGCGGGCGAGCTCGCGTACCTCGATCGCCTCCGCCCTGCTGAGGTCTATCCGCAGCATCGCGGACCTCCTCGGAGGGTTGACTCGTAGCACGCCCGACGGGATTCGAACCCGTATCGACGGCTTAGAAGGCCGTTACTCTTCGAACCCATTACAGATTCTTGGACCAATTGAGCTACGGGCGCAAGTTGGTTGCAGGATAGTGACATTGTCCCTACGCCTCGATCAAAGGTTGATTCGAGGGTTGCCTAGTCGCCGCCGTGAAGCCGAGGCCGGCGAGGACGCGCTCCAGCACCGGCCGCGCCGCCGGCCCCATCGCGGGGGCGTCGAGGAAGGCTTCGGAGAGCCGCTGCAGATAGCCGGCGAGGATCACCGGGTCGCGCCGCTCCAGCGCCTCGCGCAGAGCCGGGCGGAACTGCTGCGAGAGCATCGCCCCGGCGCGGTTGGCGCCGCTCGCCTGCGGGCGCCCGGCCGCCGCGGCGGCGGCGCGGGCCCAGGCCTCGGCAATCGTCCACGCCGCTCCCGCCTGCTCCTCGAAGAGGCCCTCGACGTCGAGCGGCAGCAGCTGCGCCATCGGCGCGCAGAGGAAGGTGGCGCGGGCGAGGAGGTCGGCGAGCTCCTCGCGCGAGACCGCGCCGCCGCCGATCTCCTCCAGCGCGGCGACGGCGGGGCCGGCGGCGAGCCGGTCGAGGAAGTCGTCGATCCAGACCACCTCGCCGTTGCTCGATCCCATCTTCTGGCCGTCGGTCGTGACCAGGCCGTAGTAGATCCACTCGTAGTGCTTGTCGGCGTGGCTCGGCAGCAGCCGCGCCAGCACGTCGCCGACCACCGTCTGCGCCGGGCGCCACTCGTCGCCCAGCACTTCGACGAAGGTGACCTCGGGGTCGAGCTCGTCGACGATGCGGTGGCAGACGGCGAGGACCCGCGCGCACTCGGTCGGCGTCCCCTCCGCGTTCAGCAGCACCATCGTTTCGTACTCGCCGCGGCCGCTGCGGTAGACGACAGCGCCGCTCTCCTCCTGCTCGAACAGGTCCAGCTCCAGCCCGAGGGCGACGAGGTCCAGGGCGCGGGGAATGTCCTCGGACTCGAAGTCGTACTCGTCGATCCTCACCCCAAGCCGGGCCAGGGTGCGCTCGTGTCCCTCCAGCACCCAGCCCCGCATCCGCCGCCACAGCTCCTGCTCGCTCGCATCGCCCCGCAGCCAGGCCGCCATCAGCTCGTCGGCTTTGTCGCCGGTCACTTCCTCCTCCTGCGCGTTCGGGCCGGTCGAGGGGCGGCGCCGGCCGGCTTCGCCCTGGAAGGCGCGGGAGCAGAGCTCGACGAAGCGGTCGCCGGAGACTCCCAGCGACTCCGGGCTCTGCCCCTCGTAGGCGTCGAGGTAGCCGCTCATCGCTTCGCAGGTCCGCCGGCCCATGTCGGCGACGAGGCTGCGGGTATGCACTGGCGCTCCGGCGGCGGTCAGGCCGGAGGCCAGTGCATGCCCCAACGCCACGTTGCGCAGGTGCCCGAGATGCAGTGCCTTGTTGGCATTGGGTCCGACCAGGCTGACGTGGTGGGGCTTGCCCGCGAGCAGGTCGGCGGTTCCCATCCCCGCCGCCTCGCCCTCTCCGAGTCGCTCTTCCAGCTTCAGCAGCGCTTCGTCGGTGAAGCGGAGGAGCAGGTCGGCGCGCTTGCGCTCGACCCCGGCGATGGCCGGGTGCTCCTCGAAGGCGGCGATCAGCCCCTCGCCCCCAGGCGAGGAGAGCCAGCCGCGGTCGCCGAAGCGGATTCGCAGGTCGGCCGTCTGGGATTCCGTATGGCGTGGCTCGATCGAGACGCAGCGGGGCAGCGCTTCGTGCGCGGCGAGAATCCGCTCACATTCACCCAGGATCTCGCCTGGCTCGTACTTTGCCGAGCCGCCGAAGCGACTCTCCCGTTCCGCCATCTTCGCTCCCGTTCGGCACTTCGGAGGGGCGCGAGTCTAACAGCGCCCCTGTGACTAATCAAACATTGTGTTGCAACCGTGTGAACCGCTGCCAGTAAGCGTAGAGGGCGATCGCGACGAGCGGGACGATGAAGTCGCTCCAGAGCAGCAAACCGGTGTTGTCGGGGTCGTGGTTGTCGTGGATCGCCTCCTGGTGGAGGTGCCCGTAGCCATCGCCGAGGTAGCTGATCGAGACGGCGATCACGGCGGCGAGCAGGAAGCCGTCGCGAAAGCGGACACAGAGGACCCCGAGGACGCCGATCGCCAGGTCGGCGAAGCCGACCTCGGTCTGGAAGCCGCCGTCGCCGTTGGTGTAGCCGATTTCGCGGGCGGTGTGGGGGCCGTCGAAGAGGTGGAACATCGCCCCGAAGATCGCGGCGACCCCGACCGCGACGACCATCCACCAGACAAGGAAGATTTCGACCGTGCGGGCGCTGCTGCGCGGCTGCTTGTCTCTATGCAGGTGGATCGCGGCGCCGATCAGCGCGATCGCGGCGAAGAAGACGAAGGGCATGTGGGGGCGGAGGTTAAGCCGCGGACCGGATCAAATCGGCGGCTTTCTCGGCGATCATGATCGTCGGCGCGTTGGTGTTGCCGTTGGGGATCGTCGGCATCACCGAGGCGTCGACGACGCGCAGGCGCTCGAGGCCGTTGACGCGGAGCTCGGGGGAGACGACCGCCTCGGCATCGGTCCCCATCCGGCAGGTGCCGACCGGGTGGTAGAGGAGCTCGGCGCGGCGGCGGGCGTCGGCGGCCAGCGCTTCGTCGGTGTCGACCTCGCCGCCCGGGAAGAGCTCGCGGCCGAGGACCTCGGCGAAGGGGCCGGCGGCGGCGACCTCGCGCGAGAGCCGCACCCCGGCGACCAGCGCCGCGACGTCCTCGTCGTCGGCGAGCGAGTTGGTGAGGATGCGGGGCTTCGCCGCGGGGTCGGCGGAGCGCAGCCGGACCCAGCCGCGGGCGCGCGGTTTGACCAGGACCGGGCCCATGGTGATCGCGTGGCCGTCGTATTCCTCGAACCCGTTGTCGACGAAGTAGGCGGGGGCGAAGTGGAACTGCAGGTCGGGAGCCGGCAGGCCAGGGCGGCTGCGGACGAAGGCGAAGGCCTCGGCGACCGAGGAGCTGAGCGGGCCGCTGCGGCGCAGCAGGTACTCCAGCAGCGCCCTCGGCTTCTCGGCGTCGGCGAGCGAGCCGCCGCCGGGCACGTCCCAGACGCAGGAGACGTAGGGGTGGTCCTGCAGGTTCTCGCCGACCCCCGGCAGGTCGTGGACGACCGGGATCCCGTGCTCGCGCAGCTGGGCGGCCGGGCCGATGCCGGAGAGCAGCAAGAGCTGCGGCGAGCCGATCGCGCCGGCGGCGAGGATCACCTCGCGCCCCGCCTGCGCCACCTGCTCGCCGCCGCGCCGGCGCGAGTAGCGGACGCCGGTGGCGACGCCATCCGCGATCTCCAGCCCGGAGACCAGCGCGCCCGTCACCACCTCCAGGTTCGGCCGCTTGCGCGCCGGGCGCAGGTAGGCGTCGGCGGCGCTCCAGCGCCGACCGCGCCGCTGCGTGACCTGCGCCAGCGAGGCGCCGTCCTGCTCGGGGCCGTTGTAGTCGTCGATGCGGGGGATGCCGGCCTCCTCGCAGGCGGCGAGGAAGCGCCCGGTCAGCGGCCGTGGCGAGCGCTCGTCCTCGACCCGCAGCGGCCCGCCGACCGCGTGGTGCTCGGAGGCGCCACGCTGGTTGTCCTCGGCGCGCAGGAAGTAGGGCCGGACGCCCTCCCAGCCCCAGCCAGTGGCGCCGGTGGCGGCCCAGCCCTCGTAGTCGAGCGGGTGGCCGCGGACGTAGAGCATCGCGTTCATCGAGCTCGAGCCGCCGAGGCCCTTGCCACGCGGCACATATAGAGAGCGGTTGTCGCAGTAGGGCTCGGGCTCGGTCGCCAGGTCCCAGTCGAGCTTGGTCTGGAACTGTTTGGCGAAGGCGGCGGGGATCTTGATGTTGGGATGCCGGTCGCGCCCGCCGGCCTCGATCAGCAGCACCCGCACCGAGGGGTCCTCGCTGAGCCGGTTGGCGAGCACGCAGCCGGCCGAGCCGGCGCCGACGATGACGTAGTCGTGCATCAGCCCTCTCGCGTTGGCGTCACAGCTCGATCTCGAGCAGGTCGCAGAGGCGGTTGACGACGTGGGGGGCGTTGCGGACTTCGCAGTGGCCCCCGGCGTTGAGGCGCTCGACGTGGCCGATCAGCACTTCGAGCCCGCGGTGGTCGATGAACTCGAGCTCGCCGAGGTCGATTGAGATCTCGGCGTCGCTCTCCAGCGAGAGGCCGAGCAGGTGGTCGAGGTCGGGGGCTGAGAAGCCGTCGACTTCGCCGGAGATGACCGCGTCGCCGGAGTCGCCGAAGAAGTGGAAGGGCACCGCGGCCGTCCCTTCGTTGCTGGCGGGATGGACGGTGGCGAGGTCGGCGATCAGGCCGTCGGGAAGGGCGCCGCGCTGGTAGCCGCAGAGGGCCGCGAGGGGCCGCACCGACATCACGCGGTCGGCGACGCTCTCCCAGCGCACGTGCGCGTTCCAGGTCCGGGGCTCGGAGACCAGGTCGGTCGCCTGGGCGGCGACCCGCAGGCCGCTGTAGCCGTCGGCGAGGGCGGCGTCGGTGGCCGCGTTGTAGATCGCGATCTGCTGCTCGGCGTCGACCGGCTCGCCGATCGAGTACAGCTCCTTCAGCTGGAAGAGCTGCAGCTTCCCGGCGTCGATCATCGAGCCGACGTCGCCGAGCGGGTCGAGCCGCTCCCGCTGCTCGTCCGGCGGCTCACTGCCGACGTAGGCGATCCGCTGCCCGGCGCGGAGACCGTCGTCGAGGAACTCGAGGGCCACCGCGGCGAACTCATCCACCTCGTCGAAAGCCCAGCAGGCATGGCCGTCTGCGCCCAGGTGGCGACCCGAGTGAATGCACCCGTGCTCCCGCATGGCGCGAGTATCTCACCCGATGGGGTCGTTGCCTAGACGGCATTTCCGCCTCACTCTGGCAGCGTCTGAGTACTCAGGTACGGTGTCCACGTCGTGAACATCGTCACCTGGAACATGCAGGGCGGGAACGCCTCGACCGAGGTCAAGTGGCAGACCGGGGTGGGGAACATGCTCACCAACCTCAACCCGCGTCCCGACTTCATCTGCGTGCAGGAGGCCGGGGCGCCGCCCGAAAGCGCCGAACACCTCGGCGCCGTGGAAGTCGCAGCGCCGGGCGGAGGAGTCACGCAAGTCGACTACTACGCCTGGGGTGGCACCAGAAGCCGGCCCGCCCACTCGATCGCCTTCCATCACTGGGACGAACTGGGGAACCGGGTCAACACGGCGATCGTCAGCAGGACCTTCGTCCCGCCGATGCCGCCCATCACCCTCCTCTGGGGGCCGGGGCCGGTGTGGCGACCGGCGGTCGCCTGGAACGTCGGCCCAGGCTGGGTCTTCTCCTTCCACGCGATCTCCCCCGGCGGTCCCGACGCGGCGGGGACGGTTGGGGCGATCCCGGGCGCGGTGGGAGGAGCCGCCTGGGTGATCGCCGGCGACTTCAACCGGGAACCGGGCAGCTTCGCCATTCCGGGAGGGAGCGCGTTCTGCCCGCCGGGCGGCAACACCTACTCGGTCACCAACCCGACCAGGCAGCTTGACTACTGCGTCTCCAGCGTCGCCGCCCAGGGGCCGGGCACCGTCCTCAGCCTGATCATGAGCGACCACTACCCGGTCGCCTTCGCGATCTAGGGAGGGCTTGGCGAGACCCGCGTATGCGATCTGGCGAGCGCCGGACCAAGCGGGGCAAGGACGCAGGGAGACCGAATAGCAGCGCTATTCGGTCGACCGAGGACGCCGCACCACGCAGTGTCCGCCGCCGCCAGGCGCGTGCGGGGGTCTCGCCAAGCCCTCCTAGGGCTCAGCAGGTCCGCCAGGGGTGGGCGAAGAGGTCGTATGACTTGCCGATCGCGCTGAAGCCGAGGCTGGCGGCGGCGCTGCAGTAGTCGCTCGGCTCGAGTTCGTACTCGGCCTCGAAGACCGCCTTGCCGGCGCGGACGAAGGGCTCGTAGCTGCCGCATTCTTCGTACTGGAAGCACTGCTCGACGATCGCGAAGTCGAAGCGGCCGACCAGCGCCGGCACCTGTTGCGGGTCGTTCTTGAGGGCGACCGCCATCCCCAGCGCGCGAACCCGGGCGGCGACCCAGCGGTTGAAGCGCAGCTGGTCGGCGGCGGTCAGCGGGAAGCCGGTCTTGTTTTCGAAGCCGGAGAGGTTGTCGGGCTCGACCGCGTCGAAGCCCTTGTGGGCGCAGAGGCGGAAGCGGCGCGCGAGGACCGGCGCGAAGCGGTGGAAGTGGGCGATGTCGAGCCAGCGCTCGTCCGGGAAGCCTTCGTAGGTGCGGCCGATCACCGAGCGGGGGAAGCGCTTGGCGTCGGGCCGGTAGCTCTCCCAGCTGCCGACGTCGAGGTAGCAGATCGCGACGCGACCGCTGCGTTGCAGCGCGGCGACGGTCGCCCGCGGCGTTTCGAAGCCGTCGACGTCGAAGACGCAGGCGGCGAGGGCGGTGTCGATCTTCCCCTGCAACTGCCACTGCCAGGGCGCGGTCGTGGGGGTCGCCTGCCAGATGCCGGCGGCGTTGCGTTGGACCGGGGGGCAGCTCGCCGTCGCGGCGCCGGCCGCGCCGGCCGGGGACGAGGCCGCGAGGGCAACTGCGGCGGTGACCACCATCGCTGCGAGCGCTCGGCGCATCGCCCGACGTTAGCGAGCCGGGTTAGCCTGAGGAGATGGTGGCGATTCGAGCGGTCGTGCGGGGACGGGTGCAGGGCGTCGGTTTCCGCGACACGACCGTGCGGCGAGCACACGACCTCGGCCTGATGGGCTGGGTCCGCAACGCCGACGACGGCACCGTCGCGGTCCACGCCGAGGGCGAGGAGGCCGCGGTCGACGGGCTGGTCGCCTTCCTCGAGGAGGGGCCGCGGGGAGCCGCGGTTGCCGAGGTCGAGGTCGAGCGGGTCAAGCCGGAGGGTCACGAGCAGTTCGCCGTCCGCGGCGTCAGCGCCGGCGTCTTCGTCGTCCAGGAGCACCAGGCGCGGGCCCATCACTTCGACCTGCGGCTCGAGGTCGAGGGGGCGATGCGCTCCTGGGCGGTGCCGAAGGAACCCTCGATGGACCCGGCGGTGAAGCGGATGGCGATCCAGGTCGAGGACCACTCGCTCGCCCACAACGACTTCGAGGGCGAGCTCGACGGCGGCTGGGTGAAGCTCTGGGACCGCGGCACCTACGAGCAGGGCGGCCGCGTCCCCTGGCCCGAGGCGCTGGAGCGCGGCCACGCCGTCTTCGTCCTCCACGGCGAGAAGCTGCGCGGCGGCTTCGCCCTGCAACGCACGCGCGCCGGCGGGAAGCCCCAGTGGCTGCTGATCAAGCGCCGCGACGAGTTCGCCCGCCGCGAGGGATGAACGACGCCCCGTTGCCTTGACGAGGGGTGATTACTATGGTACGCCAGAGTATCTGTGGCCGCCTCCGAACCCGAACCTGACTCCGCCAAGCACTTCCACGAACGCTGGCAGTTCCAGGCGGTGGCGGCCGTCGTCGCCCTGGTGGCGGCGCTGTGGGCCTTCACGGGCGTGCCGAAGCCGTGGGAGCTCTGGAGCGAACTCACCTCCGAAGAGCTGCCGCTGAGGAACACCGAGATCATCCTCGACGCCTCCCGGCCGATGGGCGACTCGTTCGGCAAGGCGACGAAGCTCGCGGTGGCGGCCGAGGCGGTGGGGCGCTACGCCGCCTCGGGAAACGAGATCGGGCTTGCCCTGCGGCGGGTCGGCGGCAGCTGCGCGGAAGAAGCCCCCTCGCCGCTGGTCGGCTTCGGCACCGGCCACGGCAAGGACGTGCGCGAAGAGGCCGAAGAACAGCGGCCCGAAGGAAAGGCGAATCTGACCTCCGCCGTCCGCGCCGCGATCGGCGACTTCGCCAGCGAAGACTTCCACCGGTCGGGGTCGGAAAACCAGATCGTCATCTTCGCCGGCAACGGCGACCAGTGCGGAGAACTGGCGGGCCCGGAAATCCGCGACGAACTCGAAAACGCGAACGTCCACGCGGTGCTGAAGATCTTCGCGCTCGGGGTCTCGGGCCGGACGCTGGCGAACCTGGAACGCCTCAAGCGGCAGCTGGAGGGAGCCGCCAGCGTCCAGGTCCGCAACGCCGAAAACGTCCACCAGCTCTACAAGGCCGTGGCGGAAGAGTCGCCGGCAGCGGAAGCCAGAGAAGAAGCGGGCCAGACCACGACCGAAGAAGAACGGGGAGGAGGAGAAGAAGGAGGGGCGAGCGGGGAATCAGGGGTCGTGGGCGAAGGCTGAGACGCGGCGGCTCAAGCCGCGAGCGGTACCGGCCGATCTACGAGCATGGACAAATTGTCCAACCTAATCCCGTGGCCGCGAAAGGTCGCCTTCGCCGCGATCGGACTGCTCTTGGCGCTGCTCGGCTTCTACGCCGTCGTCATCCTCTGGGAACTCGGCAGCGAATCCCTCCAGGACGCGACCGGCCGCTGGGTCTATGACGCGGTCGTCCTCGGCGCGGCGCTGACCGTCCTCGGGCGGGCGGCGGCGGTGAAGTCGGAGCGCAGGGCGTGGCTGGCGCTTGGCGCCGGCCTGCTGCTCTGGGCGCTCGGGCAGACCTACTACTCGGTCTTCCTCTATTACGCCAGCCCGGCGCCGTTCCCCTCGCCCGCCGACGTCCTCTTCCTCGCCTTCTACCCGGCCAGCTACCTCGCCCTGGTCCTGCTGCTGCGGGCGCGGCTGAGCCAGCTCGAGCCGCTGGCCTGGGTCGACGGGCTGATCGGGGCGCTGGCGATCGCCGGCCTCGCCGCGGCGCTGATCTTCCCGCCGGTCCTGGAAGCCCTCGGCGGCGATCCGTTCGGCGTTGCCGTCAGCCTCGCCTATCCCTGCTTCGACCTCGTCCTGCTCGGCCTGCTGAGCGGCGCCTTCGCGGCCTCGAAGTGGCGGACCGAGCCGACCTGGCTGCTGATCGCCGCGGCACTCCTTCTCTTCGTCGCCTCCGACGTCGTCTACCTCTCGGTCCTGGGCCAGTCGACCGAGGCGCTGAACCTCGCCAGCATCGGCTGGCCGCTGGCCTTCCTGCTGCTGGCGGCGGCCTCCTGGCTGCCCGCCGCGGAGGCGAGCGCCGCTCCCGCCGAGCCGGGCCGGCGCCGGATCGTCGCCCCGATCGCGATGGCGGTGATCGGGGTCGGCCTGCTCGCCGCCGGCAGCTTCATCGCGATCGGCCCGGTCGCGGTCGGCCTCGGGGTCGCCTGTCTGGCGGCGGTGCTCGTCCGCCTCGCCATCACCTTCGACCAGAACACGCGGATGCTCGCCGTCACCCGCGACGAGGCGGTCACCGACCCGCTCACCGGCCTTCCCAACCGCCGCCGCCTGATGCTCGACGTCGAGCAGGCGATCGTCGCGACTCCGCCGCGGACGATGGTCCTGGCGCTGTTCGACCTCGACGGCTTCAAGGCCTACAACGACAGCTTCGGCCACCCCGCGGGCGATGACCTGCTGCGCCGGCTGGGCGGGCAGCTGGCCGCCGCGATCGAGCCCTACGGCTGCGGCTACCGGCTCGGCGGCGACGAGTTCTGCGTCCTCGCCTCCACCGGGGAGCTGAACGCCGAAGGAATCTGCAAGGCCGCCGAGGAGGCGCTCTCGGAGCGGGGCAAGGGGTTCTCGATCGGCGCCTCCTGGGGCAAGGTGCTGCTGCCGGCCGAGGTGGTGAGCGCCAGCGAGGCGCTGCGGCTCGCCGACCGGCGGATGTACGCGAAAAAGGGCCGCCGCGCCGACTCCGCCCGCAGCCAGACCCGCAGCGTCCTGCTCAGCGTCCTGCACGAGCGCGAGCCGGGCCTGGAGCGCCACCTCGACGGCGTCGCCCATCTTGCCGCCGCCTTCGGCAAGGAGCTCGCCCTCGACGCCGAGGAGCTCGACGTGCTGGTGCGGGCGGCCGAGCTGCACGACATCGGCAAGATCGCGATCCCCGACGAGGTCCTCCACAAGGGCGGCGACCTCAGCGACGAGGAGTGGGCGCTGATGCGCAAGCACACCCTGATCGGCCAGCGCGTCCTCGACGCCGCTCCGGCCCTCGGCCAGGTGGCGGCGCTGGTCCGCTCGACCCACGAGCAATGGGACGGCAACGGCTACCCCGACGGCCGCGCCGGCCGCGAGATCCCCCTCGGCTCCCGCGTGATCCACATCTGCGACGCCTACAACGCGATGACCGAAGGCCGCCCCTACCGCCCCGCCGTCAGCAGCGAGGTGGCGCTGGAAGAGCTTCGCGCCGGCGCCGGCACCCAGTTCGACCCGGAGCTGGTCACCACCTTCGCCGAGCGGGTCGTCCCGGCGCTGGGATCCTCGGCCCGGGCCTCGGCCTGACCTCAGTCGCCAGCTGCTTCCAAGTCCTCGAGGTCGGCGAGGTCGCGCGTCCGCCCGTGGACCACGTCGAGCCGGCCGAGGTCGGTCTCGATCATGACCTGCTCGCCACTTGCCAGGGCGGAGGCGATGGAGATCGGAGTGCCGAGCAGGGCTTCGCCCTGCTGCACGCGTCCGTTGGTGGCGACCGCGACCTCCGCGACTCGTTTGAGGTTGTCGAGGTCAGGAGCGAGGACGACATCGACGTCTTTGGTGCCGCGGACGACGCCCCAGGCGCTCACAGCCAGTCCGCCGACAACGACGAACTCCGCGTTGGCCTTCGATAGCCGGCGCAGCAACTCATCGAAAGCCGGCTCGCTCAACTCTTGCGGGCGGCGCCCGCGAACCGCATCAGCTTGTGGCTGAGCGCGATCCCTTCGGCCAGGTTGACGCTGATCGGCCGCTGAGCGTCCGCGCGTATCCGCTGCCGCCGCACGGTCTCCGTGGCTTCGGCGGGGGAGAGGGATTTCTGCTCGCGGTGCTCCATCCCGAAAGCCTAACCCCGGCACTCCTCCAGGCGCCGCATTTGGCGGCCTTGGGCGTCGAAGTTCTCGGGTGCGAGCCAAGCCTCGAAGCCGGCGCGGATCTGGGGCCACTCCTCATCGGTGATCGCGAACCAGGCGGTGTCGCGGTTGCGGCCCTTGATCATCATGTGCTGGCGGAAGGTGCCCTCATAGGTGAAGCCGAAGCGTTCGGCGGCGCGGCGGGAGGCTTCGTTGTTGGCGTCGCACTTCCACTCGACCCGCCGGTAGCCGAGGTCGAAGGCGTGGCGGATCGTCAGGTAGATCGCCTCGGTGGCGCCGGTGGTCCGCTGCAGCTCCGGCGCGAAGAGGATGCCGCCGATCTCGATCACCCCGTGCCCGGGCTCGATCCGCATGTAGGCGGCTCGTCCCAGAGGGCGCTCGCCGTCGCCGGGGAGGATCGTGAAGAAGAGCGGGTCGTCGACGGCTTCGACCCCTTCCATCGCCTGCCGCATCTCGTCGGCGCTGCCGTAGGGACCGTCGAACATGTACCGCCAGATGCTTTCCTCGGCGGCCGGCGGGTGGGTGGCGGCGAAGAACGGCTCGGCGTCGACGGCCGCCTCCACGGGCCGCAGCAGGACGCGCTCGCCTTGAAGCGGCGCACGGCTCGGCGGCTCGACCGGCTTCCACGCCAGATGGGGCTCCTGCATCAGATCAGCCTAAGGGTCGCCACATCCGGCTCGCCGCCGAAATAGCGATCCAGCACCTGCTTGAAGACTCCCTTTTCATCGAGTCCGCGAAAACCTTCCTTGAAGGAGGGTTTTCGCGGACTCGCGAGAGGAGCGGCGTTCGCGAACAGCGTCATCGAGGAGCGCAGCTTGACGGCGTCGATCTCGCCGAGGATCTCTCGCGCTGAGAGCCCCTCGTGGTCGAGCAGCGCCTCCGCACACTCGACCAGTCGCGGCCCGAGGACGGGATGTTCGAGGTAGGACCGCGCTTCCTCCAGCGACTCGATCGCGTAGCGCTGCGACATTGCGCTCTGGCCGAGGCCGGCGATCTGCGGGAAGACGAACCACATCCAGTGGCTGGTCTTGCGCCCGGCGCGCAGCTCCGCCAGCGCTCGTTTGTAGGCACCGCCTTGGTCTTGGGCCTCGACGAAGCGCTGCAGCCGATCCTGGTCCACGCGCCCAGCCTACGGCTACGGTTCCCCGATGGCTGCAAGCATCGACGCGCTGACGGTGGCGGATTCGCCTCAGGCTTGGCGGGACTGCGGGTTCGACGTCGAGGGTGAGGAGTGCGTCGTCGGCGACCTCCGCATCCGTTTCGCGCCGGAGGAGGGGAGGGGCCTGATCGGCTGGGCACTGCGCGAGATCGCTTCGCTCGACCTCGACGGCCTGCCGACCGCTCGCTCCGACCGCCCGCCGCCCGACGTTGCGCCGGCCCACCCCAACGGCGTCGCTGCCCTCGACCACGTCGTCGCGATCTCCTCCGACCTCGACCGCACCGCGGCGGCGCTCACCGCGGCCGGCCTCGACCTGCGCCGCGTCCGCGAGGAGCCGACCCCCGCCGGCGCGCCCCGCCAGGCCTTCTTCCGGCTCGGCTCGACGATCCTCGAGGTCGTTCAGGAGCCGCCGGAGGCGACCGAGCGCGCCGGCGGCGACCGCCCCGCCTTCTTCTGGGGCCTCGCCTTCGTCACCCCCGACCTGAAGAGGACCGCGGCCTTCCTCGGCGACCGCGCCAGCGACCCCCGCCCCGCCGTCCAGCCCGGTCGCCAGATCGCCACGCTGCGCCGCGAGGCCGGCCTCTCGCTGCCGGTGGCGCTGATGACGCCGCCGGGCCATACTGTCTGACCATGAGCGAGTTCCGCTATGAGGGCCACCGGATCAGCTACGACGTCTACGGCAAGGGCGACCGGCTGATCGTGCTCGTGCACGGCCTGCTGATGAACCGGCGCATGTTCGAGCGGCTGGGGCCGGAGCTGGCGGCCCGTGGCAACCGGGTCGTCACCGTCGACATGCTCGGCCACGGACGCTCGGACCGCCCCGAGGACCTGCGGCTCTACTCGATGCCGCTCTTCGCCCGCCAGGTCGTCGCCCTGCTCGACCATCTCAAGGAGGAGCAGGCGGTGATCGGTGGCACCTCGCTCGGCGCCAACATCGCGCTGGAGCTGGCGGTCCACTACCCCGACCGCGCCCGCGCCCTCTTCATCGAGATGCCGGTGCTCGACAACGCCCTCTCGGCCGTCACCGCGATCTTCGCGCCGCTGCTGCTCGGCCTCAAAGTCGGCCGCCCCTTCTTCCAGGGCCTCTCGATCGCCACCTCGCTGATCCCGCGCACCAACTACCTGCTCGACATCGGCCTCGACTGGGTGCGACAGCGGCCCGGCCCCTCGCAGGCGGTGCTGGAGGGTCTACTGCTGGGGGAGACGGCGCCGCACCGCGAGGAGCGCAAGAAGATCGAGCTGGAGACGCTGATCGTCGGCCATCCGCGCGATCCGCTCCATCCCTTCAGCGACTCCGGGATGCTGCTGGAGGAGCTGCAGAACGCGCGCCTGGTCGAAGCCAACTCGATCCTCGAGTGGCGGCTCCAGCCGGAGAGGCTGAACGACGAGCTCTCCGACTTCCTCGAGGAAGTCTGGGCGCCGAAGCTGCGCGCCGTGGCGGCCGGTTAAGCCGCCGACGGGACGAAAAGGGGCCTATATAGATCGTTTTCGTCCCGTCGGCACCTGTACCCCTGTCAGAATCACTGGCCAGTGAGCCAGATCTCCGACGACAAACGACTCGAGCGCGAGGCCGAGTTCACGACGATCTCCGGCCAGGAGATCAAGCCGCTCTACACCGAGGCCGACCTGGACGGAGACGTCGAGGAGAAGGTCGGGGAGCCCGGCTCCTATCCCTTCACCCGTGGCCCGTACCCCTCGATGTACCGGGGGCGGCTGTGGACGATGCGCCAGTTCGCCGGCTTCGGCACCGTCGAGGAGACCAACGAGCGTTTCCACTACCTGCTCGACCACGGCCAGACGGGGCTCTCGACCGCCTTCGACATGCCGACGTTGATGGGCTACGACTCCGACCACGCGAAAAGCCTCGGCGAGGTCGGCCGCGAGGGCGTCGCCGTCGACACCCTCGCCGACATGGAGCGCCTCTTCGAGGGGATCCCGCTCGGCGGCGTCACCACCTCGATGACGATCAACGCGCCGGCCGCGATCCTGCTCGCCTTCTACGTCCTGGTCGGCGAGAAGCAGGGGGTGCCGGCGGAGCAACTCGGCGGCACGATCCAGACCGACATCCTCAAGGAGTACATCGCCCAGAAGGAGTGGTGCTTCCCGATCGAGCCGGCGATGCGCCTGGTCACCGACATGATCGAGTGGTGCAGCGAGCAGATGCCGCGCTGGCACCCGGTCTCGATCTCCGGCTACCACATCCGCGAGGCCGGGTCGACCGCCCAGCAGGAGCTCGCCTTCACCCTCAAGGACGGCTTCACTTATGTAGAGCGGGCGATCGAGCGCGGCCTCGACGTCGACGACTTCGCCCCCCGGCTCTCCTTCTTCTTCAACTCCCACATCGACTTCTTCGAGGAGATCGCCAAGTACCGGGCGGCGCGGCGGATCTGGGCGCGGGAGATGCGCGACACCTACGGCGCGACCAAGGAGGAGTCGATGCGGCTGCGCTTCCACACGCAGACCGCCGGCGTCTCCCTGACCGCGCAGCAGCCGCTCAACAACATCGTCCGCACCGCGCTGGAGGCGCTGGCCGCGGTGATGGGCGGGACCCAGTCGCTGCACACCAACTCCTTCGACGAGGCGCTGGCGCTGCCGACCACCGACGCGGTGCGGGTGGCGCTGCGCACCCAGCAGATCATCGCCACCGAGACCGGCGTCGCCAACACCGCCGACCCGCTCGGCGGCTCCTGGTTCGTCGAGAAGCTGACCGACGAGATGGAGCGCGCCGCTTACGAGTACTTCGCCCGCATCGACGAGCTCGGGGGGATGGTCGAGGCGATCCGCCGCAACTTCCCCCAGCGCGAGATCGCCGATGCCTCCTTCCGCTACCAGCAGGAGCTGAACGAACGGCGGCGGATCGTCGTCGGCGTCAACGACTTCACCCAGGAGGACGAAGAGGAGACGCCGATCCTGAAGATCGACCCGGCGCTGGAACGCAAGCAGGTCGAGCGCCTGGCGGCGACCAAAGCCGCCCGCGACGGCGCCGCGGTCGAGGCCGCCCTGGCCGAGCTGAAGCGCGTCGCCGCCGGCGAGGGCAACCTGATGCCGCCGATCATCGAGGCCGCCCGCACCCAGGCCACCGAGGGCGAGATGATCGCGGCGATGCAGGAGGTCTTCGGCACCTACACCGAGTCCCCCGTCTTCTGAAACGAAAGGAATAGATGACCGTCGAGGCAGTTACCCCCGTCTACGAGATCCCGCAGGAGGCGCTCGACCTGCGCGACATGGTCCGCCGCCTCGCCCAGGAGCAGATCGCGCCGCGGGCGGGGGAGATCGACCGCAAGGGCGAGTACCCGTGGGACATCCGCGAGCTGCTCGGCTCCCACGACGTCCTCGGCCTGCCCTTCGCAAGCGAGTACGGCGGCACCGGCACCGGGACGCTGGTCCTGCAGATGGCGGTTGAGGAGTTGGCCAAGGCCGACGCCTCCTGTGCGCTGATGCTGATGGTGCAGGAGCTGGGGACGCTGCCGATCCAGCTCTTCGGCAGCGAGGAGCAGAAGCAGAAGTGGCTGCCGAAGTGCGCCAGCGGCGAGTGGTCGCCGGCCTTCGCGCTCTCTGAGCCCGAGGCCGGCTCGGACCCCGCGGCGATGCGGACCAGCGCCGTCCGCGACGGCGACGAATGGGTGATCAACGGCCAGAAGGCCTGGATCTCCAACGCAGGCGTAGCCGACTTCTACGTCGTCTTCGCCACCACCGACCGCGAGAACCGCCGCACCAGCGCCTTCGTCGTCGAGAAGGACCGGCCCGGCTTCGACCCCGGCCAGCTCGAGCACAAGCTCGGGATCAAGGGCTCGCCGACCGGCTCGCCGAGCTTCACCGACGTCCGCGTCCCGCACGAGAACCTGATCGGCGAGGAGGGCAAGGGCCTCGCCGTCGCCCTCGGCACGCTCGAGCGCACCCGCCTCGGCGCCGCCGCCCAGGCGGTCGGGATCGCCCAGGGCGCGACTGACTTCGCCAACGACTACGCGAAGGAGCGGATCGCCTTCGGCAAGCCGATCAACCAGCTGCAGGCGATCCAGTTCAAGCTCGCCGACATGGAGACCGGCACCGCCGCCGCCCGCGAGCTCCTCTACAAGGCCTGCGCGATGGCCGACCGCCCCGAGCGCCCCGCCGACCTCGGCAAGTGGACCTCGATGGCCAAGCTCTTCGCCTCCGACAACGCGATGAAGGTCACCGTCGAGGCGGTCCAGGTGCTGGGCGGCTACGGCTACGTCAACGAGTACCCGCTCGAGCGGATGATGCGAGACGCCAAGATCACCCAGATCTACGAGGGCACCAACGAGATCCAGCGCGTAGTGATCGCCCGCTCGATGGCCTGACCGCGGCAGAGCTTTTGCACCTCATAGGGCCATAACCTCTGCCGCGCTCACGGCCGCAGGTGCTCGACCTCGAAGCCGAACCCGCCCCGCAGGCGCGCCGCGATCAGCGAGCGGTGGCAGGCCTCCGGGTCGCGCTCTACGCAGAGCAGCGCCGCCGGCTTCTCGCCGATCCACCTGACGATCGGATCGAGGTCGACCTGGTCGAGGACCTCCGCCGTGTAGAGCTCGACGTAGACGGGGGCGAGGGCGGTGCGGTTGCGTTTGCCCACCCCGTGCTTCTCGTCCTCGCTGTACTGGGCTTCGCGCATCGCCGTGGTCGGCGCCAGCTCCTTCAGGTGCGTGTAGCCGATGCCGGCCTCGGCCAGCGCCGCTTCCAGCCGCTGCGCGTTCGCCCAGGCGTACTCGCTGCCCCGCACCCCGCGGCGCTGGCGCACGTCGAGCAGCAGCTCGACCCCGGCGCCGCCCAGCGCCGCGAGGAAGCTCTCGCGGTCGAAGCCATAGACGCCGATCGTCCTCAGGGTGGGCACTCGGGCCATAGTAAAAACCCTGCTCAATGTGAGTGATGTCCGCCTGTGCTCTTTCGCACAGGCAATGCCGGAGTGACTCCTTACCGTGGAGTCATGATTCGTTCCGCTCCACCCGCTCCAATCCAGATGGCGCTGCTGACGCTGCTGATCGCAGTCGTCACCGGCATCGCCGTCGCCCACGGCTGATCGCGCTTGCGCCTGTTGTCACCCGCTCGGTGCGATCTGGGCGGATTCGGGCGATCCCCGGTTGCTAGAAAAGCGGGGTGCGCCGTCTCTTCCTGATCGTTCTTCTTCTCCTGCTTGGTGGCGGGGCCACCGTGCTGCTCCACTCGGCCGTTTCGCCGCAGCCTGCCAGCGCGGCGAAATGCATCAGCTGCGAAGGAGAAGAACCGGGCGAAGAACCCGAAGCGCAGATCCTGACGATCCACGTCAGCGGCCTCGGCGCGGTCAAGAAAGGGACGACCGTCTACTGCGAAAACACCGCCGGCGGCACCAAAACCTGCGAAAAGGAAGTGATCGAAGGCCAGACGGTCAGCCTTACCGCCACTCCCGCGGCAGGGCTGAGCTTCCTCGGCTGGTCGGGCGCCTGCTCCGGCACCGGCAGCTGCGAAGTGACGATGGACGAAGCGCGCGAAGTGACTGCCACCTTCGCCGACAACACCCCGCCGGCGCCGCCGACGATCACCTCGCCGACCGGAGGCCAGGTCTTCGAATGGACCGCCGAAGAAGCGGTCGCCGTGAGCTTCAGCGACGCTGACCCCAGCGCCGTCGCCTTTGGCTGCAGCGTCGACACCTACGCCTGGAACTCCTGCTCCTCGCCGTGGAGCACCGGCAAGCTCGCGGCCGGGACCCACACCGTCTACGTCTCGGCGAAAGACGCCGCCGGGAACGTCTCCTTTACCTCACGCACCTTCAAAGTCGTGATCACGCCTCCCGAAGGTGGCGAAGAAGGTGGCTCGGGAGGTGAAGAAACGCCGAGCGAAGAAGGCGGCTCGGGGTCCGGAGGGGGCACGTCGAGCGGCGGCGGCACGCCGGGAACCGGAACCACCGCCGGCACGCCCCCGCCGCCCAGCATCGCACCGGCGATCGTTGCCAAGCCGGTGGTCAAGTCGCGTCTGCTCGGCAAGGCGACCGTCCTCCGCAAGCTGGCGTTGAAGGGGTTGCCCGCGGGTGCCACCGTCGCTGCCGCCTGCAAGGGCAAGGGCTGTCCGTTCAAGCGCAAGCAGGTCAAAGTCGTGAGCGGGACCGCCGACCTCAGCCCCCTCTTCGCCAAGCACCAGCTCGCCCCCGGCGCCCTGATCGAGCTGAAGGCGACCGCGCCAGGGATGACCGGCGAGACCATCGACGTCAAGGTCCGCGCCGGCAAGGCGCCGAAGGTGACTACGAGCTGAGCACGATCTCGCAGTAGCCGGCGGCGATCTCGGCGGGGGAGAGGCGACCGCCTGGGCGGACCCATTGGGGGGTGTAGTTGACCATCCCCAGCAGGGCGAGGAGGGAGAGGCGGCGGTCGGCGAAGGTCATCGAGCCGTCGGCCTCGCCGCGGGCGAGGACTTCGTCGAGGATCTGCTCGAAGGCCTTGCGCTGGGCGCGGACGTGGCGCCAGCGGCGCTGGCGCTCGATCGCCTGGCGCTCCTGGGTGAAGACGAGCATGTGGTGGCGGTGGGCGACGACGTGGGCGACCCAGGCGGCGACCAGCTCGCGCAGCTGCTCGACCGGCGGCGCCTCGGTGGCGACGATCTCGCGTGCCCGCGCCAGCAGCGGCTCCAGCAGCTCGTCGCAGATCGCGATCAGCAGGTCGTCCTTGCCCTCGATGTAGTGGTAGAGACCGCCGGCGGCGAGGCCGGTCGCCTCGGTCAGCTCGCTCATCGAGGTCGCGTCGTAGCCGCGCTCGGCGAACAGCTTGGCCGCGGTTGCGACCACCTCGCTGCGGCGCGCCTCGTAGCGGGCGCGCAGGGCGGGGCGGGTCGGGGGAGCGGGTGCCGGCATCGTCACCAAAGTAGCGAAAAACCGAACGAATCTTCGAAATTAGAATGCTAATTCGGTATTCTGCGGGTATGGACTTCAACCTCGGCGACGAGCATCGCCTGATCCGACAGACCGTCCGCGACTTCGCCCTCCAGGAGGTGGCGCCGGTCGCCGAGGAGCTCGACCGCGAGCACCGCTTCCCCTACGAGATCGTCGCCAAGCTGGCCGAGCTCAACCTGATGGGGATCCCCTTCCCGCAGGAGTACGGCGGCGGTGGGGGCGACTCGCTCGCCTACGCGCTCGCGGTCGAGGAGCTGACCCGGGTCGACTCCTCGGTCGCGATCACCCTCTGCGCCCACACCTCGCTCGGCACGCAACCTATTTATCTCTTCGGCTCCGAGGAGCAGAAAGCCGCGTGGCTGCCGCGGCTCTGCTCGGGGGAGGTCCTCGGCGCCTTCGGCCTGACCGAGCCCGAGGCCGGCTCCGACGCCGGCAACGTCCGCACCAAGGCACGCCTCGACGGCGGCGAATGGGTGATCGACGGCGCCAAGCAGTTCATCACCAACGCCGGCACCGACGTCTCCGGCGTCGTCTGCATCACCGCCCGCACCGGCGAGGATGAGATCTCCAACCTGATCGTCGCCAATGGCACCCCCGGCTACGAGCAGGGCGAGCCCTACCGCAAGATGGGCTGGAACGCCTCCGACACCCGCCCGCTCACCTTCACCGACTGCCGCGTCCCCGAGGGCAACCTGCTCGGGCCGCGCGGGATGGGCTTCCGCCAGTTCCTGCAGGTGCTCGACATCGGCCGCATCGGCGTCGCCGCGATGGGCGTCGGCCTCGCCCAGGGCGCGCTCGACGAGGCGCTCGCCTACGCCAAGGAGCGCCAGGCCTTCGGGCAGCCGATCTCCCGCTTCCAGACGATCCAGGCCAAGCTCGCCGACATGGCGACCGAGATCGAGGCGACCCGGCTGCTCGTCTACAAAGCCGCCCGGATGAAGGACCGCGGCGAGAACTTCAGCCTCACCGCTGCCCAGGCGAAGCTGAAGAGCGGCCGCCTCGCGGTTCGCTGCTGCGAGGAGGCGGTGCAGATCCACGGCGGCTACGGCTACATCGAGGAGTACCCGGTCTGCCGCTTCTACCGCGACGCCAAGATCCTCACGATCGGCGAGGGGACCGACGAGGTCCAGCAGATGGTCATCGCCCGCGCCCTCGGAGCCTGATGATCCCCAAGGCCGTCCGCATCCGCGAGGTCGGGCCGCGCGACGGCTTCCAGAACGAGCCGGAGACGATCGCCACCGATGACAAGGTGCGGCTGGTCGAGATGCTGGCCAACACGGGGCTGCGGCGGCTGGAGGTGACGAGCTTCGTCCGCGCCGACGTGGTGCCGCAACTGGCCGACGGCCGCGAGGTGCTGGAACGGGCCGAGATCCCCGACGATGTCTCGGTCTCGGTCCTGGTCCCGAACGAGCGCGGGCTGGAGGCGGCGCTGGAGGTGCGGGAGAGGATCGACGAGGTCAACGTCTTCCTCTCGGCCTCGGAGACCCACAACCGCCACAACGTCAACCGCTCGGTCGAGGAGTCGCTTGCAGGTCTGGAGCGCGTGCTCGCCCAGGCGACCGCCGAGGGGCTGCGCTGCGAGGGCGTGATCAGCACCAGCTTCGGTTGCCCTTATGAGGGCAACGTCCCGATCGAGCGCGTCTTCGAGATCGCCGAGCGGCTCGCCGCCGCCGGCGCGGTCGAGATCGGCTTCGGCGACACCACCGGGATGGCGAACCCCGTCCAGGTCGGCGAGTTCTTCCGCCGCGCCCACGAGGAGCTGCCCGAGGTCGAACGCACCGCCCACTTCCACGACACCCGCGGCCAGGCGCTGGCCAACGTGCTGGCGGCGCTGGAGGTCGGGGTCGATTCCTTCGAGTCGAGCTTCGGCGAGCTCGGCGGCTGCCCGGTGCCGCCGGGCGCAACCGGCAACGTCGCCAGCGAGGACCTGGTCTCGATGCTGCACGAGATGGGGATCGAGACCGGCATCGACCTGGAGAAGCTGCTCGCAGCCGCGCGGGCGGCGCAGGAGGTCCTGGGTCGCCCGCTCGGCTCCCACACCCTCGTCGCCGGCCCGGTCCAGTGGCATCCGGAGGCGGCGAAATGAGCACCACCGTCGAGGGCATGCGCGACAAGCACCTGGAGCTGATCGCCGAGCTCGAGGCCGAGCTGGAGCGGGTGCGCGCCGGCGGCGGGCCGAAGGCGGTCGAGCGCCACCGCAGCCGCGGCAAGCTCACCGCCCGCGAGCGGATCGAGGGCCTCTGCGACCCCGGGACGCCCTTCCTCGAGCTCTCGCCGCTGGCGGCGCACGGGATGTACGACGACGCCGCGCCGGGTGCGGGGATCGTCAGCGGGATCGGCACGGTCAGCGGCCGCAAGTGCGTGATCGCGGCCAACGACGCCACCGTCAAAGGCGGCACCTACTACCCGGTGACGGTGAAGAAGCACCTGCGCGCGCAGGAGGTGGCGCTGCAGAACCGGCTCCCCTGCATCTACCTGGTCGACTCCGGCGGCGCCTTCCTTCCCTTGCAAGATGAAGTCTTCCCCGACCGCGAGCACTTCGGCCGCATCTTCTTCAACCAGGCGACGATGTCGGCGCGGGAGATCCCGCAGATCGCTGCGGTGATGGGCTCCTGCACGGCCGGCGGCGCCTACGTGCCGGCGATGAGCGACGAGACCGTGATCGTCCGCCACCAGGGGACGATCTTCCTCGGCGGCCCGCCGCTGGTGAAGGCGGCGACCGGGGAGGAGGTGACGGCGGAG
>DASULS010000009.1:0-42191 GCA_036278095.1 Solirubrobacterales bacterium | reverse complement strand
CCATTCCGCATGGCCGCTTGCAGCATCATGTTGAACTCCTGCTGGGGTAGACCGCCCCGGAAAGAGAGGTATCCGTGAAATCACCGACCCTGCAAACCCGCTTGGCTACTCGCGCTGCGAGTTTCGCCAATCCCTCCTAGGGCTCGAAGCCAAAGGGCCCCTGCTCAGGGCAGGTACTTTTCCGCCTTTTCCTTGGCTTCTTCGAGGTTCTTTTCTGCCTGCGCGCCGCCCTTTTCGACGGATTCTTCGATTTCCTTCTTCGCCTTTTCGACCTGCTTGGACTTGGTCTTTTCGACCTGTTCCTTGGCTTCTTCGAAGCCCTTCTTGGCCTTTTCGGTGCCTTCCTTGACCCCTTTTTCAGCCTTCTTGGCGCCGGCTTCGAGTTCCTTCTTCACCTGATTGGTGCTGCTTTCGGTGTCGCTGCTGCTGCCGCAGCCGGACCAGACGACGCCGCCGGCGACAATCGCGGCGATGGCGAGAAGCGGGCCGAGGGCGCGCAGCCTGCTGCTGGTTGGGTGGCTCTCTCTCATTTCATGCTCCCTGGTCAATTGCCGGTTAACGTGGGGCAGTGAATCAGACCAAGCCGGATGAGTTCGAATCTCTCGTCACCGACGCGATCGACGCGCTCCCGGATGAATTCCAGCGGGTGCTGGAAAAGGTCGCCGTCGTCGTCTCCGATCTCGGGCACGAGCGCCATGCCTACGGCGAGTACTTCGGCGACGGGATCGCGGCGGAACGCTACGAGGACCGGATCGTGATCTACCGCGACACCCTCGAACGCGACTTCGGCCACGACCGTGAGCAGCTGGCCCGGCAGGTCGAGCAGACGCTGCGCCACGAGCTGGCCCATCACCTCGGCTGGGACGAGGGCGGCGTCGGCGGGTTGGGCCTTTAGGGCTTGCGGACCCGGCAGAACTTCGTCAGCGGCGGCGTTTCGATCTTGCGGTGGGCTTCGAAGCGGAAGCTGCCGCGAAGGAAGCGGAAAGGACCCTCTTCCAATTCGGCGGGGGCGCTGCAGGCGGCGGCGAGGTAGCTGCGGCGCTGGCCGCCGAAGGTGTAGCGGCGCCCAAGCTTGAGGTCGATTTCGGTGACCGAGCCGAGGCCACCGCCGAGCTTTGGGATGAAGGCCCGCAGCACGGTTCCATAGACCCCTTCTTGCCTGTGGCCGATCGTGATCGGGACGATCATCGTGACCCGGACCGGGACCCCGATGAAGAGATGGATGAGCAGCGATGGCTTGCCGGCGGTGCGGCTGTTGAAGACGACGATCCTTCCCGTCGCCGGGACGTCTTTGCCGGTCCCGAGCGCGAGCTGCGCCCGGAAGCTGCCGGAGCCCACCCGAGCATTCCCGCAGCGAGCAAGCGCCTGCTTGGTGGTGGTCGACTGCAGGAGCGGCGCGGTGCAGACCGGCAGCCCTCTGCCCGAGATTCGCCCCTGGCGGTTGATCTCGATTTCCAGCTTTCGCAGTGGCGGCGGGTGGCTCCCGTCGGTGGTGGCGATCGCTCCCGCGACCTCTACGGTGATCGGGGCGGGGCGCTTCCGGGGCAGCGTCGAGGGCGTGAATTCCGCCCCGAACTTCACCCGCAGGTTCCCCTTCTGGATGATTTCGAATTCCCGCACTTTCGCCGGCGCCGAGGCGGCCAGCACGACCAGGGCGAGCAGGGTGAGGATCGGGAGGCTGAGCCGCATCTGGCGGCAAGTCTAGGCGGGCGATCCTGCGGCTAGGGTTGAGTCATGGTTGAGTCCCAGCGCTGGATCGAGCTCGCCGACGGCGACGAGTTCGCCGGCTACCGGATCGAGCGGCGCCTGGGTCGCGGGGGGATGGGGATCCTCTACCTGGCGGTCGAGCCGGGTCTGGACCGGCGCGTTGCCCTGAAGCTGATCGCCCCCGAGGCGGCCGCCGACGAGGTCTTCGCCCGCCGCTTCGCCGAGGAGTCGCGGATCGCCGCTTCGATCGAGCACCCGAACGTGGTCCCGATCTATGCCGCCGGCGAAGAGGGCGGCGTGCCCTGGATCGCGATGCGCTACGTCGCCGGCTCCGACCTGGGGCGGCGGCTCGCCCGGGAGGGGAAGCTCGAGCCGAGCGAGGCGGTCGCCCTGGTCGCCCAGGTCGGCGCCGGCCTCGACGCGATCCACGCCGCCGGGCTCGTCCACCGCGACGTCAAGCCGGCCAACGTCCTGCTCAGCGGCGAGCCGCGCTCCGAGCACGCCTACATCACCGACTTCGGCGTCGCCCGCAACGTGGCCACCGAGTCGGGGCTGACCCAGACCGGGCGCTTCGTCGGCACCTTGGACTACGTCGCGCCCGAGCAGATCTCCGGCGGCCCGCTCGACGCCCGCGTCGACGTCTACGCGCTCGGCTGTCTGCTCTTCAAGCTGCTGACCGGTGAGGTCCCGTTCCCGCGCGAGGGCGAGGCCGCCCGCCTCTACGCCCATCTCAACGATCCGCCGCCGGCCCCCTCGCTCTATGCGCCGGAGCTGCCGACGGCGCTCGACGATGTGGTGATCCGGGCGATGTCGAAGTCTCCCGGCGATCGCTACCCCTCTGCCGGCGACCTCGGCAGGGCGGCGCAAGCGTCCCTCAGCGGCGCCGCGGTCTCGGTCCCGGAGCGGACCGTGGCGACCGGCGCGGCGGCGACGCGGGAAGCGAGTACCCAGCGGCTTCCCGGCGACGAGTCCGCGAAAGCTGACGATATAGGCCGGTTTTCGCAGACTCGCGATCGGCGCGTCCTTGTGGGAGCAGGCCTGCTCGGCCTGGTCGCCGCAGCGGTGATCGCGGTGGTGCTGATCTCCGGCGGGGGTGGGGGAGGGGGCGAAGCGGCGACCGGCAGGACCTCGGCGGCGAAGACGACCAGCAGCGAACCGAATAAGAAGAAACCGAAGCCGAAGCCCAAGACGCTCAGCGCCTCCGCCCTGATCGCCAAAGGCGATGCGATCTGCGAACGCAGCCAGGCGACCTTCGGGGAAGTCGGCGGGCAATTCCCCAACGGGGAGAACGAAGCCAACGTGGCTTACTCCGAAGAGCTCGTCGGGATCTCCTCGCTGGCGATCGAAGGCTTCGACGCCTTGAAGCCACCGGATTCGCTGAAGGCTCCGTATGAGGCCTACGTGAAGTCGCAGAAAGAAGTGGCCAAATGGGACGAGGACGCCCTCAAAGCCGCCGAAGCCGGCGACCTGACCAAATACCTCGAAGCTCGCGAAAGACGCGACGCCACCCAGGGAGAACGCCAAGGACTCGCCGAAGCGGTCGGCTTCCACGTCTGCAGCGGCAGCGAAGCGTGAGCGCGAAGGCATCGGAGCCGGTGGGCGATGCGGCTAGTCGTTCTTTCGCTCGCCCGGATGGGTTAACCGGTCGGCCCGCTCGCGCACTTCTTCGCTGGCCTGGCGGGTGGCGGCAAAGGCCTCGTCGCGGGCGGCCGCCAGGCCCTCGCTGGGCTTGCCGCCGACGACGTCGCGGAAGGCGTTCTTGAAGCGATCGGTGCGACGGTCGGGCGGGAAGCGGGACTCCGAGCGGACCTGCTTCTTCGGGCGCCGCTCGCCGTAGCGGCGGCGGGCCCAGGCAGAGCTCGGCTTGCCGAGCCGGCAGGCGCCGTAGAGGGCGACCGGGAAGACGAAGAAGCCGACGACCCCGTGCAGCACGCGTCCCTTGGCGAAGCAGATCGCGACGAGGACGAAGACGAAGACGGCGCTGAGGACGCTGCCGAGGATCGCGCCGATCGAGCCCGACTCGATCGTCAGCGGCGTGAAGCCGAGCAGGACCAGCATCATCCCGGCGGCGGCGATCACCGTCGCGTCGATCGAGCTGCGCCCCTCCTCGGCCCAGTAGACGTCGTCGAGATAGACCCAGAGGGCGAACTCGTCGATCGTCAGACCGGCGCCGACACCGAAGCCCAGCGCGCAGATCTCCGTCCAGGGACTGTTGCCGAAGGCGAGGAAGCCGCCGGCGCCGGCGATCATCATCGTCACGATCCCGAAGACGAGGTGGTGGAGGTGGACGCCGCTGTCGCTGACGATGCTGCCCGGCCACCAGGAGACCCGGGGGCTGCGCTGCAGCCGCGTGCTCATGCGGATGAAGGCGAAGGAGCCGATGAAGCCGACGAGGACGAGGAACAGCCCCTGCTCGTCGTGCTCGGCGAGCCGGTTCCAGAAGTCGGTGAAGATCGAGGCGGTGCTCATGCCGCCACCGGCTCGGTGTGCAGGGGCGGGGCGACGCCGTCCCGGGCGGCGATCAGGTCGACGGTGAGGAGCACCGCGGCGACCGCGAAGACGGGGGAGAGCGCCGTGTTGGACGCGGCCTCCGCCAGCCAGGTGGCGAGGAAGGTGTCGCCGAGGAGGTGGTGGACGAGCCCGGCCAGCCCATCGCCGATCGCGTCGCCGACGATCTCGATCGGCACCAGCACCCAGAAGACCAGCCAGAAGTTGCCGCGCACGAGCTGGAAGCTGCGCAGTAGCGCCCGGTGGGCGCTGCACTCCTCGATCTCCACCACCGGCCCTGCAAGCCCGAGGAAGACGAAGACGAGCAGGCCCGGGACGATTCCCAGCAGGAGGCCGACGGCGACGATCGCCACGAAGGCGACGTCGACGACGATCAGGCGCCCGTACTTGACCCGGCCGGCGATCTCCCGCAGCGACGGTGGCTCTTCGCCGTGGGGATGGGTGAGGGAGATCGCGATCGCGCCGCTGTAGAAGATCTCGCCGAGCAGGCCGGTCATCGTGATCGCGCCCACGGCGAGGAGGACCGCCGTGACTTTGATCCCACTGGTGAGGTCGAGGGAGTCGACGTCGACATGGGCGCCGAGGGCGTCGATCAGGCCGAGCGGGACGAAGACGATCAGCGCCAGGACGAGGATCGAGGGGGCCCAGCTTCGGTAGGTGCGCCAGATCCGCGCGTAGGCGATGGCGATCTGCCGGCGTCGCGTCACGTCAGCGGCGCCGGCGCCCGACCGGTCGGCGCCCCCGCGCCTCGAGCTTCGGCTGGCTCGACTCCGAAGCGGGCACCTTCTTCAGCCCGCCGAGCTCGGGGACCAGCAGCTCTTCGGCGCAGCGCCGGTGCCAGTGGTGGTGGTCCGTGCCCCCGAGTCTCCGTATGTACTGGACGACGGTGTGCTCCTCGCCGACGGGGATGTCGCCGTGGCATCCGGGGCAGCGGTAGCGCTTGCGGGCGATGCCGCGGATCAGCCAGACCTCGTTGCCTTCTTCGTCGACGCCGAAGAGGCTCCAGCGTTTGCTCGGCTCTCCCTCGAACTGACTCATCGGCGCTTCGCCATCCAGGCAAACCCGGCGGCCATCGCCACGTTGGCGACCCCGGCGAGCTGCAGGCCCAGCTTGGCGCCGGGACGGCTGACCGCCGGCGAGGCGGACCAGAGCGCGTCGGTGGCGATCTCGGTGCCGCGCAGCCAGGCCAGCGATTGCCAGTCGGCGGAGTTGCCGCGGCGCTCGGCCACCAGGTGGGCGGCGGCGAAGGTGAGCCAGATCGGCCCGCAGCGGCGGAAGAGGTGCTCGGCGTCCGGGGAAGGGTGGTCATGCCCCAGCACCCTCAGCGTCGCCGCCGGCGCCGTGATCGCGGCGCTGCCGAGGATGAGATCGAAGGCGATCATGTTGCGATTGGTGAGGCGCAGCGCCCTCTCCAGAGTCATGACCCCAGGAATCCAACCAGAACCTGGAAGGGAAAGCGTGAGGTTCGGCGAAATGGACCGCCGTGACCAAGACTGCGACGAAGTCCCCCCAACTCAAAAGCCTTTCCGACTACATCCAGGAGCGCTTCGACGAGTTCTCGCGCTCCCAGAAGGACGTAGCCCGCTATATCGTCGACCACCTCGACGAGGCAGCCTTCCTCACCGCCGAGGAGCTGGCCCGGAGAGCGAGCACCTCGTCATCGACGGTGGTGCGCTTCTCCCAGGCCCTCGGCTTCGAGGGCTACCCCGAGCTGCAGCAGGCGGCGATCGAGGAGTACCGCACGACGATCGCCGGTGCCGCCGCCGGTGGCGCCCTCTTCTCCTTCGACCACTCCGAGCTGGAGGGATCGCTGAGCGCCGACTACGCGAACCTGGAGGAAACCGCGCGCAAGCTGACCCCCGAGCAGGTGGACGCCTCGGTCGCGGCGCTGGCGGAAGCCCAGCGCGTGGTCATCGTCGGCGTCGACCAGATGGCCTTCTTCGCCAGCTACCTGCGCCACACCCTCAGCCTGCTCGACATCCGCGCCGAGATCGTCGCCAGCACCGGCGGCGAGTCGCTGCAACGGCTCGGCCGGATCGACGAGAGCACGCTCGTAATCACTCTCTCCGCGGGCCGGGCCCACCCGCTGCTGCTGCGGGCGATGAAGCTGGCCCTGCACCGCGGCGCCCGCACCCTCGCGATCTCCGACGCGACGATGTCGGAGGTCGGCGAGCACGCGGAGTTGACCCTCTACTTCTCCTCCAACAGCCCTTCCTTCACCCGCTCCCACACGGCGCTGATGGCGCTGGTACAAGGACTCGCCCACGGTTTGTACGCGCGGGACGAAGCCGCGCACAAAGACCGCATCCGCGCCTACAAACTGAAGTAGGTCCACGAGACAGCCCGCCGCCCGCGCCACGTAAGATGGCCGGGATGACCGAGCGCGCGACGTTTCGACTGAAAACGGGCCTGGCCGAGATGCTGAAAGGCGGGGTGATCATGGACGTAGTCACCCCCGAGGAGGCGAAGATCGCCGAGGACGCCGGCGCCTGCGCGGTGATGGCGCTGGAGCGGGTCCCCGCCGACATCCGCAAGGACGGCGGCGTCGCCCGCATGTCCGACCCGGCGATGATCAAGGGGATCCAGGAGGCGGTCTCGATCCCGGTGATGGCGAAGGCGCGGATCGGCCACTTCGCCGAGGCGCAGGTCCTGCAGGCGCTGGAAGTCGACTACATCGACGAGTCCGAGGTGCTGACCCCGGCCGACGAGCACAACCACATCGACAAGTTCGGCTTCGAGGTCCCCTTCGTCTGCGGGGCAACCAACCTCGGCGAGGCGCTGCGGCGGCTCGGCGAGGGGGCGGCGATGATCCGCTCCAAGGGAGAGGCCGGCACCGGCAACGTCGTCGAGGCGGTCCGCCACATGCGCGAGATCACCTCCGGCATCAAGCGGCTCTCGCATCTGGGGCCGGAGGAGCTCTCATCCGAGGCGAAAGAACTGCGGGCGCCGCTGGAGGTGGTGAAAGTCGTCGCCGAGGCCGGCCGCCTGCCGGTGCCGCTCTTCTGCGCCGGTGGCATCGCCACCCCGGCCGACGCGGCGCTGATGATGCAGCTGGGCGCCGAGGGCAACTTCGTCGGCTCCGGGATCTTCAAGAGCTCCGATCCCGAGCGACGGGCGCGGGCGATCGTCGAGGCGACCACCCACTTCAACGATCCCGAGCGCGTCGCCGCGGCCTCGATCGGCCTCGGCGAGGCGATGCCGGGGCTGGAGATCGCCGGCCTCGCCGCCGAGGACGCCCTGCTGCAGAACCGGGGCGCGTGAGCCAGGCGCTGAAGGTCGGCGTCCTCTCTCTCCAGGGCGGCTTCGAAGCCCATCTCGACACCCTGCGCCGGCTCGGGGCCGAGCCGCGGGAGGTTCGCACGCCGGAGGAGATGGAGGGGCTGGATGCTCTCGTCATCCCCGGCGGCGAGAGCACGACGATCGGCAAGATGATCGACTCCGCCGGGATCGAGCCCGCCCTGCGCGCCCACCACGCTGCTGGGCTGCCGATCCTCGGCACCTGCGCCGGGCTGATCGTCTGCGACGCTGAGCACCTGGGCTTCATCGACGCGACCGCCAAGCGCAACGCCTTCGGCCGCCAGCTGCAGAGCTTCGAGGCCGATCTCGAGGTCGAGGGTGCGGGGGACGAGCCGCTGCGCGCCGTCTTCATCCGCGCGCCCTGGGTCGAGCGCCACGGCGCCGGCGTCGAAGTGCTCGCCTCCTACGAGGGGCATCCGGTGGCGATCCGGGAAGGCGGCGTGCTCACCTGCGCCTTCCACCCGGAGCTGACCGACGACCCGCGCTTCCACGCGATCTTCATGGCAATGGCGACCGCTGCCCGGGAGCGGGCGGGGGAGGAGGCAGCGCGATCATGAGCGGCGGCGATCCGAGGACGCAGAACCTGGCGAAGATCCTGGTCGGCTACTCGACCCAGGTGGAGGAGGACGACGTCGTCTCGATCGACGGCGAGAGCGCCGCCGCGCCGCTCTTGCTGGCGGTCTACGAAGAGGTGCTGAAAGCGGGTGGCCACCCGGTGCTGAACGTCGCCCTCGAGGGTCAGATCGCCGCTTACTTCAAACACGCCTCCGACAAGCAACTGGAATGGATCTCGCCGTTTGCCGAGTGGATGGTCGACAACGCCGACGTGCGGATCGCGATCGGCGCCAGCACCAACACCCGCGAGCTCTCAGGGGTGCCGCCGGAGCGCCAGACCCTGCGCCAGTCGGTCACCGGCGACCTGATGACGCGGGCGATGAAGCGCAGCGCCGAAGGCGATTTCCGCTGGTGCTACACGCTCTACCCGACCAGCGCCTATGCCTCCGAGGCGGAGATGAGCCTGGCCGACTATGAAGACTTCTACTACGGAGCCTGCCTGGCGACCGATCCTGAGCCGCTGACCGCCTGGAAGCGCGCCTCCGAGGAGACGACCCGGCTGGCGGAGTGGATCGAGGGCCACGAGGAGGTGCGGGTGACGGCGCCGGGAACCGACATCACCCTCGGGATCGCCGGCCGCACCTTCATCCCCTGCATCGGCGACAACAACATGCCCGACGGCGAGTTCTTCACCGGCCCGATCGAGGACTCGGTCGAGGGGGAAGTCAGCTTCCACCTGCCGGCGGTGATCGGTGGGCGCGAGGTCTCCGGGGTGCGACTGCGCTTCGAGGCCGGGCGAGTGGTCGACGCTTCGGCCGAGCGCGGCGAGGAGTACCTGCTGAAGCTGCTCGACACCGACGAGGGGGCGCGAACGCTCGGCGAGCTCGGGATCGGCACCAACTACAGCATCGCCAAAGGCACGCGGGAGGTCCTGCTGGACGAGAAGATCGGCGGCACCGTCCACATGGCGGTCGGCTCCAGCTATCCGGAGTCCGGGGGCACCAACGAGTCCGCCGTCCACACCGACCTCGTCTGCGACCTCCGCCTCGGCGGCAAGCTGGAAGTCGATGGCCAGGTGATGCAGGAAGACGGCAAGTTCGTCGTCTGAGCGCGCTACACCTGGGTGAGGATCGTGACGACGATCCCGATGAAGCCGATGACGAAGGTTCCGAACAGGCCAGCGAAAATCTGGACCATCGTCCGGTGCTGAGCCGCGGACTGGGTGCTCATCTCGAGGCGGACAGCCCGAATCTCCTCACGCATGTCCTTGAAGCCCTCGTCTACTCGGCGGTTGAGGTCGTCGAGCCGGTGGTCCGTCCACGTTTCCCTTGCCATCACCGCCACGATGCCAGGTTACCTGGCCACATGTAACGTGTTGTGCGCGAAATCAAAAAGTTTCGCAAATTTAGTGTGACGGCTTTGAGGCTCGTCTACTGGTTCGGGATCGGCGAGCCTGCGAGGAGGAAGAACCAGGCGGTGAGGGCGAGGGCGGCGAGCATCACCGAGCCCATCAGGACCGCCTCGACGACGGTGACGGAGCTGGTGAGGGGAGCGGTGTCGCGCATGCTCTTCAGCCAGGTGGGACGGATCGGCGCCAGCCGGTTGGTGCCGGTGAGGCGGACGTAGAGGTTGTTGAGGCGGCCAATCAGCCAGGCGACGACGAGGAACGTGAGCAGGATCCCGACCACGACGACCGCGTACGGGCCGCCGGCCGGGAACTGGGTCTGGGAGAGCTTGGAGGCGATGTAGACCCAACTCAGCGGGATCGCGGTCCAGAGCGAGAAGGCGGCCAGCAGCATCGCCAGGAAGACGAAGGCTGCGGCGACGCTCTGGATCGGGCGGTGGGTGGGGGCTTTCGTGGCCATGGGAGCTAGTTCATAGAATGGCAGGCGATGTCAGGTCATTCCAAGTGGCACTCGATCAAACACAAGAAGGGCGCTGCCGACGCGAAACGCGGCAAGCTCTTCAGCAAGCTGGCCCGCGCGATCACCGTCGCCGCTCGCGACGGCGGTGGCGACCCCAGCGGCAACCCGACGCTGGCGACGGCCGTGCAAAAGGCCAAAGAAGCGTCGATGCCGAAGGACAAGATCCAGAAGGCGATCGACGTCGGCACGGGCGCCGGCACCGACGGCGCCACGATCGAAAGGATCGTCTACGAGGGTTATGGGCCCGCCGGGGTCGCGGTCCTGGTCGAGGCGCTGACCGACAACCGCAACCGCGCCAGCGCCGAGATCAGGCACGCCTTCTCCAAACACGGCGGCAGCCTGGGGGAGCCCGGCTCGGTCGCCTGGATCTTCGAGAAAAAGGGGGCGATCGTCGTCGACGGCAGTCGCTACGGCGAGGACGACCTGATCGGTGCGATCGACGCCGGCGCCGAGGACGTGCGCGACGAGGAAGGGAAGCTGCGGGTGATCTGCGACCCCGCTGACCTCACCGCCGTCCGCGAATCGCTCGAAGGGGAAGGGATCGAGTTCGAATCGGCCGGCCTGATCACCGAGCCGAAGAGCACCGTCGAGCTGAAAGGGCACGATGCCGAACGGGTGCTGAAGCTGCTCGACGCGCTCGACGACCAGGACGACGTCGACGAGGTTTACGCCAACTTCGACATTCCGGCTGAGGTGCTCGAGAAGCTCGCAGCCTGACGGGCGGGGTTCGGGAGAACCCTCCGTCGCGATTTGGGGAGGCTCCTCCGGGTTCCCCCGAACCCCGCTCGGGCCGCTCTGGAAGGCATCCGACGGGATGCCGAGAATCAGTCCGTATGCAGGTTGTGATGGGTATAGACCCGGGTGCGGCGAATCTTGGCTTTGGAGTGGTGCGTGTTGAGGGGAATCACATGGTTGCCCTCGACGGAGGCGTGGTCGAGACGACGCCGGATCTGCCGATGGAGCAGCGACTGGAGCGGATTCACAGTGCTCTCGCCGAGTTGATCGCCTGGCACGAGCCGAAGGCGATGGCGCTGGAGGAGGTCTACTTCGGCAAGAACGTGCGCTCGGCGATGGCCGTGGGGCAGGCTTGCGGGGTGGCGATGCTGGCGGCTGCCGAGCGCGGCGTCGGCTGCTTCTCCTACACGCCGCAGGCGATCAAGATGGCCGTCTGCGGCTCCGGCGCCGCCGGCAAGCGCCAGGTGCAGCGGATGGTCGGGACCCTGCTCGGCCTGCCGGAGCCACCGAGCCCCGACCACGCCGCCGACGCCCTGGCCGTCGCGATCTGCCACGGCGGCAGCAGCGGCCACCGCCGCGCCGTCGCGGTGGCGGGCGAAGCAACCGGTGCCGCGAGCGAGGAGCGGGTCGCCGGATGATCGCCGCGGTGCGGGGCGAGGTGATGGTGCGGCGCTCCGATCACGTCGTGATCGACGCCGGCGGCGTCGGCTACCGGCTGACCGTCTCGGCGGAGACGATGAAGGCCGTTCCCGCGACCGGCCGCGACGCCTTCCTGCACGCGGAGCTGATCTCCCGCGAGGACTCGCTCTCCCTCTACGGCTTCTCCTCCGAGGAGGAGCGCGACCTCTTCCGGCTGCTGATCACGGTCAGCGGCATCGGTCCGAAGGTAGCGATCGCGACCCTCTCCGGTGGCACCACGAGGGACCTGCTGCGAGCGATCGCCGCCGGCGACGCCAAGCGCTTCCAGGCCGTCCCCGGGATCGGCAAGCGGACGGCGGAACGGATCATCGTCGAGCTGCGCGAGAAGGTCGCGGGCGCGCTCGAGGAAGAGGTCTCGGTTGGGGGCGCCGAGGAGGGCGATGCCCGCATGCTCGCCCGCGACGGTCTCGTCAACCTCGGCTACGCGCCGCTGGAGGCCGAGCAGCTGCTCGACGGCGTCGAAGGGTCCGAGCCGCAGGAGCTGGTCGCCGCCGCCCTGCGCAAGGCCGGGACTTCGAGGAACGCGGCATGAGCGGGCCACCCGACGTCGGCGGCGGCCGGATCAGGACGCCGGGGATCGACGGCGAGCCCGTTCCCGTCGACGCCGAGGTCAAGGTCCACGACGCCAGGGCCGAGGCGCCCGACGAGGACCTCGACCGCTCGCTGCGCCCGCCGACCCTCGAGGACTTCGTCAACCAGCAGCAGGTGACCGACCAGCTGGCGATCTTCATCGAGGCCGCCCAGCGCCGCGGCGAGCCGCTCGACCACGTGCTTCTCGCCGGCCCGCCGGGGCTGGGCAAGACCTCGCTCGCCCACATCGTCGCCGCCGAGCTGGGGGTGCCGATGGTGCAGACGGCGGGGCCGGCGCTCGAGCGCAAGGCCGACGTCGCCTCCTTCCTCACCTCGCTGGAGCCCGGCAGCGTCTTCTTCATCGACGAGATCCATCGGCTCGGGCGCGCCGTCGAGGAGACGCTCTACCCGGCGATGGAGGACGGGGAGCTGCCGGTCGTCCTCGGACAGGGGGCGGGCGCACGCACGGTGACGTTGCCGCTGCCGCCGTTCACGCTGGTCGGCGCGACGACGCGGGCGGGCCTGCTGACGACGCCGCTGCGGGATCGCTTCGGGGTCTCCCATCGCCTCGAGTACTACGCGCCTGAGCATTTGGCCCTGATCGTCGAGCGCTCGGCCGGGATCCTCGGGGTCGAGATCGACGCCGACGGCGCCGAGACGATTGCCTCGCGCTCGCGTGGGACCCCACGCGTCGCCAACCGCCTGCTGAAGCGGGTGCGGGATTTCGCTCAAGTGAAGGGGAGCGGTCAGATCGGCGCCGAGGTGGCGGCCGCGGCGCTGGAGATGCTCGAGGTCGACGCCGCCGGGCTCGATCGCAGCGACCGGGCGCTGCTGGAGACGATCGCGAGCAAGTTCGGCGGCGGCCCGGTCGGGCTCTCGACGCTCGCGATCGCGATCGGCGAGGAGCAGGACACGATCGAGGACGTGCTCGAGCCCTATTTGCTCCAGCAGGGCTTGCTGAAGCGGACCCCGCGCGGCCGGGTGCTGAGCCGGCGGGCCTATGACCATCTCGGCCTCGCGGCCCCCGAGGGCGCCGCGAGTCTCTTCTGAGCGCGGCCAGCTAGCCTGTCGAACATGCCGTATTTCATTTGCCCTAATTGCGGGCACCGGGAGGCGAGCGGGGAGAGGACCGCGGGGTTCAGCACCCGTCCCAAGGGCTGCTCGAAATGCGGTTTCGGCTTTGTCTTCGAATTACTCGACGATTATTATCCGGCTCCCAATGCCGCCTTTTTCGTCTGCGACCAACAGGAACGCGTGATCGACGCCGGCAAAGGCAGCTTCGAGCTGACCGGGCTGACCGACGAGGACGTCATCGGCCGCCCGGTGCGGGAGGTCCTTGGCCTCGACTGGATCGACCCCGGCGACGGCGGTGCCGAGGCCGACACCGACAAAGACGGCTTCACCGACCCGATCGAGACCTCGCTCGAGTGGGGGGTCCGCTCGCTCGGCAAGCGGGTCTCGGTCAACGCCGAGGGCGACCTGCCGGCGCGGGCCGTGGCCGACGTCTTCCCCGCCTACGACGACGACGGTGGCCTGCTCATCGTCCTCACCCCTGAGGGGTAGCTGAGCGATGGGCACCCGGCGCCGACATCTCTTCGTCCTCCTCTTCGTCCTCGGCCTGGTCGTCGTCTCCGCGATCGTCATCGCCGCCAAGGAAACGAAGCTCGGCCTCGACCTGCAGGGCGGCCTCGAGCTCGTCTACCAGGGCCAGCCGACCAAAGAAGGGGAATCGGTCAGCGGCGAAGACATCGAAGACTCGATCTCGATCATCGAACAGCGCATCAACAAACTCGGCGTCGCCGAGCCGGAAGTCGCGCGCCTCGGCTCAAACGAGGTCACCGTCAGCCTCCCCGGCATCACCGACGCCGAACGGGCGGCCGAACAGGTCGGCACCACCGCCCAGCTCTACTTCTACGACTGGGAGCCGAACCTGCTCGGGATCCAGAAGGCGATCGGCGGGCATCCGGGCCGAACCCCGCCGGAAGGCCCGCGGAAACAGCTCGAAGAAAGCTGGACCAAAGACGCTCGCAGCCCGAAAGACCCATTCAACGCGCAGCTGATCGCCGCCGGCGCCTTCCCGAGCGCCTATGAAGCCGCCCTGCTTGCCTCTGAACAGAAACCGGTCGAAGACTGCGAAACCTGCTCGGTCTCCAGGCCCCGCTTCTACCTGTTCGAAAAGGAGCCCCCGCACAAGCTGATCGACGGGCCCGAGTTCAAGAAACAGGACCTCTACGTCAGCCCCAGCGGCGAAAAACGGCCGAAGAACGGGATCGTGGTCGAAGTTCCCGCCGGCGTCGTCCTCGTCTCGGAATACCCGCTCAACGAAAAGGGTCACTTCGAAGAAGAAGTCGAACCGGGCTGGTTCGCGTTGAAAGACGAACCGGCGCTCGACGGCAGCGAAATCACCGAACCGAAGCAGATCTACGAACAGGGCACCAACGAACCGATCGTCGGCTTCAACTTCACCGATTCGGGCCGCGAAGCCTTCGCGAACGTAACTCGGAAGATCGCCCAGCGCGGGCAGGCAAACTCGCTCGGCCCCTCCAATGCCGCGGAAGCGGCGGCGCTCTCCGGGCACTTCGCGGTCGTCCTCGACAACGAAGTCAAGAGCCGGCCGATCATCAACTTCTTCGAAAACCCCGACGGGATCGACGGTCGCAACGGAGCCCAGATCTCGGGGATAGGCGGCATCACCGAAGCCCAGGAACTGGCGACGACCCTGCAGATCGGCGCCCTGCCGATCGACCTGAAGCTGATCAGCGAGAGCCAGGTCTCGGCGACGCTCGGCAGCCAGGCCCTCCATGAAGGCATCAAGGCCGGGATCATCGGCCTCGCCCTCGTCGTCCTCTTCCTGCTCTTCTACTACCGCTTCCTCGGCCTGATCGCCTCGATCGCGCTGGGCGCCTACGGGGTGATCTTCTTCGCCCTGATCAAACTGATCCCGATCACCCTGACCCTGCCGGGGATCGCGGGCTTGGTGCTGACGATCGGCGTCGCCGCCGACTCCAACATCGTCATCTTCGAGCGAATAAAGGAGGAGGTGCGGGCCGGGCGCTCGATGTCGAGCGCGATCAGCGCCGGCTACAAACGTGGGATCAGCACGATCGTCGACGCCAACGTCGTCACCTTGCTGACCGCCTTCATCCTCTTCGTCCTGGCGACCGCCGGCGTCAAGGGCTTCGCCTTCACCCTCGGGGTCGGCACGATCGTCTCGCTGCTGACCGCCGTCGTCTTCACCCAGGCGCTGCTCGGCAGCATGAGCCGCTCGAAGATCCTCCGCTCGCCGAGCGTACTGGGGGCGTCCGGCACCGGCAAACGCTGGCACTTCGACTTCATGGGCGCGAGCCGCTGGTTCTTCTCGCTGTCCGGGGCGATCCTCCTGATCGGCGGCTTCGCCCTCGCCACCAAGCAGCTCAACTTCGGGATCGACTTCGAGTCGGGCACCCGGATGACGGTGGCGCTGCAGAAGTCGACCGACGAGGAAGGGGTGCGGGAAGCGCTCAGCTCGGTCGGGATCAACGGCGAGGAGGTCCAGAAAGCCTCCAACCCGAACCTCGGCGACAACGTCTTCCAGATCCAGTCGCACGAACTCGAACCGGACGAAGTCAAAACCGCCCAGAACCAGCTCGCCTCCGAATTCGGGATCGTCGCCAACGGCTTCGAAAGCACCAGCGTCGGCCCGACCTTCGGGGAACAGGTGGCCGACAGCGCGTTGAAGGCGCTGATCTTCTCGCTGCTGGTGATCTGCGCCTACGTGGCGCTGCGGTTCGACCCGAAGTTCGCGGTGCCGGTGCTGATCGCGATCTTCCACGACATCCTGATCACCGCGGGCGTCTACTCGCTGACCGGGAAAGAGGTGAGCAGCGGTACGGTCGCCGCCTTCCTCACCATCCTCGGTTACTCGATCTACGACACGATCATCGTCTTCGACCGAATACGCGAGAACGTGCCGCGGATGCCGCGGGCGGCGTTCTCGCAGATCGTCAACCGCTCGATGAGCGAGGTGCTGACCCGGTCGCTGGCGACCAGCTTCTCGACCTTGCTGGCGGTGACCTCGCTGTTGGTCTTCGGCGGCGCCACCCTGCAGGACTTCGCCTTCGCGATGCTGGTCGGGATCGCCTCCGGAACCTATTCCTCGATCTTCATCGCCTCGCCGGTGCTGACCGCCTGGAAGGAACGCGAGCCCGCGTTCATCCGGCGGCGCCTGCGGATCGCCGAAGTCGAGGGCGGGCGCGTGCCTGCCTATGCGGACGAGATTGAGATGGCGAAGCTCGGGCGGGACGACGAGCGCGAAGCCGAGCCCAGCGGTGTGGCTGAGGAGCCGGCCGCCGAGCCGGCCGCCGGTGCGGTGGCGACGGTCGAGCGGCCGGACGACTCCGGCAACGGGGCCGATCCGAGGACCAACGGCGACGGCGATTCGGTCTCCGCCGAGCGGAGGAAACGGAACGCGGAACGGCGGGAACGCCGCAAAGCGCGCCGCAAACACGGGAGGAGCCGCTGATGGCCCTGGTTGTCTTCTTCATCATGGGCATCGCCCTCTGGCACTTCACCGTCTTCATCCCGGATCGGTTTTGGCAGGGCATCGTCGGAGCCTTCCTCGGCGCCGTCCTCGGCTCGGTCGTCTTCGGCCTCATCGTGCAGGAGGCGAGCGGCAAAACCCTCGGCGAAACCGATCTCTCCACTGCCCTGATCTCGGTTCCCGGCGTGCTGATCGGCCTGGCGATCGTCTATGCGATCGGCGTGCGGTCCGAACAGCGGCTCGACTAGCCTTTTTACGCGCAGATTGCAGGGCGCGCGGGGCGGGTTTCCGCCGCCGCGGGTGGGAGCCTGGCAGGGTGCCGCAGATCGCCAGCGCATTTGCCGTAGAGCCCTACTCCTACGCCGAGGCTCGGACCCTTGCCGACGAGCTCGGCCTGAGCGAGCCGATCGCCGTGACGCTGGTCCGGCGGGGATTCAGGACGCCGGACCAGGCACGGGCCTTCCTCGCGGCCGACGAGTCGCACTCGCCCCTCGCCTTCGACTCGATGGCGCTCGTCGTCGAGCGAGTGCGATCGGCGATCGAGACCGGCCGCCGGATCACCGTCCACGGCGACTTCGACGTCGACGGCGTCTGCGCGACGGCCCTGATGGTCTCGACCTTGCGAGATCTCGGCGCCGATTGCGACTGGTTCATCCCCAACCGCATCGAGGACGGCTATGGCCTCAGCGTCGACAACGTCCGGCGCCTGGCGGAGCGAGGGACGTCACTGCTGCTGACGGTTGATTGCGGGATCACGTCGGTGGCCGAGGTCGCGCTCGCGCGCGAGCTGGGGATGGAGGTGGTGGTCACCGATCACCATCAGCCGGCGGCGGAGCTGCCCGACTGCCCGATCCTGCACCCGCAGGTCAGCAACTACCCGTTCGAGTCGCTCTGCGGCACCGCGGTGGCTTGGAAGCTCGCCTGCGCGCTGATGTCGGAGGCGGATTCACCGGGACCCACCCAGCAAGTAGGTCCCGGTGAATCCGCCTCCGACATCGACGCCAATCTTGATTTGGTCGCCCTGGCCACCGTCGCCGACCTCGTGCCGCTGGTCGGCGAGAACCGAGCGCTGGTGCGCCGCGGTCTGCCGGTGATCAGGCGTGCGCAAAGACTTGGAGTCAGGGCTTTGATCGCGGCCGCCAAATGCGATCCCGAGCGGCTGGACGAGAGCGACCTTGGATTTCGCCTCGCCCCGCGCATCAACGCCGCCGGCCGGCTCTACCGGGCCGACGCGGGGGTCGAGCTGCTGCTGACCCAGGACGAGGCGCGCGCCGAGGCGATCGCGATCGAGCTGAGCCGGGCGAACGCAGAGCGGCGGGCGACCGAGCGCGAGGTGGACGCCGCCGCGGAGGCGAAATGGCGGGAGCTGCCGGAGCATCTGCGGGAAGCCCCCGGATTCGTCCTCGCCGGCGAAGGCTGGCATCCCGGCGTCGTCGGGATCGTCGCCTCCCGCCTGGTCGAGCGCCACCACCGGCCGGCCGTCGTCATCTCACTCGACGAGGAGGGCGGTGGGCGCGGGTCCGGGCGCAGCATCCCGGGCTTCGACCTGCTGGCTGCGCTGGAGGCATGTGCGGAGCACCTGGAGGGCTTCGGCGGGCACAGGGCCGCCGCCGGTCTCCAGATCAAAGCCGACAAGGTCGAGGCCTTCCAGGAGGCCTTCGCCGCGCATGCGCGGTCCATGCTCAGCGAGGAGGACCTGCGGCGAACCGAGCGGGTCGACGCGATGGCCGGCGGGGTCGGCCTCGGCCTCGAGCTTGCCGAAGAGCTGAAGCAGCTGGCGCCCTTCGGGATGGGCAACCCCGGCGTGCGGCTGCTGGTCCCTTCCGCCCGGGTCAGCGACGTGCGGGCGATGGGAGAGGGCAAGCACGCCCGCTTCAGCCTCCACAGCGGCTCCCACCGCGCCCTCGGCGTCGCTTTCGGCCGCGCCAGCCTCGGGGTCGAGGACGAGGACGTGCTCGACGCCAGCGTGCGGCTGGAGGTCAACCACTGGAACGGCTCGGTCGAGCCGCGCGTGGTCCTGCGCGAGCTCTACCCGCTGGAGGAGCCCGAGGCGGAGAAAGCGCTGCGCGTCCACGCCTGCGATTGCGACGACGCCGAGTGGTGGCAGCGCTTCGAAACGGAGTTGACCACCGGTCTCGACGCCGAGGCCGCAAAAAAGCACCTTGAGGGTGCTTTTTTGCGGCCTCGTGAGCAGCGTCGGCTGATTTCGGGCGCTCACTCGGCGACGGTGGCGATCGCTGAGCTCGTCTCGAGCGGCGCCGGTGTGCTGGCGGTATGCGCCGATGCCTCGCGGCGGGCGGCGCTGGCCAACGGGGCCTCCGGTCTCGCTCGCTTCAACGGGGGCGCCGCACTCATCGCCTGTCATCGCTGTCGTGACGGGGAGATCTCGCGGCTGCGCGGGCGTGCCGCTTCTGGCCTCGCCCTCACCGATTTTGCCGCCCTCGAACGCGAGCCGGAGCTGGCGGCGGCCTTCGAGCATGTCGTCTTGGTCGATCCGCCGCGGGGTGCAGACGACGAGCAGCGGGCCGGCCTCTCATGGGGCGGAGGGGAAGCAGGGTTCCTGCACGCTCTCTGGACCGACGCCGAGCGGGAGTTCGCGGCGAAGGCCCTGGCCGAGCAGTGGCCTAGCCGCGAGGCCGTCGCGGCCGCTTTCAAGGCGCTGCGGGAGCTCGGCGAGGCCGGCGGGGAGGACCTGCGCAAGGCCCTTGCCGGCGCTGGCAACTACCCGCTCTGCCCCGAGGCCTGCGCCCGTCGCTTCCGCGTCCTCGCCGACCTCGGTCTGGTGCAGGGAGCGCCGGAAGGCGGCGCAGGCGTGGTCCGGGTCGTATCCTCAGAGAGGACGGATCTGCAGCGCTCGGCTGCGTTCCGGGCTTTCAGCGAAAGACTTTCGGAGGCACAGCAATACCTCGCAAGACCGAAACCGCGGTAGCGCACAAGGAGCTCCTCGCCGATCTCTTCGCCGTGATCGAGGAGTTCGACTCGAGCGCGTCCGCAAACGGCAACGGGAACGGCGCCGGTGGCGGCGGCACCGCTCTGGCGGTGGCGACGATCGACCGCGCCAGGGTCGAGCAGGCCTTCGACTTCGCCTGCGACCGGCATGCCGACCAGCGGCGCTACTCGGGCGACGAGTTCATCACCCACCCCGTCGGGGTGGCCCAGATCTGCGCCGGGATGCGGCTCGACACCGAGACCCTCTGCGCGGCGCTGCTCCACGACACCGTCGAGGACACGACCGCGAGCCTGGAGGAAATCCGGGCCGAGTTCGGCGACGAGATCGCCCAGCTGGTCGACGGGGTCACGAAGCTGACCGGGATCACCTTCGAGAGCCGCGACGAGCGCCAGGCCGAGAACTACCGGAAGATGATGGTGGCGATGGCCACCGACGTCAGGGTGATCCTGATCAAGCTGGCCGACCGCCTCCACAACATGCGCACGCTCGGCGCCCTGCCAAAGCAGAAACAGACGCTGAAGTCGCACGAGACGCTGGAGATCTACGCGCCGCTGGCCCACCGGCTGGGGATCCACGCGATCAAATGGGAGCTCGAGGACCTCGCCTTCGCGACCCTGCACCCGCGCAAGTACGCGGAGATCAAACAGCTGGTCGCCCAGCAGCGCGACGAGCGCGAGAACTACGTCGCCGAGGCGGGTGAGTTCCTGGCCAAGGAGCTGGAGGAGGTCGGGATCGAGGCCGAGATCTCCGGCCGCGCCAAGCACTTCTACTCGATCTACACGAAGATGGCGAAGAAGGGCCGCGAGTTCAACGAGATCTTCGACCTGACCGCGATGCGGGTGATCGTCGGCTCGGTCAAAGACTGCTACGGCGCGATCGGCGTCATCCACTCGCTCTGGAAGCCGCTGCCCGGGCGCTTCAAGGACTTCGTCGCGATGCCCAAAGCGAACATGTACCAGGCGCTGCACACGACGGTGATCGGGCCGGAGGGCAAGCCGCTGGAGATTCAGCTGCGGACCGAGGAGATGCACAAGCTCGCCGAGTACGGGATCGCCGCCCACGTCGCCTACAAAGAGGGCACCCACGGCGACCCGCAGAAGGAGAAGATGACCTGGCTGCGGCAGCTGGTCGAGGCCGAGGGCGAACAGGACCCGACCGAGTTCCTCGAATCGCTCAAGGTCGACCTCTTCGAGGACGAGGTCTTCGTCTTCACCCCGAAGGGCGAAGTGAAGAACCTCTCCGCCGGCTCGACCCCGCTCGACTTCGCCTACGCCGTCCACACCGACGTCGGCCACAGCTGCGTCGGCGCCAAGGTCAACGGCAACATCGTGCCGCTGCACTACCAGCTGCGCTCGGGCGACATCGTCGAGGTGCTGACCGCGAAGCAGAAGCGCGGCCCCTCGCTCGACTGGCTGAAGCTGGTGCGGACCAACCGCGCCCGCAACAAGATCCGCTCTTGGTTCAAAGAGGAGCGGCGCGAGGACGCCGAGCGCGACGGCCGCGAGAAGCTCGACGAAGCGCTGCGCACGCGCGGCATCCCGATGCAGAAAGTCTCCGGCTCGCCGCTGCTGGCGGACGTGATCCGCGAGATGGGCTTCCGCAAAGCGACCGACTTCTACATCGCCCTCGGCCAGGGCAAAGTCTCCGCCAAGACCGCCGCCAACAAGCTGATGCAGCGTCTGAAAGCGGGGGAGGGTGTCGAGGAGGACGCTCCCGGCACGGCGCCCGGCCGCGAGGACCGCGCCCGCCGCACCAAGGACGCCTCCAACTACGGGATCATCGTCAAGGGGGTCGAGAAGGTCGCGGTGCGGCTGGCGAAGTGCTGCCGCCCGGTGCCCGGCGACGAAATCGAGGGCTACGTCTCGCTCGGCCGCGGGATCACCATCCACCGCTCCGACTGCAAGAACGTCAAGGCCTTGAAGCGGACCCCCGAGCGCTTCGTCGAGGTGCGATGGCAGGGCGAAAACGAGGCGACCTACCGGGTCGAGCTGCAGATCGACGCCTACGACCGCACCCGCCTGCTCGAGGACCTCTCGCGGACCTTCTCGGAGGCGGGGATCAACATCATCGGCGCCACCTGCACGACCAACCACCCGATGGTGAAGAACCGGTTCGTGGTCGAGGTCGGCGACACGGAGCAGCTCAAGCACTGCATCGGCCGCCTCCGCAACGTCGAGTCGGTCTTCGACGCGTATCGGATAACCCCGGCCGCCTGATGACGGCCAGTCGGACGGGGTAGATGCCTTTAGCCGTCGCCGTAACCGGGCCCACGGGTGAGATCGGGAAGCCGCTGATGGCCGAGCTCGAGCGCCGGGCGGAGGTGGAGAGCGTGCTGGGAATGGCGCGCCGGCCCTTCGATCCCTCCGAGGAGGGCTGGGAGAAGGTCGCCTACCGTCGCGGCGACATCCTCGACCGCGGCTCGCTGGCGGCGCTCTTCGACGGCGCCGACGTCGCCGTCCACCTCGCCTTCGCGATCTTCGGCAGCCGCGAGGAGACCCGCAAGATCAACCTCGAAGGGACGCGCAACGCCTTCGAAGCGGCGATCAAAGCCGGGGTCTCGCGACTCGTCTACGCCTCCTCGGTCGCCGCCTACGGCTTCTACCCGGAGAACCCGCAGCCGCTGACCGAGGACGTGCCGACCCGCGGCAGCGACAGCTTCTACTACTCCGCCCAGAAGGCAGAGCTCGAGGACCTGCTCGACGAGCTGCTGGTCGGGAGCGGGGTGGAGGCCTACGTCTTCCGCCCCTGCATCGTCGCCGGGCCGCGGGCGACGATGGTGATCGAGCAGCTGGTCGACAACGTGCGGCTGGGGGACCCGCTGCCGCTGCTGCGCCGCGGCGTCGAACGGTTGCCGCTGGCCAAGCCGGTGATCCCGGACCCCGGGGTCCCGATCCAACTCGTCCACCACGACGACGTCGCCCGGGCGATGGCGGCGGCGATCTGCGGCGACGGGCCGCCCGGCGCCTACAACCTCGCCGGCGAGGGCGTCGTCGGCGTCGCCGACATCGCCCACTCGATCGGCTGGCGCTCCTTGCCGGTCCCGCGCCCCGCCGTCACCCTCGGCGCCGCCGCCGCGAAGCGCCTCACCTTCGCCTCCTCGCTGCTGGAGTGGGCGACCGCCCTGGAGACGCCGGTCCTGATGGACACCGCCAAAGCCCGCCGCGACCTCAGCTGGGAACCGCAGTTCGACGCCCTGGAAACGCTGCACGAGACCGCCGAGGGAGCGCGGGCGAAGGGAATGCTGGACTAGGCGACGATCGTCAGGGCACCGGGAAACACGCCCAACTCGATCTTCTCCCGTTCGCCGATGTAGTCGCCGTCGACCTGGAGCGGGAAGGGGCGGGGCGAGCCGTTCTTGTCCTTGGAGACGGTCTCGACGGTCGCGTTCAGAACGTCGTCGAAATGGGTGACCTGGCGGTGGCGCGCAGCCGGGTTGCTCTCGCTGAAGAGGCGGCGGATCAGGGTCGGCATGTCGCGCTGGGCGGCGCGCTTCAAAACCGCCATCGAGAGCGTGCCGTCGTCGATCGCGATCCCCTCGCAGACGCGGATCGGCCGGCTGGCGAAGTAGGTGAAGGGGTCGGAGTTCTGGACCAGCGCGGTGACGCCTTCGACCGGCTCGCGGCCTTCGACCTGCGCCCGCACCCGGATGGGATTGACCAGGTATTTGCGGTAGAAGCTGGAGATGCCCGCCCAGCTGTAGTAGTAGGGCCCCGCGTTTCCCTTCAGCGTCGGGTTGCGGTCGACCCGTTTCACCACGGTCGCGTCGAGCCCGGCTCCGCAGGAGAAGACGAAGTAGCGATCGTCGACTTTGCCGAGGTCGATCTTGCGCGGCGACCAGTCGTCGGCGAGCGCGAGCAGGTGCTCGGTCGCGTCGACCACGTCGTTGGGCATTCCCAGGGTCCGGCAGACCACGTTGGTCGAGCCGCCCGGCAGGATCGCCACCGGCAGGTCGGTCCCCGCCAGCCCATTGGCGACCTCGTTCAGCGTCCCGTCGCCGCCGAAGGCGACGACCACGTCATAGCCCCCCTCAATCGCCTCGCGCCCGATCTCCGTCGCATGGTTCTGCGCCTGCGTCGAGACCGCTTCGACGTCGAAGCGCCCCTGCAGCGCATAGACCACCAGGTTCCGCAGCCGATCCGACACCGTCGTCGCATACGGGTTGACGATCAGCAACATCCGTTTCTTCGCCGGCTTGCGACGGCGAAGGTGGCGCAGCTGGGCAGACACGACGCTGCACCCTAATGCGCCTGCGCTTCGCCTAGGCTGCCGCCGATGAGCGATCGACGTGAGCTGGGGGCGATCTTCCTCGGTGGGATGGTGGGGGCGCTGGTTCGGGCCGGACTGGTGGAAGCGGTCGGCGACGGGGTGCCGGCTTGGCCCTGGGTGACGTTTGGGGTCAACGTGGTCGGCGCGTTCCTGCTCGGTTATTTCGTGACGCGGCTGCAGGAGCGGTTGCCGCTGTCCACCTACAAGCGGCCGTTGCTGGGAACGGGGTTCTGCGGTGCGCTGACGACCTTCTCGACGATGCAAGTCGAGCTGCTGAAGATGGTCGACGTGGGGCGAATCTGGCTGGCGGTTGGATACGTCGCCGCGAGCCTGCTCGCCGGTTACGCGGGCATTCAGCTCTCCAGTGCCATGGTCCGCCGGCTGAGGCTGCGCTCGTGAGCGTCCTCGTCTGGATTGGCGTCGCCGTCCTCGGCGGCGTCGGCGCCTTGGGTCGGTTTGCGCTCGACGGGGCCGTCTCTGCTCGCTTCGGCCGCGATTTCCCACTCGGCACCCTCGCGGTCAACGTCAGCGGCGCGTTTCTGCTCGGCGTGCTCTTCGGCGCCGCGCTGCACGATGACGCCTATCTGCTGGCGGGTACCGCGGTCCTTGGCTCCTACACGACCTTCTCGACCTGGATGCTGGAGACGCAGCGGCTGGGGGAGGACGGCGAGACGCGCGGGCTCGCGCTCAACATCGCCCTCAGTATCGCGGTCGGCCTCGCCGCCGCCGAGCTGGGGCGGCTGCTCGGAGGGCTGCTGTGAACGGGGAACTGCTGAAGCTGACCGTCTACTCCGGCGAGCGGGAGCGGGCGGGAGAGGGGCTTCTCGGCGATGCTCTCTTCGACGACTTCGCCCGCCACGACGTCCACACCAGCGTCCTCATGCGCGGCGTCGAGGGCTTCGGGCTGCGCCATCACCTGCGGACCGACCGGCTGCTGACGCTCTCCGAAGACCTGCCGCTGGTGGCGGTGGCTCTCGACGAGTGCGCCCGGATCGAAGCGGTGCTGGAGGAGCTGCCTGGGCCGGTCGACCGGGGGCTGGTGACGCTCGAGCCGGCGCGGATCGTGCTCGGGTCAGGGGACGGCGAGGTCAAGCTGACCGTCTATCTCCACCGCCACCAGCGCGTGGGGGGCGTGCCGGCGTTCGTCGTCGCCTGCGACGTCCTGCGGCGGCACGGCATCGCGGGGGCGACCGCGCTGCTCGGCGTCGACGGGACGATGGGGGGCGCCCGCCGCCGCGCCCGCTTCCTCTCCGCCAACGCGGACGTGCCGATGATGGTCGTCGCGGTGGGTGACGCGGAGCCGATCGCCGGCGCCCTGGACGAGCTCGATCGCATGCTGAGGTCCCCGTTGACCACCTTCGAGCCCGTGCGCGTCTGCAAGCGCGACGGCGAGCTGCTGGCTCGCCCCGCCGAGGAGGGCTGGCAGCGACTCACCCTCTACAGCTCCGAGTCGGCCACTGTCGGCGGCCATGCCGTCCACCACGAGTTGATCCGGCGCCTACGCCGGGAGGGCGCCCGCGGCGCCACCGCCCTGCGCGGAATCTGGGGCTACCACGGGGACCATGCGCCGCACGGCGACCGCCTCCTGCAGCTGCGGCGCCGCGCGCCGATCGTCACCACCGTCGTCGACGAGGCAGATCGCATCGCCGCCTGGTTCGAGATCGCCGACGAGCTGACCCCTCAGCGCGGACTCCTCACCTCGGAGCGGGTTGAGGTGCCCGGGTATGAGAAAGTCGGCCCCCTCGACCCGGATCCCGAGCGAAAGGCATGAGCATGGAAGCGCTGCGCAGGAAACTCAGCTACGCAAACGCGATGGCGACGATCGCCGTTTTCATCGCCCTCGGCGGCAGCGCCTATGCCGTCACCCAGCTGCCGAAGAACAGCGTCGGCTCGAAGCAGCTGAAGAAGAACGCGGTGACCGCCGCGAAAATCAAGGACGGCACGATCACCGGCCAGAAGATCAAGCTCTCCACCCTCGGCACGGTCCCCAGCGCCAACAGCGCGGCTACCGCGGGCAGCGCCGGAACGGCCGGGAAGGCCTCCGACTCCGACGCCCTGGGCGGCAAGCCAGCCTCGGCCTTCGCCGCCTCGACGGTCGTCCGCAGCGCCACCGTCAACGGTGGGCTCGTAACGTCGAAGAGCGACGGCATCGGCCTCAGCAACTTCCTCCACACCGGAGAAGGCGTCTACTGCATCAAGGGCCTGAGCCCGGCACCACACACCGCTGTCGCCTCGGTTGACATCACGGCGGAACAGGGGAGCACCGCCGCCACCGCGGTCCACTCCGAAGCCGAATCCGAATGCCAGGTGGAAATCTTCACCTACGACAAGGCGGGCGGCGACGCCAACCGGCCCTTCTCGGTGATCGTGCACTGAGGCGCGAGCGGCTCAGGTCGCTTCGTAGCGGATCACCGAGCCGTCGTCGGCTTCCCGCACCCGGCCTTCGTTGACCAGCAGGTCGGCGTGGCCGATCACCTCGGAGAGGGTGAGGAAGGCCTGGGTGACGGCGACGTTCCCCCACAGCGCCTGCGCCAGCTCGTAGGCGTTGCGGGGGCGCTCGGCGATCAGCCGGTGGATCTTCTCCTTGCGGCGCTCGTAGCCCGCGAAGCGGGAGTCGATCAGCTCGGCGTGGTCGGTGATCGGCTCGCCGTGGCCGGGGAGGACGATCTCCGCCGGCATCTCGCGCGTCTTGCGCAATGACTCGATGTAGGTGACGAGCGCCTGCGGCCGGCGCGAAGAGCCGTCGAGCGGGCGGGCGAGCAGCGGGTTGGAGGAGATCTTCGGCAGCAGATGGTCGGCGGCGATCAGGATCTGCCGCTCGGCGTCCCAGAAGATCGTGTCGGAGGGGCTGTGGCCGGGCCGGTGCAGGACTTCCAGGCGCCGGTCGCCGAGCTCCAGGGTGCCGCCGTCCTCCAAGGGCCGGGTCACCGCCACGTGCGAGCCCCAACTCCGGAAGCTGCGCGAGACGCTGCGCAGGGCCACGGTCACGTCCTCGGGGATGCCGTTGCGCAGCATCACCTCGACCGCGAACTGATCGTCCAGCTCGGCGTCCTCCTCGAAGGCGGCGAGTCGCTGCGCGGCCGCCCCCAGGGCCGCCACCTCGGCGCCCGAGTGCTCGACCAGGATCTCGACCAGGCCGAGGTGGTCGATGTGCTGGTGGGTGACGACGATCAGCTCCAGGTCGGCCGTGCTGTGGCCGCGCTCGGCCAGCCGCGCGGTCAGCTCGTCCAGCGCTTTGCCCGAGTTGGGGCCGGTGTCGACCAGGGTCAGCGGCTCGTCCTCGATCAGGTAGCAGTTGACCCGCCCGACCGCGAACGGGGTCGGGATCGCGAAGCGGTGGATGCCGGCCAGCGCCGCCTGCTCCAGCGCTTGCTCCGGCGTCAGGGTCACGCTCGGATCAGGCCGAGGATCTCGTCGCGCCGGCGCTCCATGTCCTCGCGCGAGATCAGGCTCTCGAGGTTGAGCCGCAGCAGCGGCTCGGTGTTGGAGGGGCGGACGTTGAAGTGCCAGTCGGGGTAGTCGATCGAGATCCCGTCGAGCCGGGTGATCTCCCCGTCGCCGTAGCGCTCGGCGATCTCCGCCATCTTCGCCTCTTGGTCGGCGACCTCTGAGTTGATCTCCCCGGAGATGAAGTACTTGGAGCGGAACTCCTCCATCAGCTCGGCCATCGAGCGACCGTCGAGCGAGAGCAGCTCCAGCACCAGCAGCGCGGGGATCGTCCCCGAGTCGGCGTTCCAGAAGTCGCGGAAGTAGTAGTGCCCGGAGACCTCGCCGCCGAAGGCCGCCCCCTCCTCGCGCATCCGCGCCTTGAAGAAGGCGTGGCCGACCCGGGAGAGGTCGGAGCGGCCGCCTTCGGCGGCGACCAGATCCGGCACCGCCCGGCTCGAGCGCGGGTCGTAGAGGATCGTCGCCCCCGGGTTCTTCTGCAGGACCGAGCGGGCGAGCAGGGCGCAGATGAAGTCGCCGTCGCAGAAGCTGCCCTCGCCGTCGATGAAGAAGCAGCGGTCGGCGTCACCGTCCCAGGCGATGCCGAGGTCGGCGCCGCTCCCCTGTACCCGCTCGATGATCATCCGCCGGTTCTCCTCCAGCAGCGGGTTCGGCTCGTGGTCGGGGAACTCGCCGTCGGGGACGAAGTACATCTCCTCCAGCTCCAGCGGCAGCTGCTCGAGGATCGGCCCGACCATCGGGCCGCCCATCCCATTGCCGCCGTCGACCACCACCTTCATCGGCTTCACGTTGGCGGGGTCGATGAAGGAGAGCGCGTGGGCGCGGAACTCGTCCCAGACGTCGACCTCTTCGGCGCCGCCGCCGCCCGGCGCCTCGCCGAGCCCTGCTTCGATCTCAGCCTTGACGTCGCCGATCCCGGCGTCGCCGGAGAGCGGCAGCGCTCCCTCGCGGACCAGCTTCACCCCGGTGTAGGCCTTGGGGTTGTGCGAGGCGGTGACCATCGCGCCGCCGTCGAGCTCTCGCGAGCCGACCAGGTGGTAGAGCATCTCGGTTGCGACCATGCTGGCGTCGATCACGGTGGCCCCCTCGGCGATCAGGCCGTCGCGCACCGCCGCCGCCATCGCCGGCGCGGTCAGTCGCATGTCACGGCCGAGGCCGACCTTCAGCTCGTTTGGCCGCTTGCCGCGCAGCCGACCCAGCACCCGGGCGAAGGCGCGCCCGATCGCCCCAGCCGTCGACTCGTCCATCTCCTCCCCGTAGAGGCCGCGGATGTCGTAGGCCTTGAAGATCTCCGGGGGAGCCAGGGGCGACTGGTCGCTCAAAACGCTCCTTTCAGCGCTTCGTAGCTCTGCTCGATCGACTGCGGCATCACTTTCGTGTCGGCGATCACCGGCATGAAGTTGTTGTCGCCGGCCCAGCGGGGGACGACGTGCATGTGCATGTGGTGCTCGACCCCGGCGCCGGCGACCCGGCCCTGGTTGAAGCCGACGTTGTAGCCGTGCGGTTGGTAGACGGACTCCAGCCGCTCCATCGCCTGCTGCGCCAGCGCCATCATCTCCGCCAGCGTCTCGGCCGGGATCTCCTGCAGGCGACCGACGTGCTCGTAGGGCGCCACCATCAGGTGCCCGTTCGTGTAGGGGAAGAGGTTGAGGATCACGAAGCAGCTCTCGCCGCGGTGGACGATCAGGTTCGCCTCGTCATCGTCCGCCGCCGGCTTGGCGCAGAAGATGCACTCCTCCTCGATGTCCTTGGACGCGTCCTTCACGTAGGCGAGGCGCCAGGGCGCCCAGATGCGGAAATTTGCCACGGGCTCCGCATCCTTACAGAGCGAGGAATCAGAGCCAGCCGCGCTTGCGGAAGTAGGCGACGAGGCCGACGAGGATCGCGGCCATCACCCCGATGATCACGTAGAAGTCGGTGAGGTTGTCCTGGCCCGGCACCTTCACGTTCATGCCCCAGATGCTCGCGATCAGGGTCAGCGGCAGGATCACGACGCTGATCGAGGTCAGCACCCGGAGGATGTCGTTGAGGCGGTGCGAGATCACCGACTCGTTGGTCTCCTCCAGCGCCTCGGCGACCTCCTTGTAGTTCTCGAGCATGTCCCAGATCCGCTCGTGGGCGTCGACGATGTCGTCGAAGTAGATCTCGAGGTCGAGGTCACCCGTGAGGTAGCGGGTCTTGACTTTCTCCAGGTCGCGCAGCACCGGCCGCTGCGGCCGGATCACCTTGCGGAAGTTGATGATCTCCTGCTTGACGTTGGAGATGTCTCGCACGACCTCCTCGGCCCGCTCTTCGAAGATGTCGTCCTCGAGCGCGTCGAGCTTGTTGCCGATCTTGCGCAGCATCGGGAAGCAGTAGTCGAAGCTGTCGTCGACGAGCCGGTAGAGCAGGTAGCCGGAGCCGCGCGAGAAGAGCTGTTCGCGCAACTCCTCTTTGGTGCGGCAGCGCTCGAACAGGTACTCGACCGGCTGCAGCGGCATGTTCGGGATCGTCACCACGTAGTCGGGGCCGACGAAGAGGTCGAGCTCGCCGGCGCCGAGGCGGCCGGCGTTGGGGTCGAAGACCGGCAGGTGGAGGACGATGAAGAGGTAGTCGTCGTAGACGTCGATCTTCGGTCGCTGGTTGCGCGAGAGCACGTCCTCGAGGTCGAGGGCGTGGAAGTCGAAGTGCTCCTCGAGCCAGGTCCGCTCCAGCGAGCCGGGCCACTCGATGTTGACCCAGCGCAGGCCGGCGGCGTCGATCTGCTCGACGTTCGGCTTGAGCGGCTCAGGCGCCGCGGGCTGAGAGACGAGCTCGCCGCGCCGGCCCGGCCGCCGCAGCCGTGGTTTCGGAAGGTTCGGCATCGCTCAGGCCTATCGTCTCTTGCAGCTGCGTGGTCATTGCGGTGCCTAGGTTAGCCACCTTGCACGCGGTAGAAGGAATCAGGGGTGCCTGGTAAGGTTCCCTGCACATAACGCCACATCTAGAGGAGCGGAGGGATCTGGCCCGATGAAGCTCCGGCAACCACCTCGACCGCAAGGACGAGACAGGTGCCAACTCCAGCAGGTTGCAGTCGAAGACCTGGAAGATGTGGGGGATGTCCGACCCGGACCTCTGCCCCACAAAAGGCGGAGGTTTTTTAGTTGAAGCGGAAAAGAGGATCGGATGTCTGTTGAGAGCTTGAAGTGCAAGGAGTGCGGGACCACCTACGAGCTGGACGCCCGCTACGTCTGCGAGAACTGCTTCGGACCGCTGGAGGTCGCCTACGACTTCAGCGGTCTCGACGCCGCCGAGGTGAAGCGGCGAATCCAGGCCGGCTCGCAAGGGATCTGGCGCTATCGCGACTTCCTGCCCTTCGAGGGCAAGGCGAGCGATCCGCTGGAGCCGGGGCTGACGCCGCTGCTGCGCGCCGAGCGGCTGGCCGAGCGGCTCGGGGTCGACGCCGAGATCTGGATCAAGAACGACGCCGCCAACCCGACCCACTCGTTCAAGGACCGGGTCGTCGCGGTCGCAGTGGCGAAAGCGAAGGAGCTCGGCTTCGAGACCGTCGCCTGCGCCTCGACCGGCAACCTCGCCAACGCCGTCGCCGCCCATGCCGCCGCCGCCGGCCTCGATTCCTACGTCTTCGTCCCGGCCAACCTGGAGGAGCAGAAGCTGCTCGCGACCGGCGTCTACGGCACCAACCTGGTCGGCGTCCGCGGCAACTACGACGATGTCAACCGACTCTGCACGCAGTTGGCCGAGACGCACCCGTGGGCCTTCGTCAACGTCAACCTGCGGCCCTACTACGCTGAGGGCTCGAAGACGCTCGCCTACGAGACGGTCGAGCAGCTCGGCTGGGAACTGCCGGACCGGGTGGTCAGCCCGATCGCCTCCGGCTCGCTCTTCACCAAACTCGGCCGCGGCTTCCAGGAGTGGCTCGACCTCGGGCTGGTCTCCGGCGAGCAGCCGATCTTCAACGGCGCCCAGGCCGAGGGCTGCAGCCCGGTGGCAACCGCCTTCTCCGAAGGCTGGGAGGTCTGCAAACCGCAGCGGCCGGAGACGATCGCCAAGAGCCTTGCGATCGGCGATCCCGCCGACGGCCCCTACGCGGTCGAGCACGCGCGCCGCACCGGTGGCGGCGTCGACGCGGTCACCGACCAGGAGATCCGCGAAGGGATCAAGCTGCTGGCGGAGACGACCGGGATCTTCACCGAGACCGCCGGCGGGGTCACCGTCGGGGTCCTGCGCAAGCTGGCCGAACGAGGCGAGATCCGCGACGGTGAGCGGGTCGTCGTCTACATCACCGGCGAGGGCTTGAAGACGCTCGACGCGACGCGCGATACGTTCCAGATGCACGAGATCGACCCCGCCCTCGAGAGCTTCGAGGCCGAGTTCCCGCAGGAGGTAGCCGTCTAGATGAGTGTCACCGTGAAGATCCCGACCCAGCTGCGCGCCGCCACCGACGGCCAAGCCGAGCTGGAAGTGGAAGGCACGACCGTCGGCGAGGTGCTCGACGCGGTCTTCGACGCCCACGGCGGCCTCCGCGACCGGATCACCCAGGACGGCGACCTGCGCCGCTTCGTCAACGTCTACGTCTCCGGCGAGGACATCCGCTTCCAGCAGGGCCTGGAGACCTCGATCAACGACGGCGACGAGGTGACGATTTTGCCTGCGGTGGCCGGCGGCTGATCGCGCTTCGGACTTTGACCCCGCTCTGGTGGGGTAAAACTCCGCAGCGATGAAACCACCCGTAGTCATCCTCTGCGGCGGCCGCGGGACGCGGCTGCGCGAGCGGACCGAGTCGGTGCCGAAGGCGCTGGTCGAGATCGGCGGCCGGCCGATCCTCTGGCACGTGATCCAGATCTACGCGGCCCAGGGCTTCGACCGCTTCCTGCTCGCGACCGGCTACATGGGCGAGGCCGTCGCGGAGTTCGCGGCGGCCGAGCGCTGGCCGGAGGGAGTTCAGGTCGAGAGCGTCGACACCGGGCTCGACACGCCGACCGGCGGGCGAGTGCATGCGCTGGCCGGGCGGTTGGACGGGGAGCGCTTCTGCGCGACCTACGCCGACGGGGTCGCCGACGTCGACCTCGACGCGCAGCTGGAGTTCCACCGGGCGCAGGGTGCCCTTGGCACCGTCACCGTCGTCCGTCCCAATTTGCAGTGGGGCGTGGCGGAGCTGCGCGGCGACGAGGTGAGCGGATTCGTCGAGAAGCCGCGCAGCGAGCACTGGATCAACGGCGGCTTCTTCTGCTTCGAGCCGGGCGTCTTCGACTACCTCGGCGCCGACAGCGTGCTCGAGCGCGAGCCGCTCTCAGGGCTCGCCGCCGACGGCCAGCTGCGGGCCTTCCGCCACGAGGGCTTCTGGGATTGCATGGACACCTACAAGGACGCCGTCGTCCTCAACGACCTCTGGACCGCCGGCCGCGCGCCTTGGCGGATCTGGGACGCAACGGCGGTCGAAGCGCGTTGAAGCGGGCGCTCGTCACCGGGGGCCACGGCTTCGTGGCCTCCAATCTGGCGCGGGCGCTGCTCGAACGCGGCGACGCGGTCACCGTGCTGGACCTGGCCCCGCCGCCCAGCTCCGGCTTGGCGCTGCAGGGGATCGATGGCGACGTCGAGCTGCTGCAGGTCGACCTGCGCGACGGCCCCGCGGTCGAGGCGACGATCGCGGCGGGAGAGTTCGACGTCGTCTTCCATCTCGCCGCCCAGACCCTGGTCGGGCCGGCGATGGCCGATCCGACCCAGACCTTCGAAGTCAACGTCCGTGGCACCTGGAGCCTGCTCGAGGCCTGCCGCCGCGCCGACGTGCCGGCGGTGATCGTCGCCTCCTCCGACAAGGCCTACGGCCCCAGCGAGGAGCTGCCCTACCGCGAGGAGATGCGGCTGCAGCCGGCTTCGCCGTATGAGGCAAGCAAGGCGGCGGCCGACGCGATCGCGCTCAGCTACCGGCCCGCCTATGGGCTGCCAGTGGCGGTGACCCGCTTCGCCAACATCTACGGCGGCGGCGACCCCAACTTCTCGCGCCTGATCCCGGAGGCGATCGCCGCCGTCCTCGACGGCCGCCGCCCGCAGATCCGCTCCGACGGCAGCCCCGAACGCGACTTCCTCTACGTCGCCGACGCCGTCGCCGCCTACCTGGCGGTTGAGCACGCGGTGGGCGCCGGCGGGCCGGGAGCGGGGGAGGCCTTCAACGCCGGCGGCGAGCGCCCCTACTCGGTGGCCGAGGTGTTGCGGACCATCGTCGAGGTCTCCGGCACCGACCTCGAGCCCGAATTCCTCGGCACCGGCAACCCCGACGGCGAGATCGACCGCCAGTACGTCGACTCGACCAAGCTGCGAGAGCTGACCGGCTGGCGCCCCGAAGTCGAGCTCCGCGACGGCCTGATCCGCACCCTCGACTGGTACCGAGACCATCCCGAGCTGCGACCGCTGAGCGCGAAACCGTCCCAGTGACCCTATGGCGGTAGCTACGACGGTTTCGGCGAATCGACCTGGTTAGTCTGGTCCCATGTGCGGGCGCTTTACGGTCACGACCAAAGACACGAAGAAGATCGCCGATCGCTTCGAGGTCGAGCTGGAAAAAGCGCTGGAGCGGCGCTCGGCGGAGGCGAAGGAGAGCGCGCAGGACGGGGGCAAGGAGAAATCGCCGCCGGGGCTCGGTCGCTTCAACGTGGCGCCGACCCAGGAGGTGCTGGTCGTCCGTGCCTCTCCCGACCCCGAGGAGGCCGAGAGGGGGGAGCGGGAGGCGAAGTTGATGCGCTGGGGCCTGGTGCCGGTCTGGTCGAAGGACCTCAAGGTCGGCTACCGGATGATCAACGCGAAAAAAGAGAACCTGATGAAAAGCCGCGCCTACAGCCCGCTGGTCGGCAAGTTCCGCCACCGCTGCCTGATCGTCGCCGACGGCTTCTACGAGTGGATGAAGGCCGAGGACCCGAAGCAGCCGCGCCAGCCCTGGCGCTTCACCGTCGACGGCGGCGAGCCCTTCGCCTTCGCCGGTCTCTGCACCCGCAAGGAGTGGGACGACCCGGAGGACCGTGGCTACGACGACGGCTACCTCTACACCTGCACCCTGGTGACGACGACGCCGAACGAGGTCGTCGCGCCGGTCCACAACCGGATGCCGGCGATCCTGCCCAGCGCCGAGGCCGAGGCCGCCTGGCTGCGCCCGGACCTCAGCGCCGAGGACGCGGTGGCGATGTGCGGGCCGCTGGACGCGCGGCGGATGGCGGGGGAGCCGGCCAACCCGGCGCTGAACAAAGTCGGCAAAGGGACGACGGAGGGGCCGGAGCTGCTGGTCGCACCGCAGCAGCAGCTCGAGACCTAGCCTTCTTCGCCTTCTTCCTTTTCTTCTTCGGCTTCTTCGCGCGCTTCGGCTTTTTCTTCTTCGGCTTCTTCGTCGATCGGCGGCGAGACCTTGGCCAGCGCCACTTTGGTGCGGACGGTAGAGGTGCCGGCGCTGGTAGTCAGCGTGCAGCTGATCGCGGCTTCGGGCGGGGCGGTCGCTTTCCAGATCGTGAAGAAGGGCAGTTCGAGGTCCTGCTTCGGTTTGCCGGCGATGTAGTACTTGATCCGCTCGACGCCGACTTTGTATTCCGGCCAGCCGACCTTTACGCCCTGTTCGGTGGTGAAGGCCGCGGGCCGGCTGGGGACTTCGAGCAACGCGAGTTCGCTGCTGTGGGAGCTGAAGTCCATCAGCACCGTTTCCGGCACCAGCTGGTTGTAGATCCCGTCTTCGGAGGAGCGGGGATAGGTGGCCCGCAGGCCTCCGGAGCTCTGGGCGACTTCGGTCCCGTGGCTGGTCTTGACCGCGCAGAGGAGGCGGCTGCCGCCGAGCGGCGATCCGGCCGAGACCTTCAAGGTGGAGGCGGCGTCGAAGAGCGAGTAACCGCTGACGTTGGTCCCGGTGGCGTGGATCGAGTTGTCAACGAGGCTCATCTCGCCGTGACCGCCGGGGACGGGAACGGTCTTCGAGTCGGCGGCCGGCTGGTTCTGCACCCATTCGAGGTTCGCCGCTTCGCCCTCGCCCTTGCCGACGGTGGCCAGCGCAGCGACGAGGCAGGCGACGAGGCCGACCGCGACCACGATCAGGGCGCCGCGGGGCGGCCGCCTGTCCTGCGTGGAGTTGCCCTGGGGGGCGTCGGTCACAGCGCGACAGTATTGGAATCCGTCACAGAGTCGCCGCTCAGCGATACCTCGACCTGCCTGGGGGGTAGGTTCCTTCTGTGGCAGGCAAAGTGACGCGACTGAACCTGGCCGAACCAAAGGCGCGGACGATGGAGGTCCACGGCCGCGCGGTCAACTTCATCGAAGCGGGCTCTGGGCCGGTTCTGCTCTTGATCCACGGCATGGCCGGCACCTGCGCCAACTGGGAGTCGGTGATCGAGCCGCTGGCGATCAACCGCACCGTGATCGCCCCCGACTTCCCCGGCCACGGCGCCTCGGCGCCGGGTGGCGGCGACTACTCGCTCGGCAGCCTCGCCAGCGGCCTGCGCGACCTGCTGCTGGCGCTGGGCCACGAGCGGGCGACGCTGGTCGGCCACTCGCTCGGCGGCGGCGTCGCGATGCAGTTCACCTACCAGTTCCCGGAGATGGTCGAGCGTCTGGTCCTCGTCTCCAGCGGTGGCCTCGGCCCCGACGTGAGTCCGCTGCTGCGGGCGGCGGCGCTGCCGGGGGCGGAACTGTTCATCTCCGCGACGGCGGGGATCGGGAGGCAGCTCGGCTCGGTGATCGGCCGTGGCCTGGGCGCAGTCGGCCTGCGCCCCAACGCGGACCTGACCGAAGTCACCCGCGGCTACGCCACCCTCGCCGACCCCGACCGCCGCAAGGCCTTCGTCGCCACCCTGCGCTCAGTGGTCGGGATGCAGGGCCAGCGCGTCGGCGCCCTCGACAAGCTCTACCTCGCCGAGTCGCTGCCGCTGCTGATCGTCTGGGGCGAGAAGGACCCGATCATCCCCGTCGAGCACGCCCGCGAAGCCCACGAGCACCTGCCCGGCAGCCAGCTCGTGATCTTCGAGGACACCGGCCACATCCCCCAGCTCGAGCGCCCCGGCCGCTTCATCGCCGTCCTCGAACGCTTCCTCGCCGCCACCGACCCCGCCCAGTTCGACCGCGACGAGTGGCTGGCGAGGTTCCAGGCCGCCGACGGCTAGCGACTTAACGCGCCCGACAGGATTCGAACCTGTGGCCTTTCGCTCCGGAGGCGAACGCTCTATCCAGCTGAGCTACGGGCGCTCGACTCCGCAGCTTAGCCGTAACTTTGCGTAGGCTCGCCGCCGATGGATCTGGCTGTGACTTTCCTTGGAACGGGGGGCTCGGTGCCCTCGGCGCGGCGCTCGACGGCGAGCGTGCTGGTGGCGCGTGGGGGGGAGCGGCTGCTGTTCGACTGCGGGGAAGGGACGCAGCGGCAGATGCAGCGGTCGCTGGGGCTGGTGCAGGCGGACGAGATCTATTTGACCCACTTCCACGCCGATCACGTGCTGGGGCTGCCGGGGCTGCTGAAGACCTATGACCTGACCGACCGCCAGGTGCCGCTGACGATCTACGGCCCGCCGGGGCTGGGAGAGCTGTTCCAGGTCTTCGGACCGCTGATCGGGAGGCTGGGCTACCCGCTCGACCTGGTCGAGCTGAAGGACGGCGAGCCGGTGCCGCACGACGGCTACGAGGTGCGGCCGTTCGAAGTCGCCCACAGCGCCCGCGCCAACGGCTACGCCGTGGTCGAGGCCGAGCGCCCCGGCCGCTTCGACCCCGACGCCGCCGCGGCCGCCGGCGTCCCGGAAGGCCCGGCCTACGCCGCCCTGCAACGCGGCGAGACGGTCGAGGGCGAAGCGGGGCCCGTCACCCCCGACCGGGTCATGGGGCCGAGCCGGCCCGGCCGCACGATCGTCATCACCGGCGACAGCGCGCCCAGCCCGGCCACCGTCTCGGCCGCCGCCGACGCCGACCTGCTCGTCCACGACGCCTCCTTCGCCGAGGAGGAGGTGCAGCGGGCCGCCGAGACCGGCCACTCGACCGTCGGCCAGGCCGCCGCGGTCGCCGCCGAGGCGCACGTGAAGATGCTCGCCCTCGTCCACATCTCCTCCCGCTACCACGTCGGCAAGGTGATCGAGGAGGCAAAGGAGGTCTTCGAACCCACCGTAGCCCCCAAAGACTTCGACGTAATCGAGCTCCCTTTCCCGGAGCGAGGCCAACCCCAGCTGATCCCGAACGGAGCCACGGATCGAGGCGGGGACGGATAGGCCCCTGACGAGCCCTCCCCATTTTGCGAGGAAGGGGCCTATCCGTCCCCGCCCCCAGCGCTGTTACAGTGAGGGCGTCCTTTAACCCGGTCCCGCGAGGCCAGGAAGGAAGCAAAGCGAAGTGAACGAGAATGTCGTGCTGGAGCACGACGATCTGAGGCGAACGCTGCGGCGGATCGCCCACGAGATCGCCGAGAAGAACCCCGATGCGGGGCGCCTCGCGGTCGTCGGCATCCACACCCGCGGCGCCGTGCTGGCCCGCCGCCTCCACGCCTTCCTCGAGGAGATCACCGGCGCCGAGCTGCCGATCGGCGACATCGACATCTCCTTCTACCGCGACGACGTCGGCGCCAAGGCGCCCGCCTCGCCGGTCGTCCACGACTCCCACCTCGACTTCGACCTCAGCGAGCGCACCGTCGTCCTCGTCGACGACGTCCTCTACACCGGCCGCACCGTGCGCGCCGCGATCGAGGCGCTCTTCGACTACGGCCGGCCGCTGCGGGTGCAGCTCGCCGTCCTCTGCGACCGCGGCCACCGCGAGCTGCCGATCCGCCCCGACTACGTCGGCAAGAACCTGCCGACGGCGCCCGGCGAGCGGGTCAACGTCCGCCTCGAAGAGGTGGACGGGACAGACGAGGTGACGATCTCCGAGCAAGCCGCCATGGAGGTGAGCTGATGAAGCACCTGCTCTCGATCGAGCAGCTCTCCAGAGAGGAAATCGAAGCGATCCTCGACCGCGCCGAGAGCTTCGCCGAGGTCGGCCGCCGCGACATCAAGAAGGTGCCGACCCTGCGCGGCCGCACCGTCGTCTCGCTCTTCTACGAGTCGAGCACCCGCACCTCCAGCTCCTTCGACCTCGCCGCCAAGCGGCTCTCGGCCGACCTCGTCTCGGTCAAAGCCAGCGGCTCCTCGGTCGAGAAGGGGGAGTCGCTGAAGGACACGGTCGCCACCCTCTCCGCCTACGACCCCGCCGCGATCGTGATCCGCCACCCCTATGCGGGCGCGGCGCAGATGGTCGCCGGCTGGACCGCGGCCTCCGTCGTCAACGCCGGCGACGGCAAGCACGAGCACCCCAGCCAGGCCCTGCTCGACGTCTACACCCTGCGCCGCCGCCTCGGCTCGCTGGAGGGGGTGCGGATCTGGATCGTCGGCGACGTCCTCCACAGCCGCGTCGCCCGCTCCAACCTGATCGCCTTCACCCGGATGGGCGCCGAGGTCACGGTCTGCGGCCCGCCGACGCTGATCCCGCGCGGGATCGAAGAGCTCGGCTGCGACGTCTCCTACTCGCTGGAGGGAATCGAGGAGGCCGACGTCGTCTATGCGCTGCGGATGCAGAAGGAGCGGATGGGCGAGAGCTTCGTCCCCTCGCTGCGCGAGTACGCCGCGACCTTCCAGATCGACACCCGCCGGCTCAACCCGCGCCAGCTGCTGATGCACCCGGGCCCGGTCAACCGCGGCGTCGAGCTCTCCGGCGAGGCGATCGACTCGCCCCAGTCGCTGATCGCCGAGCAGGTCGCCGCCGGCCTGGTGGTGCGGATGGCGATCCTCTACGAGCTGCTCGCCGGCGGCGACGCCAACCCGGTCGTCGAGGGCGAGGGCAGCAAGCCGACCCCGATCGGAACCTCGGCGTGAGCCTGCGCGAGGCCCTCGACGTGCGCCCCGGAGAGGACGCGCACCTGGTCCTGCGCCGGGCGACGGTGCTCGACCCGGTCGCCGGAATCGACTCGGTCCACGACGTCGTCATCCGCGAGGGCGAGATCGCCGCCCTCGCCTCGCCCGGCGAGGCCGAGACCGACGGGGCCGAGGTAGTCGAGGCCGAGGGCCTGCACGCCTTCCCCGCCTTCTTCGACCCGCACGTCCACCTCCGCACCCCCGGCCACGAGCACAAAGAGGACGTCGAGACGGGGACCCGCGCCGCCGCGGCCGGCGGCTACTGCGGAATCCTGGCGATGGCCAACACCGAGCCGCCGGTCTCCACCGCCGCCGACGTCACCGCCCTGCGCGAGCAGGCGCGGGCCGGCGCCTCGGTGCCGGTCGGCTTCCTCGCCACCGTCACCCGCGACATGCAGGGCAGCGAGCTGACCGAGATGGTCGAACTGCGCGAAGCCGGGGCGGTCGGCTTCTCCGACGACGGGCTGCCGATCGCCGACGCCGGGGTGATGCGGCGGGCACTGCAGTACCAGCACCTCTGCGGCGGCAACATCGCCCTGCACGAGGAGGACCCGCGGCTCTCCCAGGGGGGCGCGATGCACGAGGGTCCGGCCTCCGCGCTGCTCGGCATCGCCGGCATCCCCTCGGTCTCGGAGTCGACGATGGTCGCCCGCGACGTAACCCTCGCCGGCTACGAGGACGCCCGCATCCACATCCAGCACCTCTCGGCCGCGGAGTCGGTCGAGATCGTCCGCGCCGCCAAGGCCGCCGGGGTGCGGGTCAGCGCCGAGGCCAGCCCGCACCACCTCTGCCTCACCGACGAGGAGGTCCGCAGCCTCGACCCGCACCGCTTCAAGATGAACCCGCCGCTGCGCGAAGAGCGCGACCGCCAGGCGCTGATCGAGGGCCTGCGCGACGGCTCTGTCGAGTGCATCGCCACCGACCACGCGCCGCACCAGCTGGAGGAAAAGGACGTTCCCTTCGAGCAGGCCGCGTTCGGGGTCACCGGCCTGGAGACCGCCTTCGCGGCGCTGCACACCGAGCTGGTCCTGCCCGGCACGATCGACCTCGCGCTGCTGGTCGAGCGGATGGGGGGCGGCGCCGCGCCCTTCGACCTGCCAAGGCCGACCCTGGCGCCGGGATCGGAGGCGAACGTCGTCCTCTGCGACCTCGGCGCCGAGTGGACCGTCGGCGAGGACGGCTACGAGAGCCGCTCGGCCAACTCCTGGTGCGCCGGCCGCACCCTCACCGGCCGTGTGCTGATGACCGTCGCCGCCGGCCAGGTCGCCTTCCGCCTGCGCAGTTTCTCCCTCGGAGTGGCCGCATGAGCGCCTACCTGCTGCTCGAGGACGGGACGCGGCTCGACGGGCTCGCCTGCGGCCACGACGGCGCAGTGACCGGCGAGGTGGTCTTCAACACCGCGATGACCGGCTACCAGGAGTCGGTCACCGACCCCTCCTACGCCGGCCAGATCATCGTCTTCACCTATCCGCTGATCGGCAACTACGGCGTCTCCGCGCGGGCGATGGAGTCCGAAGCCGTCCATGCGCGCGGCGTCGTCATGCGCGACGCCAAGAACCGCGAGGACGTCGCCACCGCCGAGGGTGGCTGGCTCGACTGGCTCGGCGACTGCGGCGTCCCCGCGATCAGCGGCGTCGACACCCGCGCCCTGGTCCGCCACATCCGCGACCAGGGGTCGATGCGCGGCGGCATCTTCCCAGCCGAGATGCCGGAAGCCGAGGCGCGCGAACGGATCGCCGCCGAGCCGTCGATGGCCGGTGCCGACCTCGCCCGCACCGTCACTCCGGCCGAGCCGATCCGCTTCGAGGGGGACGGCCCTCACGTGGTCGGGATCGACACCGGGGTCAAGCTCAGCATCGTCCGCCAGCTGCGCGAGCACGGCGCCCGGCTGACGCTGCTGCCCTGCACCAGCAGCCCCGAGGAGGTGCTGGCCGAGGACCCCGACGTCGTCTTCCTCGCCAACGGTCCCGGCGACCCCGCCGCGCTCGACTACGTGGTCGAGACGGTCCGCGGGGTGATCGGCAAGCGCCCGGTCTTCGGCATCTGCCTCGGCCACCAGCTGCTCTGCCGCGCGGTCGGCCTGCAGACCTACAAGCTCCCCTTCGGCCACCGCGGCGCCAACCACCCGGTCAAGGACCTGGAGACGGGGCGGATCGACATCACCTCGCAGAACCACGGCTTCGCCGTCGTCGGTCCCGGTGGCGAGCCGAAGATCGAGGGCGACGAGCCGGTCCGCTGGGACACCGACTTCGGCGTCGCCGAGCTCTCGCAGCTGAACCTCTACGACCGCACCGTCGAGGGGCTCGTCCTCCGCGACGTCCACGGCGCCACCGTCCAGTACCACCCCGAGGCCGGTCCCGGCCCGCACGACGCCCGCCACCTCTTCGACCGCTTCCTGGAGCTCGCCAATGCCTAAGAGAACCGACATCCAGAAGATCCTCCTGATCGGCTCGGGTCCGATCGTGATCGGGCAGGCGGCCGAGTTCGACTACTCCGGCGTCCAGGCCTGCAAGGTGCTGCTCGAGGAGGGCTACGAGGTCGTCCTGGTCAACTCGAACCCGGCGACGATCATGACCGACCCCGAGTTCGCCACCCGCACCTACATCGAGCCGCTACTGCCCGGGCCGGTGACCAAGATCATCGAAAAGGAGCGCCCCGACGCGCTGCTGCCGACCCTCGGCGGTCAGACCGCGCTCAACATCGCGATGTCCCTCGACGAAGACGGGACCCTGGAGCGGCTCGGGGTCGAGTTGATCGGCGCCAACGCGGAGTCGATCAGCCGGGCCGAGGACCGCGAGAAGTTCCGCACGACGATGCAAGACGCGGGCATCCGGGTTCCGTGGTCGGTCATCGTCGAGAGCGTGGGGGAGATGGAGACGAAGCTCGCCGCCGGCGAAATCACCCTGCCGGCGATCGTCCGCCCGGCCTTCACGATGGGCGGCCAGGGGGGCGGCATCGGCAACACCGAGACCGAGCTGCGCCAGGTGGTCTCCGAGGGGCTCGCTGCCAGCCCGATCAACCAGGTCCTGGTCGAGGAGTCGGTGATCGGCTGGGGCGAGTTCGAGCTCGAGGTGATGCGCGACCGCAACGACAACGTCGTGATCATCTGCTCGATCGAGAACGTCGACCCGATGGGCGTCCACACC
>DASULS010000008.1:0-75110 GCA_036278095.1 Solirubrobacterales bacterium | reverse complement strand
GTTCACTTCGAGGGTGTTGAGGATCTCGTCGGCGTAGTCCTCGGCGCCGAGGCGGATTTCGCGCTCGCGGGTGCGGGCGTCCTCGACGATCTCGTCGGCGGCGCGCTCGGCCTGCTTGGTGACCTCCTCGTCGGAGATCAGACGGGCCTGCTGCTCGCGGGCCTCGCGGACGATCCGCTCCGCCTCGCGTTTGGCCTCGGCCAGCATCTCCTGGCGCTCCTTGACGATCCACCGCGCCTGCTTGATCTCCTCCGGGATCGTCGCGCGCATCTGATCGAGGAGGTCGTAGATCTCCTCTCGATCCACGCGCACCTGATCCGTCAGGGGGACGGGACGGGCGTTGTGGACGACGTCGTCCAGCTTGTCTATGAGGACCAGAACGTCCATTAGCAGGGCGTAAGCCTACGTGTATGCGGGGTTTTTGGTGAAGAAGGGGTTATCGGGGGCGTTTTTTGCAAGGCGCCGCCCATCGGGACGGGACTGGTTCGCACAGCCTACCTGTCGTCCAGGCGGTCAGCCAGCGCCGCGGCGACCGCCGGTGGAACGAGGTCGGAGACGTCGCCACCGAAGGTGGCCATCTCCTTCACCCCGGTGGACGAGAGGAAGCTGTAGTGGGGAGAGGCGATCACGTAGATGCTCTCGATCCCCGGGTCGAGCTTGCGGTTGAGCTGGGCCATCTCGAACTCGTACTCGAAGTCGGAGATCGCCCGCAGGCCCTTGACGATCGCCTTCGCGTCGTTGTCGCGGGCGAACTCGACCAGCAGGTTGGCGAAGATCTGCACCTCGACGTTGGGCAGCTCGGCGGTCGCCTCCTCGATGAACTGCAGGCGCTCCTGGGCGCTGAAGAGCGTCTTCTGCTTGCGGACGGGGTTGTTGACGACGCCGACGACGACGCGGTCGAAGACGTTCGAGGTGCGGGTGATGATGTCGAGGTGGCCGTTGGTGACCGGGTCGTAGCTGCCCGGGCAGACGACGGTGCCGTTGCGCTCGCTCATGCCGAGGCCTCGCCGTAGATGGTGACGTCGGCGGCGCCGTAGCGACGCTGGCGCAGCGGCTCCAGCGAGTCGATCCGCAGCGGCCGGCGGGCGCCGCTCTCGATCACGGCTCGGCCGTCGGCCGCGAGCAGCTGGGGCAGGTGGATGTTGAGGTCCTCAGACACGCGGTCGGCGAGTTTATAAGGGGCATCGACGAAGACGAGATCGAACTTTCCCGCCGCGGGCGCGGGCGAAACCTGAGCCAGCCAGCGGCCGACGTCGGCGCCGACCAGCTCGGCCCTACCCTCGAGGCCGAGCCGCTGCACGTTGCCGAGCGCCGGCCGGGTGTCGCGGTCGACGAGGACGGCGGAGGCGGCGGCGCGCGAGAGCGCCTCGATGCTCAGCGCGCCGGTGCCGCAGTAGAGGTCGAGGACGCGGGCGCCGGCGACGCGCTCGCCGAGCGCAGAGAAGATCGCCTCGCGGACGCGGTCGGAGGTCGGCCGGACCTTCCAGCCGCGGGGGGCGACCAGCCGCTGACCCTTCAGCTCTCCGGCGATGATTCTCATAACGGGATCGGGTCGGCGGCGCCGGCGCCGAAGCGGTCGTGGGCGGCCTCGAGCAGCGGGCCGAGGGCGGGGTCGGAGAGGGAGCCGTGGTCGCGCAGCAGCGCCAGCACCTCGCGCCGGGCCTCCAGCAGCTTCGGCCCGTCCTCCGGCAGCTTGGCGACGGCGAAGCGCGGCAGGCCGCTCTGGCGGGTGCCGAGGATCTCCCCCTCGCCGCGCAGTTCGAGGTCGATCTCGGCGAGCTCGAAGCCGTCGCCGGTCTCGGCGACCGCCTGCAGACGCCTGCGCGCCAACTCGCTGGCTTCTTCGGCGAACAGCAGGCACTGGCTCGGGTGCTCGCCGCGACCGACGCGGCCGCGCAGCTGGTGCAGCTGCGAGACGCCGAAGCGCTCGGCCCCCTCGATGATCATCACCGTCGCGTTGGCGACGTCGATCCCGACCTCGATCACCGTGGTCGAGACCAGCACGTCGGTCTCGTGGGCGGCAAAGGCGCGCATCGCCTCCGCCTTCCCGGCCGAGGGCATCTGCCCGTGCAGGAGGCCGACGCGGAACTCGCGCAGCTCGCCGCCGCGCAGCCGCGCCGCCTCGACCTCGGCCGCTTTGCCCGGCTGCTTCTCCGACTCGCTCACCAGCGGGCAGACGACGAACGCCTGGCGCCCCTCGCGCAGCCGCCGCCGCAGGAACTCGAACGCTTCGCCGCGCTGCTCTTCGGCGACCAGCTGCGTCTCCACCGGCTGGCGGCCGGCGGGCAGCTCGTGCAGCGTCGTCGTGTCGAGGTCGCCGTAGGCGGTCAGCGAGAGCGTGCGCGGGATCGGCGTCGCGGTCATGTGGAGAACGTGGGGCGCCATCCCCTCCACCCCCTTTTCGTCGAGGGCACGCCGCTGGCCGACGCCGAAGCGGTGCTGCTCGTCGACGACGCAGAGGCCGAGGCGGGCGAAGCGGACGGTCGGCTCGATCAGCGCGTGCGTCCCCAGGATCAGCCCCAGCTCGCCGCTGGCGAGTTGGTCCAGGGCTTGGCGGCGGACCGGCGCCGGCGTCGCCCCCGTCAACAGCGAGAACGGGATCGCCTCTTCGGCGAGCAGCTTGCCGAGGGTGATCGCGTGCTGCTCGGCCAGGGTCTCGGTCGGCGCCATCAGCGTCGCCTGGTAGCCCGCTTCCAGCGCCCGCAGCATCGAGTAGACGGCGACGACGGTCTTGCCGGAGCCGACCTCGCCCATCAGCAGCCGCTGCATCGGCTCGCCGGAGTCGAGGTCGGCCTCGATCTCGTCGAAGGCCTTGAGCTGGTCGCCGGTCGGCTCGAAGGGCAGCGACTCGAGCCAGCGTCCGACCAGCTCACCCGGCTTGCCGAAGCGCGGCGCGGGGCGAGCGGTGCGGTGGGTGCGCTTGCGGGTGGCGAGCAGGGCCTGGTGGAGGAAGAGCTCTTCGAAGCCGAGCCGCTCGCGGGCTTCGTCCAGCTCGTCGAGGGACTCGGGGAAGTGGACGGTGCGCAGGGCATCCCCGACGGCGGCCAAGCGACGGCGTGCGCGTAGCTCGGAGGGAAGTCCCTCGATTGCGTTTGGGGCCAGCCTTACTGCTTGCTGTGCCCAGTCGCGGATCTGGGAGGGACGGAGGGCTTCCGTCGCTCCGTGGACAGGGACCATGGTTTCCGACTGCGGGTCCCGTCGAGGGCTGTTCGGGGATGCCTGCGCAGGATGATCGGCATCCCCAGCGCCCTCGCCACCCGCAGAAGAGGCGAGCTCCCATTCACGGACAGCGAAGCCACGGCCGGAGTATTTGCCGCTGAGAAGCAGCTCGGCGCCGGGAATCAGCTTCGAAGCCACCCAGGGTTGGTTGAACCAGGTTGCTCGTACGTGCCCGCTTTCGTCGCCGACTTTGACGCTGACCATGCGGAGGCGGCCTTTGCGGAAGGGGCGGGGCTGGGAGCCCTGGACCTCGACGAAGATCGTCGCGGTCTCTCCGGGTTCGAGGTCTCCCAGCTGGCGAATCCTCAGGTCGCGGTGGCGCCTTGGGATGTGGCGAAGAAGGTCGCCGATGGTGCGGATGCCGGCCGCGGCGGCTGCTTCGGCGGTTTTCGGGCCGACGCCCTTCAGCGAGCCGAGGCCGGCCGCGAGGACGCTCGGCCGCGGCCAGCGAACCGGCGCCGAGAGCAGGTCGGCGCGGCCGAGGTCGCGGGCGCCGGCGAAGGAGCGCGTTACTGGGCGGCCAGCAGCCACCACCAGCTCGGCTGCCCCCCCTCGTGGGTCTCGACCTCGACGCCGTCGGGCAGGTGGGTGTCGATCTCCGCCAGCGGGATCGGGGCGCCCTCGCCGGCGATCACGGTGACGATCTCGGCCTCCGCGGCGAGGTGCGCCAGCGTTTCGGTCAAGGTCGAGCCGGCGCCGCCGTGGGCGACGATCTCGCCGTCGGCGAAGCCGACCGCGTCGCCCTTCTTGAACCGGCCCTGGGCGTCGTCGCGGGCGGCGGGGGCGACGCCGCCGGTGGCGAGCCCGTCGACCGCCTCCTGCAGCTGCGCCGCGTTCTCCTCCAGCGAGTGGTCGGGGTCGAGCTCGACCAGCGCCAGCAGGCTCGCCTGCTGCGAGGTCGCGGGCACCACCCGCGCCGGCTTCTCGGAGAGCTCGCAGGCGCGCTCGGCGGCCATGATCACGTTCGAGGAGCTGGGCAGGACGAGGACTTCCTCGGCGGGGACGCTGTGGATGCCGGCGAGCAGCTCGTAGGTGGAGGGGTTGAGGGTCTCGCCGCCCGGGACCACGTGGGCGCCGAGCTCGCCGAAGAGGCGCTGCAGCCCCTCGCCGGCGGCGACGGCGACGACCCCGGTGCGGCCGGCGGCGAGGCGGGCGTCGCGTTCGGCCATCTGCTCGCGCATGTCGGCGACGTCGAGGTTGGCCACCTCCCCCACCCCGTCGAAGACGGCGACCGCCGCCTCGGGCTCGTCGGTGTGGACGTGGACCTTGAGGGTGACGTCGTCGCCGACGACGAGGACCGAGTCGCCGAGCTTCTCCAGCCGCGGCAGGTACTCGCGGTTGCCGAGGCCGCTGCCGGAGACGATGAAGTTGGTGCAGTAGCGGTAGCGGCTGTCCTCGTGGTGGGGCAGGCTGCGGCGCGGCGGCTCGTGGTGGGCTACCTTGGGCAGCTCGGCGCCGTCGCCGCGCAGGCCGGCGACGACCCCGGCGAGGATGAGGACGAGGCCGTGGCCGCCGGCGTCGACGACGCCGGAGTCGCGCAGGACCGCCAGCTGCTCGGGGGTGCGGGCGACCGCCTTCTCGCCGTCGGCGATCGCCTGCTCCAGCACCCGGGCCAGGACCGCGTCCTGCTCGGTCTCGCTGACGTCGCGGCCGAGCCGCTGCTGGTCGGCTTCGAGGTGGGCGAGCTGGCGGGCGAGCGAGTGGGCCATCTCGCGGAAGACGGTCAGCATCGTCCCCTCGGCCGGCTCGCGCACCGAGTCGTAAGCGGCGTCGGCGGCCTTGGCGAAGGCGGCGGCGACGAGGGTCGGGTCGACCAGCTCGCCGGGGCGGCTGGCGAGCTCCTCGGCGGCGCCGCGGACGATCTGGCTGAGGATGACGCCGGAGTTGCCGCGCGCGCCCATCAGCGCCGCCCGCGCCAGCGCCTGGACCAGCTCGGTGCGGCCGATCTCGTCGACCGACTGACCGTCGAGGCGGTCGAGCTCTTCCATCACCGCGCGCAGGGTCATCGCCATGTTGTCGCCGGTGTCGCCGTCGGCGACAGGGAAGACGTTGAGGTCGTTGACCTCCTGGCGGCGCCCCTCCAGGGAGGCATAGGCAGAGGTGATTACCCGGCGGAAACGGGCGATCGAGGGATCGGGCATCAATCGGGAATCTAGTCCCCGCCAGCGACAACAAGCCGCGTGAGCCCCCTCACATCGGAGCCGCTGGGTCGGTTGGTAGCGTGCGCTCGAATGCGTCGCTTCGCCAGTTGGATCACCAGTCACCGCGCAATCGTCATCGTCGGCTGGGTCGTCGGCCTGATCTTGATCGGGATGGTCGCGGCCTCGGCCGGCTCGGACTTCAGCGAAGAATTCAGCCTGCCCAGCTCCGACTCCAAGGACGCCCTCGACCTGCTGGAAAACCGCTTCCCCGCCCAGGCGGGCGACACGGTGCAGATCGTCTACAAGGCCGAATCCGGGGTCGAGGCGCCGGCCGTCAAGAGCAAGATGGAAGGCGTCTTCAAGCAGGTCGAGGCGCTGCCCCACGTCAGCGAAGTCTCCAGCCCTTACGAAAATGGCGGCGCCGGCGCGGTCAGCGACAACGGCAAGATCGCCTACGCGACCGCCCAGTTCAACGTCACCACCGACAAGCTGAACGACGGCGAAGTCAAGAAGATCATGACCACCGCCCAGGCAGCGGGCGGCGATGGCCTCCAGGTGGAGCTCGGGGGCTCGCCGGTCGAGGAAGTCCGGGGCGAAGAAGAAGAAAGCTCCTCGGAGGGGATCGGCGTCCTCGCCGCGATCGTGGTCCTGCTGATCAGCTTCGGCTCGATCGTCGCGATGGGACTGCCGATCCTGACCGCGCTGTTCGCGCTCGGGGTCGGGATCAGCGCGATCACGCTCTTCACCCACGTCTTCAACACCGCCGAATTCGCGCCCCAGCTGGCGTTCATGATCGGGCTCGGCGTCGGGGTCGACTACGCCCTCTTCATCCTCACCCGCTTCCGCAACGGGCTCGACGAGGGGCTCGACAAGCGCGAGGCTGCGGTCGCCGCCGTCGACACCGCCGGGCGGGCGGTGCTCTTCGCCGGGATCACGGTGATCATCTCGCTGATGGGGATGATGCTGCTCGGCCTCCCCTTCCTCTACGGGGTGGCGATGGCGGCGGCGCTGGCGGTGCTGTTCACGATGATCGCGGCGCTGACCCTGCTGCCGGCGATGCTGGCGATCGCCGGCAACTGGGTGAACCGGCTGCGCATCCCGTTCCTCGGCAGCGGCGCCCGCAGCATCGACGAAAGCAGCTGGTGGTTCCGCTGGAGCGGCCGGATCCAGCGGCGGCCGTGGGTCGCGGCGCTGATCTCCGGCGGGATCCTGATCGCCCTCTGCATCCCGACGCTCTCGCTGCGGCTCGGCACCAACGACGCCGGCACCGACCCGGCCGGGACGACTACGCGCGAAGCCTACGACCTGCTCGCCGAAGGCTTCGGGCCCGGCTTCAACGGCCCGTTCGTCCTCGCCGCCGAACTGCCCGAAAAGGGCAACGACGAAGCGCTGGAAGAACTGCGCGCGCAGCTGAAGGGCGAAGAAGGGGTCGAAGAAGTCACCGACGTCACCCTCAACCCGAACAAGACGGTCGGCGTCTTCCAGCTCTACCCGACCACCTCGCCGCAGAGCGCGGACACCACCGACCTGCTCGACCACATTCGCAACGAGGTGATCCCGCCGGTGGAGGAAAAGACGGGGGCGCAGATCCACGTCGGCGGCATCAACGCGATCTTCGAGGACTTCGGCAACGCGATCGCCGGCAAGCTGCCGCTCTTCATCGGCGTCGTCGTCCTGCTCTCGGCGCTGCTGCTGATGATCGTCTTCCGCTCGCTGCTGGTGCCGGTGAAGGCGGTGGTGATGAACCTGCTCTCGATCGGCGCCGCCTTCGGGCTGATCGTCGCCGTCTTCCAGTGGGGCTGGGGCGCAAGCCTGATCGGCGTCGACGCCACCGGACCGATCATCTCCTTCTTCCCGATCTTCCTCTTCTCGATCGTCTTCGGGCTCTCGATGGACTACGAGGTGTTTCTGATGTCGCGGATCCACGAGGAGTGGGAGCGCAGCGGGGACGCGAGCGAGGCGGTCCATCGCGGCCTCGCCCTGACCGGCCGGGTGATCACGGCGGCGGCGGCGATCATGGTCACCGTCTTCGCCTCCTTCATGCTCGGCGAAGACCGGATTATCAAACTCTTCGGCCTCGGCCTCGCCTCGGCGGTCCTCATCGACGCCGTGATCATCCGCTCGGTCCTGGTGCCGGCGATCATGCAGCTGCTCGGCAAGCGCGCCTGGTACTTCCCCGGCTGGCTCGACCGCGCCTGCCCCAAGCTCCACGTCGAGCCCGCCGAGGGCGACCCCGCCCCCACCGGCGAGCACCCGGTCGTTGCCGCGGTCGGCAGCGAGTCAGACGGCTAGCGCTTTCTCGCCGAGGGCCCGCGCCACGTCGGCGGCGAGGTGCTCGGGTTCCTCTTCGAGCTGCTTTTCCGTGAAGCGCAGCACCGTGTAGCCACGTCGACGCAGGTCGAGGTCGCGAGCGTGGTCTTCGTGGAATGAGATCGACCCTCGGTGGTAGAGGAACGAGTCGATTTCGACGACGAGCTTCTGCTCGCGCCAGAGGAAGTCGACCTCCCAGCGGCCGAGCTTGACGTTCGTCTCGGGCGGTGGCAAGGGGTGGCGGTGGCAGAGCGCGAGGAAGCCTTCCTCGAGATCGGAGCGGAGGCGGCGCCCCTCGGCGCCCTCGAGGCGCACGCCCATCAGCTCGGCTTGGCGGCGAGCGCGACGCAGGAGGTACGGGGCAATGGAGCCCTCGAGGTCGTCGATCGTGCGTTGGATCGTGGTCACGGGGATGTTGTGGCGGCGGGTGCACACGCGCCCTCCCTCTCGCCCTCCTCTAATTGCTGAGGAGGAGGGCGAGAGGGAGGGCACTCGGTGGAGGTGGATTCCGGAGCGTCGCTTGCGGCCCGTGGTGGATGGCACGGAGACATGAATGGGTCCGTTGATCGGCCGCAGGAGTCCCCAAAGCGCCGCCGCGGACCCGTGGCTCAACACCGCTCCCTCACCGCAAGCGAGCACCGCGGCCATCCAGCGGCTGTGGTGCGTGGGGGCACGGTGCCCCACCGCGTAGACACCGCGGTGGAGGCGGTGCAAACGTCCTCTCCGCGCTCGCTTGTAAGTCGCCTCGCGCGTCAATCCCACCTCTTCGAGCTGCCGCAACGTCACGACTCCATGCTGCTGCGCCGCGATTCTCGCCACACGCGAATCGACCGTGTCGCTTTTGTGGCCCATATGTCCACTAAGTCGACAGCCCCTCGGCCTCTCCCCCCTACCCCGCCGCTTTTTCGAGGACTACGCGGCCTTTTGGACCTTGTTGGCCTTGAGGCAGCGCGTGCAGACGTAGGCGCGGAGGGGGCGGCCGTTCTCTTGGATCCGGACCTTTTGCAGGTTCGGCTCGAAGCGGCGCTTGGTCGCGACCATCGAGTGGCTGCGGGACTGGCCGAACGCCGGTCCCTTGCCGCAGCTGTGGCATACCTTGGCCATGAGGACGCTGGATGGTAGCTGAGTCAGCCGATCTGGCGCTTGAGCAGGGCCATGCGGGCGACGGTGAGGGCGGCGTTGCGGCCCTGGTCGCGCTTGTCGCCTCCGGAGCGGGCCAGCGCCTGGTCCATGTTGTCGCAGGTGATGACGCCGAAGGCGCAAGGAACTCCCGTCTCCAGCTGTACCTGCTGGATGCCGCGCGCGGACTCGGCGCAGACGAAGTCGTAGTGGTCGGTCTCGCCCCGGATGACGACGCCGAGGCAGGCGACGCCTCCGGGCTCCTCTCCCCTGCTTTCCGCTCCTTCGATGAATGCCTTGGCGGCAAACGGGAGCTCGTAAGCACCTGGGACGGAGTACTCGTGAACGTTGAAGGCGGGGACGCCAGCGATCTCAAAGCCCTGCTGAGCGCCTCTCACCAGCCGCTGCGCCAGGTCCTCATAAAAGCGCCCGACCACAACCGCAAACTTCAGATCCTTCAGCGCCCCTTTTTCTTCGTCCCGGAACTCCTCCAGGAACGCCCCGGCCTCAGCCATCGGCGTCCTTGGCGTCGCGTTCCTCCTCGTCGCGGATCATCTCCTCATCGAGGGCAAGGCCCTGATGGTGCAGCGAGTGCCCCATCTTGTCGCGCTTGGCGCGCAGGTAGGCCTCATTGTGGGTGTTGGGGGCCGACTCGATCGGCACCTGCTCGGTGACCGAGAGGCCGTAGCCCTCGAGGCCGACGATCTTTTTCGGGTTGTTGGTGAGAATGCGGATGCTGGTCAGGCCGAGGTCGCCGAGGATCTGCGCCCCGATGCCGTAGTCGCGCAGGTCGGCGGGCAGGCCCAGCTTGAGGTTGGCCTCGACGGTGTCGGCGCCTTCCTCCTGCAGCTTGTAGGCGCGCAGCTTGTTCAGCAGGCCGATCCCGCGCCCCTCCTGAGAGAGGTAGAGCAGGACGCCGCGCCCCTCGCGCTCGATCATCGAGAGCGCCGCTTCCAGCTGCTCGCCGCAGTCGCAGCGCATGCTGTGGAAGACGTCGCCGGTGAGGCACTCGGAGTGGACGCGGACGAGGATGTCCTCCTCGCCGTCGACCTCGCCCTTGACCATCGCCACATGGTGTTTGTCGTCGACCAGGGAGCGGTAGCCGACGGCGGTGAAGTCGCCGAAGGCGGTCGGCAGGCCGGTGGCGACGACGCGCTCGACCAGCTTCTCGGTGCGGCGGCGGTAGGCGATCAGGTCGGCGACGGTGATCATCTTCAGCCCGTGCTTCTCGCAGTAGGGGATCAGGTCCGGGACCCGGGCCATCGTGCCGTCGTCGTTCATCACCTCGCAGATGACGCCGGCCGGGGTGAGGCCGGCGAGGCGGGCGAGGTCGACGCTGGCCTCGGTGTGGCCGGTGCGCTCCAGGACGCCGCCGTCTTTGGCGCGCAGCGGGAACATGTGGCCGGGGACGACGATGTCGCGCGGGCCCGAGTCGGGGTCGATCGCGACCTGGATCGTGTGGGCGCGGTCGTGGGCGGAGATGCCGGTGCTGACACCGCCGGCGGCCTCGATCGAGACCGTGAAGGCGGTTTCCAGCGGCGCCTCGTTCTTCGCCGCCATCAGGTTCAGCCCCAGGCGTTCGCAGCGCCTCGCGGTCAGCGCCAGGCAGACCAGCCCGCGCGCCTCCTTGGCCATGAAGTTGACCGCCTCCGGCGTCGCGAACTGCGCCGCCATCACCAGGTCGCCCTCGTTCTCGCGGTCCTCGCCGTCGCAGACGACGACCATGCGGCCGGCGCGGATCTCCTCGATCGCCTCCTCGATCGAGGCGAACGGGCTCCCGCCCGTGCTCGTGCTGCGCTCTTGTTTCTGGACTTCGGCCATCTGGCTCACGCCTACTCCTTTCCGGCGAATGGTGCCACCAAACGCTCCACGTACTTCGCCACGATGTCGCACTCGACATTCAGCTTGCTTCCCGGCCCGGCTTCGCCGAGGTTGGTCCGCTCCAGGGTCTCAGGGATGAGGGAAACCTCAGCCCAAGAATCCCCCAAATTCGCGACCGTGAGGCTGACGCCGCTGAGCGTGATCGCGCCCTTGTCGATCACGTAGCGGAGAATCTCTTGCGGGAGCTCGACGCGGAGGCGGCGAGCGAAGCCGTCGTCCTCGGCGGAGACCACGGTACCGACGCCGTCGACGTGCCCTTGGACGATGTGGCCGCCGAGGCGGTCGGAGGCCTTCATCGCCAGCTCCAGGTTCACGCGGCTGCCTTGCTCAACTCCGTCGAGGGCGGTGACGGTCAAGGTCTGGTTCATCGCCTCGGTCTCGAATTGGCCGGCATCCACTGCGGTCGCGGTGAGGCAGCAGCCGTTGACGGCGATGCTGTCGCCAAGCGCCAGGTCGCGGGTCAGCGGGGTGGAGATGCGCAAGCGCGCACCGTCGCCGGTGCGGTCGATCGCCTCGACAGTTCCCACGTCTTCGATCAGGCCCGTGAACACCTCACCACTCCTTGAACCGGGCCGTGATCAAAGTGTCCTCCCCTACCTGCTCGGTTGACGACTCCAGGGCGGTCAGGCGCGCGGGTCCTGTCTCCGATCGGGGGCTCTCCCTACCGGGAGAGTCCTCCCGATCGTCGCCACCCGCGCGGGGGGCCGGATTTGGTTGACGACCTAGAAGCATCGGGGCGATGAAGGTACGGGATTCGTCGATCTGGTCGGCTGCGAGGAAGGCCGATGCGAGGGTTCGGCCGCCCTCGAGGAAGAGGCTGGTGACTTCGCGGCGGCCCAGCTCCGCGAGCGCCGCATCAATGCCAGTCGCCACGAGGATCTCTGCGCCCGCATCTCGAAGAGCGCTTACGCGGTCGCTTGGAGCATTGGGCGCGGTGACGACCAGGACCGGGGACTGGTCGAGGGTCTGGAGGAGCTGGGACTCCAGTGGGAGGCGGGCGTGGCGGTCGAATACGACGCGCGTGGGTTGGCGGGCGCCTTCGATGCGGGCGGTGAGGAGGGGGTCGTCGGCGAGGACGGTGCCGATGCCGACGGCGATCGCGTCGGATTCGGCGCGCCATTGGTGGACGAGCTCGCGGCTCTCGGGGCCGGAGATCCAAGGCGAATCGCCAGGGGCCGTTTGGGTCTGGCCGTCGAGGGACATCGCCATCTTCAGGACGACCAGCGGCAGGCCGGTGCGGGCGTGCTTGCGGAAGGGCTGGTTGAGGCGACGGGCGGCGGTCGCCTCGGCGCCGGCGGCGAACGACACTTCGACGCCGCCGTCGCGGAGGATGCCGGGGCCGCGGCCGGCCGCCTTCTCGCTCGGGTCCTCGGAGGCGATCACGACGCGACCGATCCCAGCCTCGAGGATCGCCTCCACGCACGGCGGCTGTCTCCCCTGGTGCGCGCAGGGCTCCAGCGTCACGTACATCGTCGCCCCGGCCGGGTCCTCCCCGCGACGCCTGCAATCCTCCAGCGCAGCTCGCTCGGCGTGCAGCCCACCGAGCTCAGCATGAAACCCCTCACCGATCACGGCGCCGTCGCGGACCACGATTGAACCCACGAGGGGATTCGGGCTAACTCGCCCACGCCCGCACTCCGCCAGCTCCAACGCCCGCCGTAGGTGCTCACAATCCGTGGAAGTAAGCTGAGAATCCATGTTGACTGACTCGTCAATCAGTCTACGCCCCTCGCGCCGCCAGCGCGAATAGTCTGCTTGACCACCCATGAAGCTGATCATCCAGATCCCCTGCCTCAACGAGGAGCAGACGCTGCCTCAGACCATCGCCGACCTGCCGCGGCAGGTCCCCGGCATCGACGAGGTCGAGCTGCTGGTGGTCGACGACGGCTCGAGCGACCGCACGGTCGAGGTTGCCCGGGAATGCGGGGTCGAGCACATCGTCCGCCTGACCAACAACAAGGGCCTGGCGGCGGGCTTCCAGGCCGGGCTCGACGCCTGCCTGAAGCTCGGTGCCGACGTCGTCGTCAACACCGACGCCGACAACCAGTACCAGGGCGCTGACGTGGCGAAGCTGGTGGCGCCGATCGTCGCCGGCGAGGCCGACATGGTCGTCGGCGACCGGCGCGTCTCCGACATCGACCACTTCTCCGCCAGCAAAAAACGGCTGCAGCGGCTCGGCAGCTGGGTCGTGCGCCGCGTCTCCGGGACCGAGATCACCGACGCCACCTCCGGCTTCCGCGCCTACAACCGCGAGGCCGCGCTGCAGCTGCTGGTCGTCGACAACTTCACCTACACGCTGGAGAGCCTGATCCAGGCCGGCAAGATGCTGGTCGCCGTCGACGAGGTCGAGGTTGGGACCAACCCGAAGACGCGCGAGTCGCGCCTGTTCGACTCGACCGGCGCCTACGTGCGCCGCAACGGGCCGGCGATCCTCCGCATCTACGCGCGCTACGAGCCGCTGCGCGCCTTCGTCACCGCCAGCCTCGTCGTCCTCGCGCTCGCCTTCGCCGCCTGGCTGCCGTTCCTGATCGACTGGATCTTCAACGGCGACAGCACCGGCCACATCCAGTCGCTGATCCTCGGCGCCGTCCTCTTCATCGCCGCCGTCCAGCTCTTCGCCCTCGGCGTGATCGGCGACCTGCTCGCCGGCCAGCGGGTGATGACCCAGCGCGTCTTCGAGCGGGTGCGGCGGGTCGAGCTGGCGCTCGGGGTCGAGCCCTCCCACTACGAGCCGGGTAGCGAGAAGAGGGAATGAAAAGCTCCGCCGACTACGGCAAAACCGCGAGCTTCCTCGCGGTCGGGGTCGGGCTGACCGGCGTCATCACCTACGCCTACTTCCTGATCGCCTCGCACGTCCTCTCCAAGCCCGACTACGGGCAGATCACGGTGCTCTGGTCGGCGGTCTTCATCACCATCTCCACCCTCTACCGGCCGATCGAACAGCTGCTCTCGCGCCACATCTCCGAGCGGCTGGTCAAAGGCGAGCCGATCGGCCAGCCGATGCGGGTCGCCTCGACGATCCAGTTCGGGCTCTCGCTCTTCTTCGCCGTCGTCGCCCTGGCGCTGCGCGGCCCGATCCAGGACAGCCTGCTGGAGGGCAACGAAGCGCTCTACTGGGTCTTCTTCACCTCGGTCCTCTTCTACGCCGCCAGCTACTTCGCCCGCGGCTTCCTCGCCGGCGAGCAGCGGTTCGGGCTCTTCGTCGTGATGATCCTCTCCGAATCGTGCTTCCGCACGATCTTCGCGGTGATGGTCGCGATCGGCGTCCTCAGCGGCCAGTCGGCGGTCGCGATCGGGATCACCGCCGCGCCGGCGCTGAGCCTCCTGGTGGTGCCCTTCGCGTTTGCGCGCCGGGCGCAAAAAGAGAAACAGGTCGCGGAAACCGCCGAGGCGACGCCGGCCGCCCCCGGACGCGAAGCGGAGGAGGCGGCCGTTGACGACTTCTCGCTGGCCCATGGCGGTGGCTTCGCGGCAGCCGTGCTGGTGATCATGTTCAGCGAACAGGCCTTCCTCAACGCCGGGCCGCTGATCGTCCGCGGCCTCCAGGGCGCCGCCGCGGCGGGCTTCATCTTCAACGTGCTGATGCTGGCGCGGGCGCCGCTGCAGCTCTTCCAGTCGGTCTCGACCAGCATCCTCCCCCACCTCACCACGCTCCGCCACAGCGACGCCCCCGACGCCGAGCGCGAGTTCCACCACACGGTGCGGATGGTCCTGCTCGGGATCGCCGCCTTCACCGCCCTGGTCGTCGTCGTGGTCCTGATCGGCGGGCCGAAGCTGATGCAGATCGCCTTCTCCAAGAAGTTCACCTACGACCGCGAGGGACTGCTGCTGGTCTCGGTCGGGATGGGGCTCTACCTCTCCTCGGTGACCGTCAACCAGGCCTGCATCGCCCAGGGCCAGGTGCGACGGGCGGCGGCACGCTGGATCGCCTGCGCCGGCCTCTTCATCGCCTGGAACTTCGTGCCGCTGATCGACAACGAGTTCCGCCGCGTCGAGTTCGGCTTCCTGGTCGCCGCCGGAGTGCTCTTCTCGCTCCTCTACCTCGTCTACCGCCACCCACGCGAGCGCGCCGAAGACGTTCCAGAGCCGGGCTCAGCTGAGGAGCTCGAGGTGCGGGTCGGGATGCTGGACGAGAACGTCTGAGGAGGGGTGGGTGCCCCTCTGACGGAGGCTTTGGGTCAAGCCGATGACACCGATGGTCCCTTCTAAGACGTACGGTCTCCGGCAGAGGGGCACCCACCCCTCCCCCTCTGACGACCTTCTTGTCTAGGGTCGCCCGATCGGTGCCCATGACGCCCATCTGATCCTGATCGCCGGGGTCCTCCTCGCCGCGGGGATCGCCGGAGCGCTGATCGCCGACCGGATGCGGGTGCCCGGGCTGCTGATCTTCCTCGCGCTGGGGATGCTCGCCGGCTCGGAAGGCGTCGGCGGCATCGACTTCAACGACACCGAGCTGGCGCGGACGCTGGGGACGATCGCCCTGGTCCTGATCCTCTTCGAGGGCGGGCTCACCGCCGGCTGGTCGGAGATCCGGCCGGTGCTCGGCACCGCCGCCTCGCTGGCGACGATCGGGACCGCGATCACGGCGGTGATCGCCGGCTTCGCGGCGAAGTTCCTCTTCGGCCTCAGCACCCTGGAAGGGATGCTGGTCGGCGCCGCGATCGCCGCCACCGACTCGGCCGCGATCTTCGCCGTTCTGCGCCGCTCGACCCTGGAGAAGCGGCTGGCCCGCTCGCTCGAGGGCGAGTCGGGGATGAACGACCCGGTCGCGCTGCTGCTGGTGATCGGCTTCATCGAATGGATCCAGCAACCCGGTTACGGCTTCGCCGACATGGCCGGCCTGCTGGCGCTGAAACTGGGCCTGGGGGTGGCGATCGGGGTCGCCCTGGGGCGGCTGGCCGTGGTCGCCCTCGAGCGCACGCAGCTGCCGAACGACGGCATCTACCCGGTCGCCACCCTGGCGATCGCCGGCCTCGCCTACGGGCTGGCGGAGGTCGCCCACGGCTCCGGCTTCCTCGCCGTCTACCTGACCTCGCTCGCGCTCGGCTCGGCCCGGATCCACGCCCAGCGCACCGTCGTCGCCTTCCACCAGGGGCTTGGCTGGGTCGCCCAGATCTCGCTCTTCATCCTGCTCGGGCTGCTGGTCTCGCCCGCCAGCCTCAACGACGTCGCGCTCGACGCCCTCGCCCTCTCGGCGGTGCTGATCCTCCTCGCCCGGCCGGTCGCGACCTTCGTCGCCACGGCGCTGGCCCAGCTGAACGTGCGGGAGCGGATGATGCTCGGCTGGGCCGGGCTGCGCGGGGCGACGCCGATCTGGCTCGCCACCTTCCCGGTCGTCGCCGGGATCAAAGAGAGCAGCGTGCTCTTCGCGATCGTCTTCTTCGTCGTCGTCACCTCGACCCTGGTCCAGGGGGCGAGCTTCGAGCCGCTGGCGGGAAGGCTCGGCCTCACCACCGACGAGCCGGCGCTGCCGCGGCGGCTGCTCGAGTCGGGGCGGATCCGCCGCATGGGCGGCGACGTGATCGCCTACCGGCTGCCGCCAGGGGCGGCCGCCGCCGGGCACCCGGTGCGCGAGCTGGAGCTGCCGCGGGAGGCGCTGGTCAACGTGATCGTCCGCGACGGCGCCGCGCTGCCGCCGCGCGGCTCGACCGAGCTGCGCGAGGGCGACGAGCTCCACATCCTCGTCCGCAGCGAGCTGCGCGACGAAGTCGAGGCGCTGACCAAGCGCTGGGCGAGCGGCCCGATCGGCAAAGCCGCGCCGCCGCCGCTGCCGCGGCGTGCCGCCTCGCAGGTCTTCACGGTGCGGCCCGTTCGCGACGACGGCGAGCTGGGCGAGGAGATCGACGGGATCCCGATCGTCCGCGTGATGCGCAGCCGCACCGAGAGGGGCGCTTACCTCGTTGCCCTCGCCGACGGTCGCTTTGCCGTCACCGGCGCTGGCGTGATCGCGATCGGGGGGCGGCGGAGCTTGGCCGACTGGTGCGAGGGGCGGGTGCAGCGGCCTGATGTGGATGCGGCTGAGCGGGCTTGGTGGCAGGAGGTCACGGGGGCGCTGATTGCGCGTGGTTGAGGGAGGGGTCGGGAGTGCCTCGCCAGACACCCCTCGCTATGGCTCGGGGTTGAGTGTCTGGCGAGACACTCCCGACCCCTCTGCCACCGCCCCCTCAGTAGCTCAGGAGGCGCCTGCTGCGTTGGCTATGGCTGTGTAGGCGGCTGCGGGGTCGTCGGCGCCGAAGATGGCGGAGCCAGCGACGAAGAGGCTGGCGCCGGCAGCGGCCAGCGGACCGGCAGTGGTGGCATCGACGCCCCCGTCAACCTCGATCCTCGCTTTGCCGGCGAGGGGGGCGAGGCGCTCGACCTTTTCGGGGGAGGTCTCGATGAAGGACTGGCCGCCCCAGCCGGGGTTGACGGACATGCAGAGGACTATGTCGGCCAGGCCTCGCAGTTCCTGGACTGCCTCTACGGGGGTTCCGGGGTTGATGGCGATGCCCGATAGGCACCCTAGGTCTCTGATCGCGGTGAGGGTACGGTGGGCGTGGGGGGTCGCCTCCTCGTGGAAGGTGATCGAGTCGGCGCCGGCCTTGGCGAACTCGGCGATCTGACGCTCGGGGGCCTCGATCATCAGGTGGACGTCGACGGCGCCGCCGGCGTCGTGGACCTGGTCGGCGATCGCGCTGAGGATCAGCGGGCCGATCGTGATCGGCGGCACGAAGTGGCCGTCCATCACGTCGAAGTGGATCACCCGCGCCCCGGCGCTCATCACCTCGTCGATCTGCGCCCCGAGGCGGGCGAAGTCGGCAGAGAGGATCGACGGCGCCACTCGCGGAGAGGCGATCAGCTCACGCATGCGCTCACTCATCGGCGTGAGAGTACTGAGCGCGTGCGGATGCCCTCAGGCCACGCGAAGCATCGATGACCCGCAGGACTGGCATTCCATGTCGGCGGTATGGCTCATCCGCGCGATCGTCTGGTGGGTGCCGCAGTTGGGGCACTGGGAGACGAGTTCGAAGCGGGTGAGGCAGTTGACGCAGCGCAGCCGGCCCGGCAGCTGGGTCGGGCGCAGCCACGGCTCGCCGCAGTTCGGGCAAGGCGCGCGGCCAAGGGGATTCGAGTCCCCCGTCGGTGACTGGTTGGGGTGGCTCACCGGACCAATAATGCCTGGTCAGCCAGTTTTACCCGGCTCCTCCTCGTCAAGTGGGCCTACCAATTCGCGCAATGAAGAACCCCGTCGTCCCGTCCCGGTCCGGGCGCAGCTGCAGGCAGCGCGGCTCGCCGGGGGCGGCGAGGTGCGGCGCGCGGGCACCGAGGTCGTCGAGCTCGAGCGGCGGCACCTCGCCGGCAGCGGAGGCCGCCAGCAGCGCCGCGATCCGCTCCTCGTTCTCGCGGCGGGAGATCGTGCAGGTCGAATAGACGAGGACGCCACCGGGCCGCAGCATGGCGGCGGCGCGTCGCAGCATCTGGTCCTGGACCTCGACCAGCCGCTCGATCGTCTGCGGCGACTTGCGCCAGCGGGCGTCGGGGCGGGAGGCGAGCGTGCCGAGGTCCGAGCAGGGAGCGTCGAGGAGGATGCGGTCGAAGCCGGGTGCCAGCTCCGCCTGGGTCGCGTCGGCCTCGATCACGGTCACGCAGCGCAGGCCGAGACGGCTTGCCTGGGCGGCGACTTCCTCGGCGCGGGCGGGGTCGAGCTCGATCGAGATCACCTCGCCGCGGTCCCCCATCCGCGCCGCGATCTGCCCGGTCTTGATCCCGGGGCCGGAGCAGAGGTCGAGGACGTGCTCGCCCTCCTGCGGGTCGAGCGCCTCGACCACCGCCGCCGAGCCGAGGCTCTGCGGGGTCAGCTCGCCGGCGAGGATCGCCGCCGGCACCGCCTCGCCGATGCGCCCCTCGATCGCCAGCATCTCCGGCGCCGCGAGCGGCCAGTCGCCCTCGGGAAGACGCGCCTGCACCCCGGCCTCGACCAGTCGCGCCAGCATCGCCTCGCGATCGGTGCGCCGCCGGTTGACCCGCATCGCCACCGCGGCCGGCTCGTTGCAGGCGGCGAGCAGGCCCCGCGCCGCCTCCTCCCCCAGCTCCCGCCACCACATCTCCGCCAGCCACTGGGGCGCCGAGTGCGCCACCGCGGCGGCGGCCGGGGTCGAGTCGTCGCCGAGCAGGTCCGCGGTCAGCTGGGCGCGCTCGCGTCCCGCCCGGCGCAGGATCGCGTTGACGAAGCCGGAAGCGTGGCCGGCCCCCGCCGCCTTGACCAGCTCCACCGCCTGGTCGACTGCCGCGTGGTCGGGGGTGGCGTCGGCGAAGAGCAGCTCGTAGAGGCCGAGGCGGAGCGCCGCCAGGACCGGCGGGTCGAGCAGGCGGGTCGAGCGGCCGGCCAGCCTTTCGATCGCGGCGTCGCTGGTGCCGTGGCGCTGGACGGCGCCGTAGGCGAGGCGCTGCGCCTGGGCCCGCTCGCGCCCCTCGACCCCGCGCTGGTCCGCCGCGGCGCGGAAGGCGCGCTCGGTGAAGGCGTCCTGCTCGAAGGTGGCGCGGACGACGGCGAAGGCGAGGGCGCGCGCCGAGGAGACGCGGCGGTCGCTCATCGCTCCGGCAGCGGGTGGCCGCGCAGGTAGGCGTCGGCGGGCATCGGCTTGCCCCCGGGCGGCTGCACCGCCTCCAGCCGCAGCGCTCCCTCGCCGCAGCCGAGTAGGAGCGCGCCGTCCTGGGCGACGAGGCGGCCGGGCTCGACCTCCGCCTCGACGGCTTTCGCCCGGCGCACGCCGAGGCGCTCGTCCTCGCCGAGCTCCAGGTAGGTGCCGACGTGCGGATTGAGGGCGCGGACCTTGGCTGCCAGCTCGGCCGCCGGCCGGGAGGGGTCGAGGCGGCGCTCGCCCGGCTCGATCTTCTCCGCGTAGGTGACGCCCTCCTCGCTCTGCTCGGCGAGCTCGAGCGCTCCCGTGGCGAGCAGATCGAGGGCGCGGACGAGCAGCTCGCCGCCAACCTCGGCCAGGCGCGAGGAGAGCGAGGCGAAATCCTCATCTGGGCCGAGCGACAGCTCCTCGCGCAGGGCGACCGGGCCGGAGTCGAGGCCCTCGGTCAGCTTCATCACGCAGACGCCGGTGGTCTCGTCACGGGCCATGATCGCCCGCTCGATCGGCGCCGCCCCGCGCCAGCGCGGCAGCAGCGAGGGATGGACGTTCAGCATCGGGAACTCGGAGAGCAGCGGCTCGCGGATCAGCTGGCCGAAGGCGCAGACGAGGACCGCCTCCGGCTCGGCGGCGCGGATCCGCTCCAGCGCCACCTCGTCGTTGACGTTCTCCGCCTGCAGCAGGTCGAGCCCCAGCTCCTTCGCCGCAAGCGCTGCGGGCGGCGGCGAGACCTTGCGGCCGCGCCCCTGGCGCCGGTCGGGCGGGGTGACGACGAGGGCGGGACGGTGCGGTGAGCCGGCCAGCCGGCGCAGGACGGTGGCGGCGAACTCGGAGGTGCCGAGGTAGACGGTCCTCACGCGTCGGTGCGCGGCTCGCGGAGCTCGCCCTCCTCGGCGATCTCCTCCTCCGAGGAGGGGCTGTAGCTGCCCCCTTCGCGCAGCGCCCGCAGCGCCCCCTTGCGCTGCTCGCGCGTGGTCCGGTCGAGGATCAGGACGCCGTCGAGGTGGTCGAGCTCGTGCTGGAGGACCCGCGCCTCCAGTCCGGCGGCCTCGATCACGATCGGCTCGCCCTCGGCGTCGCGGCCGCTGAAGCGTGCGTACAGCGGCCGCTCGACGTCCATCGAGACCCGCGGCAGGCTGAGGCAGCCCTCCTCGGCGACCGCGGTCTCCTCCGAGAACCACTCGACCTCGGGGTTGACCAGCGCGGTCGGCTCGGCGTCGGGGCCGGCCTGGAAGACGAGCAGGCGCCGCAGGACGCCGAGCTGGGTCGCCGCCAGGCCGACGCCGAGGCCGTCGCGCATGATCTCGATCATCCGCTCGACCTCCGCCCGCAGCTCGGGGCCGAAGTTGGAGACGGGCGAGGCCTTGCTCTTCAGCACCGGGTCGCCGAACTTGACCACGTGGGCAAGCGCCGCTTCCCGGCGCTCGATCAGCTCGACTTCGAGCGCTCGCTCCTCCTCGCCGCGCTCCTCGGTTTTGACCTCGTCGCTCATCGAAAGCTGAGTCTAAGTGTCTCCTCCGTTCTGATACTTCCTGCGTGAAGTAACCGTGCCACGACCCAGAATCGCCATCGCCACTGGAACGACGCCGCGACGCTTGCCGCTCGCCTTGGGCTTCTATGCAAGGCCCAGCGGAGGGCGACTTCCGAGTCCAACCTCTACCTCACCAGCCACCCCCCAGCCACCGCTGCCCTGGCCGACGCGCTCGCAAAGCGGCTCCGGTAGGAGGGGTCGGGTACCTCTCTCAAAACACTCCCAGCGCGAAGCGCGTGTTGAGAGGGGTACCCGACCCCTCCCCACCCTGCGCTACTGCGGATCCACGTCCACCCCGATCGCCACGTCCTTGAGCGACCGATCCGCAACCCGACGTTCCACCACCTCGCGAACGGCCAAAATCGCCCCCTCACGATCCTGCGCCTTGATCATGACCCGCCGCCGATACCGGTTCCGCACCCGGAACATCGGCGCCGGCCCCAGCAGCTCCGACTCCGGCGGCAGCGCCCGCCGCAGCTCGCCGGCCACGCCCGCGGCGGCGTCTTCGAGCCTCGCCTCCTGCTCGGCGGCGAAGTTGATCCGGGTCAGGTGCGAGAAGGGCGGGTAGCGCAGCGCCTCGCGGCGCCCCAGCTCGACCTCGAGGAAGCCGGCGGAGTCGTGGCGGGCGGCGTGCTCGATGCTGGAGGCGTTCGGGGCCAGGGTCTGGACGATCACCTCTCCCCCTGCCTCGCCGCGTCCCGAGCGGCCGGCGAGCTGGGCGACCATCGCGAAGGTCCGCTCCTCGGCGCGGAAGTCGGGGAAGCGCAGGGTCGCGTCGGCGTCGAGGATCGCGCTCAGCGTCACCTCGGGGAAGTCGTGGCCCTTGGCGACCATCTGGGTGCCGACGAGGACGGCGCTCGGGGTCTCGTCGAAGCGGGCGAGGATGCGGGCGTGGGCGCCGCGCTCGGCGGCGGTGTCGGAGTCGAGGCGCAGGACCGGCATCGGGTCGAGGCGCTCGGCCAGCAGCCGCTCGATCCGCTCGGTCCCGGCACCGGCCTGGGCGAGCGTGGTCGAGCCACACTCGGGGCAGGCGCGCGGCTGCGGCTCGGCGTGGGCGCAGTGGTGGCAGACGAGGCGGCCGCTGTGGCGGTGGACGATCAGCGAGACGTCGCAGTTGGGGCAGCTCCAGTGGTGGCCGCAGGAGCGGCAGGTGAGCCAGGGGGCGAAGCCGCGGCGGTTGATCATCACGATCGCCTTGGCGCCGGCGGCGCGGACCTCCTCCAGCGCCTCCCAGGTCTCGGCGTGGACCGGCCCGCTGCGCGGGTCGGCCTCGCGCATGTCGACCAGGTGGACCGGCGGCATCCGGCGGCCGTCGACCCGGCGCGGCAGCTCCAGGCGCGGCAGCTCCAGCCAGCTCTCCGGGCGCGGCGTCGCGGTCCCGGCGACGAGGACGGCGCCGCTCTCGGCGGCGCGCTTGCGGGCGACGGCGCGGGCGTCGTAGGTGGGGTCGCCCTCCTGCTTGTAGGAGGGGTCGTGCTCCTCGTCGATCACGATCAGGCCGAGGTCGCGGACGGGGGCGAAGACGGCGGAGCGGGGGCCGACGCAGACGCTCGCCTCGCCGTCGCGCAGGCGCCGCCACTCGTCGTAGCGCTCGCCGGCGGAGAGGGCCGAGTGCAGCACGGCGAAGCGGTCGCCGAGGCGGGCGCGGAAGCGGGCGACCGCCTGCGGGGCGAGGCCGATCTCGGGGACGAGGACGATCGCCCCCTTCCCCCGCTCCAGCGCCGCCTCGACGGCAGCCAGGTAGACCTCGGTCTTGCCGGAGCCGGTGACGCCGTGGAGGAGCAGCTGACGCGGGGAGCCGGCCTCGCCGTCGAGGGCGGCGACAAGCGCCGCGACCGCCTCCTCCTGCTCGGGCAGGAACTGGGGGCGCTCCGCCGCTCCCGAGAGGCCCGGCTCGCCGGGGATGCGGCGGACGGTCGCGGTGCGGGTGGCGATGAGGCCGCGCCCCTCGAGCCGGCGCAGGGTCTGGTGGTCGGCGCCGACCGCGGTCGCCAGCTCGCCGGCCGACATCTCGCCCGAGCGGAGCGCGTCGAGCGCCGCCCGCTGTTTCGTCCCCAGCCGCTCGCCGCCGGCCAGGGCAGCCTCCCCGGCCGGGAGGATCGTGGCGCGCAGCTCGGTCTTCGCCCGCACCGTGCGGCCTTTGCTGCCGGTCCCGGTCCCCGGCGGCAGCACCAGCTGCAGGCCGCGCGAGGGGGTCGAGCAATACTCGCGGGCGACCCAGAGGCCGAGCCGGACCAGCTCCGGCGTCGCCCCTGCCTCCAGCGCCTCAAGCGGCTCGGCGAGCCGCTCCGGCGGCAGCTCGGAGGCCTCGGCGACCTCGACGACGACGCCGAGGATGCGGCGCGGCCCGAAGGGGACGCGGACAACGCTGCCGACGCCGAGATCCGCCATCGCCTCCGGCCGGCGGTAGTCGAAGGGGCCACGCAGAGCGCGGGCGGTGGTCAGCGGCTCGACGCGGAGGATCGCCACCGGCTGAGGTTATGCGTGCCGGGGGACGAGGGCTTATGCTGGCGCCCGTGAGCTTCAACCTCAGGCCAGGAGAGCAGGTGATCTTCCAGGGCCACCCCTCCTGGCGCGCGATCCTCGGCTTCTACCTCAAAGGGCTGCTGATCGCGGTGATCCTCGGCGTGATCGCGAAGCTGGTCGACGGCAACGGCAGCGCCTTCGTGGTGATCCTCGTCGTCCTCGCGATCACGATCCTCGTCGGCTTCGTCAAACGGGTGGCGACGACCTACACGATCACCAACCACCGCCTCAACATCAAGCGCGGGATCATCTCGCGGGAGATCCAGGAGACGCGCCTGGAGCGGGTCCAGAACGTCAACTACCGCCAGAGCGTCTACCAGCGCCTGATGCAGATCGGCGACGTCGACTTCGACACGGCCGCGACCGACGACTACAACTTCGTCTTCGCCGGGGTAGCCGACCCGGGCGACGTCGTCCAGTCCGTGGACCGGGCGACGGGCGTCTCAGCCGCCGGCGAACACGGGCTCGGCGAAGCTCAACCGCCGGCTCAATAAGTTCGCCGCGGTCTGTTCGAGGATCTGGCGGACGTGGCGGGGTTCGTACTTGACCTGGTAGTGGGAGAAGCGCAGGGGCGTCAGTCCGGCGGCGGTATGGCGCTGGAAGCGGAGCGCGTCGCGGGTCTGGGCCGAGGGCGTGCGGTGGTAGCGCCAGCCATCGGTCTCGACGACGAGGGCGAGGTCGGGCCAGAAGAAGTCGACCTCGAACTTGTTGACGCGCTGTTTCGTGAGCGGGGTCGGTAGGCCGGCGGCAGCAGCGATCGGCCGGAAGAGGAGTTCCAGTTCGTCGTCGGAGAGGCGGAAGGTGTGCTCGTCGAGCACGCGGCGGAGGCGGCGGATACCAGGCTCACCAGGATGATCCCCAAGCGCCCGGCGTAGCCGGTCCGGATCGATCACGTCGCACTTGTCCGCCGCGTTGACCGCCCGCTCGACCTCGTTGTCGGGCAGTTCCGTCGCGATGTCGAGGAAGGTGCGGACGGGCTGGGTAACGGGGATGTCGAGGCGCGTGCCGACATCGCGGTTCCGGAGACCGGGACGATCGCGCACGTGGATTCCCACCCGCCGCACCTTGCAATGACGGCGAACGCTGACGTCGATCACTCCCTTCCGCTCCTTGCCGAATCCCCAGAGCGCTGCGGCGCTGCGATGGCTGAGCATCGCCCCGTCTCCGCAGGCAAGCACCGCCGCCATCCAACGGCGCTCGCGAGTGAGCCGCGCCCACCCCACCAGGTAGACGCCGTCGGAGACCCGGTGGAGCCGTCCCTTCTTCAGCCGATGCTCGATCCCGCTCTTCGTAAATCCCAGCCCCAACAGCTGCGCCCGCCCCACCACTCCATGCTGCCTTCCCGCCAGCTCCCACGCCAACCGACTCCTCGTTTCCACCTTTCTCCTCGCCATAACGAGGACAAGGGTGGAAACGATGCAGCTCTTCCCCCTGCGCTTTGGAGGGGGTTGAGTTACTGCCGCGTTTTGCGGGACTACGCGGCGGCGGCTTCGGCGCCGGCGGCGGTGCGGAGGGCGTCGGCGCGGTCGGTGCGCTCCCAGGTGAAGTCGTCGTCCTCGCGGCCGAAGTGGCCGTAGGCGGCGGTCTTCTGGAAGATCGGGCGATGGAGGTCGAGGTACTCGCGGAAGGCGCCGGGGCGCATGTCGAACTCGGCTTCGACCAGCTGCGAGATCTTCGAGTCGGGCAGCTTGCCGGTGCCGAAGGTCTCGACCATCAGCGAGACCGGGTGGGCGACGCCGATCGCGTAGGCGACCTGGACCTCGCAGCGCTGCGCCAGCCCGGCGGCGACGACGTTCTTCGCCACGTGGCGGGCGGCGTATGCGGCTGAGCGGTCGACCTTGGACGGGTCCTTGCCGGAGAAGGCGCCGCCGCCGTGGCGGGCCATGCCGCCGTAGGTGTCGACGATGATCTTGCGGCCGGTGAGACCCGCGTCGCCGACCGGGCCGCCGATCACGAACTTGCCGGTCGGGTTGACGAGGAACTGCTCTTGAAGCGCGTTTGCGTCGAAGCGATCGGGGACCTCGGCCTCCAGGACCGGCAACACGACGCCCTCCCATAGCTCCGGCTTGATCTGGCTCTGGGAGTCGATTCCCTCTTCGTGCTGGGTCGAGATCAGCAGCTTCTCGACCGAGACGGGGCGACCATACGCGTAGCGGACGGTGACCTGGGTCTTGCCGTCAGGGCCGAGGTAGTCAAGGCTGCCGTCCTTGCGCACCGCTGCCAGCCGTTCTGCGAGCCGGTGGGCGAGGTGGATCGGCATCGGCATCAGCGCCTCGGTCTCGTCGCTGGCGTAGCCGAACATCATCCCCTGGTCGCCGGCGCCGGCGACGTCGAGCTCGTCGTCGTCGGCGGGGTCGACCCGCGTCTCGTAAGCGCGGTCGACGCCCTGGGCGATGTCGGGCGACTGCTTGTCGATCGAGGTGAGGACCGAGATGTGGTCGCAGTGGTAGCCGTAGTCGCCGTGGTCGTAGCCGATCCCGCGCACCGTCTCGCGCACGATCTCGGGGATGTTGAGGTGGACGTCGGTGGAGATCTCACCGGAGACGACCGCCATGCCAGTGTTGACCAGGGTCTCGCAGGCGACCCGGCCGCCCGGGTCTTCGGCCATGATCGCGTCGAGCACCCCGTCGGAGATCGCGTCGGCGACCTTGTCCGGGTGTCCCTCGGTGACTGACTCCGACGTGAAGAGGTACTCGCCCTCGGCGAGCGGCTTGGAAGTTGGCATGGGCGGAAGAGTAAAGGAAGATCGACCGAAGACGCCCGGTGTCACTCGCGCCCTCGGTAGCCCGAGCGCGGGACGAAGTCGATCACCAGCGGCACCCCCTCCAGGCCATAGGTCTCGCGCATCCGGTTCTCCAGGTGGTAGGCCCAGTCGCGGGTGATCAGCTTGCGGTCGTTGACCTGGATCGCGATCCGCGGCGGCCGCTCTCCCACCTGCGCCGCGTAGAAGAGGCGGAGGCGGCGGCCGCGCCGGGCCGGCGGCGGGTTCTTCGCGACGACGTCGCTGACGAAGCGGTTCAGCTCCGGCGTCGGGATCCGCTCCCCGGCCCGGTCGGCAAGTTCCAGCGCCCGCGGCAGCAGGGTGTTGACGTTGCGCCCGCGGGTCGCCGAGATCGTGATCACCGCCGGGCGCAGCCGCAGTTTGCGCTCGACCCGGGCGCGGGCATCGTCGATGTCGGTCTCGGTGACGTCCCACTTGTTCATCGCCAGCAGGCTGGCGCAACCGGCCTTCATCGCCATCTCCGCCACCCGCAGGTCCTCGGAGGTCACCCCCTCGGAGGCGTCGCAGACGACGATCGCCACGTCGGCTCGCTCGACCGCCCGTTCGCTGCGCAGCTGCGCGTAGTAGTCGACCGTGCCGGCCACCTTCGAGCGGCGGCGCAGGCCGGCCGTGTCGACGAGGACGACCGGGCGGCCGTCGACCTCGAGCCTGGTGTCGATCGCGTCGCGAGTGGTGCCGGCGATGTCGGAGACGATCACCCGCTCGGAGCCGAGGAAGGCGTTGACGAGCGAGGACTTGCCGACGTTGGGGCGGCCGATCACCGCGACCCGGACCGCCTCGTCGGCCTCCGCCTGCGGCTCGCGCTCGCCGAGCGCGGCGACGGTCGCGTCGAGCAGGTCGCCGGTGCCGAGCCCATGGGTGGCGGAGACCGCCAGCGGCTCGCCCAGCCCCAGCGCGTGGAACTCGGCGGCGATGCCGTAGTCGTTCGGCCGGTCGGCCTTGTTGACGACGACGATCACCGGCACCGCGCCGCCGCGCAGCGTCTTCGCCAGCTCGGCGTCGCCGCCACGCAGCCCGGCGCGGCCGTCGACGACCAGCAGGATCGCGTCGGCTTCGGCGATCGCCACCCGCGCCTGCGCCTGCACGTCGCGGGCCAGCTCGGCCTCGTCGCCGAGGTCGATGCCGCCGGTGTCGACCAGCTCGAAGGCGACTCCGTTCCATTCGGTGGCGAGCCGCTTGCGGTCGCGGGTGACGCCGGGCTCGGGCGAGGTGACCGCCTCGGTGCCGCCGACCAGCCGGTTGACGAGGGTGCTCTTACCGACGTTGGGGAAGCCGACGACGGCGACGGTGGGCAGGCTCACGCGGGCCCCCGTTCGCGGGCCAGGGAAACCACCCGAGCGACGACCTCCAAGAGCGAGAGCCCGGTCGTGTCCAGCTCGACCGCGTCGTCGGCGGCGCGCAGGGCGCCGTGCTCGCGCTCGGTGTCGCTGGCGTCGCGGCGCTGCTGGGCGGCGAGCACCTCCGCCACCGGCTCGCCCGTCTCCGCCGCGCGGCGGCGCGCCCGCTCCTCGTCGGAGGCGGTGAGGAAGACCTTCAGCGGCGCCTCGGGGCTGACCGCGGTGCCGATGTCGCGGCCCTCGGCGACGTAGCGACCGGCGGCGATCAGCTGCCGCTGGCGGGCGACCATCGCCGCGCGCACGCGCTGGTGGACCGAGACCCGCGACGCGGCGGCGCTGACCGCGGGGGTGCGGATCTCGTCGCCTACCTCGCGCTCGCCGATGAAGACGCGGCGGCCGTCGAAGCCGATCTCCAGCCCCTCGGCCAGCTCGCCCAGCGCCTTGCCGTCGTCGAGGTCGATCCCCCGCTCCAGCGCCACCAGGGCGACGCAGCGGTACATCGCCCCCGAGTCGAGATAGGTGAAGCCGAGCTCGGCGGCGACGGCGCGCGCCACCGAGGACTTGCCGGCCCCGGCCGGGCCGTCGATCGCGATCACCATGGCGGCAGCGTATTTGCTCATCGTTTCCACCCTTTTCCTCGCCATAACGAGGACAAAGGTGGAAACGATGCTCCGCTGGCGGCGCCGTGATCGTGCGAGGCTAGGAACCGCTTCAGGAGTTGGTTGTAGGGGTCGCCGGTCTCGGGGACGCTATGGCCCTTGCCTTCGATCGTCTCCCGCTCCGCTCCCAGCGCCTCGGCGAGGCGGTCGCAGACGGCCTCGAAGACCGGCGAGTGGCCGCCGGAGACGACCAGCGCCGGGATGCCCGCCGCGGCGAGGCGCTCGAGCGGGACCTCGCCCTCCCAGGGCGGGCGCTCGCGCATCGCCAGCTCGGCCCCGCGGCGCAGCGGCTCGGGCAGCTCGCTCGGCGTCTCACGGGCGGAGTTGGCGCCGAAGCGGAACATGCGGACGAAGTCGAGCGGCGCGATCGAGTCGGCCGCCGCGTAGAGACGCTCGCCGTTGGCGATCATCTCCGCCGCCTCGGGCGTCCCCGCCAGCTGCAGGGTGCCCGGCTCCGAGACGGTCAGCGAGAGCACCGCCTCGGGGCGCAGCGCCGCCGCGTAGAGGGCGATCACCGCGCCGTAGGAGTGGCCGACGAGGTGGGCGCCGTCGCCGAGCAGCTCGGCGAACAGCGGCGCTTCGGCCTCGAAGTCGTTGCGCGGCAGCGGCGGACTGGCGCCGAAGCCGGGCCGGTTGGGGAAGATCAGCGTCCAGCGCCCGGCGAGCGCGCGCTGGCGGCGCCAGGTCAGCTCCGCTCCGACGACGCTGCCGGGGACGAAGAGGACCGGCGGCCCCTCCCCCAGGCGCTCCACCTCGAGGTCGGCGCCGCGCACCTCACGCCCTAAGCAGCGAGCCGAGGTCGGCCTCGAAGCCGGGATAGCTGACCGCCGCGGCGTCCATCCCGACCACCTCGACCCCCTCGCGCGAGGCAAGGCCGGCGACGGCGCCGAGCATCGCGATCCGGTGGTCGCCGTGGGACTCGACCGTGCCCCCGCGCAGACCCCCGGTCCCCTCGACCACCATCCCGTCCGCGGTCGACTCGACGGCGCCGCCGAGCGCGCACAGCGCCGCGGTCACGGTCTCGATCCGGTCGGACTCCTTGCGCCTCAGCTCCTCGGCGTCGCGGATCACGGTCGTCCCCTCGGCGAAGCAGGCGGCGAGGGCGACGAGCGGCAGCTCGTCGATCGCCAGCGGGATCTCGGCGCCGCCGACCTCGGTGGCGCGCAGCGGCGCCGAGCGGACGCGGAGCGAGGCGACCGGCTCGCCGCTGCTCTCGCGCTCGTCCTCGACCTCGATCGCCGCGCCCATCCGCCCGAGGATCGCCAGCAACCCCGTCCGCGTCGGGTTGACCCCGACCTCCTCCAGCACCACCTCGCTGCCGCCGACCAGAAGCGTGGCGACGACGAAGAAGGCGGCCGAGGAGATGTCGGCGGGGACGGTGATCGGGCCGGGTTCCAGGCGCTCGGCGGGCTGGACGACGACGGCGTCGCCCTCGCGCGCGATCGAGGCGCCGGCGGCGGCGAGCATCCGCTCCGTATGGTCGCGGCTCGGCAGCGGCTCGACCACCCGCGTCTCCCCGTGGGCCAGCAAACCGGCGAAGAGCAGGCACGACTTCACCTGGGCGCTCGCGATCGGCAGCTCGTAGGCGATCCCGCGCAGCGGCTCGCCTTCGATCTCCAGCGGCGGCAGGCGATCCTCCCGGCAGCGCAACCGCGCCCCCATCTGCCGCAGCGGTACGGCGATGCGGTCGACGGGGCGGCGGCGGATCGACTCGTCGCCGTCGAGGACCCAGTCCTCCCCCTCCTGCCCCGCCAGCCAGCCGGGCAGCAGCCGCAGCAGGGTGCCGGCGTTGCCGACGTCGACGTCGGCCGATTCGGCACCGCGCAGGCCGACGCCGTGGACCCGCAGCTGCGAGGAGACCGAGCCGTCCACGCCGGCTTCCACCCGGGCGCCGAGCGCCTCGACCGCGGCCAGCGTCGAGCGGGTGTCGGCGGCGTCGAGGTAGCCCTCGATCATCGTCCCCCCTTCGCCCATCGCCGCGATCAGCGCCGCGCGGTGGGAGATCGACTTGTCCGACGGCGGCCGCAGCGCGCCGCGCAGGGGTCTCGAGGGGTCGAAGCGGGTCATTCCCCGCGAGCCTATTCGTCGCTGCCCAGCAGCGTGACGGTGTGGCCGAGACCGCGCACCAGCTCGGCCGCCCTGGCGGCGCCCTCGTCGCCGGCGACCCAGAGGCTGACGGCGCCGGAGGTCATGTCGGGCGCCGGGTGCAGCGCCATGTCCTCGATGTTGACGCCGGCCTCGCCCAGCGCCAGCGCCAGCTCGGCGATCGTCCCCGGCTGGTTGGCGACGACGATCCGCAGCTCGCGCAGCGGCCCCGCCTCCGACTCGGCTTCGAGCAGGCGGCGGCGCGCCTCGCCGGCGGCCCCGTGCCAGGCGGCGAGCGCCTCTAGGTCACCGGCGCGGATCAGCTCCGCCGCCTCGCGCAGCCGCGCCCCGACCGAGTCGACCGAGGCGGCGACCGCCTCGCGGTTGCTGGCGAAGATGTCGGCCCAGATCGCCGGGTTGGAGCCGGCGACGCGGGTCGCGTCGCGGAAGCTCGGGCCGACGTCGGGCAGCCGCTCGGAGCCCTGGGTAAGCGACTCCGCCGCCTCCGCGGCGAGCGCGTTGGCGAGCACGTGGGGAAGGTGGCTGACCGTCGCCATCAGGCGGTCGTGGCCGGCCGGGTCGATCGCCTGGGGGCGCGCGCCCAGGGCAGAGAGCAGCCGCTGCAGGCGGTCGTAGAGGAGGCCGCTGGAGCGCTCGGTCGGGGTCAGGTACCAGCGGGCGCCCTCGAAGAGGTCCTCGCGGGCGTTCTCGACCCCGGCAGTCTCCGCCCCCGCCAGCGGGTGGCCGCCGATGAAGCGCTCGTCGTCGCCGACCGCCGCCACCAGCTCGCCCTTGGTCGAGCCGACGTCGGTGACGACCGCCTCGGGCCCGCAGGCCGCGAGCGCCTCGCGCGCCTGCTGCGGCAGCGCCGCCACCGGGCCGGCGCAGAAGACGACCTCGGCGCCCTCGCAGGCCTCGGCGAGCGAGCCGGCGGCGCGGTCGAGCGCCCCCAGCGCGACCGCCCGCTCCAGGTTCGCCGCGGTGCGGCCGTAGCCGACCACCTCGGCGTCGAGGCGCCGCCGCGCGGCGAGCCCGATCGATCCCCCGATCAGGCCCACCCCGAGGACGGTGATCCGAGGCGGCTTCGTCATGACGCCGCCAGCATACGGGCGGCGTACGCCGCTATATCCCGCGTCGCGCCTCCACCGCGGCGGCGAAGCGTTCCAGCGCGGTGACGGTGTCCTCCCAGCTGATGCAGGCGTCGGTGATCGACTGGCCGTAGACGAGCGGCTCGCCCGGCGCCAGGTTCTGGCGCCCCTCGACCAGGAACGACTCCAGCATCACCCCGACGATCGCCTTGCTGCCGTCGGCGATCTGGTCGGCGATGTCGCCGGCGGCGAAGAACTGCTTTTCGGGGTCCTTGCCGCTGTTGTCGTGGGAGGCGTCGATCACCAGCCGCTCCGGCAGCCCGGCGACGCCGAGCGTGACCAGCGCGTCCTCGACCTCGGGCGGGTGGTAGTTGGGGACCCCGTGGCCGCCGCGGAGAATGATGTGGCAGTCGGGGTTGCCGGTCGTGTGCAGGATCGCCGGCATGCCGGCGTCGTCGATGCCGGCGAAGGCGTGCGAGGCCGCCGCCGCCCGCACCGCGTCGACCGCGATCTGGATGTTGCCGTCGGTCCGGTTCTTGAACCCGATCGGCATCGAGAGGCCGGAGGCGAGCTGGCGGTGCGTCTGGCTCTCCGAGGTGCGCGCCCCGATCGCCCCCCAGGCGACGCAGTCGGCGATGTACTGCGGCGTGATCGGGTCGAGGAACTCGCAGCCGATCGGCAGGCCGGCGTCGAGCACTTCGGTCAGCAGCTTGCGGGCGATCCGCAGGCCGGCGTTGACGTCACCGCTTTCGTCCAGGTGCGGGTCGTTGATCAGGCCCTTCCAGCCGGTCGTCGTCCGCGGCTTCTCGAAGTAGACCCGCATCACCACCAGCAGGTCCTCGCGCAGCTCGTTTGCCAGCGCGCCCAGCCTGGTCGCGTACTCCATCGCCGCTTTTGGGTCGTGCACGCTGCAGGGGCCGACCACGACCATCAGCCGCTGGTCCTTGCCCTGCAGCACTTCGCGGACTTCTTCGCGGCCCTCGATCACCGCTTTCGCCCGCGCCTCGCCGAGCGGCAGCTCGTCCAGCAGCCGCGCCGGCGGCACCAGCTCGACCACTTTGGCGATCCGCTGGTCGCGGACGCCGTCTCGTTTCGCCCCCTCCATCCCGATGAACATTTTGCCTTTGCCTTTCTCCAAACCGCTGAAATCGTACTTTCTGGTTGCTCGTTGCCAGGTTCGGTGCGGCGCACGAGCGCGACACGAATGCGAAATGGCGCCCGGCCGGAAGATCTCGGTCTTCGGCGGCGCGCAGCCGCCGGGCCAGACGCCTAGCTAAATCGCCAATAGGTGAGGAAGCCAGGCACGACGGCGGCGCCGAGCGCTCTATGGCCGTTCGCGGATGTGGCTTTGTCCAACCTCACTGTGTGTGAGGTTCTACCACGGCGCGGCGATTAGTCAAGTAATTCCGACAATACGCGCAGGAAGCGCTCGTTCTCCTCGGCGGTGCCGTAGCTGACGCGGATGCGGCCGGGACCGCCGAGGGCCTTGCCGGGACGGACGGCGATCTCCTGCGCGGCGAGGCCGGCGAGGACCTCGGCTTCGTCGGCGTCGCCGAGATCGATCCAGGAGAAGTTGGCGTGGGTGTCGGTGGTCTCCAGCCCGAGCGCGCGCAGCCCCTCCTCGACGGTGAGCCGGGCCGCGATCGTGCTCTCGACCCGGCGCAGGACGTCGTCCTGGTGCAGGATCGCCTCCGCCCCGGCCGCCTGGGCGAGGGCGTTGACGCTGAAGGGCTGGCGGACGGCGTCGACGGCGGCGCGGAAGTTGGCGGAGCCGATCCCGTAGCCGACCCGCAGGCCGGCGAGGCCGTAGCACTTGCTGAAGGTGCGCAGGACGACCAGGTTGGGGAAGTCGTCGAGCAGGTCGAGCGTGGCGTCGGGGTCGTCGTGGGTCTGGAACTCGACGTAGGCCTCGTCGAGGATGACGGTGACGTGCGAGGGAATGCGCTCGCAGAAGGCGCCGATCTCGGCGGCGGGGATGTGGGTCGCGGTCGGGTTGTTGGGGTTGCAGACGATCAGCAGCTGGGTTGCCGCCGTCACCTCGGCCGCCATCGCGTCGAGGTCGTGGACTTCGCCCTCGGCCAGCGGCACGCGGACCTCGCGGGCGCCGGTCAGCGCCGGCAGGTACGGGTACATCGAGAAGGCCGGCCAGGCGTAGACGATCTCGGCGCCGGGCTCGCAGAGCGCATCGGCGGCGGCGAGCAGCAGCTCGCAGGAGCCGTTGCCGACGGCGACCCGGCCGGGCTCGGTCTCGTAGCGCTCGGCGAGGCGCCGGCGCAGCAGCGTCGCGTCGGGGTCGGGGTAGCGGTGCATCGCCCCGGCCGCCTTGGCGATCGCCTCGACCACCTGCGAGTGGGGCGGGAACGGCGACTCGTTGGAGGCGAGCTGGGCGATGTTGCCCGAGGCGATCGCCTCCGGCGCCTGGCCGGTCGGCACCCCGGCCTGGTAGCCGGGCATGCGGGCGAGCTTCTCCGCGAAGGTGATCGTCATGGCGCGATTGTGACGGACGGATGCCCGGCGCCGCTACTGGGCGGCGTGCAGGTCGGTCCGCAGCTTCTGCGCCTCGCCGACGTAGACGTGCTCGGGCTCGTGCGCCTCGGACGCGTAGAAGTGCAGCATCACCCGGATCACCCGCGGCATCGAGCCGGGGACGGGGATCTCCCGACAGCACATCAGCGGCACCGCTGTCAGCCCCAGGTCCCGGGCGGCCACCGCCGGGAACTCGGCGTCGAGGTCGTCGGTCGTCGTGAACAGGCAGCTGACCATCGCCTCCGGCTCCAGCCCGTTGCGCCCGATCAGCTCCCGCATCAGCTCCCCGGTCGCCGCCAGGATCGCCTCCGCCGTGTTCGTCTCCGCCTGCACAGCACCGCGCACCGCGAAGAGGCGCTGCGTGGGTGGCTGATAGGAGCCGCGCTCCAGGTTTCCGTTGCTCCCGTTTTGGGTCACGCCCCTCCATCTTCCCAGACAAAGGGGGGGCGAACTTCACAGCGGTGGGACTTATATCCGCATAGCGAGCAAAAGTCACATTGATCTTGGACGGGAACTGGCGGCCTTGGCGGCCGGCCAGCATGGCGTTGTCTCGCGCTCCCAACTACTTGGCCTCGGAATGAGCAGGAGCGCCATCCACCGCGCCAATGAGGACGGGCGACTGCATCGCATCTTCCGCGGCGTTTACTCCCTGGGTCATCCGAACGTAAGGGAACTGGGACGGTTGCGGGCCGCGACTCTTGCCTGTGGCGAAGGTGCGGTCGTCTCTCATCGCAGCGCCGGCGCTCTACTGCGGCTCCTTGACAAGGGGCCAGCCGTAATCGACGTCATCGCCCCCGGCGACCGCGGCCGGGGAATCGACGGCATCCGCTTCCACCGCGTGCGACTGCCGCGCCTGGAGGAGACCGGGACCGTCGACGGCATCCCCTGCACCAGCCCGGCGCGGACGCTGGTCGACCTCGCGGGAGTCGTCGGCGACTGGACCCTGCGCAGCGCCTTCGAGCGGGCGGCGCAGCGGCGGCTGCTCGACATCCCGGCGATCGAGGCGTCGATCGACCCGGGCCGGCGCGGCATCCGCTCCCTGCTGACGCTGGTCGAAGAATGGCGCCGCGCCGCGCCCCTGGCCAAGAAGGGCCGCCTCAAAAGCCCACTGGAGGCGAAGGTGCTGCCGCTGCTCACCCAGCGCAGCCTCCCCACCCCGCTCCTCAACGCCCCGGTCCAAATCGCCAACGGCCGCATCGAGGTCGACTTCCTCTGGCCCGATCGCCGCTTCGTCCTGGAGGCCGACAGCCGCGACTACCACGCCACCCCCATCGCCTTCGAGCGCGACCGCTGGCGCGACCGGGAACTGATGCGGGCTGGCTACACGACCTTGCGGGTCACTCATCGGCAGGCGGAACGAGAAGCGGCCGCCATCGCTGACGCGATTGCCTCGCGAATCAGCTGAAGCCTCGACTCCGCCGAGCGGCAAGAGCGAGAGCCGCGTTTCCCCTCCTACTTGCAGGTGGGGAGGGGAAGCGCGGCTCTCGCTCGGCTCGCTCAGGCGGCAGCACGGCGAAGCCGATCGATCTCGTTCTCGGAAAGGCGGCGGGCGGCGCCCTCCTTCAGCCCACCGAGCTCCAGCGGCCCAAAGCGAATCCGCTGCAGCGCTGAGACCCGGTTCCCCACCGCCTCCGCCATCCGCCGGACCTGGCGGTTGCGGCCTTCGCGGATCGTGATCTCGACCTCGTGCTCGCCGAGACGCTTGACCTGCGCGGGCGCGGTCGGGCCGTCGTCCAGCTCGACGCCGTCGCGCAGCCGTTGCAGGTCGCGATCCGCCAGCGGGGCTCGCAGCCGCACCCGGTAGGTCTTCGGCACTTCGTAGCGCGGGTGGGTGAGCCGGTTGGCGAGCTCGCCGTCGTTGGTCAGCAGCAAGAGGCCCGTGCTGTCGGCGTCGAGGCGACCGACCGGATATAGCCGCGCCTCGGTCTCCACCAGCTCGACCACAGCCGGCCGCGCCCCAGGCTCCCGCGCCGTCGAGACCACCCCCGCCGGCTTGTTCACCACCCAAACCTCCCGAACCTCCGCCCCCACCGACTCCCCATTGACCCGCACGTCGTCCCCCTCCTCGACGTTCCGCGCCGGATCGGTGACGACCTCGCCGCCCACGGTGACCAACCCCTTCCCGATGATCTTCTCAGCCCTCCGCCGAGAAGCCACCCCCCCATGCGCCAGAAACTTAGCCAGCCTCACGAGCGGAGGGTCGGGGGTGACCCCGGAGGAGCCTCCACGACTTTTGCGACGGAGGGGTCACCCCCGACCCTCCCCACGCCTAAGGCTCCGCGCGCTGTTCGCCCGCCTTGAGCAACCGCTCCCGCAGCTCCCGCTCATCCTCAGGCGAAGGATCGAACTGCGCCGGATCCGGAAGCTGATCGAGCCCGGTGAGCCCGAAGAGCCGCTCGAACAGCTCCGAGGTCTTGAAGATCGCCGCCCCGAAGCGCGACCGGCCCGCTTCCTCGATCAGCCCCCGCTCGGCGAGGCTGGTCACCGCCGACTCGGAGCTGACGCCGCGGATACGGGCGATCTCCGGCCGCGAGACCGGCTGCAGATAGGCGACGATCGCGAGCGTCTCGGCCTGGGCCTGGGTCAGCGGCGGCGTCCGCGGCTTCGCCAGCAGGCGGCGCGCCGCGGTCTCGCTGGCCGGGTCGCTGGCGAGCGTGAACCCCCCGCCGACCTCGCGCAGGACGACTCCGCGCCTGCCCTCCGCCAGGTCCTCGCGCAGCAGCGCAATCGCCTCTTCGACCTGGCCCTCGGTCGCCTCGGTCGCCTCCGCCAGGTCGGCACTGGATACCGGCTGCGGCGAGAGGAAGAGCAGCGCCTCGACGGTGCGGGAGAGGTCGCTCATCCGTTCTTGTGCGTTGCGGTCGGCATGACCTTCTTGACCCGGATCGGCCCGAAGCACTTGTCCTGCTCCCAGGTCACCTCGCCCTTGCGGTAGAGCTCGAGCAGGGCGAAGACGGTGACTGCCTGCGTCAGCCGGTCCTCACCGCCGAACTCGTCGTCGAAGTCGAAGTCGGCGCGGCGGCCGAGCGCGTCGCGCAGCGCCCGTAGCCGCCGCTCCAGCGAGACGGTCGGGCGAATGTGGCTGAGGTCGACTTCGGGCGGCTCGGTCAGCAGGTCGCCGAGCGCGGCGCCGAGCTGCTCGGGGTCGTAGACCGCCGTGGCCGCCTCGACCGCCACCCGCCGCAGCTGCGGCGGCAGCGGCGCCGAGCGGTAGAGGTAGCCGCGCTCGGCCTCGAAGCGCTGCGCCAGCTCGGCGGCGGCGTCGCGGTAGCGCCGGTACTCGAGCATCCGCGCGATCAGCTCCTCGACCGCCTCCTCGGGCCCCATCTCCTCCAGCTCGTCCTCGGGGCCGGGCAGCATCAGCCGCGACTTCAGCTCCAGCAGGGCGGCGATCAGGACGAGGAACTCGGTCGCCACCTCCAGCTCCAGCTCGCCCTCGCGCTCGAGGTGCTCGACGTAGGCGACGACGACCTCGCCCAGCTGCAGGTCGAGCAGGCTGACCTCCTCGCGGAGGACGACCGCCATCAGCAGGTCGAAGGGACCCGCAAAGACGTCGAGGTCGAGATCCAGGTCAAGATCGGCGACGGCCATCGCCAGGGAGACTAGAGGCGGGGCGAGACGGCCGGGAGCGCTTTGTCGGCTATTTGGGGCTTCTAGGCCCGCTCGGCGCGATAGCCCATGCGCTCGCGCACCTCGCCGACGATGGGATGGGCGATCGCGCTCGCCTTCCCGGCGCCGACGGCGAAGACGCGCTCCAGCTCGCCCACGTCCGGGCGCAGCTCCGCGTAGCGCTCGCGCACCGGCGCCAGGTACTCGACCACCGCCTCGGCGACCGCCTTCTTGAAGTCGCCGTAGCCGGAGCCCTCGAACTCGGCTTCGATCGCCGCCTGGTCGCTGCCGCGGGCGACGGCGAGGATGTCGATCAGGTTGCTGATCCCGGGCTTGTCGGGAGCGCGGACGATCTCCCGCCCGGAGTCGGTGACGGCCGAGCCGAACTTCTTGCGGATCGCGCCCGGCTCGTCGAGGACGAGGACGGTGCCCTGCTCGGTGCCGCCGGTGGTCGACATCTTCCGCTCCGGCTCCTGCAGGTCCATGATCCGCGCCCCGACCTCGGGGATGCGCAGCTCCGGCACCACCAGCGTCTCGCCGAAGCGGGCGTTGAAACGGCGGGCGATCTCCCGCATCAGCTCGACGTGCTGGCGCTGGTCGTCGCCGACCGGCACCTCGGTCGCCCGGTAGGCGAGCACGTCGGCGGCCATCAGCACCGGGTAGTAGAAGAGCGCCGCCGAGGCGAGTTCGCGGTCCTTGCCGACCTTTTCCTTGAACTGGTGCATGCGGTTGAGGTCGCCGTGGGCGGTGACGGCGGAGAGCAGCCAGGTCAGCTCGGTGTGCTCGCGCACGTCGGACTGGCGGAAGAGGATGCAGCGCTCGGGGTCGAGGCCGGCGGCGAGCAGGATCGCGGCGGTGTCGTAGATCCGCTCGCGCAGTTCGGCCGGGTCGTAGGGGACCGAGAGAGCATGCAGGTCGACGATGCAGAAGATCGCCGGGTCGCCGCGGTCCTGACCCTCTACGTACTGGCGGATGGCGCCTATGTAGTTGCCGAGGTGCTTGCGGCCGGTGGGTTGGATGCCGCTGAAGATGATCGGTTTGGGCATGCCGGTCGGAGACTATGCGAGGGCCGGGGATTGGAGTCCCTCGCTCGGACAAGTGGTGCCCTAATTAGGGCACCACTTTGAGTATCCGCCCGCTCGAGGGACTCCAATCCCCGGCCTACAACACGTAGTGGCCGACGGGCAGGTGAAGCTCAGGTGGTTTCGGCGGTCGCCTTGGCCTTTTCTTGCTGGGGGGTGCAGTCGCAGTCGGTGCTGTGGCCACACTCGCCGGCTGCGGCGTTGCCGCCGGCTGGGATGGTTGCTGCTCGCCGCTTGGGGTTTTCGATGCCGAAGCCGGAGGCGATGCCGCCGCAGATCATCAGGAGGCCGGCGATGATTACGCCTAGGTGGAAGCCGGAGGTGGCGGCGTCGGCGGAGGCGGTCGTCACTCGTTGCGCTTCGGCAGGTGGCAGCTTGCCGGTTTCCGGCACCGCCAGCGGCTGCGCCTTGGCGTCGGAGACGACGTGCTGGGCCTTCGGGGTGAGCGGCTGCTGGCCGAGGTTGGAGTCGAGGACCGTGCCGAAGTGGGCGGAGATGACGGCGCCGAGGACGGCGATCGCCATCAGGCCGGCGACACGGGAGACGCCGTTGTTGATCCCCGAGGCGATGCCGACGTGGCGTTCCTCGACCGAGTCGAGCACGGTCGCGGTCAGCGGCGCCACCGTCGCCGAGAGGCCGAGGCCGAAGACGAGGATCGCCGGCAGCACGTCGGTGACGTAGTCGGCGCTGGAGCCCACCCGCAGCAGGAGCAGTAGGCCGAAGCCGCCGACGATCGGGCCGAGCGTCATCGGCAGGCGCGGGCCGGTGCCGGAGGCCAGTTTCCCCCAGCGCGGCGAGAGGACGAAGAGGATGACCGAGATCGGCGTCGTCGCCAGCCCCGCCTCCAGCGGCGAGTAGCCGGCGACCTGCTGGAGGAAGAGGCCGACGAAGAAGAGGCCGCCGATCAGCCCGGCGTAGGCGGAGAGCGTGGTCAGGTTGGCGACGGCGAAGTTGCGGATGCGGAAGAGGCCGAGGTCCATCATCGGGTGACGGGCACGCGCCTCGTGGAGGACGAAGAGGGCGAAGCAGGCGACGCCGCCGAGGAGCGGGATCCAGACCATCGGGTCGCTCCAGCCTCTCGTCGGCTGTTCGATCAGGGCATAGACCGGGCCGCCGAGACCCGCCGCCGAGAGCGCGATCCCGCCCCAGTCGATGCCGCGGAAGGCGTCGGGGTCGCGGCTCTCCTGCACCGAGTGCAGGGTCAGCATCACCGTCGCCGCGATCAGCGGCAGGTTGACCCAGAAGATCGCCCGCCAGGAGGTGAGGCCGATCAGGGCGCCGCCGCCGGCCGGGCCGATCACGGTCGCGATCCCGGTCCAGGCGGTCCAGGTGCCGACCGCCTTGCCACGCGCCTCGCCCTCGAAGGTTGCGGCGACGATCGCCAGCGATCCCGGCACCAGCAGCGCCCCGGCGATCCCCTGCAGCGCCCGCGCCGCGATCAGGAACTCGACCGTGGGGGCGAGCGCGCAGAGCGCCGAGGTGGCGCCGAACCCGATCAGGCCCATCACGAACATCCGCCGGCGCCCGAACTGGTCGCCGAGCGAGCCACCGACCAGGAGCAGCGAGACCAGGGTCAGCATGTAGGCCTCGACCACCCATTGCTGGCCGGCGAGGTTGGCGTCGAGCCCTTCGCTGATCGCCGGCAGCGCCACGTTGACGACGGTGCTGTCGAGGAAGACGACCGTCGAGCCGAGGATCGTCGCGATCAGGGTCAGTCGCTGGGCGCGAGACACCTTGGCGAGTCTAGGAAACCGGGCGCCTGACCAAGCAGATCAAGGACGAGAGAGGGAGTGTGCTCTGCACATGACCGAACGAGGACGCCGAGATGCGCAGTGTCAGGCGCCCGGTTCGCGCAGCTGCGCGGCGGGGGTGAAGAAGTTGCGGTAGGCGAGCGTGGTGGCGACGAGGGCGGAGATCGAGACGCTGCCGAGCAGGGTGTAGAGGAGGATCAGCTGCAGGCGGACGGCGTCGGTGGGGCTGGCGCCGGCGAGGAGCATCCCGACCATCGTCCCCGGGAAGAAGATCAGGCCGGTGGTCTTGGTCGAGTCGACGAGGGTGATCATCCCCGAGCGCAGGGCGCGGCGGACGGTCGGGGCGGCGGCTTCGCGGGCGGTGGCGCCGAGCGCCAGGGTCGCCTCGATCCGCGCCCGGCCCTCGCCCATCTCGTCGCCGAGGCGGTTGAGGGCCACGGCGGAGGCGGTCATCGCGTTGCCGATCACCATGCCGCCGACCGGCACCAGGTAGCGCGGCGTCGGTTCGAAGACGCCGAGGGCGACGACGAGGCCGAGGGTGCTGGCGCCGGCCAGCGCGAGAGCGATCAGCAGCGGCCCGAAGGAGCCGGGGACCTTCTTGGCGCGGCCGCGGGCGGTGAGCGCGCCGAAGAGAACCATCACCGCCAGCAGCACCAGGACCAGCCAGATCGTGTCGGCTTCGAAGATCAGCTTGATCGCGTAGCCGACGAGGGTCAGCTGGATAAAGGAGCGGACGGTTGCGACGCCGATGTCGCGCTCGAGGTCGGCGCCGCGCCAGAAGGAGATCGCCGCCGCCAGCGCGACCAGCGCCAGCGAGGCGAGGACCTGCCAGAGGTCGATGTGGATCGAGGTGCTCGCCGCAGCGACGATCATGCGAGCACCTCGGCGAGCGGGCCGCAGCCGGCGACGCGGCCGCCCTCCAACCGCAGCACCCAGTCGCTGAGGCGGCGGGCCTGCTCGGGGTCGTGGCTGACGAGGACGACCGAGATCTCCAGCTCGCGGCGCAGCTCGGCCAGCGCCGCCTCGATCGTGTCGCGGGCGGCGTGGTCGAGGGCCGAGGTCGGCTCGTCGAGCAGGAGGACCGCGGGGCGCTGGGCGAGCGCCCGCGCCAGCATCGCCCGCTGCTGCTCGCCGACCGAGAGCTTGGCGACGTCGCGCGCGGCGAAGCCCGGGTCGAGGCCGGCGAGAGCGAGCGTGCGCTCGGGCTCCAGCGGCTCGCCCGCCAGCTCGGCGGCGTAGCGGAGGTTCGACTCGACCGTCCCCGCCAGCAGCGCCGGCAGCTGCGGCACCAGCGCGACCTCTCGGCGCAGCGCCAGCGGCTCGTAGGCGGTGAGCGGCCGGCCGCGGTAGTCGATCTCGCCGCGGTCGGGGTCGGCGAGCCGGTTCAGCAGCCGCAGCAGCGTCGACTTGCCGGCGCCGGAGGGCCCGACGATCGCCGTCGACCCCTCAGGGATCCCGGCGCCGAGCGAGTCGAGGACGGTCTTGCCGCCGCGGTCCAGGCCCACCTCTCGCAGCTCGAAGAGCACCAGCGCATGATCCCACCGGGCGAATCGCAAGATGGCTCCCGTTGCGCCCGCCGCTATCGCCCCTCGCGAGTTGGGCTGAAAGAATCCGGGTAGGTGATCGGCTAGATGGCACGCGCGATTTGGAGCGGAACGATCAGCTTCGGGCTGCTGAACGTGCCCGTGCGCATGTACAGCGCGGTCGCCCGCCGCAGCATCGCCCTGCGCGAGATCCGCGACTCCGACAGCGCCCGGATCAAACACCGGCGCGTCGCCGAAGGGACCGACGAGGAGGTCCCCTACGAGAACATCATCAAGGCCTATGAGCTCTCGCCCGGCCAGTACGTGCCGCTGAGCAAAGACGAGATGGCGGCGCTGGCGCCGGAGAAGACGCGCGCGATCGACGTCCAGGACTTCGTCGACATCGAGGAAATCGACCCGATGTACTTCGACAGCCCCTACTACCTCGGCCCCGCCGAAGGCGCCGAGAAGGCCTACTCGCTGCTGGCCGCGGCGATGGAAAGCTCGGGGAAAGCCGCGATCGCCCGCTTCGTCTTCCGCAACAAGGAGCACCTGGCGGCGCTGCGCGCCGGCGACGGGGTGCTGACGCTGACGACGCTGCGCTTCCACGACGAGGTGGTGCCCCCCTCCGATCTGGATGACGCCCTCCCGGACGAGCAGCCGAAAGTCGCCGAGCGCGAGCGGGAGATGGCCGAGCAGCTGATCGACTCGCTCGCCACCAAGTTCAAGGCCGACGCCTACCGCGACGAGTACCGCGAACAGCTGCTGGCGCTGATCGAACGCAAGGCCGAAGGCAAAGAGATCATCGCCCCCGAAGCCGAGGCGCCGAAGGCGACCAAAGCCCCCGACCTGATGGCGGCGCTGGAGAAAAGCATCGCCGCCGTCAAGGACAAGGGCGGCAAGAAAGCGGCGAAACCGAAAGCCAAAGCGGCGAAAAAGAGCGAATCGGCCTCGAAATCGAAACGCTCGGCGAAAAAAGCCAAAGCCGCGAAATAGGTTCGTAGGCCGTGGGCGAGACCCGGGTCGAGGTCGAGGGCAAGGAGCTGCGGCTCACCAACCTCGAGAAGGTGCTCTACCCGGAGGCGGGGTTCAGCAAGGGCGAGATGGTCGACTACTACGCCAAGGTCGGCCCGACGATGATCCCCCACCTCAGCGGGCGGGCGGTGACCCTGCGCCGCTTCCCGGAAGGGGTCGACGACCTCGACGCCGCCTTCTTCGAGAAGCGCTGCCCCAAGCACCGACCGAAATGGGTGAAGACGGCGAAGGTCGAGGCGGGGCCGCGAGCGGGGACGATCGAGTTCTGTGTCTGCGACAGCCTGCCGACGCTGATCTGGATGGCGCAGCTGGCGGCGATCGAGCTGCACCCCTCGCTGTCGCGGAGCCGGGCGCCGAAACGCCCGACCGTGCTCGCCTTCGATCTCGATCCCGGGCCGCCGGCCGACGTCGTCGACTGCTGCCGGGTGGCGCTGCGCCTGCGCGAGCTGCTGGCGCAGGTCGAGCTCGAGTGCTTCGCCAAGACCTCCGGCTCGAAGGGGATGCAGCTCTACGTGCCCCTCAACACCAAGGTCACCTACGAGCAGACGCGCCCCTTCGCCCAGGCGATCGCCCAGATCGTCGCCAAGCAAGACCCGGAGAACGTGCTGGCGAAAATGGGCAAGAAGACCGACCGCAGCGGCAAGGTCCTGATCGACTGGTACCAGAACAACGAACGCAAAACCACGATCGCCGTCTACTCCCTCCGCGCCCGCGAACGCCCCACCTGCTCCACCCCGGTCACCTGGGAGGAGGTCGAAGCCACCGCCGACTCAGGCGACGCCAGCTCCCTCGTCTTCGAGACCACCGACGTCCTCGATCGGATCGACAAGCACGGCGACCTCTTCGCCCCGGTGTTGGAGCTCGAGCAGGGGCTGCCGCAGCTCTAGTCCAGCGACTGACGCACGACCGGCTGCCTCGTCGCCTTGACCTCGTCGAGGCGGCGGACGGGGGTCGTGTAGGGGGCGTTCTTGGCGAGGTCGGGGTTTTGCTCGGCCTCGGTGAGGATCTGCTCGATCGCCTCGGCGAAGGCGTCGAGGGACTCCTTGGTCTCGGTCTCGGTCGGCTCGACCATCAGGGCCTCGTCGACGAGGAGGGGGAAGTAGACGGTCGGGGGGTGGAAGCCGAAGTCGAGCAGGCGCTTGGCGAGGTCGAGGGTGGCGAGGCCGAGCTCGCGTTTCATCGGCTTGCCGGAGAGGACGAACTCGTGCATGCAGTGGCGGTCGAAGGCGATCGGCAGCCGCTCCCCGGCGCGGCCCTCGGCGAGGCGCGCCTTCAGGTAGTTGGCGTTGAGGACGGCGGTCTCCGAGGCCTCCGCCAGGCCGTCGGCGCCGAGGCTGAGGATGTAGGCGTAGGAGCGGACGAAGACGCCGAAGTTGCCCTGGAAGCCGCGCAGGCGGCCGATCGACTTCGGCCGCTCGAAGTCGAGGTCGAAGCTCGGGCCGTGGCCGTTGGAACCCTCGCGGCGGACCACCTGCGGCCGCGGCAGGAAGGGCTCGATCCGGTCGGAGACCGCGATCGGGCCGGCCCCGGGACCACCCCCGCCGTGAGGCTGGCTGAAGGACTTGTGGAGGTTGACGTGGACGATGTCGAAGCCCATGTCGCCGGGCCGCGAGTGGCCCATCACCGCGTTGAGGTTGGCGCCGTCGTAGTAGAGGGTGCCGCCGGCCTCGTGGATCAGCGAAGCGATCTCGGCGATGTTCTCGTCGAAGACGCCGAGCGTGTTGGGGTTGGTCAGCATCAGGCAGGCGACCTCGCCCTCGTTCTCGGCCAGCTTCGCTCGCAGGTCGTCCATCTCGACCCCGCCTTGCTCGTCGGTGGCGACTTTGACCACCTCATAGCCGGCCATCGTGACCGAGGCGGGATTGGTGCCGTGGGAAGTGTCGGGAGCCAGCACCTTGGTCCGTGCTTCGCCACGGTCGGCGTGGTAGGCGCGGGTCAGCAGCAGGCCGGCGAGCTCGCCGTGGGAGCCGGCGCTCGGCTGCAGGCTGACGTGCGGCAGCCCGCAGATCTCGCTGAGGCTCTCCTGCAGCAGCCACATCAGCTCCAGCGCCCCCTGGGCGCGGCGCGGGTCCTGCGCCGGGTGCAGGCGGGCATGGCCCGGCAGCGCCGCGACCCGCTCGTTGAGGCGCGGGTTGTGCTTCATCGTGCAGGAGCCGAGCGGGTAGAAGCCGCTGTCGAGGTCGAAGTTGCGACGCGAGAGGCGGTTGTAGTGACGGACGATCTCCGGCTCGGCGATCTCGGGGAGCCGCGGCGGCTCGACCCGCAGCAGCTTCTCCGGGATCAGCTCGGCCAGCGGCTGCTCCGGCACTTCGGCGGCGGGCAGCGCCGCGGCGCGCCGGCCGGGCTTCGACTTCTCGTAGATCGTCCGCGCCTTTTCCGCCTGCATCGGCGTCTCGGTCAGCGCCATCTCAGGCCACCCCCTCAACTCGTGGTTCCTTAGACACGTCATGGGTGTCTAAGGAACCACGCAACTGGATAACCGCGGCCGCCAAGGCCTCGGCGAGGTCGTCGATCTGGGCCTTCGTCCGGCGCTCGGTGATCGCGACGAGGAGGCCGTCCTCGAACTCGGGGTAGTCGCGGGCGAGCGGGTAGCCGGCGGCGATGCCGCGCTCGGCGACGCGATCGAGGACCCTGTCCACGGGCGCGTCGAGCCGAACCGCGAACTCGCGCGCCACCGGGGCCTCGTGCAGCAGCTCGACCCCCTCGACCGCCGCCAGCCGCTCGCGCGCGTAAGCGGTCCGCTGGACCAGCAGCTCGCCGAGCTCGCGGAAGCCCTGGCGACCGAGCCAGGCGAGGTGCACCATCGCCCCCAGCGCGTTCAGCGCCTGCGCGGTGCAGATGTTGTTGGTCGCTTTCTCGCGGCGGATGTGCTGCTCGCGCGTCTGCAGCGCGAGGACGAAGCCGCGGCGGCCGTCGACGTCGGTGGTTTCGCCGGCGATCCGCCCCGGCATGCGGCGGATCTGCGCCTCGGTCGCGCAGAAGAAGCCAAAGGACGGTCCTCCGAAGTCGAGGCGGTTGCCGAGCGGCTGGCCCTCGCCGAGGGCGATGTCGGCGCCGCACTCCCCCGGCGGCTTGAGGATCCCCAGGGTCATCGGGTCGCAGGCGACGATCAGCAGCGCCCCGTGCTCCTTCGCCGCCGCGCCCAGAGCCTCGACGTCCTCGACCGCGCCGAGGAAGTTCGGGCTCTGCAGGAAGACGGCGGCGGTCTCGCCGTCGACGGCCGCGGCCAGCGCCGCGGCGTCGGTCAGGCCGCCGTCGAGACCCACCTCGATCACCTCGGCGCCGTAGCCGACCGCGTAGGTCGCAAGCGTCTCGCGGCTGTGCGGGTGCAGACCGCGGGAGACGACGAAGCGACGCCGTTTCGTCGCTCCCATCGCCAGATAGCCGGCCGAGGCGACCGAGGAGGGACCCTCGTAGAGCCCGGCGTTGGAGACCGGAAGCCCGGTCAGCTCCGACATCGCCGTCTGGAACTCGAACATCACCTGCAGCCCGCCCTGGGAGATCTCCGGCTGGTAGGGCGTGTAGGGCGTCAGGAACTCGCTGCGCGAGGTGATCGCGTCGACGATCGCCGGCACGTAGTGGTCGTACATCCCGGCCCCGACGAAGCAGACCTGCTCCTCGGCGTCGGCGTTGCGCCCGGCCAGCGCTGCCAGTCGCTCGTAGACCTCCGCCTCGGGCATCCCGTCGGGCAGGGCCAGCGGCCGGCCCAGGCGCAGCGCCGCGGGGATCTGCTCGAACAGCTCGTCGAGGGAGTCGACGCCGATCGCGTCGAGCATCTCCCGGCGGTCGTCGGGGGTTGCGGAGGTGTAGCGGGTCACCGCGTCTAAGGCTAGGGGAGCCGGGTAACGGGCTCGACCGCCTAGGAGTCCAGCAACTTGCGGTATTCCTCGACGCCGAGGAGCGTCTCGGCCTCCTCCGGCGCGCTCAGCCGCACCTTGATCAGCCAGCCCTCGCCGTAGGGGTCCTCGTTGATCTTCTCCGGTGCGTCGACGAGGGCGTCGTTGACCTCGACGATCTCCCCCGACATCGGCGCGATCACGTCGGAGACCGCCTTCACCGACTCGACCTCCGTGTAGGAGAGGTCTTTCTGGATCTCGGCGCCGACCTCGGGCGGCTCGAAGAAGACGACCTCGCCGAGGGAGTCCTGGGCGTACCAGGTGATCCCGAAGGTCGCCTGGTCGCCCTCGATCCGGGCCCAGTCGTGTTCCTCGTGGTAGCGAAGGTCGTCGGGGTAGGTGGCGTCGGCCAAGGCTCAGCTCCTTTTCGCGTAGAGGGGCTTGGAAGCTATCCGGGCGGGACGGCGTTTGCCGCGCACGTCGATCTCGACTTCGGTCCCGACCTCCGCAAGCTCCGAGTTCACGTAGGCCATCCCGGCGCCGACTTCGAGCGACGGCGCGAAGGTGCCGCTGGTGACGATGCCGACCTCCTCGCCCTGATGGAGGACAGGATTGCCTTCGCGCGGGATCCCCTGGCCCTCGATCTTGAAGGCGACGAGCTTCTCGGCGGTGCCATCGGCGCGGGCGCGGGCGATCGGCTCGGCGCCGATGAATCCCGTCTCCTCCTTGCAGCACCAGCCGAGCCCGGCTTCGATCGGGTTTCGGTCAGGCGTCAGCTCGTTGCCGTGCAGCGGGTAACAGACCTCGAGCCGCAGGGTGTCGCGGGCGCCGAGGCCGCAGGGGACGATCCCGGCGTCGAGCAGCTCGGCCCAGATCGGCGCGGCGACCTCGGGGTCGAGGAGCAACTCGACCCCGTCCTCGCCGGTGTAGCCGGTGCCGCAGACGAGCGCCGGCCGGCGGCCGACCTGGACGTGGGAGACATGGAAGCGCGGGGGCAGCGGGACCTGGAGCGTCCGCTCCAGCACGGCGCGGGCATGCGGCCCCTGCACCGCCAGCATCGCGTAGCGGTCGGCGACGTCGCGGACGATCACGTCGAAGCCGCGGCTCTGGCGCCCGAGCCAGGCGAGGTCGCTCTCGTGGTTGGCGGCGTTGGTGACGATCAGGTAGCGGTCGCCGCCGAGCCGGTAGGCGAAGAGGTCGTCGAGCACGCCGCCGTCGTCCTCGCAGAGGCAGGAGTACTGGGCACCGCCGATCGCGATCGCCCCTACGTCGTTGGAGAGCACCCGCTGCAGGAAGGCCAGCGCCCCGGGCCCCTCGACCTCGACCTCGCCCATGTGGGAGACATCGAACATCCCCGCATGCCGCCGCACCGCCGAATGCTCCTCCCGAATCCCCTCATAAGCAACCGGCATCTCCCACCCAGCAAAAGGAACGATCTTCGCCCCAAGCTCCTGATGCAGCTCATAGAGAGGAGTGCGCCGACTCACCCCCTGAGCCTATGCGAGCGCGTCCCTGGGCAGCCGTGTCGAAGGGCCCATCGTGGGTCCCTCCCGACGAACTCCCGCGAAGCGGCGGCGGGAGGGACCCACGATGGGCCCTACCGCCGGCCCCCCGCGCCTACTCTTTGAGGAACCCCGGAACGTCGATGTCGTCGTCCGAGACCCGAAGTTTCCGAATGTCCGTGTCCTCAGCCGAGACCCGCGGCCGACTCTCGTAGCGCCGCCGCACCCGCTGCGGCGAGCGAGCCAAGAGCTCGAACCCCTCGAAGCCGGTCGCGATCACCGTGACCCGGACCTCGTCCTTCATCGACTGGTCGACGACCGAGCCGAAGATGATGTTGGCGTTGTCGTCGGCCTCGGCCTGGACCAGCTGGGCCGCCTCGTTGACCTCGAAGAGGCCGAGGTCCTCGGGGCCGGTGATGTTCAGCAGCATCCCGGTCGCGCCTTTGATCGACTCCTCGATCAGCGGCGAGGTGATCGCCGCCTTGGCGGCGTCGAGGGCGCGGGCCTCGCCGGAGGCCGAGCCGACGCCCATCAGGGCCGAGCCGGCGTCGCGCATGATCGTCCGCACGTCGGCGAAGTCGAGGTTGATCAGGCCGGGGATGGTGATCAGGTCGGTGATGCCCTGGACGCCCTGGCGGAGGATGTCGTCCGCCTGGCGGAAGGCCTCGAGCACGCTGGTCCGGCGCTCGACCGCCTGCAGCAGCTTCTCGTTCGGGACGATGATCAGGGTGTCGACTTTGTTGCGCAGTTTCTCGATGCCTTCGAGCGCCTGCTGCATCCGTCGTTTGCCCTCGAACTCGAACGGTTTGGTCACCGCGCCGACGGTGAGGGCGCCGATCTCCTCCTTGGCGATCTCGGCGATCACCGGGGCCGAGCCGGTGCCGGTGCCGCCGCCCTCGCCGGCGGTGACGAAGACCATGTCGGCGCCCTTCAGCGCCTCCTTGATCTCGTCGCGGCTCTCCGCCGCCGCGCCCGCCCCGACCTCAGGGTTGCCGCCGGCGCCGAGGCCGCGGGTCAGCTCCTGACCGATCGAGAGCTTGATGTCGGCGTCGCAGGCCTGCAGCGCCTGCGCGTCCGTGTTGACGGCGACGAACTCGACGCCGCGAATGCCGGCGTCGATCATGCGGCTGACCGCGTTGGTACCGCCGCCGCCTGCGCCGACGACCTTGATGACCGCGAGGTAAGTGGATTCCATCTCCCGATTTTCTCCAGATCGCCCGGTTTCCCTGGCGATGCAAGCTTTTAGTTGAGTTGAGCCTTGGTTCCGTCCGAGCCTTCAGCGATGCTTAAGGGTTCAAGCTCTCACCGGAAGCACGGAAATTGCGCTCAACGTAGGGCATTGCGGGGCATCTGTCAAACGGCCGCCAAGCATTGTGCAGGCAGCATTTCTCAACCTTGGGTTGAGGGTTTGCCCACCCTCACCCTTTACTTGAGACTTTTCAGAGCCGCTTGCTAGAGCGGTTTCCAGCCTCAACCTCGCTTCTCAAGGCGCCGGTGGGAGTTCGTGTTCGGAGCCTTCGTAAGTGGGTCGGCTGGGAGCTTGCAGGTCTACATAATCGAGCGTGGTTATCGATGGATCGGCCAGCACCCCAGCCGCCGCCCGCCACTTGCGGGCGGCTTGCGAGGAGTTGCCAAAGCGCAGTTCGACCCCCGTGGTGAGGTTGACGTCCACCCCGCCGCTTTCGCCGAAGTAGCTGCTTTCGACGTAGGGACGCAGTTCGTCGGGGACCGCGGCGAGGACGCGCACCTGTTCCAGCGCCGGCCCTTTCACCCGGCCACCCTTCGGCGGTCCTTCCAGCGGCAGCTGTGGCAGCGGCGGTTCTTCCGGGAGCGGCAGCCAAGGGACGATCGCGCCGTCGGCGCTGACCCCGACGGCTTCTTCGCCTTCGCCGATCTGCGCTGCCAACCGCGGGACGATCACCGTCGGCTCGGTGGTTTCCTGACGCAAGGCGAACCAGTAGACCGCCACCCCGACCAGAACCACGGCGAGAGCGCCCGCCGCGAACCGGACCCTCACAGCTGCCAACCGTCCGGCCAGTCGACCTCGCCCAATACCTGCACCTCCGGTTCCAGCTCGACGCCGAAGCGCTCGTGCACCCGCCGCCGCCCGGCCGCCATCAGCTCGAGCACGTCGGCGGTGCTCGCCCCCTGGTCGTTCTCGACGAAGTTGGCGTGCTTCTCGGAGAAGCGGGCGCCGCCGTGGCGCAGGCCACGGCAACCGGCCGCCTCCAGCAGCTGGCCGGCCGAGCGACCTTCGGCGCGCTCGTCCTCGGGGTTCTTGAAGGTCGAGCCGAAGGTCTTGATCCCCGACGGCTGCGCCTCGCGGCGGCGGTCGCGCATCTCGGCCAGGGTGGCGCGGACCTGCTCCGGGTCGGCGGGCTCGAGGCGGAACGAGGCGCGGGCGACGACTTCGCCGGGGCGCAGGTTCGAGTGCCGGTAGGTGAAGCCGAGCTGGTCGGGCGCGCGGCGGTCGCTGCCGGCGGCGGTGCAGACGTCGACCCACTCCAGCACCCGCGCCAGCTGACCTTCGTAGGCGTTGGCGTTCATCCGCACCGCGCCGCCGGTGGTGCCGGGGATGTTCACCCCGAACTCCAGGCCCGAGAGTCCCCAGCCGGCGGTTTTCGCGGCGGCCGAGGGGAAGCGGTAGCCGCCACCGCAGACGACGCGCTCGCCGTCGCGTTCGATCTGGGCCAGGTCGCCGTCGAGCTTGAGCGCGAGGCCGTGGAACCCGTCGTCGGCGATCAGCAGGTTCGAGCCCGAGCCGATCACCCCGATCGACAGGCCCTCTCCCTCCGCCCAGCGCAGGGCGGCGACAAGGCTCTCCTCGTCGCCGGGGCGGGTGAAGAAGTCGGCAGCGCCGCCGGTGCGCACCGTGGTCAGGCGCGCCAGCGGAAAGTCGGTCTGCACCCCCGGAGGGAGAGAGCTCATCGCGGTCCCTCCGTCCTCAGCGCCTCGCCGAGCTTGACGACGTCGCCAGCGCCGATCGTGACCAGGACCGTGGCCTCGCCGTAGAGCTCCGGGTTGCGGTCGAGGCGCTCGGCGAGCGCCCGCTGCGCCAGCTCGATCGTCGGCAGCCACCAGACCGGCTTCCCCCCCATCCGCTCGGCGGCGGCCTGGGCGACCTGGAGGCCGCTGACGCCGGCGAGCTCGCCGACCGGTTCCTCCCGCGCCGGGTAGACGTCCAGCACGACCGCCTCGTCGGCGAGGGCGAGGGCACCGCCGAACTCCTCGGTCAGGGCCTTGGTCCGCGAGTAGAGATGGGGCTGGAAGACCGCGACGAGACGCGACGGGCTCAGCTCCCGCAGGGCGGAGAGGGCAGCCCGCACCTCGGTCGGGTGATGGCCGTAGTCGTCATATATATGGACCGGCCCGCGGGAGCCCTTCAGCTCGAGCCGGCGGTGGACGCCGGGAAAGTCCGCCAGCGCCTCGGCGGCGGCGTCGACGTCGAATCCCGTCAGCTCGATCGCGGCCAGCGCCGCGCGGGCGTTCATCAGGTTGTGGCGACCGGGGACGGCGAGGCCAAGCTCGGCCGGGCCGGGCGCGCTCTCGTCGAACCGGGCCAACTGAGCGCCGGCGGCGAAGCGGTCGAAGGCCTTGTGCAGCTCAGCCAGCGAGCCCCAACGACTGTGGTGGTCCATCTCGATGTTGGTGATCACCGCCACCTCGGGATGCAGCTCGAGGAAGCTGGCGTCGCTCTCGTCGGCCTCGGCGACCACCCACTCCCCTTCGCCCCAGCCGGCGTTGGCGGTGGCGCCGTCGGGCCCCAGGCCCGGAACCTCGCCGCCGATGAAGAAGGCGGGGTCGGCGCCGAGCGCGCGCAGCGCCCAGACCGCCATCGCGGTCGTCGTCGTCTTGCCGTGGGTGCCGGCGATCGCGATCAGCCGCTTCTCGGCGCAGAGCTCGGCGAGCAGCGCGCCGCGATGGATCGGCTCGATGCCGCGCTCGCGCGCCAGCGCCAGCTCCGGGTTGTCCTCGCCGATCGCGGTCGAGACCACCACCTCGGCCCCCTCGGGCAGGTTGGCGGCGTCGTGGCCGATCGCCGGTTCGAGTCCGGCCTGGCGCAACCGCTCCATATAAGAGGAATCGCTGCGGTCACTGCCGGTGACGCTGGCGCCAAGGCGGGCGCAGACCAGCGCCAGCCCGCTCATCCCGGCCCCACCGATGCCGATGAAGTGCAACCGCCGTCCGCTCCAGTCCGTCACGAGGCACCTCCTCCGCGAGACCGCAAAAAAGCACCTTGAGGGTGTCTTTTTGCGGTCTCGGCAGCCGCCAGCACCTCGTCGGCGATGCGGCGGGCGGCGTCGGGCTTGGCCAGGCCTTGTGCAGCCGTCGCCATTTGCTCCAGCCGCGCCGGCTCGTCGAGCACCGCCGCCACCTCGCGACCCAGTCGCTCCGCGTCGAGCTCGGCGTCCGGGACCACCGTCGCGGCGCCGCCGGCGCGCATCCACTCGGCGTTGGCGCTCTGGTGATCGGCGGTGGCGAAGGGGTAGGGCACGAGGATCGCCGGCCGGCTGGCCGCGACCACCTCGAAGATCGAGCCGCCGGAGCGGCCGAGCACGAGGTCGGCGGCGGCGAGCGCGTCGCCGAGGTTCGGCTCGTAGGCGAGCAGCGTGTAGCGCTCGCGGTGCGGTGCGGCCGCGAGCCGGCGCTCCAGCTCGGGGAAGTCGCGGTTGCCGGCGATGTGGAGGACGTGGAAGTCGCGCCCCCCGCGCTCGGCGAAGGCCTCGATCGCGGCGAGGTTGACCGAGCGGGCGCCCTGGCTGCCGCCGACGACGAGCAGGCAGCGGGCCTCCGCGTCGATCCCAAACCGCGCCCGCGCCGCAGCGCGGTCGCCTTCCAGCACTGCGCGTGGCACCGGGCGGCCGGTCACCAGGTACGGAACACCGGCCCGGCCCGCGATCGGGAAGGCGAGACACACGCGCCGCGCCCGGCCCGCCAGCAGCCGGTTGGCGAGGCCGAGGTGGCTGTCGGCCTCGGTCAGGACCAGCGGCGTCCGGGTCAGCGCCGCCGCCAGCCCGGCCGGCCCGGCGACGAAGCCGCCGCCGCCCATCACCACGTCGGCCCGCCGCCGGCGCAGCACCTTGCGCGCCTCTCCGACCGCGGCCAGCGCCTCGACACCGGCCCGCGCCGCCCGCAGCGGGTTGCGCCGGTCGATCCCGCGCACCTTGACGAAGTCGATCTCGTAGCCCGCGGCCGGCACCAGCTCGGCCTCGATCCGCTCACGCGTGCCGAGGAAGCTGACCTCGGCGCCGCTAGCCCGAAGCTCGTCGGCGACCGCCATGGCGGGCACGACGTGCCCCGCGGTTCCCCCCGCCGCCACCACCACTCTTGGCTCTCCTGGCACCGCTCGACCTGCTCCTTTCGCGCGCGGGCGTGCGCCCGCCTTGGACGACGCGCAGTTTGCCAGCGCCGGTGGGCGTCGAAGCGCGCGCCGCCCCGGCCCGGCCGCCGCGGGCGACGTTGAGGATCAACCCGACCGCGAACAGCGTCGCCATCAGGCTGCTGTTGCCGTAGGAGACGAAGGGCAGCGGCACCCCCGTCAGCGGCGCCAACCCCATCACGGCGAAGAGGTTGATCGTCGCCTGCACCAGGACCAGCGAAGTCAGCCCGGCGACCAGCAGCTTCGAGTAGGTGTCCTTCGCTTTCTGGGCGACTTTGAGCCCGGCGTAGCCGAACATCCCGAACATCCCAACGATGGCGACGATCCCGGCCATCCCCAGCTCTTCGCCGATCACGGCGGTGATCATGTCGGTGTGGGCCTCGGGCAGGTAGAAGGCCTTGGAGACGCCGTTGCCGATCCCGACCCCGAAGAAGCCACCAGAGCCGAGCGCGATCTTCGCCTGCGCGGCCTGGAAGCCGGCGCCGGCGGGGTCGGCGGTCGGGTGCAGGAAGCCGGTCAGGCGCGCCATCCGGTAGGGCTCGACGACCGCCGCGACCAGGGTCAGGCAGGCGATCACGAGCGCGATCTTGCCCAGGTCGGACCACCGCATCCCGGCGGCGGCGAGAGTGGCGGCGATCGCGAAGACGATCACCATCGTCGTCCCCATGTCGGGCTCGAGCATGATCAGCCCGCAGCAGGCGCCGACCACCAGCAGGTAGGGCTTCAGGCCCGTCAGCGTCCGCACCCGCTTCGGCTTGCGCGCCAGCATGTCGGCCCCGTAGAGGATCAGCGCCACCTTCGCCAGCTCGGAAGGCTGGATCTGCAGCGAGCCGCCGCCGATCCAGCGGGTGGCGCCGTTGACTTCGCTGCCGGCGCCGAGGACGGCGACGAGGAGGAAGATCGCGCCGCCGAGCAGCAGCGGCGTCAGCTCGCGGATCCGCTTCAGGTCGATGCGCGCGGTCACGTGCATGATCACCAGCGCGATCGCGCCGAAGATCAGCGTGCGCTTCAGGTAGTAGGCGCTTTCGGAGAGCCCGCCTTCCTGCAGGACTTTCGTCGTCGAGCTGGCGGAGAAGACCATCACCGCCCCCAGCGCCAGCAGGCAGAGGGTCGCGGTCAGCAGCATGTTGTACTCGGCCGAGACGGGGCGCGAGCGCTTCTTCGCCCGGCTCTTGGCCCTGCTCTTCTTCGCGGCGCGGCCACGGCCGAGCGGCAGCGAGGCGGCGTTCATCGCGCCAGCTCCCCGACGACCTCGCGGAAGCGATCGCCCCGCGCTTCGAAGTCCACGAAGGCGTCGAAGCTGGCGCAGGCGGGCGAGAGCAGGACCACCTCGCCGGGGCGGGCGGCGGCAGCGGCGCGGCGCACCGCGTCCTCGAGGTCGGCGCAGCGGTGCAGCTCGACCCCGGCCTCTAACACGGGCGCCAGCTCCCGCGCCATCCGCTCGCTGGTGGCGCCGATCAGGTAGCAGGCGCGGGCGCTCTCGCGCAGCGGCTCGACCAGCGGCGCGAAGGGCTCGTCCTTCTCGCTGCCGCCGAGGATCGCGTGGACGCCGCCCTCGAAGGCGGAGATCCCGACCGTTGCCGAGGCGACGTTGGTCGCCTTCGAGTCGTTGACGAAGCGGACGCCGCCGATCTCGGCGACCGGCTCCAAGCGGTGCGGTACCCCGGCGAAGCTGCGCAGGCCGGCGCGCACCGCCTCGCGGTCGATCCCCATCGAGAGCGCCGCCGCCGCAGCGGCCATCGCGTTGGCGACGTTGTGCTCGCCGAAGAGGCCGAGCTCGGAGACCGCCAGCAGCGGCTCGCCGTCGTAGAAGATCGTCCCCTCGGCGACGGAGACCTCGCAGTCGGGGGCGGCGCCGCGGCAGAAGGCGACCCGGCGCCCGCAGCCGCCGAGGTCGGTGCCGGCGGCGAAGGGGTCGTCGGCGTTGTAGACGGCGACGTCATCGTTGCCCTGGTTGGCGAAGATCCGCAGCTTCGCCGCCAGGTAGGACTCGAGGTCGTGGTGGCGGTCGAGGTGGTCGGGGGCGAGGTTGAGGAAGACGGCGCACTCGGGGGCGAAGGCGACCGTGTCCTCGAGCTGGAAGCTGGAGCACTCGCAGACGACGGTGGTCTCGGGCGGCACCTCGCCGACCAGCTCCGAGAGCGCGGTGCCGACGTTGCCGGCGACCGCGACCGGCTCGCCGCCGCTGCGGTAGAGGTGGCCGATCAGCTCGACCGTGGTCGTCTTGCCGTTGGTGCCGGTGACGGCGACGAAGCGATTCGGCAGCGCCCGCCAGGCCAGCTCCATCTCCCCCACCACCTCGATCCCGCGATCGAGAGCCGCTGCGATCACCGGCGCCTCCCGGGGAACACCCGGGCTCTTGATGACGGTTCGCGTCCCCTCGAGCTGTGCCAGTCCATCCGTATCCAGGACTACTTCGACGCCGGCCTCGGCCAATCCTGCCGCCCCCTCGGGATGGCCGGAATCGACCGCCCGCACCCTCTCCCCCCGCGCCGCCAGCAATCGCGCCGCCGCCTGCCCGGAACGGGCGAGACCGACGACTAGAAATGGACCTTCAGGTAGGGGGGGGAGAGTTTGCCTGGCCTCAGCCCTTATAGACATATGCCAAAGCTTCTAGAAGTCTCCAGACACCCCTCTCCGGTTTCCGGTAGCACTATTGCTACCCTGCCGATCATGCCTACGATTCCCCAGAAACAGCTCCGCAACGAGATCGGTGAGATTCTTCGCCGGGCAAAGGCCGGTGAGATCTTCACCGTCACCGTCTCCGGTCAACCCGTAGCCGAGCTCGGACCAATTCGGGACCGGACCTGGGTCGACAGCAGCGTCCTTGATGAGCTCTGGAGCCTGCCGGTCGATCCAACCTGGCAGAAAGACCTGGAGAAGTTCGGCATGGAGCTGAGGGATCCCTGGGCCGAGCGCGAATGAAGATCCTTCTTGACACCTCCGTCCTGATCGGCGGCGGGTGGTCGTCCATCCCCGGAGCTGAACCGGCGATCAGCGCCGTGTCCCTCTCCGAGCTGCATTTTGGCCTGCTGATCGCCCCGGACGCGGCAACGCGCGCTCTACGCGCGAATCGCCTTGGCGTGATCGAGGCTCGGTTCCCAGACCCCTTGGCGCTCGACGATCGGGTGGCGCGAGTCTGGGGGGAGCTGCAGGCGGCCGTAGCGGAGCGAGGCGGGAATCCCCGCAAGCGGATGGCCGACCTTGCGATCGCCGCCACGGCCAAGGTTCACAACGCCCTGCTGATCACGGCCGACGTCAAAGATCTGAAGATCGTCGAGGACCTCGTCGACTTCGGGAAGCCCTCGGCTTAGCTTCGCTCAGCCGGCGAACTCCCTGATCTCCCGGGCCAGCGCCTTGGGCTGGTCGATCGGGATCAGGGTGTAGCAGTCCGGCAGCTCGACGTACTTCGAGTTCGGGAACGACTCCGCGAGGCGGCGGCCCTCGCTGTTGGGCATCATCGTCCCCTCCTCGTCCCAGACGACCAGCACCGGCCGCTCGAACGAGCGCAGCAGCGGCGTCGCCGCCCGCATCTCGCGCCGGCCGTGGCGGACGTCGCGGACGTACTTGCGGGTGTCGCGACGGATCTCGGGCCGCTTCAGCGGCTGCAGCCAGCGGTGCATCAGCTCGTCGGAGACGCCGTGCTTGCTCATCCGGCCGTAGGTGAACGGCAGGCGGCGCAGGGTCGGCGAGGAGAGGGCGAAGCGCATCAGCCCGAAGCCGCCCGGCATGAAGCCCGAGAGCGCGGCGATGCGGCCGGCGACGCCGGGCGGGTAGTTGTCAGCCGTCTCGCAGGAGACGAGCACCAGGGCGCCGACCCGCTCGACTCCCCCGTGGGAGACCATCGTCTGAGCACCGCCCCAGTCGTTGAAGCAGACGACCGCGTCCTCCAGGTCCAGCCGCTCGAGGAGCTCGGAGACCATCAGCGAGAGCCCCGGCAGCGAGAGGTCGGCGTCCGGGCGCAGGGCTTTGCGCTGAGCCCCGAGCGGCAGCACCGGGGTCAGGCAGCGAAACTGCGGCTGGAGCTCGGCCACCACCCCGTCCCAGAGCGCCTCGTCGTGCGGCAGCCCGCCGACGAAGACGATCGGCCTCCCCTCGCCGCCGCTGTCGCCGTAATCGATCGGCCCGGCCGTGACCTCTATCTCCGGCACGGCCGGATCATCCCCTAACGGCCGATCGACTGCTGGTACAGCGTGAAGCCGATGCCCGAGCAGACGGCGGCGATGATCCAGAAGCGGAGCATGATCTTCGTCTCCGACCAGGCCATCATCTCGAAGTGGTGGTGCAGCGGCGCCATCAGCAGGACGCGGCGGCGGAAGGTCTTGAAAGCGAAGACCTGGAGCAGGACCGAGAGCGCCTCGATCACGAAGATGCCACCGATGATGATCAGCAGCACCTCGGTCTGGGTCATCACCGCCAGCGCCCCGATCGCGCCGCCGAGCCCGAGCGAGCCGGTGTCGCCCATGAAGATCGAGGCCGGAAAGGCGTTGAACCAGAGGAAGCCGATGCAGGCGCCGACCAGGCAGGCCGAGAGCAAGGCCAGATCCTGCTGCTCGCCGCTGACGAAGGCAATCGCGGTGTAGGCGAGGAGGACGATCGCGCAGGAGCCGGCGGCGAGGCCGTCGAGGCCGTCGGTGAGGTTGACGCCGTTGGAGGTGCCGGCGATGACGAGGAAGACGAGGACGAAGTAGAGGACCGGGCCGAGGTCAAGGCTGCCGTCGCCGATGCGGAAGTAGAGCGTCGGTTCGAGGCCGACCTCGTGGCGGGCGACCCACCAGAGGCCGAAGGCGAGCAGCAGCTGCCCGAGCAGCTTCCAGCGCCCGGCGAGGCCGAGCGAGCGGCGTTTGACGATCTTGATGTAGTCGTCGGCGAAGCCGAGGGCGGCGCAGCCCATCGCGACCCCGAAGACGGCGAGGCTCTGCGCGTCGCGCTCGGAGAGGACGAGGAAGGGAACGCAGATCGAGGCGAAGACGATCAGCCCGCCCATCGTCGGCGTCCCGGCCTTGGCGTGGTGCTCCTGCGGCCCGTCCTCGCGGATGTGCTGCCCGAACTCGCGGACGCGGAGGAACTCGATGAATTTGGGGCCGAGGAAGATGCAGATCAGCATCGCCGCCATCCCCGCGATCAGGACTTCACCCATCGGCGCTCTCCATCAGACCAGCTCCACCAGCTGCTCCGCGACCGCCTCGAGCCCGGCCGAGCGCGAGCCCTTGACGAGGACCGCGTCGCCGGCCTCCAGCCGCGCCGCCAGCAGCTCGGCGGCCTCGGCGGGGTCGGCGACGAGCTCGTCGGGGTCGTAGTCGCGGGCCGGCAGGCCGACACCGATCACGAGGTCGATCCCGTGGGAGCGAGCGTGCTCGCCGACCTCGCGGTGGTAGCCGGCCGAGCCGGGCCCAAGCTCGCCCATCTCGCCCAAGACCGCGACCGTGCGGGATGCGCCGAGGCTGGCGAGATGGTCGAGCGCCGCGCGCATCGACACCGGGTTGGCGTTGTAGCAGTCGTTCACGAGGACGATCCCGCCGGGAAGCTGCAACCGCTCCCCACGGAAGCGGGAGAATCCTATGCTCGCAGCGCGGTCGGCCATATCGGCGAGGCCAGCCCCCAGCGCCACCCCGGCGGCAATCGCAGCCAGGGCGTTGGTCAGGTTGTGGGCCTCGGTGAAGGGGAAGTGGAAGGTCTGACTGCCGAGCGGGGTGCGGACCAGGGCTTCGGTGACGCCGTCGTCGACCCTCGCCTCGACCGCCTCGACGTCGCCGCCGGGGCCGAAGCGCAGCTGCTCGGCGATCGGCTCCAGGTGCGGCTCCAGCTCCCCGGCCTCGACTGGGGCGACGGCGGTGCCGCCGGGCGGCAGATCGTCGAGGATCTCCGCCTTCGCCGCCGCGATGGCCGCGACCGAGCCGAGCAGCTCGACGTGGACCGGGCCGACGTTGGTGATCACCGCCACCTCGGGCTCGGCGATCGCCGCCAGCTCGGCGATCTGGCCGCGGCCCCGCATCGCCATCTCCAGCACCAGCACGTCGGTGTCGTCGGGGGCTTCGAGGATCGTCAGCGGCAACCCGATCTCGGTGTTGAGGTTCTCGCGATTGGCGTGGACCCGACCGGGCAGCAGCGCTTTGGCGATGTCCTTGACCGAGGTCTTGCCGACCGAGCCGGTGACGCCGACGACGCGGGCATCGAGCGCCCTCTTGGAGGCCCGCGCCAGCGCCTGCATCGCCGCCAGCGGGTCCTGGACGGCGAAGACCCAGGCCCCGCGGCTGAGCTTTTCGTCGCTATGCGGCGATAAGGACTGCCGCGCTCCCTCGTCCACCACCACGCCCCAGGCGCCAGCCTCGATCGCGGCGGGGGCGAAATCGCCGCCATTCCGGTTCGCGCCTCTGAGGCCGAAGAAGAGATCTCCCGGCTCCGCATCGCCGGACGCGATGGTCGCTCGCCGCGGCGGCTCCGGCGCGCCCTCGGCGACGACCTCGGCGTCCATCGCCGCGGCGATCTCGGCGGGCGAGAGCCTCACGCCGGGCTGCCCAGCTTCCAGAGCTCCTCGCGGGCGACCTCGCGGTCGTCGAAGGGGACCTTGCGGCCGTTCTCGAACTCCTGCCCCTGCTCGTGGCCCTTGCCGGCGATCACCACGGTGTCGCCGGGGCGGGCGCGACCGAGCGCCAGGGCGATCGCCTCGCGGCGGTCGACGACGATCTCCCGCTCCACGACGCCTTCGACGCCCTCCGCCCCGCTGGCGACTTCGGCGACGATCGCCTCCGGGTCCTCCGAGCGCGGGTTGTCGGAGGTGATCACGGCCAGGTCGGAGAGCTCGGCGCCGGCCCGGCCCATCTTCGGCCGCTTGTCGCGGTCGCGGTCGCCACCGGCGCCGAAGACGGAGATCAGCCGGCCCTTGGTGAGGCGGCGCGCCGCCTGCAGCACGTTCTCCAGCGAGTCGGGGGTATGGGCGTAGTCGACCAGGACCGTGAACTCCTGGCCCTCGTCGATCGGCTCGAAGCGGCCCGGCACGCGCCCCGCCTTGGCGAGGCCGGCAGCGGCGATCTCCGCCCCCACCCCCATCGCCTCCGCCGCGGCGAAGGCGCCGAGCGCGTTGGCGACGTTGAAGTGGCCGGGCAGGCCGGTGCGCAATCGCATGTCGGCGACGGTGAAGCCGGCGCCGCCGGCGTCGAACTCGACGTCGCGGGCGCTGTAGTCGGCCTCGGCGCCCTCGGCGGAGAAGGTGACGCACTCGAACTCCTCGGCGAGGCGGCGGCCGTAGGGGTCGTCGACGTTGACGATCGCCGTCTTCGGCCCGGTCTCGAACAGCTTGCGCTTGGCGCGGAAGTAGTCCTCCATGTCGGCGTGGAAGTCGAGGTGGTCCTGGGTGAGGTTGGTGAAGAGGGCGACCTCGAAGTGGATCGCGTCGGCCCGGTGCAGGGTCATCGCGTGCGAGGAGACCTCCATCGCGCAGGCCTCGTCGCCACCCTCGAGCATCTGGCGGAAGGTCGCCTGCAGCTCGATCGCCTCCGGCGTCGTCCGCACCACTTCCTTCTCGACCCCGCCGACGACCTGCTTCACCGTCCCCAGCAGGCCGCAGTTGAAGTCCGCCGCCTCGAGGATCTCCCGGATCAGATACGCGGTCGTCGTCTTCCCGTTGGTCCCGGTCACCCCCGCCACCCGCAGCTTCGCCGTCGGATCTCCCCAGAACCGAGCCGCCATCGGCGCCATCGCCGCCCGCGAATCGGACACCACCACCTGCGCCACCCCCAGCTCCGTCAGCTCCCGCTCGACGACCAGCGCCACGGCCCCTTCCTCAACCGCCCGCGCCCCAAACGAATGCCCATCCACCTTCTCCCCCACCACGCAGAAGAACAAAGTCCCAGGCTCCACCTTGCGACTGTCATAAGCCAGATCAGCAACCTCCACAGAGGTGTCGCCGACGACACGTGCTCCCGGAAGCTCCGCGACCAAGTCGCCTAATCTCGTCATCGGGCCACGATTCTAGGTAGCGGTCCGGGTGACCCTCCCAAAACACTCAAAAGCGAGCGAAGCGAGCGAGTTTTGGGAGGGTCACCCGGACCGCCCCCACCCATCATTCCTGCGGAACCCCGAGATAAGGCAACGCAAATTCCGCGATTTCACCGAACGCCGGCGCCGCCACCGACCCACCGTAGATTTCCCCCTGCGGTTCATCGACGATCACCGCCGCCAGCAGCTGCGGATTTTGCGCCGGCGCGAAGCCGATGAACGAGGCGATGTACTTCGTTTTCGAGTAGCCGCCGTTTTCGGCCACCTGCGCGGTCCCGGTCTTGCCCGCCAGCGTGTAGCCGGGGACGCTGACCTCGGAGGCGGTGCCGCCGGGCGCCAGCACCCCTTCGAGCATTTCGCGGATCTCGGCCGACACCTGGGCGGAGATCACCCGGTGCCCCTTCGGCTCCTGAATCGTTTCTTCGCCGACCTGCTTGATCAGCTGCGGCGGCCTGAGGATGCCACCGTTGGCGATCGCCGTGTAGCCGGCGACCATCTGGATCGGGGTGACCGCCAGGCCCTGGCCCATCGGCAGGTTGCCCATCGTCGAGCCGGAGTATTCGTCGAGGGCGGGGACGATGCCGTGTTCCTCGTTGGGGAACTGGATCCCGGTCTGCCGGCCGAAGCCGAAGCGGTCGATCCATTTGCTGAACTTTTCGGCGCCGACCTTTAGTCCGATCGTCACCGCCCCGACGTTGGAGGAGCGGGCGAGGATCGTGCCGACGCTCATCGTTTCGGTGCCGCGTTCCTCGGCGTCTTTGATCGTCCGGTCGGCGACCTGGATCGACGGCGGCAGGACGAATTCGCTCGTCGGCGTCACCACTTCTTCTTCCAGCGCCGCGGCGACCGTGAAGGCCTTGAAGGTCGAGCCCGGTTCGTAGTTGAAGCCGGTCGCCTTGTTGAGCAGGTCTTCGTTGCTGACTTCGGAGAGGTCTTCGGGGTTGACCGGCGGCCAGTTCGCCATCGCCAGGACCTGCGAGCTGCGCGGGTCGACGACGATCGCGGTGGCGCCGGTCGGCGCATACGTTTCCCCCACCCCGGCCAGGACCCGTTCGGTTTCCCGCTGGATCACCGGGTCGAGGGTGAGCTCGATGTTTTCGCCGTCCTCGGCTTCGTGGACGGTTTCCAGCCGCAGCGGCTGGCCGAGCGCGTCGTGGATGACCCGCCTTTCGCCGTCGCTGCCGGCGAGGACCGATTCCTCGCCCATCTCCAGTCCGGTCAGCCCCGTGTTTTCGGAGCCGACGGTGCCGATCACCTGCCCCGCCATCTCCCCCTGCGGATAGGTACGGCGGCTGTCGGGCAGCTCGCCGATCCCTTCCAGCTTCAGCGCTTCGACCTTGGCGGCGGTGCCGAGGTCGACTTTGTGGGCGACGTAGGAGAAGCCGCCTTCGGCGGTCAGCGCTTCCAGCACTTCGGCTTTCGTCTCCTTCAGGATCGGGGCCAGTTGCGCCGCCGCCTGCGGCGGGTCTTTCACCTGGTAGGGGGTGGCGTAGATCGTCGCCGCGTCTTCGGAGGCGGCGAGCTTGTTGCCGCGGCGGTCGAGCAGGTCGCCGCGCAGCCCCGGCACGGTGACGACGTCGGTCTGCTGGTAGGTGGCCTCGGAGGCGAGCTTCGCCCCCTGCACGCCCTGCAGCCAGAAGGCGCGACCGACGATGATCAGAAAGCAGAGGAGGAAGCCACCGAAGAGGAGCCCGATCCGGCGCTCGATCAAGCGCATCGGCGGCTGGCCCCTAGCCGCCCGCGGCCGCGAGGCGCGCGGCGGCGGTGGCGACGTCGTCAGGACGGAGTTCGATCACGTGCGGCTCTTCGGTGTTCGGCATCGCCAGGCCCATCTGCGCCGCCTCGCCGCGGACGCGGGCGGTGCTGTAGCGCTCGGCCACGCGGCTTTCCAGCATCGAGTTCTCGTTTTCGAGCGTGGTGATCTGCTCGTCGATCTTGCTGGCGGAGGCGGCGAAGCTGAGGGTGACGACGTTGAGGGCGACGATCCCGACCAGGAGCACCCCGAGGACGGCGATCCAGGCGCGGCCGCGGGTCATCCGCACCACCAGGCTCGAGTCCGGCAGCTGGCGAACGGCGCCAGCGGTGCGGCCGGCGACGACGACGAGCTTGGGCCGGGTGGTGACGGGCTGACGCTTGGGAGCCGGACGGCGCGCGGGCGTCTTTGCCGGAGCGGCGACGCCCCCGGCCGCGGTCTTGCGGGCCGGTTTGCGCGGTTTCGGCGGCGGCGTCGTCCGCGAGGGACGCGGCGCCGGGGCGGTGCGGCGGGCGGGAGCGGCGACGGCCATCAGCCCGCCTCCCCCACTGGCTGCTCCTCGGCGATCTTCAGCGCCGCCCGCAGGTGGGCCGAGCGCGAGCGCGGGTTCGACTCCGCCTCCTCCGGGCTCGGCGCGATCGCGCGGCGGGTCAGCAACTCGGCCTCGGGCTCGTGGCCGCAGACGCAGACGGGAAGCTCGGGCGGGCAGATGCAGCCACGGGCCTTGGCGGCGAGGAACTGCTTCACCGGCCGGTCCTCGAGCGAGTGGAAGGAGATCGCGGCGAAACGGCCGCCGACCCGCAGCTGCTGCCAGGCCAGCGGCAGCGCTTCCTCCAGCGCCTCGAGCTCGCCGTTGACGGCGATCCGGATCGCCTGGAAGCTGCGCTTGGCCGGGTGGCCGGCGCCGAAGCGGGCCGAGGCCGGCATCCCTGCCTTGATCGCGGCGACCAGCTCGCCGGTGGTCGCCAGCGGGCGGCGGCGGACGATCTCGCGGGCGATCCCGCCGGCGTGTCGCTCCTCGCCGAAACGGCGCAGGACCTGGGCGATCCGCGCCTCGGGCCACTCGTTGACGAGGTTGGCGGCGGTGAACTTCTGCCGCGTGTCCATCCGCATGTCGAGCGGCGCGTCGTAGGAATAGGAGAAGCCCCGCTCACGCGCATCGACCTGCATCGAGGACATCCCCAGATCTACATAAACCATGTCTGGGCGGATTCCTTCGCCCTGCAAGGCGCGAAGTCCTGCCGCGAAGTCGGAGCTGATGAAGAGCGTGCGGCACGGCACCTCGGCGGCGAAGCGGTTGAAGCGCTCCTGCGCAGCGGGGTCGCGGTCGATCCCGATCAGCGTCCCCTCCGGCCCGATCAGCTCGGCGACGCGGCGGGCATGGCCGCCGGCGCCGAAGGTGCAGTCGACCGCCGTCTGCCCCGGCTCCGGCGCCAGCAGCGAGACCAGCTCCGGCGCCAGAACAGGCTCGTGCTCGCTCATGACCACCTCCAGAGGAGTGCCGACGGGACGATTTCGGTCCATATAGGGACGTTTTCGTCCCGTCGCCGGGAGGGACAGGGGGGTGTGGAGGGCGGCGGCATTCAGTCTCATGATGCGGGTCCGGCGGTCGCGAGGCCCTCGGCGATCTCGGGAGCGGCGGCGTCGAGCTCTTCCTCCTGCTTGGCCCAGGCCTCGGCGTCCCAGATCTCCAGGTACTCGCCGGCGCCGATGACGACGCAGTTGCCGTCGAGGCCGGCGTGCTCGAGCAGCGGCTTGGGGATGCGGATGCGCCCGGCGGAGTCGAGCTTCTCGTCGAAGGAGCCGCCGTGGAAGCGGCGGCGCAGCGCCCGGGCGTCGCGGCCGAAGGGGCTGTGCGGGGAGAGGAAGCGGTCGGAGAGCTGCTCGAACTCGTTGGTCGTGTGCACCCAGACGCAGGGGTCGAAGCCCTTGGAGAGAACGATTCCGTCGGCCAGCGAAGCGCGAAAGCGAGAGGGGACCGTAAGGCGATCCTTGGAATCGAGGCTGTGCTCGTAGAGACCCCTGAACGCCACCGCCGGGAAGTCCTTTCTGGGGAGGCCGGAAAAGAAATGGACCGGAGTGATGAGGTGGGAGGAGCCTCACCACCCCGGTCCTGGGCTTCAACTCGAGCGCCACAATAACCCACTCTCCCCCACTTTGCAACACGACCTCCCTCTGCAAGCCCATTTGCATCCGGGCGGGCGCGGTAGGTTGGGTTCCGTGGCTGGGACCGAAGAGGCACACGAAGCGGCGGCAACCGCCCCGGCCGACGCCAACGATCTGCGCGGCTTCCACTTCAAGCGGCTGATGCGCAAGCCGCTGACCTGGATCCTGATCGGGGTCTTCGTGGTCGCCGCCGGGGTCGCCGGAGCGGCGCTGGTCGGCCCGGCGATCGGGGGCGCAGCCGCGGTCGGCGTCTTCGTCATCGCCGTCGTGATCGTCTTCGCGATCGCCGACTCGCAGGCCGCCGACGCCTTCTTCGCCGCCTACGCCCAGGAGCGCGGGCTGACGCTCGGCGGCAAGGGGCCGCTGCCGCCGGCGACGCCGCTGCTGCGCAAAGGCGACGACCGCTACGCCGACCGCACCCTGACCGGCCGCATCGCCAGCGACTGCGAAGGCACCCTCGCCCTCTACACCTACGAGGAGGAGACGACCGACAGCGAGGGCAACCGCGAGACCAACTACTACCACTACACCCTCGGCCTGGTCGAAGTGCCCGAGTGCGTCGCCCACCTGCCCGAGCTCTACTGCCAGCGCAAGTTCGGCCTCCGCGCCCTGGAGAAGTTCGAGGACGTCTTCCGCGGCGACAAAGAGCGGGTGAAGCTGGAGAGCGAGGCGCTCGACGAGAAGTACGAGATCTTCGCCACCAAGGAGCAGGACGCGATCTGGCTGCGCCGCCTCTTCGCCCCCACCTTCATCGTCTGGCTGACCGAAAGGGCGCCGAAGAAGTTCGCCTTCGAGCTCGTCGACGGCGCCCTCTGCTGCTACGTCAACGGCCACAAGGAAGACGCCGAGGACCTCGACGAGATCGCCACCGCCACCGCCGCGGTGGCGAAACGCCTCCGCGACGAGGCGGGCGAAACGAGCCAGCCCGCCACTTGATCAGAAACCGGCGAGCAGGGTGCCGGCGTTGGCGATCAGGCCGGCGGCGATCATCAGCAGGACCGAGGGGACGAGGACCAGGGCGACGACGAGTTGGATCTTCGGCGCCGCCCGGGCGGCGTGCTCCTCGGTGGCGCGGCGGCTGGCGGTGCGCAGCGAAGCCGACTGGCGGCGGAGCTGGTCGGCGAGCGGGGAGCCGAAGCGGCGCGAGCGCTCGATCGCGGCGACCAGAGTCGCCAGCTCGCTGCCCGGCACCCGGCGCCGCAACGACTCCAGGGCGGCGCTCATCGGCACCCCGCAGGAGAGCTCGGCGAGGGTCAGCCGCATCTCCTCCCCCAGCGGCCCTTCCCCCGCCGCCCAGGCCAGCTGCTCGATCCCGGCCGCGGGCCCGCGGCCGGAGCCGGCGCTGATCGCGAGCAGATCGAGGGCGTCGGGCAGGGCGGCAACCAGGCGCCGTTGGCGCAGCCGTGCCCGCCGCGCCAGCACGGCGTCGGGGACGAAGAAGCCGGCGGCGGGCAGAGCGACCAAGGCCAGGATCGAGAGGCGCCCGGGAGCCGCCGGCGCCGCGCCCAGCCCCACCAGGAGGCCTCCACCGGCGCCGGCGAACCTGGCGACGAGCAGCGCCGGCTGCCCGTGGCGCAACGGCAGCCTCGCAATGGGAAGCGGATGATCGCGGAGCAGCTCCCTCGCTCCCGCCAAGCCGAGCAGGACGGCGACCGCGGCGAGCAGGCCCGCCCCGCTCACTCGGCCACCTGGGAGAGCCGGCGGATCGCGAGGAAGCCGGCGATCTGCAGCGCCCCCGCAATGCCGATGAGCACGGCCGCCGGCGCCGAGGCCAGCAGCTTGGCGAAGAAGCCGGGTTGCAGGAGCTCGGCGAAGAGCGCTCCGCCGGTCGGCATCGCCACCACGAGCAGGCCGGTGAAGCGGGCCTGGGCGGTCGCCGAGCGGGCGTCTTCGGCGACCCGCTGCTGCTCGGCGGCGCCGGCGGCGAAGCTGCGCAGCAGGCTCGCCAGATCACCGCCGGCGAGGCGTTGGCTCAGCAGCGCGGCGGCGAAGGCATCGACGCGCTCGGAGCGCATCCGCGCCCGCCAGCCCTCGACCACCGCGACGGTCGGAGCGCCGAGGTCGAGCTCGGCGCCGAGCCGCGCCAGCTCCGTCGCCGGCGGCCCGTCGAGCGAGGCGGCGGCCGCCGGCAAGGAGGCCCGCAGCGAGCGGCCGGCGCTGAGCGAATCGGCGATCGCCGTCGCCACTTCGGGCAGGGAGCGCTCGACCGCGCGGCGGTAGCGCCGGCGGCGGCTGCCGATCGCCCAGCCCACCGCAGCGGGAGCGGCAACCGCGAGCGGCAGCGCCAGGGTCAGGCCGCCGAGGAACCAGCCACCGGCCACCGCCGCGGCGATCCCCAGCCCGGTGAGGCGACGCCGCTCGCGGGTCGAGGGGAGATAGCCCTCCCGCCCGGCTCGGCGCAGCGGCTCCAGCGCCATCCGCAGCCAGCGCGCCGCCGCCGGGCTCGCCAGTACCGCCTCGCGCACCGCCAGCGCCAGCGATCCCCCGGCGACCGCCGCGATCAGCACCGGCAGGATCACGCGACCTCGGCGATCTCGGTGACGCGCCGCGCGCCGTCGGGCCGTCGCTGCAGGTGCACCACCAGGTCGATCCCCCTCCGGACCTGCTCGACCACCGCCGTGTGCGGCAACCCCACCCCCGCCATCAGCGCCAGCGTCTCCAGCCGTCGCAGCGCGTCGGCCGGCGAGTTGGCGTGGACGGTGGAGAGGGCGCCGTCGTGGCCGGTGTTGAGCGCGGTCAGCAGGTCGAGCGCCTCAATCCCCCGGACCTCGCCGATCACGATCCGGTCGGGGCGCATCCGCAGCGCGTTGCGGAGCAGGTCGCGGATCGTCACCTCGCCCCTGCCCTCGACGCCGGCCGGCCTGCTCTCGAGCCGGACCACGTGCGGCTGCTGCAGCCGCAGCTCCGCCGCGTCCTCGATCGTCACCACCCGCTCGCCGGAGGCGATGAAGCTGGAGAGCGCGTTCAGCAGCGTCGTCTTGCCGGAGCCGGTGCCGCCGCTGACGAGGACGCTGCGGCGCTCGCCGACTGCCTGCTCGAGGTCGCGCCGCTGCGCCGCCGTCAGGGTCCCCATCGCGACCAGCTCGTCCGGCCCCGGGCGGCTGGCGCCGAAGCGGCGGATCGAGAGCGCCGGCCCGTCGATCGCCAGCGGCGGGATCACCACGTTGACCCGGGAGCCGTCGGCGAGCCGCGCGTCGACCATCGGGCTCAGCTCGTCGACCCGCCGCCCGAGCGGCGCCAGGATCCGCTCGATCGTGTTGCGCAGCTCCTCCTCGCTCTCGAAAGCGACCGCGGTCGGCTCCAGCCGCCCCCGCCTCTCTATATAGACGCAGCCGGGGCCGTTGACCATCACCTCCTCGACCGCCGGGTCGGCGAGCAGCACCTCGAGCGGGCCGAGGCCGACGCTGTCGCGGACGATCCGCGCGGCGATCTGCTCGCGCTCGGCGGCGGGAAGGACCGCGGCGTGCTCGTCGACGAGGGTGCGGACCGCCTCGCCGAGATCTCCCCCGGACCGCTCGCCCGCCGCCGCTTCCGCCCGCCGCCGCTCGACCAACCGCCCGCGCAGGGCGACGGCGACCGCGGCGACGTCTCGCTCCTGCCGGTCCATCAGCCCCTCGGGATCACGGTGACGCGGCGGGCGAAGCTCTCGGCGGCGATCAGGCGCAGCGCCTGGGCGCGGGTCAGGCCGAGCGTTGCGGTGGCGGTCTCGCCGCCGGGCCCTTCGGCGCCGGGGGCGAGCCCGAGCAGCGGCACGGCGGGAGCGGCGACGTAGGTCCGGCCGGCCCCCGCTCCCGCAGGTTCGCTCGTCACCACCACGTCGACCCTGGAGCCGACCGGCTGGGCGCCGAAGGCCGAGAGGGCACCCGCGCCGCTGACCGCGATCTCGACCGGGCGGCGGCCCTGGCCGAGCCGCGGGCCGGGCGCCTGCCGCGGCGGCCGCAACTGCGCCGCCGACAGATAGGAGCCGGAGGGAACGGCGACGGCGGGGACGAGGCCGACGGCTTCGGCCGGGTCGGCGAGCACGTCGGGCGGTGCGAAGCGGAGCGGCACCCGCCGGACCTCGAGCTTTTCGGTGGCGGTGATCGGGCCGATCGCCTTACCGGCCTCGAGGTCATCGGCGGCGACGAGCACCGGCCGCAGCTCGCCATACCCCCGGGCGACGCTGTCGCCGTAACCGTTGGCGATGGTCGCTGCGGCAGCCGCGGCGAACAACGCCGCGAGCAGGAACCCGATCGCCCGCCCCCGCCGGCTCATCGGCTCCCCATCGCCGGCAGCGGCAGCTCGAGGCGGGCTTCGGTTCGCTGCGCCGAGCGCCGCAGCTCGAAGCCGCCGCCATGAGCACGAGCAGTGCGGGCGACGACGCGCAGACCGTGGCCGTGGCGACGGCGCCCACTGATTCGGTCCCGCAACCCACCCCATCGGCGGACCGTCGAAGCGCCGCCCCCGCCGCCCTCATCGCAGACGACGAAACACAGCTTCCCCTTGCTTTCCCGAACCGCGAGCGTCACCTCGCCGGCGCCGTGCTCGATCGCGTTGCTGATCAAGTTGTCCAGCGCTTGAACGAGCTCGATCTCATCGCTGAAAAGGTGCGAATCGGTCGCCTCCCAGAGCAGCCTCAGACCCCTCCCACGGAGCATCGCCGGCAGCTTCCAGCGTCCGATCGCCGCCTCGACCACCGGCTGCAGGGCCACCGACTGCGGCGCCTGGGCAACCGGGCGGCCGTTGATCTCGCGGTCGAGCCGCTCGAGGGCCGCGGTCGCGACCTGCAGCGAGGACTCGCAGACCTCGCCCCGGCGGGAATCGGACGGCAGGGCGAGCGCGAGCACCTGCAGGGGGCGCCTCAGCTCGTGCATCGCCTCGTTCAGCGAGGCGCGCCGGCGACCCTCGCGCAGGGTCGTAATCCCGCCTACCACGGCAAATGAGGCCGCCATCGGCAACCCCGCCGCGACCTCCGCCAGCTCCAGGAACATCGCTTACCGCGCCCCCTCGATTCGCATGTGAGGACAAGGGCGGGGGCGAGCGAGTTCTCCCCCCTCTTCTCTACGACTTCCCGCTAAGAGCGGGAACGCGCGGCGCGCCCGTCACCTCGAAGCGGTCTCGGCCAGGCGCGACAAGGGACGGGCGCGCACGGCAAAGACCCTAAATCACTTCGGTTCGTTCCAAAGCGCTTTTGCTGAAACTTGAGCCGCATAAAGCAATTCATTTTTTTAATGCATTTTCTCTTGTGGGAAAGAGTTTTCCGGGAAGCATTTTGGAATACTTGTCTAGTAACTCAGGTGGATGCCACCCCGGTTTCGTCCCCACCTTGGCCCCCAACCCAACGGAGGTTTCCCTTGCCACAGTCCCGCACTTCCCCAGAGGGCATAACCCAGCAGCTTGCGAAGGCGCTGGCCCACCCCCTACGCGTCCGCATCCTCACTTCCCTGCACAAGGGCATCTCGAGCCCCAACCAGCTCGCCCAGGAGCTAGACGAACCGCTGGGCAACGTCAGCTACCACGTGAAAACGCTGCTCGAGTACGACTGCGTCGAACTGGTGAAAACGGAGCCGCGTCGCGGCGCGGTCGAGCACTTCTACCGCGCGACCGACCGCGCCTTCCTCAGCGACTCGGACTGGGCGAAGATCCCGGCCTCCGCCCGCAAGGGCATCTCCGGCTCGATCATCGAGTCGATCGGTCAGAACGCGACCGAGGCTCTCTCCGCCGGCACGATCGAGTCCCGCAAGGACTCCCACATCTCCGACACCCCGCTCCTGCTCGACGAGCAGGGTTGGAAAGAGCTCAACAAGGCCCTCGCCGACGTCGCCAAACAGGGCGCCGCGATTCAGAGGGAAGCGGCGAAACGGATGGGCAAAGACAAGAAGACCGAGGGCATCCAGACCCGCCTCGCGATCATGCACTTCGAGGTCCCGGCCGAGGAGAAGCCGAAAGCCAAGGCCAAGAAGTAACGGCCTTTCTTCTCACCTTTTGGCCCCCGGTCGCGTAGATCGACCGGGGGCTTTTTTCTTGGCTTGGGCGCGCTCCTGGAAACGGAGGACGCGCAAGAGCAGCCAAGCCATCGCAAGTGGCACGAGATAGAAGAGCCCAAAGGGCGAATACCCCATCAAGGACAGAGCCGCACCGGTGGCCCCTCCAATGCTGAGAACTAGCAGGACGAGCCGCACCGCAGGTGATGGGGGTTGAGACTCGAAAGTCATTGTCTGCATGATAGCTCATGTTCCAAAGCTTTCGAGAGGCCCGAGATCGCCAAGAACAAGCCAGCAAGAAAACCAATCGCCGTGCCTCGGAAGCTCCACAACTCAACCTCTCTCACGGTCTTTCTTTCCAGAACGGCGATGGTGATCCCAATAAAGCCGCCGAGCGTCGAAGTTTCAATCAGCACCTGCGCCATCGCCATCATCCGTCGATCAGCCGGTAGCCGATTCCCCAGCAGTTGATGACGAAGCGGCCTTGGTCGGGGTCGAGCTTGCGGCGGAGGCGGCTGGCGTGGGAGTCGAGGGTTCTCGTCTTCGAGTTGCCCTTGTAGGCCCAGACGCTGTCGAGCAGTTCTTCCTTGGTGAAGACCCGGGTGGGGTTGATGGCGAGGGTGCGAAGGAGGGCGAACTCTTTCTTCGACAGCGAGACCGGGCGCTCGCCGACGGTGACGCGAAAGCTCGCCGGATCGATGATCAGGTCGCCGACGCGGGTCGGGCCTTCCCGGCGGGCTTCGCGACGACGGAGGACCGCCCTGATGCGGGCACGCAGCTCTTCGTATTTGAACGGCTTCACCACATAATCGTCGGCGCCGGAGTCGAGGCCGCGGACGCGGTCGGTGTCGCCGCTGCGGCCGGTGAGGACGATCACCGGCAGCCGCGGGTCGAAGCGCGAGCCGACCCCGTCGGCCTCGCGGATCGCGCGCAGGACGTCGAGGCCGGAGGCGTCGGGCAGGCTCAGGTCCAGGAGCAACAGGTCCGGGTGGTTGTACCTGCAGAGGCGCAGCGCGTCGGAGGCGCTGGGCGCGGGCATGACGCCGAAGCGATCGGCGGCGAGGTGCTCGCAGAGCAGGTCGAGGGTTACGTCGTCGTCCTCGCAGACGACCAGGCTGGCTATCTCTTCTCGTTGAGGCAACATGCCCACCTCAAGTCCTGGGCGCGGCAAACTCTCCCCCCTCGGGAGAAGGAATCTCCAAAATTGCGGAAGCGCCGCGCTGCCAGAGGACCCGCCGCGGCGGCACTCGCCGCCTGACGCCGATCACGCGCCCAGCGCGATCGAGGAAGAAGACGTCGAGCGGGAAGCGCATGCCGAAGGTGTGGACGCTGGCGCAGCGCGGGATCAGCAGGCCGGGGCCCGCGTCGACGCGGTTGCGCCAGGCAAGCCCGAGGAGGCGGGTTCGGAAACTGGTGGCGACTGGGTAGCGGTCGGTCACCTCCCTTCAAGTCGCTCGCGGAGAGAAGTCTCCCCCTCTAGGCTCTGCCCGAATGGATCGAAAACCCAAAGTCGCCGTCTTCAGCCCCAACCCGATGCTCTCGATCACGCTCGAGGCGTTGACCGCGGAGGGCGGTGACGACATCCACATCCACCCCGCCGGCCAGGGCGTCTGGGTGGCGCGGATGGCGGCCGAGCTCGGCGCCGAGCCGGTCCTCTGCGGCTTCATCGGCGGCGAGGTCGGCAGCGTCCTGAGGCCACTGCTGGAGGAGCTGCCGGGCGAGCTGCGGCTGGTCGAGACGGCCGAGGCGAGCGGTGCCTATATCCACGACCGCCGCAGCGGCGAGCGCGAGCCGGTCGGCCAGAGCGCGGCGTTCCCTCCCTCCCGCCACGAGGTCGACGACCTCTTCTCGGTCTCGGTCGCGGCGGCGCTCGACTGCGACCTGCTCGCGGTCTGCGGTCCCTATCCCGAGGAGGGGGTGCCGCTGGAGATCTACAGGGGCCTCGTCGCCGACGTGAAGGCGAACGGGGTGCCGGTGATCGTCGACCTCTCCTCGCCGCGGCTCGACCGCTCGCTCGAAGGCAAGCCGGACCTGGTCAAGATCAACGACTGGCAGATCGCCGGCTACGTCAACGGCCCGGTTGACACCGAGGAGCGGATGCTGGCGGCGATGGAGAAGGTGCAGGCGGCGGGCGCGGCGTCGGTGATCGTCACCCGCGCCGGCGACCCGGCGCTGGCGATGCGCGACGGCGAGATCTGGGAGGTGACGCCGCCGAAGTTCGAGCGCGGCGCCCGCGAGGGGTGCGGGGATTCGATGATGGGAGCGCTCGCGGCGACGATCTCGGCGCAGCGGGACTGGGAGGACGTGCTGCGCCTCAGCGCCGCGGCCGGCGCCACCAACTTCCTCCGCAGCGGCCTCGGCACCGGCGCCCGCGCCGTGATCGAGGAGCTGGCGCCGCGGGTCCAGCTCCGCCAGCTCTAGAGCTGGGGCGCGAAGGGGATCTCTACGGGATCTCCCTCGACGATTGCGCGGGGGGCGGTGTCGGCGATCCAGTCGATGTGGGGCGCGAGCAGCTCGACCTCGCACAGGCGCTCCAGCGCCGGCGAGATCCGCACCGGGCGGCCTCCCAACACGGTGTGGGCGTCGCTGCTGAGGACGTGGACGAGGCCCTTCTCGGCCATCGCCAGCATCCCCGCCGCCATCTCCTCGCGCAGGAAGAAGTCGGCGGTGGCCTGGATCAGCGCCCCCTCTCGCACCAATGCCGCCATCCGCTCGAACATGTCGGCGGAGAGGTGGCGCTCGGGGTGGGCGATAATCGTCCGGTGCCCGCGCTCGGCCAGGTGGCCGACCCGGCGCAGGAGACTGTCGTCGAGCGGCCCGGGCGCGGGCTCAAGCAGGATCCAGCCGCCCCCGCCGAGGGAGACGAGCCGCAGTTCCTCCTCGCTCAGGTCCTCGACCGCGGTCTCTGCCACCTCGCCCCCCTGGAGGACTCTCACCGCCACCAGCTCCTGCTGCAGCCGCGCGTTGAGGCCGCTGACCCGTTCGGCCAGCTCCTCGATCCGCACGTCGTGGTCGTGGCGGATGTGCGGGGTGGCGCAGACGGCTTCGATCCCGTCCTCCTCGGCCTGGCGCGCCATCGCGACGCTGTCGTCGGCGTCGCGCGCGCCGTCGTCGATCGCGTCGAGGATGTGGCAGTGCAGGTCGATCACGGCGTCTCGCCGATTTGTCTACCCGAAATCGGGGGATGAGTGCAACCACGCGTTCACCCACCGGCCCGAGCAGGCACGCCACTACGATGATCGGCAAGATCATGGACCTGCTCACGCCGGGCTTGCGTGAGCGGACTGGCTTCAACTCATGGACAAGAAAGCGACCCGCAGAGGGAACTACGAGTCGGGCTCCGACTATGTGCTCGAGTACGGCGAGCTGCGCTTCGCCTTCAACGAGCAGGACTTCGCGCAGCGCGTCGAGCAGGCCGCAGTGAAGCTCTCCTTCGTCGACCAGGGACTCAGCGGCGAGGAGCTGGACGACCTCCTCGACCTCGCGGTCAGCGGCGAGATCGCCGAGCCCAGCTCCCGCCTCGGCGAGCACATCAACAAGAACTGGGAGGACCTGGTCGGCCCCTCCAACCGCAGCCTCGTCCACTGGATCCGCCGCCTCGTCTTCCGCGGCGCCTGGCTCGACCAGCGGGTCAAGGAGGGCGAGCTCGACGTCGTCTTCGACGAGCGCACCCAGACCTTCGGCTACGTG
>DASULS010000007.1:0-42653 GCA_036278095.1 Solirubrobacterales bacterium | reverse complement strand
GCAGGTGCCGCACTGCCAGGAGCGGCCGAGCGCGTCGGTGATGTGGAAGTCGATCTTCGGCCCGTAGAAGGCGCCGTCGCCGGGGTTGAGCGTGTACTCGCGGCCCTGGCTGTCGAGCGCTTCGGCCAGCGCCGCCTCGGCTTTCGCCCACTGCTCCTCGCTGCCCATCGACTTCTCCGGCCGGGTCGAGAGCTCGACGTGGACGTCCTCGAAGCCGAAGCGCGCGTAGAGCTCGTCGATCGCCTCGCAGATCGAGGCGACCTCGTCGCCGATCTGCTCCTCGGTGCAGTAGACGTGGGCGTCGTCCTGGGTGAAGGCGCGGACACGGAGCAGGCCGTGGAGCACGCCCTCGCGCTCGTTGCGGGAGACGCGGCCGAACTCGGCCAGGCGCAGCGGCAGCTCGCGGTAGGAGTGGCGGTCGGCGGAGTAGACGAGGCAGGCGCCGGGGCAGTTCATCGGCCGCAGCGCATAGCGGCGGTCGTCGTCCTCCATGAAGTACATGTCGTCCTTGTAGTTGTCCCAGTGGCCGGAGCGGTGCCAGAGGCTCTCGTCCATCACCTGCGGGGTGGCGATCTCCTGATAGCCGCGCTTGCGCAGCTGGTCGCGGACCTCGGCCTCGATCGTCCGCAGCAGCGTCGTCCCGTTGGGCAGCCAGAACGGCATCCCCGGCGCCTCCTTGCGCAGCATGAAGAGGCCGAGCTGAGGGCCGAGGCGGCGGTGGTCGCGTTCTTTGGCCTGCTCGATTCGCTCGAGGTACTCCTCGAGGTCCTTGCTCGAGAAGAAGGCCGTGCCGTAGATGCGGGTCAGCTGCTCGCGGTTCTCGTCACCGCGCCAGTAGGCGCCGGCAGTCGAGCTCAACTTGATCGCCTTGATCCGGCCGGTCGAGGGACCGTGCGGGCCGCGGCAGAGGTCCTCGAAGGGGCCGTTGCGGTAGAGCGAGACGGTCTCGACCCCCTCGTCGCGGATGAGGTCTTCGATCAGCTCGACCTTAAAGCCCTGATCCTGGCCGCGGAAGATCTCGATCGCCTCGGCGGCGGGTACGTCGCGGCGGGAAAACTCCTCGTCGGCCTTGATGTGCTCGCGCATCGCCTGCTCGATCTTCGGCAGGTCCTCTTCGGTGATCCTTGTCTCGGGCGGGAACTCGAAGTCGTAGTAGAAACCCGACTCGATCGGCGGGCCGATCGTCACCTTGGTGCCGGGATAGAGCTCCGTCACCGCCTCGGCCATCACGTGGGCAGCGTCGTGGCGGATCAGCTCCAGGGCCTCGGGGTCGCGGTCGGTGAGGATCGCCACCTCTCCTCCGCCCGCGGGCAGCGGCGCCGCCAGGTCGCGCAGCTCGCCATCGACCTTGATCGCCAGCGCCGCCTTGGCGAGGCCGGGCCCGATCGCCGCCGCGGCGTCAGCCCCGGTGGCGCCGGCGGGCAGCTCCAGCGGCTTGCCGTCGGGCAGGGTGAAGGTGGTCTTCTCGGTCGCGGCCTCCATGCGTGGTCATGGTACGTGGAGATCAGCGAGCAGGTCCCTGCCGCGCCTGGCGCACGGCGATAAGGGGGCAGGGGGTCTTGCCTGGGACGGGCCGCGCGACCTTCCGCAGCGTCCAATCGTCCCCTTCGGCGATCACAAAACGGACGCCGGCCGGCAGCTTCCCCGTTTCCGCGGTCGACTGGATGCAGACGCGGCCCCCGCGCAGCTCCCAGGCGAGGTACGGGCCGCCGTGTTCTTCTGAGAGGAGCTGGGGAGAAGCGACGACAAGCGTGGGTCCTTCGCCGACGACCTTGCGGTAGTCGCTGAGGGTCGAGGAGTAAGTGGTTGGACCAACGGGCGCGTTGGCGAGGGCTAGCAATGAGCAAACGCCCGCGGCGACGACAAAGAGCACCGCAGCCACCGGCCACGCTAGTTGCGTGGTTCCTTTGTCGTGTCTAGCCCGACTAAGGAACCGCGCAACTGAGGGGAGTAGTGGCAGAAGGATCGTCAAGGCGACGAGCGGCGCAGCGATCTCGATCGCCTTGGCGGCGGTGTAGGGCGTGCCGCCGATACGGGCGGCGACATAGGCGAGGGCGGCTGCGCCGAGGCCGGCGAGGATCGCGGACTCACGCCGGCGCCAGAGCCAGATCAAGCCGTAGACGAAGAGCGCCAGCGCGAAAGCGATGCCAAGGTAGTAGACGGCCGCCGGCACCGCACCATCGCCCGGCGCGAGACGGAAGTCGCCCGAGGGCCAGATGCCCAGCGCCTCGAACGGCGAGATCTGGCCGAAGAGGTTGCCCAGTCCCGGTCCATTCGGATCAAAGGTCTCGAAGCTATGAAAGTCGATCATCCGCCCGATCTCGGGCGCGACCAAGACGACGAAGGCGAGGACTGCGAGGCCTAGCGCTCGGGCCGCGGGTCCTGTCTCCGGTCGGGGGCTCTCCCTACCGGGAGAGTCCTCCCGATCGTCGCCACCCACGGCAGAGGCGATCAGCAGCAAGACAGCCGTTCCTCCCAGCCAGATCAGGCCTGGGAAGCTGTAGGTGTAGACGGAGCCGACTGCGATCAGGGCAGCGGGGACGAGGCGCAGCGGTAGGTCAGCCCAACCCCGCCCCGACTCCCGCAGCGCCAGCACGAACGCCAGGAGGAAGAGGGCCTGCATCGTCTCCTTGAAGGCGCCTTGGGCGAAGTAGGAGGCGACTACGTAGGCGAGGCCGACCAGGAGGGCGCCGGCGGTGCGAGGGACGAAGGGCAGGTCGGCGAACGCCGCCAGCGCCGTCAGTGAGGCCAGCACCGCCACCGCAACGGTGAGGCCGCTGAAGCCCTGGACGAGGCCGATGCCGAGGCCCTTGTCGAGAGCGACGACGATCGAGTGGGGTCCCAGCGGATAGCCCTGGTTGAGCAACTGCGAGGAATGGCCTTCGGCAAGGCGGTCCGCGGTCAGCAGGTGCTGGGACATGTCGGGGTTGAAGCTGGTCCCGAGGATCCCGAAGTGGCCTTCGACCGCGAACGGCAGCGAGACGGCGAGCAGGGCGATCAGCGCCACCGGCCAACCGGCGCGGAGGGCCTGCCCCGTCCCCTCGGCTCGTCCCCACAGGTAGGCGACGGCAGCAATCGTCAGCACCAGCACGGCCACCGCCGAGACGACGCCGTCGCCGGGCAGCCGCACCGTCCCCCAGCAGACCGCGCAGAGCAGCGCCAAACCGACTGCGGGCGCCAGCCAGCTCCAGCGCCGCCCCCCGCAGAGGAGGATCGCCGCCTGCCCGATCGCCAGCGACGAGACGCAGATCGCCGCCCCCGCTGCATAGGTCCCGATCACGAGACCCGCGAGCCTAGACTGCGGCGATGGCGTTCGCACCTCCCGCCCGTCACCTTCTCCGCGCCAAGGACCTCGCCGACGCCCGCTACTTCGAACCGCTGGAGGTCGACGACCTCGCCAGGGCCGCCGGCCTCTCGAAGGCCCACTTCAGCCGCGAGTTCCGGCGCGTCTTCGGCGAGTCGCCCTACGTCTACCTGCTGACCCGCCGGCTGGAGCGGGCGGCGGCGCTGCTGCGCAACACCGACCACTCGGTCGCCGAGATCTGCCTCGAGGTCGGCCTCCAGGGCGTCGGCTCCTTCACCACCAGCTTCAAGCGCATGTACGGGATGACCCCGACCGCCTACCGCGCCGCCGCGCCGCCCGCCTCGGCCCACGCCCGGGTGCCCGCCTGCGTGGTCCGCGTCTACGGCCGGCCCCAACACCGCACGTTTCGAGAAGACAGCCCGCCCTCGCCGACCTAGCATCGCCCCAACGCTGAATCGACCAAGGAGGAACGATGAAGATCGCAAACGCGCAACTGTGGGTCCACGACCAGGAGGAGGCGCTCGCCTTCTACACCGAGCGACTGGGATGGAGGTCCGCGCCGACGTCACCCTCCCGGAGATGGGCGATTTCCGCTGGCTGAGCGTGAGCCCTGCCGGGCAGGAGGACGTCTCGATCGTGCTGATGGCGATCCCGGGGCCGCCGGCGATGGACGAGGAGACCACCAGGCAGGTGGAGGAGCTGATGGCGAAGGGGTTTGCCGGCACCGCCTTCCTCACCACCGACGACTGCCGCGGCGACTACGAGCGGCTGAAGGCGAGCGGGGTCGAGTTCACCGAAACCCCGGAGGAGCGGCCCTACGGCATCGACTGCGGATTCCGCGACCCGTCCGGCAACAGCATCCGCCTGACCGAGGTGAAGCTGCCCGCAAACGCCTGAGTTCGTAGGTTTGCCCACCACCGCATCCGGCTAGAGATGCGGTGGTGAGGCGCGCTTGAGCGAGAAAGCGTCGGCGGGAACGCTCGCCGGTCCCTCCCCCGGGGCCGCGCAGGAGACGGCGGTCTCGCGCCCCCGCCTTCCCTCCGCCAAGTACCGGGAGAAGGCGGGACTGCAGCGCCCGGGCCTCACCGCCTTCCCGGACGTCGCCAAGGTCGTCGCGATCTTCGGGATCGTGACGATCCACGTCGCCGCCCCGGCCAGCGAAGGCTTCGGCATCCTCACCGACCGCGCCTGGGCCTCGGCGGTGGCGCTGGAGACGGCGACGCGGTGGAGCGTGCCGCTCTTCGTGATGGTCAGCGGCATGCTGCTCCTGACCGGCAAAACGGTGGAGGAGAGCCCGCTGGTCTTCTACCGGCGGCGCGCCGCCCGGATCGCGATCCCGCTCGTCGCCTGGACCCTCTTCTACCGGCTATACCTCGAACACACGGGGCCGCAGGCCAGCTTCCTCGAACACGTCCAGGCGATCTACTCGGGGCAGCCCTACTACCACCTCTACTTCCTCTTCGTGATCGGCGGGCTGTACCTGATCGCCCCCTTCCTGGCGCGAGTCGTCAACGAGATGAGCCAGCGCCAGCTCGGGCTCATCTCGGCCGGCGCGCTGCTGCTCGGCTTCCTCTGGATGGGGGTGCCGCCGTGGCTGCCGGGGACGGGGGCCAACGCCTTCAGCCTCTTCGCCCCCTACGTCGGCTTCTTCCTCGCCGGCCGCTGGCTGGGCCGGGCGAAGCTCGACCGGGAACTTGCCTGGTGGTGCGCCGGCGCCTTCCTCGTCCTCTTCGTCAGCACCGCCTTCGAGACCTACCTCTGGGTGCACGCAGAAGGGCTCGAAAACGGCCGCTACTTCTACGGCTACCTGAGTCCGCCGGTGATCCTGATGTCACTGGCGATCTTCGTCGTCATCCGCTACCTGGTCGAGCAGCGTGAGCGGCGCCGGCCGGTCCGCCACATGAAGGCGCTCCACTTCCTCGGCGAGGCGACCTTCGGCATCTACCTCATCCACCCCTACTTCTTCACCCTCTTCCAGCGCCACTACGCCGTGCCCAGCGCCCTGCACACGCTTGCCTGGTGGTGGCCCGCGACGGTGATCGGACTGGTGCTCGTCTCCTTCGCCTGCACCGTCGCGATCAAGCAGATCCCGGGCCTGCGCCGGATCGTCTAGACGCCCGAAGGATCCGGTGGGATCATCGACGGCGATGGACGGAACCGGTCCGATCGACGTCGCCGGCGAAGGCGACCGCGCAGCCACCTCCGCTGCTCTCGCCGAGGCGTTCATGGACGACCCGGTGGCGATCTGGGCGACGCCGAAGGACCACCACCGGCCGGGCGCCCTGCGCCGCTTCTTCGGCGCCGTCTACGACACCCACATCGACGGCGAAGTCACCTACGTCGACTCCGAGCGACGCGGCGCCGCGATCTGGGCGCTGCCGGGCCGCTGGCAGGGAAGCGCGAGGAACCAGCTCCGCACCGCCGCGGCCTTCGCCCACCCGCGCCACTGGCCGCGGCTCCCCCGCATCGTCGGCGGGGTCGTCACGGCCGAGCAGTCCCACCCGCGGACCGAGCACTTCTACCTCGCCACCCTCGGCGTCGCCCCCGACCGCCAGGGAGAAGGCCTCGGCTCCCGCCTCCTCGCCCCGGTCCTGGAGATCTGCGACAGCGACGGCGTCCCCGCCTACCTCGAGTCCTCCAAGCACTCCAACATCGCCTTCTACGCCCGCCACGGCTTCCGCGTCACCGGCGAGCTCCGCCTCCCCGGCGGCGGCCCGGTGCTCTATCCGATGTGGCGCGAGCCGCGGGGAAGATGGGCGTAACTGGGCTCGAACCAGTGACCTCCGCCTTGTCGAGGCGGCGCTCTCCCAACTGAGCTATACGCCCGGGAAGCCGTGAATCTAGCAGCGGCCACGAGGTGGCCGGCTCGTCGCTTCAGCGGGGCTAAAGGTTTCGCTGCAACAGTCGATGCAACCGATGCAACTTTTATCGCCCTCCGGTGTTTATGGAGGGCGTACTTCAAAGCTTGAGGACCGACGAGCCAGGGAACTAGCAGTCTTTGGTGGTACGTCCTTCGGAAGCAAAGGGCCCCGGAAGGGGCCCTTTTCCGTTCCCGGCTAGAGGTGATGGGCGGGCAGGTGCCAGTGGCGCGGGGCGATCAGCTCGGTGGCCTCCTGCGGCCCCCAGGAGCCCGGCTCGTAGGGGACGACCGGGGGCGGATCTTCCAGGACCGGCTGGGAGACCTCCCAGAGGCGCTCGATCGCCTCGGAGCTGGTGAAGAGCATGCGGTCGCCGACCATCACGTCGTGGATCAGCCGCTCGTAGGGGTCGAGCGCCTCGTCCGGGCCGCCGAAGGTGTCGGCGTAGCTGAAGCGCATGTGGGCCTCGCCGAGCTCGATCCGCGGCCCCGGCACCTTGGCGAGGAAGGAGGCGGAGATGCTGCCCGGGTCGCCGAGCTCGAGGGTGAGGTGGTCGTGGCCGAAGGACTCGGCGATCTGGTTGCAGTCGAGCGGGAACATCCGCCGCGGCGGGTTCGAGTAGGCGATCGTCAGCAGGTGGCGGTTCTCGGCCAGGCGCTTGCCCGAGCGCAGGAAGAACGGCACCCCCTCCCAGCGCCAGTTGTCGACGAAGGCCTTGACGGCGACGAAGGTCTCGGTGCCGGAGTCGGCGGCGACGCCGTCCTCGTCCCGGTAGCCGGCGTACTGGCCGCGGACGACGTCGCCCGGCCGCAGCGCCGGCATCGACTCGAAGACCTTCTCCCGCTCCACCCCCAGCGCTTTCGCCCCGAGGCTGGTCGGCGGCTCCATCGCCACGAACCCGAGCACCTGGAAGAGGTGGGTGACGACCATGTCGCGGAAGGCGCCCGTCCCCTCGTAGAAGCTGCCGCGCATCTCGATCGAGAGCGTCTCGGGGACGTCGATCTGGACGTGGTCGATGTGGTTGCGGTTCCAGACCGGCTCGAACATCCCGTTGGCGAAGCGCAGCGCCAGCAGGTTCTGCACCGCCTCGCGGCCGAGGTAGTGGTCGATGCGGAAGATGCAGTGCTCGGCGAAGACCGACTGCAGCTGCCGGTTCAGCTTCCGCGCGGAGTCGAGATCGGTGCCGAACGGCTTCTCGGTGATCACCTTCGACCCCTCGCCGAGGTCGTGGGCGCCGATCTCCTCTACGGTCGCCGCCATCGCCTGCGGCGGCAGCGAGAGGTAGAAGAGGACCTTCGCGCCGTCGCCGAGCTCCTCGCGCGCCTTCGCGATCTCCCCGGCGAGCGAGTCGAGGCCCTCCCCCACGCCGGCGAACCGCAGCGACTCGGCGAACCGCTCCCACGCCTCCCCGTCGCCGCCGTTGCGGCTGGAGCCCTCGACCGACTCCCGCGCCAGCTCGCGGAACTCCTCGACGCCGATCCCGCGGCGCGCGGCGCCGACGATGCGGAAGCGCTTCGGCATCAGCCCCACCTGCGCCAGGTGGAACATCCCCGGCAGCAGCTTGCGCTTGGCGAGGTCGCCGGTGGCGCCGAAGAGGACGATCACCTGGTCCTCGGGGACCGCGACCCCGACTTGCCGCTCGCTCATCACCTCAGCCTATGCTCCCCGACGATGGCGCTTGGCGAAACCGAGAACGGAGTGCGCTACGACCCCGCCGCGCTGGACCGCGTGGAGCGCCGCTTCTGGCGCGAGATCTGGGAATCGGTCCCGACCGAGGTCGCCCAGGAGCGCGGGATCGAGCTGCGGAGGTTCGGCCAGGTCCAGGTCACGACCGTCCGCGACCTCGCCGAGGCGCGGATGCTGAACCTCGTCCTCGGCGCCGCCGAGGACGCCGAGCGCGGCGGCGAGGGCCTGGAGACCGCGATCGCCTGGGTCGCCGAGCAGGGCGTCTCCCCCTACGTCCCCGTCACCCCCGGGCTCCCCGGAGCCGCGGCGGCCGAGACGTGGCTGCAGGGGAACGGCTTCGAGCGCGGGTACGGCTGGATGAAGTTCGTCCGCGATCCCCACCCGCCCCGCTTCCCGGCACCGGACGGAGTCGAGGTGGTCGAGGTGACGGCGCCGGACGAAGAGCCCTTCGGGATGATCGCCGCGACCGGCTTCGGCATGCATCCCTGGGCCGCCGACTTCTTCGCCCACCTGCCGGGACGGGAGGGCTGGCGTTGCTACGTCGCCCGCGTCGACGGCGAGGCGCAGGCCTGCGGGGCGATGTTGATCGACGAGGGAATCGCCGAGTTCGGGATCGGCGCCACGCTCGAAGCGGCACGCGGGCGCGGCTGCCAGAGCGCCCTCCTGCACCGGCGCATCCTCGACGCCGGCGAGGCCGGCTGCCACACCCTCTTCGTCGAGACCGGCGAGCGCATCCCCGACCGGCCCTCGATCAGCTACCGCAACATCCTCCGCGCCGGCTTCGTCGAGGCCTACCCACGGCCGAACTGGCAGCGGGACTCCGTCTAGCGCCCGCTGTCACGCGCGTAGCGATCTCTTTCCTGAACCCCCTTTCGCCCCACCCCGTAGCCCGGGAAAAGCAACCTGGAAAGGCAGGAACCCAGATGGTTTCCAAGCGTGTCTACGTCCTCCTGGCCACCGCTGCAGTGACGGCAACGGTGATGCTGGGCGTCATCGCCGGGCCGGCTCAGGCGGCCCTCCGCCACATCGACGGCACCGTCATCTCCAAGGACGCCTCCAACAAGACCTTCCGCGTCACCACCCAGAGCGGCGCCAAGGTCCGGATCCGCGTCAACTCCGCCACCGTCTTCCAGCGCATCGCCGGCGGCTTCGGCGGCCTTCACGCCGGGCTCGCGGTCGAGGTCGAAGCCAAGCAGACCTCCAACGGGCTGCTCGCCAACCACGTCGAGACCCGCAGCGGTGGCGGTGGTGAAGGCGGCGGTGGCCACGACGACGGCCCCAACCACGCCTGAGCCCTCTCTCGCTCGAGCGCTAGGCAGGGGAGCGGTCCGGCACCTGCTGCCGTGACCGCTCTGCCTGCTGTGCTCGCTGCAGCTTGCGCTGGTAAAGCGCGGCATCGGCGCTGCGATAGAGCGCGTCGAAGCTGGTGCCCTCGTCGGGGGCGCTCGCGACCCCCAGGCAGTGCGGAGCCCGCGCCATCAGCGCGTCGGAGAGCCGCGCCACGATCGGCGCTGCCGTGGCGGCGGAGGTGTCCGGCAGCAGGACGGCGAACTCATCGCCGCCGAGGCGCGCCACCGAGTCCCCGGCACGCACCGTCGAGGCAAGCCGCTCTCCCACCCAGCAGAGGAGCTCGTCGCCTGCCTGGTGGCCGTGCTCGTCGTTGTAGGACTTGAGGCAGTCGAGGTCGATGACGGCCAGGGTCACCGGCCGGCGCCCGCGCGCCAGCGCCGCGAACGCCCGCTCCGAGGCCATCGCGAAGCCGCGGCGGTTGAGCAGGTGGGTGAGCGGGTCGGTGGTCGAGCTGCGGGCCAGCTCCTGGCGCCAGCCGTCGTGGATCTTCGCCTGCCAGAGGGCCATCGTCGCGGTACCGGCGAGCGAGGCGCAGAAGACGAGGATGTAGCCGCCGTCGAACCCCCCGCCCAGCGCCAGGGCGAGGAACGTCACCTCGGCGAGGACGGCGAGGACGACGAGATTGCGCAGGGGAAAGGACAGGGAGGCGAAGACGACCGGCAGGAACAGCGCCAGCTGCAACGGGCTTTCGCCCCCGCCGTCGAGGAGGGTCAGGGCCAGCACCATCGCCACCGAGAAGACGCCCCAGAGAAGGAACGCCCGCTCGCGCCAGGACGAAGCGACGATCCGCCGCCAGGGGATCACGAACAGCGCCAGCACTCCGCTGATCGCGATCAGGGTGGTCATCAGGGCAAGGCCGAGCCGGTGCGCGGGAGCGGTGAAGAAGGCCGCGTAGGCGAGACCGGCGACCGACATCAGGATCGTCACCCAGCCGCCGGCGGCCGCGGTCCTCAGCCAGTAGCGAGTTTCGAAGTCTTCGTGTGACACGCCCGCCTGCATCCCTATCTATCGACAGAACCCGAAAAGCGGATAAGTGACTCGCTCTACCCGGAAACCCCGCTTCAGAGCGTGTTGGAAAACATCAGATTTTCTTTCCATCGAGCGGAAACTCCGGGTCCTCCCGCAGGGAGCTGAGGAGGAACTGCATGATCACGACGCGCATCTTTGTCACCGCGGCGCCGTTGCGACGGGCGCGCTCCGCGCTCTCCTCGCCGACCTGCATCACTTCCATCAGGGCGCGCTCGAGGATCGCGGAGACTTCGCCCCAGCCCTGCTCGTCCACCGAGAGCGGCGTCCTGCTCAGGTGCGTGTCGCCGCCCTGGAAGCCCCCCGAGAGCACGGCCTCCCGCACCTCTTCGGAGACCACCCGGAGGATTTGCAGGGTGATCGGCTGGCCGTCCTGGGGGTCGACCTCATCCCATTCCTCGGCACTGAACATGGGGATTTTGGAGAGCCGGTAGACGTGCTCGGTGCGGCCGCCGTGGCGGACCTCTTCTTCGAGCTCGACGCAGTCGAGCTCGCGCAGGACTTTGATGTGGTGGGCGGTGAGGTTGAGGCTGACGTTGTCGAGCTGCTTGGCGATGCGCGAGGGGCTACTGGGCCCTTCGGCGAGGATGTTCAGGATGTCCACTCGCGTCGGGTGCGCGAGCGCCTTGATCATCCGGTTATCGATTAGAGAGGGTCCGTCTTTACCCACGGCTGCCTCCGCAAGTTAGCCGCTCAGTGGCTTTGGTCTAGCGCTTGGCATCTGCTAGATCAAGACTGCGGAACCTCCCAGTGCTTTCGAGGAACCCCCCGATGTTCCCCTTTCCCGACAAAACACCGGAGTTCGAATATCGCCTCGTCAGGGTGCTTGAACACCCTGTCCGGATCGGCTTCCTCAAGTTGACCCGGGAATGCGAGACCCTCAGCCCCGCCGAGGCCCTCGAGCGGCTGCAGGAAAGCAACCTGCTGCTCAGCACGGTCACCTACCACGCCCGGGTGCTGGACTACTACGGCCTGGTCGAAGGCGCCAGCCAACTCGACCCCGATCGCGGCGCCCCCTTCCGCGTCACCCCCCAAGGCGAATTCGCCCTCGCCGCCCTCGGCTACGCCCCGCGAGAAGAGCGCGGCTAAGCCGCCGCCCCGCGGTCCCCTTGGGGTGAGGGGAGCGTCTCCAAGAGATCGGCAGGCAGCCGCTTGCTGGCAGACCAGATCTCGATCGCGACCACCTCGTCGCTCGCTACGTCGTGGTCGATCAGCCCCCACTCGACCTCCTGGCTGACCACCTCCGCCGATTCCCCAGTGGGAACCCAAGCGATATCCGCATCGCGATCGTAGTAGGCGAATCTGCCGGTCATCGGTCCCAAGATACCCCCCGCGACGAGCCGCGCTCTCGATCACCACGACTTCGCACTAGCCATGCACTGACGATGCGCGCCGCCCTCCTGTTCCCATCAACCGGGCAGTCATAGATGACCACGAAGCCTTGTCCATCCGAAGGCATGCCTTCAATCCGCCAATCCGCATCGCCTCGATTGATCTGACGATCCCGATGCATCGCTCGGACGGCATCCTCGACCTCGGACCTCATTAGCCCTCTCTGGGCAATGCGCAATTCGGCATGGTCCGTCCACAAGAAGCAACTGATCTCCACCCCAAGACAAGTCCCTGGGAACGGAAACTCTCCCCCACCAGAGGCGCCTACCGGAATCGAACCGGTGTAAACGGCTTTGCAGGCCGCTGCGTAGCCACTCCGCCAAGGCGCCGGACCCGGTGAAGGGTAGCGGCGCCCTGGCGAGGCGGAGTTCAGCCTTTGAGCGTCAGCTTGATCTTCGAGCCGGGTGCCAGGACCTTGCCGGGCGGCGGGCTCTGCTTGACGACTTTGCCGCTCTTGGCGGTGGTGTCGCCGAGCTTCTTCACCGTGCCGATCTTGCAGTCCTTGGCACGGGCTTTCTTCTTCGCTGCTTTCAGCCCCTTGCCCTTCAGCTTCGGAACGACGCAGCCCTCGTAGGCGAAGGTCTGGGCGCTGGTGGCCGCGCCGGCGACGGTGGTCACGGTCACCGGGACTTTGGCGAGGGTCTTGCTGGCCGGGGCTTTGGCGGTGATCTGGCCTTCGGTGTCGACGGTGAAGGCGCTCGCCGGAACCGAGCCGAAGCTGACCCCCTGCACGCTGGCGAAGTTGGCGCCGGCGATGACCACGCTCGCCCCCTTGACCGACCCCGTGGCAGGGCTGATCGAGCCGATCGTCGGCGGCGGCAGGACGGTGGCCGAGATGTTCAGCCGCACGCCCGCTTCGGTGGTCGGGCTGATCGTGGCGCCATCGGCCGCGGTGCCGCCCGCGTAGCCGTACAGATCCCCTTCCATCCCGGTGAGGAACGAGCAGGCCGTGGTGCCGGTGGCGGGGATGTTGATGCCGATGTGGTCGCCGGCCTGCACCGGGATCGCAACCGGGAAGGTGTTGAGAGCGCTCGGCGTCAGCAGCCGCGGGCCGTCGTGGCCGACGACCAGGAAGCTGGCGCCACCAAGGGGACGGAAGACCTTGAAGCCGTACTGCTGCCCGCTCCATGGACCCGCATTGGTGCTCCACGAGGTGATCACGCCGGCGGCGGGAACGACATAGCTCGTTCCCGCCGCGGTCGAGATCTGGACTTCGTCGAAGGGTTCTTTGAAATTGCAGGAGTTTGCAGCTTCGATCGACGGTGCAGTCTGCCCGACGACTATCTGGGCCGATGCAGTCGAGCCGACCGCCGCCGTCAGCACCACCGCCAGCAAAGCCAAAAGAGAACCACGCGCAACCCAATGCCTACCGCTCACCACGCCTCCTTCTCTCGACAACGAGGCGCGAACTCTAGCCGCCGGCCCGGCTACTGCTCGTAGCCCTCGACGGTGCCGCCGTCGCGCATGCTGGCGTCGTCGGGGTCGTCGCCGGCCTCCCGCAGCGAGCGGCGCTGGCGCAGGTAGTCCCAAGCCTTGTCGAGCTGGAGCTGGAGCTCTTCGAGGCGGGCGTGCTCGTCGTCGTCGAGACCCTCGCCCTCGTGGCGGTGCAGGAGCGCCTCCTCCTCCTGGACCAGTTGGTCGATGCGGTCGAGTACCTGCTGGTCGTCCATGCGCAGTCCTTACCCGTCTAAGTGGATTCGAGCACTTTGAAGTCTATGCCCGCCCGCTGCAGCCTCGAGAGCAGCGCATCGCCCATCGCCACCGCGGTGGTCAGCTGGCCGGAGCGCTCGGGTAGCTCGTCGAAGGCGAGGCAAAGACCGGACTCGGCCAGCATCTTCGAGGTCTCGCCATAGCCGGGGTCGCCGCCGCTGACCTCGGTGACGACGCGCTTGCCCCCGCCCTCGCCGACGAAGACGACCTTGAACCAGCTGCGTTCGCGCTCGGCCTCGCTCGGTCCCTCCCCGGGGGATTTCAGCTTAAGCAGCAGCTTGCGGGTCGGCGGCAGCTGCGCCAGCAGCCCGGCGGTGCCGACCCCACCGGCGATCGCGCCGACGGTGGCGAGGTGCTTGGCGACCATGTGGTGGCCGTAGGTGAATTCGGGGCCGTAGCGATCGAGCGCGGCCGCCGAGCGACGGATGATCGTGCCGTCGATCGTCGGCAGCGGCACCGTCCAGCCGCCGCGCTGCTCGTCGTGGCGGATCCGCGGCGGCGCGGAGTGGACCTTGCGCTCCTGCGGGCGCGACTCCGCCTGGCGGCGCTCCTTCGCCGCGCTCATGGTCTGCCGGGCGCGGGCGAAGCCGTTGATCGCCGAGTGGAAGGTGCCGCCGGAGAAGCTGGCGTTGCTCTTGACGTAGCCGTTGACCTTCAGCGGCACCCCCTCCAGCAAGTGCTGCACGGTGAAGTAGGCGCCGAGGTCGTGCGGGATCGAGTCGAACCCGCAGCAGTGCACGAGCCGGGCGCCGCTGCGCTCCGCCTCGTCATGGTGCTCGATCCACATCCGGTCGACGAACTCGGGCTCGCCGGTGAGGTCGACGTAGTCGGTCCCCGCCGCGGCGCAGGCGGCGACCAGCGGCTCGCCGTAGAGGATGTAGGGGCCGACCGTGGTGATCACGACCTGGGTCGACTCGGCGACGCCGCGCATCGCCTCGCGGTCGGCGGCGTCGGCGACGACCACGTCCGGCTTCGGCGCCTCGGGAGAGGCGGCGGCAAGACGGGCCGCGACGGCGTCGAGCTTCGCGCGGCTGCGCCCGACCAGCGCCCAGCGCATCTCTGCCGGTGCGTGCGCCGCCAGGTAGTCGGCGGTGAGGCCCCCGGTGAAGCCGGTCGCCCCGAAGAGGACGAGGTTGTATTGGCGCGAGGACTCCATCTGTCGCGGCATTCTCTCAGGAGTGACACGCGCGGGCGGAACGCATCTGCAACGGGCGCCGCAGACGACCAGTCAGCGACCACGACGCCCGCTGCATATGCACGTCTCTAACGGGCGTCTTTGACAAATGTCAGGCCGAAGTCAAAGAGATAGATAGGGATAAAGCCAATAATTCCCCGCAATTTGCGAGAAAACCGTACTCAGTATCGTTGGTGCAGGGGTTTTTCGAGCATCAGACCGCCGAAGCGGTCGTCTCGGCGTCGCTCTCCACCGGATGCCCGCCGGCCCGCCAGGCGGGCACGCCCTTGCCGACGTGGATGACCTCGAAGCCGGCGCGCTGGAGGATCGAGGCGGCGAGGCCGCTGCGCTTGCCGCCGCGGCAGACGGTGGCGATCGTGCGGTCGCGCGGCAGCTCGTCGAGGCGGCCGGCGAGGTCGCCGTAGGGGATGTGGAGGGAGCCGGGGATGCGCTCGCTCGCGTACTCGGAGGCGTTGCGGACGTCGAGGATCGCCGGCCCGGCATCGCCTTCCACCCGGCGCGCCAGCTCGTCGGTGTCGATCAGCTCGATCCGGCGGACCGGCCGTTCCTCGGTCCGCCAGGCGGTCATCCCGCCCTCGAGGTAGCCGCGCACCGGCAGGCCGACCGAGGCCAGCAGCTGCGCGGCTTGGCGCTCGTCGCCGGAGGAAGCGGCGACGACGACGATGTCGGCGCCCGCCGGGGCGACGCGCGAGACCTTGGTCGCGAAGCCGGTGTCGTAAGAAGAGGTGCTGAGGGCGCCCTCGATGTGGGCCTCGTCGAACTGCTCGTTGGTGCGGCCGTCGATCACCACCGCCCCTTCCTCGACCAGCTCCTCGACCTCGTGCGGGCTGAGCGGCGCCGGCGTCCCGAAGTCCTCGACCAGGGGGCCGCGGTTGAGGCCGACGATGCGCTCGACGTTGGGCGGTTTGTCGCCGAGCGAGGCGACCTGGCTGGCGACGAAGTCGGCCAGCACGTCGATCCCCAGCGCCTGGTTGTGGCGCCGCTCGAAGCCGATCGTCGAGGAGGTCTTGAGGTCGAGCCCGGAGCCGCCGCAGAGCGAGCCGCCGAGGTGCCCCGGCCAGACCTCGACCTCGTCGGGCAGGTTCAGCAGGCGCTCGTGCAGGGAGCGGAACATGTCGGCCGCCCCCTCGCGCGGCTCGACCGCCAGGTCCGGGCGTGCGACGTCGCCGATGAAGAGCGAGTCGCCGGTCAGGAGGGCCCAGGGGGTGCCGCCGCGGCTGGCGTCGCTGAGCAGGAAGCAGGTGTGCTCGGGCCGGTGGCCGGGCGTGTGGATCGCCTCGATCGTCAGGTCGCCGAGCTCCAGCTTCCAGCCGTCGGCGAAGGGCTCGTGCGGGTACTCGGCGTGGGCCAGCTCGTGGACGTGGACCGTCGCCCCGGTGGCGCGGCAGAGGCGGCCGTGGCCGGAGACGTGATCGGCGTGGTTGTGGGTCTCGAGCACGTGCCCGATCCGCACCCCGTGCAGGCGCGCCAGTCGCGTGTAGGGCTCGACGTCCCACTGCGGGTCGATCACCGCAGCGACACCGGCTTCGCGGTCGGCGACCAGGTAGGAGGCGCAGCCCAGGTCCTCGTGGATGATCTGACGGAAAAGCATTCTCCCTGGGCGTCAGGCTAGCGCGTGCGGCGAGCGGGTAGATGAACTTCCGTGCGGGAGACGGCGACGCTGACGACGGTGGAAGAGCTGCTCGCCGAGGTGCGTGCCGAAATCGACCGCCTCTCCCCCGCCGAAGCGCAAGCGGCAGCACAGGACGGCGACCTCCTGATCGACATCCGCCCGCTGGAGCAGCGCCGGCGCGACGGCCTCGTCCCCGGCGCCGCGATCGTCCAGCGCAACGTCCTCGAGTGGCGCCTGGATCCGCGAGGCGAGCACCGCGACCCCGCCCTCGCCCGCCTCGACCGCCGCATCATCCTGATCTGCGACGAGGGCTACCAGTCGAGCTTCGCCGCCGCGACCCTGCGCCGCTTCGGCCTAGAGGCCTGCGACGTGATCGGCGGCGTCCAGGAGTGGAAGGCAGAAGGCCTCCCCCTCGAGCCTGCCACCGCCCGATCGGCCCCACCCCGGTAAACTGCCCTCCCGATGCGGCTGTAGCTCAGCTGGCTAGAGCGTCTGCTTGCCATGCAGAAGGTCGAGGGTTCGAATCCCTTCAGCCGCTCTAATGAAAAGCCCCGCTCCGGCGGGGCTTTTCTGTGTTACGGCTAGGGGCGTGCGGTCGTGCGACCTCCTGTCTTACTCCTTCGCTGCCATCTCCACTCCCCGACAAGTTGTTCCGGCTGGCATGTCAGAATTGGCTTCATGACCAGGGCAGACTTACATCAGCTTGTGGACCGCCTTCCAGATAAAGCGGTAGACGGTGCGGCGATTCTGCTTCGCGAGGTTTCGGATGGACGGATCGACCCCGAGCAGGCTTGGTTCTGGACGCGTGAATGGCAGCAGCGCGAGCGGGAAGCCGACAAAGATCTATCCGCCGGTCGGGTAACTCGCTTTGAGAGCGATGAGGATTTTCTAGCGGAGTTAGACGAGCGCACGAAGCCGCTCGATGCCGACGCGTGATGTCCTCGCGTCGTTCTGGCGCGATTGGGATCGGCTCAGTCCAAAGCAACAGCGGGAATTTCGCGCCGCCGTGGCGCAGTTCATTGCTGATCTCGCCGAGGGCAAACAAGGCTTTCATCCCCGCCTGCGCGTAAAGCGCGTGCAGGGGCATCCGGGAGTCTGGGAGATGAGTTGGGCCTACGACGGCCGCGCGACCTTCCAATACGGCGATGAAGTCCACTCCGGCCAGCCGCATATCATCTGGCGGCGGGTCGGCACTCATTCGATCTTCCGTCGCCCATGATCGTTTTGGGCAGCGGTCGAGGGTTCGAATCCCTTCAGCCGCGTCACTTCCACAGCTCGCGGCGCAGCATCGCGTTGCCGCGTTCGAGCTGGTCGATGGTGGCGCTGGCGACTGAGCGCGTTCTGGTGGCGCGATTGATGCGGGCCTGGACCTCCCGATGCGACTTGTTGGTGCGGCGGGCGACTTTGGCAACCAGGCGGCTGCGCTCGGCGCGCAGTCGCTCTCGGGTCGCGTAGGCCGACTCCCGTTCGGGTTCGAGGTCGCCTGACGAGGCTTCGGGCTTGGTGGGGGAGCTCGCCTTCTTTGCTGCCGGCTTGGGGTCGTCGGTCGGGAAGAGCTGAAGGGTGGTTTCGCTCATGATCGCCTCGTCCAGCTCGGCGCCGCCTGAGCTGAGGGCGGCGAAGCCGCCACCCGGCTCGCCGGGATCCGGACCGGGGTCGTCCATCTCCTCGCCCTCGTCCTCCTCAGCGGTCGGCGAGAGGTCGAGGGCGTGACGGCGCTCCAGCTCGATCTCGTGGGCGAGCGCCTTCAGTCGCGGGTCGGCTGGCATCAGCAGGTAGCTCATCTGGCGGCGCGGCCGCGGGGTGGCCCGGATGAAGCGGCCGACCACCTGGCGGAAGAAGAGCTCGGTCCGGGCCGCCGTCGCGTAGACGCCGACCCGCAGGCGGGGGATGTCGACGCCCTCGGAGACCATCAGGACCGAGACCAGCCAGCGCCGATCGGAGGAGGCGAAATCGGCGATGCGCCGGCTGGCGCCGGGCTCGTCGCTCATCACCAGCTCGGGTTGCTCGCCCGAGATCGAACCGAGCCGAGCCGCTATCGCCCGCGCGTGGTCCTGATCGGAGGCGATGACCAGGCCGCCCGCGTCGGGATGCCCGTCGGCGCGCACCTCGCTCAGCCTGGCGTCGCCGTCGCGCAGCACCTCCCCCATCCACTCCCCCTCCGGGCTGAGTGCCGTCCGCAGGCGCCGCGCCGCCTCCGCCGCCGGCAGGACGAGGTCGAAGTCGGCGCTGCGCAGCCGCCCGTCCGAGAGCCACTCCATCTCGCCGTCATAGGGCAGGAAGGTGATCGGGCGGCAGACCCGGTCGACCAGCGCCTGCGGATAGCCATAGACGTAATCGGCCTGGCTGAGGCCGTCCTCGTCGTATGTGATCCAGGGGATGGCCGAGTTGTCGGAGCGGAAGGGCGTGCCCGAGAGGAGCAGCCGGAAGCGGGCGCCGTCGAAGGCCTTGCGGGTACGCAGTCCCCAGGCGGCCTGATCGCCCATGTGGTGCGGCTCGTCGGCGATCAGCAGGGTCGGCCGGCGCTCGGCGGCCTGCCGGTGCGTGCTCGGCCCGGCCGCGATCGTCTGGTAGGTGACGGCGACGCCGTGGAAGTCGGTCGACTCCGGCCCGTCCGAGTTCGGCCGGTTCGGCTCGAGGTCGATCCCATAGCGGGCGGCGTCGGCGGCCCACTGGCGGCAGATGTGGGTGGTCGGGCCGGCGACGACGACGCGCGAGGCGAACCCGGCGCTCAGCATCCGATGGGCGATGTGCAGGCCGAAGGTGGTCTTGCCGGCCGCCGGCGTCGCCGAGGCCAGGAAGCTGGTGCCCGAGTGCGCCCGCACGGCCTCGGTCGCCTCCTCCTGCCAGGCGCGGAGGGGTCGGGCGGCGGGCCAATCTGGAAGCGATCGGGCACGTTTCCCGGAGGCGATCGGGTGTGGAGAAGCGTCGTACAAGGGCGCGCCACAATAGGGCCGTCCGCGGCGGAGGGCGCCCGAGCGCTCTGCGACTGGGAATCGTCTTCCCTGGTTGTCGGTTGACCCGATATCGGCTAGGTTCGATTGAACAAACTTCGGTCGAGTAATAAAGCTCGGCCCTGGTTAACCAGTCAACCACTAGAAACTAGGGAGGGGCCATGTCAGCCCTGTATCGCGTTTGCACGCGCTTGTTCGTGTACGTTGTCGCTCTTGCCGCATTCGGAGCGCTCGCGCTCGCTCCGGCCGCTGGCGCCACCGGCGTCGGAAACACCTATCTCGCGCTCGGCGATTCGCTCGCCTATGGCTACCACCAAGCCCAGTTCCAGGAAGAACTGAAAACCAAAGGCTTCGTCGAAGCGGCGAACTTCAACGACGGCTACGTAGACGACTTCGGCGCGACGCTGAAGCTGGTGAACCCCAAACTGCAGATCGTCAACGACGGCTGTCCGGGAGAGACCACCGAAACGATGATCAAAGGCTCCGGCGTCGGGGCGGCGTTCTGCGCCGGCGGTCCGACCGGGACCCCCTTCCCGAAGGCGTTCCTGCACCACTCCTATCCCGGCACGCAGCTCGAAGACGCGCTGGCAATCGCGAAAGAACCGGGGGTCGGCACGATCACGCTCGACATCGGCGCCAACGACATCCTTCAGTTCCTCAGCCACACCTGCGGCTTCCCGGCGACGTTCACCTGCAGCCAGGGACAGATCGAAGCCGAGATCGGACACGTCACCGCGAACGTCGGGGTCATCCTCGCCCAGCTGCGCGCGGCCGCACCGGAAGCGAAGATCATCTTCGTCTCCCAGTACAACCCCTACCCGACCGTGCTGAGCCCCGAAGGCACGGGAGACGCGACGGTCGAAGCGCTGAACGGCGCCCTGAAGAGCGTGGCCGCGACCTATGGGGTCGGCTTCGCCAACACGGCGAGGGTGATCAACTTCTCGGGCACCCACGGCGGCCCGGAAGCGGGAGACATCCCCACGGTCTGCGCCTTCACGGCGATGTGCCCGGGCGGCGTCTTCAACCCCGCAAGCCCGAGCGCCGACATCCATCCCACCAAGGCCGGCTACGCCGCGATGGCCGGGGTCGTCGGGTTCGCCTACCTGTCTCACTGAGGCGCTCGAGCAGGAGATCCTTGGCATCCACCGCGCTCCGCCATGTTCGGCGGAGCGCGGTCTGCTTTCCAACGGATTAAGCCGCGAATCGGGCGCAGGAAAGACAACCGAATATTCGTTGATACCTATTGAATACTCAGTTATTCCTTTGAAGTATGGGCAGCCTTGGGCAAAACGAAAAGAGATCCAATCTGCAAAGGAGAAGCGATGTCTCACACGATTCAGCTCCTCGGCTCGAGGCCACGACGGTTCATGGCTGTGCTGCTGACTGCGGCCGCAGCCGCAATCCTCCTATTCTCGATCCAAGGATCAACCGCTCAGGCCGAAACCGACGGCGTTTGCGAAGGTGGGAAGGTTTGCGTCTGGGAAGGAACGTTCTACAACGGCGCAGAGTTCAACGCGGGTTGTAGCGGCGGGACTGCTTTCCTCGGAATTGAATTGAAGTCCGCCAGAAACCACTGCTCTGTGAACGTCCACATCGGTTGGGAAGAAGGCGGCGTTACCAACTGGAAGGCATGCATGAGCCCAGGAGGGGAACGCCCTGAACCCGGGCGCTTTAACCGGGTAGTGCCCAGCGGGTGCTAAGCCAGCTTCCTCTCCTAATCTAGGAGACTGAGGGGGCGGCGGAAGTTCTTCGCCGTCCTCCTCGTCAACCGCCCTAGATTTTTACGCGGCGCGCGAAAGGTCGTCGCCGCGCCAAGGCAACTCGACGAGCTGGCCTCCCTTGGCGTGAACCGGCTCGAACTCGGCGACCGAGAGCACGACGAAGCTGTAGCCGCAATCGCAAACCTCGCGCTCGACGGCGTCGAGGTCCTCGACGACCACCGAAGTTTCCTCTTCGCAGGCTGAACAGACGACAAAGACCTCCATAGGCATGTCCCGATGGTGGCGAGCCACTCGGACGGATCAGGGGGCGACGGGCACTACTGCAACGGGAGTGGCATCCGTGGGCAAATGATCGCGCTCATTCCGCCTCAGAGGCCCCCGCCTGGCCGACGCCCTCTCCCCTCAGAGCGCTGAGACCGCCTGCAGGACCGGCACCTCGCCGGCGATGAGGTCGAATGTCTTGCCGATCGCGTTGTCGGCTCCCAGCACCGCGGCGAGGACCTCGGCGACGTCGGCGCGAGGGATCTCGCCGCGCTCGAGGCGCTCGCCGATCTGGACCCGGCCGCTCGGCGGATCGTCGGTGAGGCCCCCGGGGCGGACGATCGTGTAGGCGAGGCCGCTGGCGAGGAGGGCGCTGTCGGCTTTGGCCTTGGCGCGCAGGTACTCGCCGAAGGCCTCGCCCCCCTCGGGCGGGGGCTCGGTGGCGCCCATCGCGCTGACCATCACGTAGCGGTCGATCCCCTCCGCCTTGGCGGCGTCGATTAGCTTCACCGCGCCGCCGTAGTCGACCGTCCACTTGCGCTCGGCGCCGCTGCCGGGACCGGCGCCGGCGGCGAAGACGACCGCCTCGGCCCCGCTCACCGCCTCGGTGACGTCGTCGTCGCCCTCGATGTCGCAGATCACCGGCTCGACGCCGACCGCGTGCAGATCGCCTTCCTGGGCGGGGTCGCGGATCAGCCCGAAGACGGCATTGCCGCGCTCGACCAGCAGCCCGCCCAGCATCAGGGCGATCTTCCCGTGCCCTCCGGCGATCGCAACCTCCATCGTCCCAACCTACTTCCTGGCCGTTATGGCCGCTACTTGTTTTCCCTACTTATTATTGGGTAGTCTCTTCTCGTTCCCACATCGATCCATTCCCCCGGCGCGGGGGCAGAGGAGGAGCTTCTTGCAGCGAATCAAGCGCGTGACCGTCGTTTCCCTGGCCACGGTCGCCCTGACCCTGCTCCTCCCTGCCCTCGCGTTGGCTTGGGCCCCAGCCGGCACTGCCGCCGTCCATCCCGGCGTCCAGACCTTCACCGCCGGGGCCCAGTGCACCTCCAACTTCGTCTTCGAGGAAGGCTCGACCGTCTACCTCGGGCAGGCGGCCCACTGCTCCGGCACCGGCGGTCAGACCGAAACCGACGGCTGCACCAGCGGCTCGCTGCCGATCGGCACCCCGGTCGAAGTCACCGGCGCCGAAAAGCCCGGCACCCTCGCTTACAACTCCTGGCTGACGATGCAGGCCGCGGGCGAGAAAGACCCTGACACCTGCGCCTACAACGACCTCGCCCTGATCCGCCTCGACCCCGCCGACGTCGGCCGGGTCAACCCCTCGGTCCCTGGCTTCGGGGGCCCGACCGGCGTCGGCACCGTCGGCGAACTCGGCTCCACCGTCTACTCCTACGGCAACTCGGAGCTGCGCGGCGGCGTCACCAAGCTGAGCCCCAAGCAGGGCATCGTGATCCAGAACGAAGGCGGCGGCTGGAGCCACATCGTCTCCACGCTCACCCCCGGCATCCCCGGTGACTCCGGCAGCGGCTTCATGAACGAAGCCGGGCAGGCGATCGGCGTCCTCAGCACCCTGCAGATCGCTCCGCTCGCCGGCACCAACGGCGTCGGCGACCTCAGCCGCGAGCTCGCCTACGCCCAGGCGCACGGCTTCCCGAACCTGCAGCTGGTGCCCGGCACCCAGGCCTTCAAGCCGAACCTGCTCGAAGCCATCCTCGGCGCGTAAACGACAAATCGTCCCCGCATACCGGGGACAATTTGTCAGCGCAGCTCGGCGATCAGGCCGTCGAGGTCGAGCGGGATCGTGCCCATCTGCAGGCCGCCGTCGGCTGAGCGCGGCCACTCCTCGCGCGGGCGGTCCCAGTAGAGCTCGACGCCGTTGCCGTCGGGGTCGGAGAGGTAGAGGGCCTCGCTGACGCCGTGGTCGGAGGCCCCGTCCAGCGGCCAGCCCACTTCGCTGAGGCGCCGCAGGGCGTCGGCGAGGGCGCGGCGGGTCGGGTAGCGGATGGCGGTATGGAAGAGGCCGGTGCTGCCCGGCGGGGGCGGCGGGCCGCCTTTCGAGTGCCAGGAGTTGAGGCCGATGTGGTGGTGGTAGCCACCGGCAGAGATGAAGGCGGCGTCCGCCCCGTAGCGCTGCATCAGCTCGAAGCCGAGGATGCCGCAGTAGAACTCGAGGGCGCGATCGACGTCGGCGACTTTGAGGTGGACGTGGCCGACGTCGACGCCGGGGTCGATCGGCTCCGGCCCCCGCTGCTCGCCCCCGCCCTCAGCCATCGAGGACCCCGTCCAGGGCCGCGTTGACGAGCCGGTCGGCGTCGGCGTTCTCGGCCCGGCGGACGTGGCGGATCGACCAGGAGTCGAACTCCCGCAGCGCCCGCTTCGCCTCTTCGTGCAGCTCTTTCATCCCGGCGTCCTTGACTTTGTAGCGACCTTCGACCTGCCTGACCACCAGCTGCGAGTCGCCGATCAGCTCCAGCTCGGTGGCGCCGTGCGCCGCCGCCAGCTCGATCCCCTTCAGCAGCGCCCGGTACTCGGCGACGTTGTTGGTCGCCTCGCCGATCGTCTCCCCCACTTCCTCCAGCACCTCGCCGTCGCCGCGGACGACGACGCCGATCGCCGCCGGCCCGGGGTTGCCGCGGGAGCCGCCGTCGACGTTGACGGTCAGGCGGCTCATCGCCGAGCCGTCCCATCGCCGGAGAAGCCGAGCTTGCCGTCCTCGCCGATCGCGGCGTTCCACTGCTTGGCAGGGGCATCGAGCTGGTCGATTTCGCGACCCTTGTCGAGCTCGAAGACGGGACGTAGCTCGTCGCCGATGTCGACCCCCCACTGGTACCAGGAGAGCTCCCAGGCGACGGTGATCCGGACCTCGTCCGACCTGCCCGCGGCGGCGCCGACCGAGACCCAGGGCGTTCCCAGCGTGCGGGTCAGCCCGGCCACGGTGCGCCCCGCCTCGCTGGAGTTGAAGCGGGCGACCGCCCGCTCGAACGGCGTCGGCGCATCGGCGTCGAGGGCAGGCGTCGGCCGCAGCCGGGGCGGCGGCGCGGCGGGGTCCGGGCGCGTCGCCGCGAGCGCGAGCTCAGCCGCCGCTCGCCAGCCGAGCCGGTCGGCGCGGGCGACGCAGAGCTCGCAGACCGAGCGCTCCTCGCTGCCGTCGGCGTAGTCGTGCACCCGCTCGCCGGCGAGGATCGTCCGGCCGCAGATCGAGCAGGCGCTCAACGCTCAGCCCTGCTGGAGATGGGATTTCAACCGCATCACCGCCTTGGTGTGCAGTTGCGAGACGCGCGACTCGGTGACGCCGAGGACCTCGCCGATCTCCCGCAGGGTGAGGTTCTCGTAGTAGTAGAGGGCGACGACGAGCTGCTCGCGCTCGGGCAGCGAGCCGATCGCCTCGGTAAGTCTGTCCTTGACCTCGGTCGTCGCCAGCGCCTCCTGCGGGTCGGCGGCGCCCTCGTCGGCGATCGTGTCCAGCAGCGAGACCTGGTCGCCGGAGGAGTCCGAGACGGTCCACAGCTCGTCGAGCGCGTAGACGGAGGAGTTGGCGATCTCCAGCAGCGCCGCCTGCAGTTCCTCCTCGGTCATGTTCAGCTTCGCCGCCAGCTCGGCCTCGCTCGGTGCCCGCTGCAGCTCGTGCTCGAGCTTGGCCTGGGCCGCTTCGATTTCGCGGGCGCGGGAGCGGACCGAGCGCGGCACCCAGTCCAGCGAGCGCAGTTCGTCGATGATCGCGCCGCGGATGCGGGTCATCGCGAAGGTCTCGAATTTGATCCCCCGCTCCGGCTCGAAGCGCTCGATCGCGCCGATCAGACCGACCAGGCCGTAGGAGATCAGGTCGGCGTCTTCGACGTGGGAGGGCAGGCCGGCGCCGAGGCGGCCGGCTACGAACTTGACCATCGGCGAGTAGGCGACGACGAGCCGCTCCCGGGCACCGTCGTCCCCCTGGTCCTTGTAGCGGCGCCACAGATCGCGGAGCTCTACCTCTTTTACGCCCGTTTCCACTCAGCCGATTCTATGGTCGTTTGCGGGGATTTGTCTCATGCGCGGGGGTGGCTTGCAGCGTAAGTGTCACGCAGCCTTGCCGCATCGACTCGGGTGTAGACCTGGGTGGTCGAGATCGACGCGTGGCCGAGCAACTCCTGAATCGTACGCAGATCTGCGCCCCCCTCCAACAAATGAGTTGCGAAGGAATGCCTGAGTGAATGTGGCGAGACCCCGGCCGCCAGCGCCGCCTCCCTCGTCCAGAGGCCGAGGCGACGGGTGACGTCGGAGTTGGAGAGGCGGCGACCGCTCTTGGAGAGGAACAGCGCCGGCTCGCGCGGATCGCCCGCCAGCGCCCGCCTGCCTTTCTCCAGATAGCGCCGCAGCGCCCGCTGCGCCGGCTCCCCGACCGGCAGCAGCCGCTCCTTCGAGCCCTTGCCGAGGACCCGCAGCTGCTCGGTCTCGAAGTCGATCGCGCCCTCGTCGAGGTTGACGATCTCCTCGCAGCGCAGGCCGCAGGAGTAGGCCAGCTCCAGCATCGCCCGGTCGCGCAGCTCCAGCGGCGTGCGGGCCGGGATCCGCTCCAGCAGCGTGCGCATCTGCTCGGTGGTGAGGACGCGGGGCAGCTTCTCGCCGCGCTTGGGGCTGGAGACGAGCTCGGCCGGGTTGGCGCCGGCGCGGCCGGTGCGGACGAGGAAGCCGTAGAGGCCGCGGATCGCCGCCAGCTTGCGGGCGACGGTCGCCGCGGCGGCCTCGGCGTTGGAGAGGCCGGCGGCGAAGCGGCGGATGTCGCGGTGGCGGACGTCGCCAGGAGCGAGGCCCTGGTCCCCCGCCCACTCGGCGAAGCCGCCGAGGTCGACGCCGTAGGCCCGCCGGGTCCGCTCGGCGGAGCCGCGCGCCCGCAGGTCGCGGTCATAGAGCGAAAGCGCTTCTTCCCAGGTCACGAGAGGTTGATTCGCGCCGGCCACCCAGCGTCCTGCGAATCAGTCGCCGATGTAGATCGGGGTCCCGACTTCGACCTGATCGTAGAGTTCGATCACGTCGGGGATCGCCATCCGGATGCAGCCGTGGGAGCCGGCGGTGCCCAGCGATTCCGTCTCTTCGGTGCCGTGGATGCCGGCGCCTTCGAAGATCCCCATCCAGCGCGCCTTGATCGGGTCTTCCGGCCCCGGCGGGATCGTCTGGCCGGCGAGACTGCCGGCCCAGGCCGAGTTCGGCACGTGCCAGACCGGGTTTTCTTCCTTTTCCTGGATTTCGTAGAGGCCTTCCGGCGTTTCCAGCCCTTCCATGCCGACGGCGACGGTGTATTCCTTGGCCAGCTTCAGGTGCTTCCAGAGGCGCAGGGTGAAGGTGCCGCGGTCGAGGGTGAGGTAGGACGGGTACTCGGCGGCGACTTCGCTCTTGGTGATTTCCGGCTTGGTCGCGTGGACCTTGGCGACGATCTTGTGCGGCGCGTTGGCGTTCAGCACCGCCGCCTTCAGTTCCTGCTCGAGCAGGTTGTCGCGGAGCTTGCGGCCGTTGTGGCCGGCGACGACTTCGAGCGAGCTGGGGGTCGGTTCGACGTCGGCGTTCTGGGGTTCGCGGTTGACTTCGTCGGCGACGTGACGGACGAAGCGGTTGATCGCCGGCTGCGAGTAGGCGATGTGCGGGGCGATGCTTTCGTCGACTTCGCCGCCGCTGACGTAGCGGACGAGGCGGTCGGGGAAGCCGCCTTCCTGGCTGTCTTCGAGCGCTTCTTCGACGGCCGAGTCGATGTTGGCGCGGATCTTCAGCTTCTGGCCGGGGAGCCGCCAGCTCTGGCCGTCGAAGCTGACCCGCAGCGAGTGGCGCAGCGGCGCCAGCAACTTGCGCTTGACCAGGGCGGCGGCTTCCTGTTCGTTGAGGCCGCCGACGTCGACGCCGCCGATCGTGACGCCGTCGGCGATCTTGTCCTTCTGCGAGTTGTCGTAGGCGTAGGCGACGGCGACCAACGCCACCAGCAGCACGGCGACGGCGATCACCGCTATCGAAGTCTTCTTACGCATGGACTGGAGCTGAACCTCTGTACGTCGCGGACGAACAACAAAGTCTAAGCACTGCCTCGGTCTTATCGGCAGGGCTGGTGGATATCTTTCGCCGGTGCGCACCAAGGACGAAGTCCGCAAAGAGATCTGGAAAGCGATGGAACGGGAGGGCGTCTCCCGCTTCCCCGGCGCCGAGGGGCGGATCCCGAACTTCGCCGGCGCCAAACTGGCGGCCGAGAAGCTGGCCGGGCACCGGCTCTGGAAGCGGGCGCGGGTGATCAAGGCCAACCCCGACTCGCCGCAGACGCACGCGCGGCGGATCGCCCTCGAAGACGGCAAGACAATGATCATGGCGGTGCCGCGCCTGCGCGACCCCCACCCCTTCCGCGTGCTCGACCCGAAGCGGCTCTCGAAAGCGGCGATGAAAGAGGCGGCGACGATCAAGGGGGCGCTCAAGCACGGCCGCGTCGTCGCCCTCGACGACCTGCCCGAGGTCGACCTGATCCTCTGCGGATCGGTCGCGGTCAACCTCAGCGGCGCCCGGATCGGCAAAGGCGGCGGCTACCACGACCTCGAGTACGGGATCCTCGCCGACGCCGGCAAGATCGACAGCCACACGACCGTCGCCACCACCGTCCACCCGATCCAGATCCTCCGCCAGCACCTGATGGTCACCGCCCACGACCTCCCCGTCGACCTGATCGCCACCCCGCGGGCCGTGATCGACGTCGAGCGCCAGTACGACCGCCCCCGCGGCATCCTCTGGGACCACCTGCAGCCGCCGCAGATCCGCGAGATCCCCGTACTGGAAAGGATGGGCTATGCCTGAGAGCGAAAACGGAAGGCCGCCGCTCTTTCCCGCCAGCGATTACGGCAACCCCGACCCGCAGCCCGAGTGGATGCGAATCGACTGGCGCCGACACCTGCACCGGGTCGAGCTGCCGGGGGCCGAAGTCAACTACGCCGAGATCGGCGCGGGCGAACCGATCCTCTTCGTCCACGGGCTCGCTGGCTGCTGGCGCAACTGGCTCGAGAACGTGCCCTATTTCGGGCGCGGCTACCGGGCGATCGCGCTCGACCTGCCCGGGTTCGGCGACAGCCCGATGCCCTCGTGGGAGATCTCGATGCCGAACTACGGCCGCCTGGTCCACGACTTCTGCGAGCGGCTCGGGATCGACCGCGTGGCGGCGCTGGTCGGCAACTCGATGGGCGGCTTCGTCTCCACCGAGGCGGTGATCGACGAGCCCGAGCGCTTCGAGCGCCTGGTCTTGATCTCGGCCGCCGGGGTCAGCTTCGCCGAGTGGGAGGGCCGCTCGCTCGATGCAGGTGCCCGCATCTTCAAGGCGGCGATTCCCATGCTCAGCGGCGAACGACGCTCCTACTGGACCCGGCCCCGCGGTCGCAAGCTCGCCTTCGGCCGAATCTTCCGCAACCCCAACAAACTGCGGCCCGAGCTGCTCGCCGAGCAGGTGCGACCGGGGCTGCAGGCTCCGGGATTCTCCGACGCGCTGACCTCGATCTGGGGCTACGACACGCGCGAGCGCCTGCCGGAGATCGAAATCCCGACGATGGTCGTCTGGGGCCTCAACGACCAGATCGTCCCGGTCGAGGGCGCGCTCGGGTACCACCGCCTGATCCCCCACTCACGGCTGGAGATCTTCGAGCGCACCGGCCACCTGCCGATGCTGGAGCGCCCGGCGCGCTTCAACCCGCTGCTCGAAGAGTTCATCGAGTCCTCGCGGCCGCTCGAGGCGGCGCAGCCGGACGACACCGCAATCGGTTAGCCGGTAACCGCGCCTTCCGAAGCCGAGGAGACGGTGGCCGCGTACTTCGCCATCACCCCGCGCTCGTAGAGCGGAGCGGGTTGCTCGTATTCGGCGACGCGCTTTTCGATCTCCTCGTCGGAGAGGGCGACGTCGAGGCGGCGCTCGTCGACGTCGACGGTGATCTCATCGCCCTCGCGGATCGCTGCGATCGGGCCACCCCTAGCCGCCTCGGGGGCGACGTGGCCGATCATCAGCCCGCGGGTGGCGCCCGAGAAGCGGCCGTCGGTGACCATCGCCACGCTCTGGCCGAGGCCCTCGCCGACGATCGCCGCGGTCACCTGCAGCATCTCCCGCATCCCGGGACCGCCGACCGGGCCCTCGTTGCGGATGACGACGATGTCGCCGGGGTTGATCTGCTGCTCCTTGACGGCGCGGAAGCAATCCTCTTCGGACTCGAAGACGCGCGCGGGGCCGGTCTGCCGGCGGCGCTCGGTGCCGGCGACCTTTACCACCGAGCCTTCCGGGGCGAGGTTGCCGCGCAGGATCGCGAGGCCGCCTTCGGACTTCAGCGGGTCCTCGACCGGGCGCACGACTTCCTGGTCGGGTGCCTCGCTCGCCGCCGCGGCCTCCTCGCCGATCGTGCGGCCGGTGACCGTGATCGCCTCGCCGTGGAGGATCCCGGCTTTGGCGAGCCGCTTGAGGATCACCGGCACGCCGCCGGCGGCGTAGAGGTCGGTGGCGACGAAGCGCCCGCCCGGCTTCAGGTCGGCGAAGAGCGGCGTCGCGCGGGAGATCCGCTCGAAGTCGTCCATCGTCAGCTCGATCCCCAGCTCGTGCGCGAGCGCGATCAGGTGCAGGACGCCGTTGGTCGAACCGCCCGAGGCGCAGACGCAGGCGATCGCGTTCTCCAGCGACTCGCGGGTGATGATCTTGCTCGGCCGCAAGTCGTTGACGAGGACGTTGATCACCAGCTCGCCGATCTTCTCGGCGACGGTGGACTTGTCGTCGTCTTCGGCCGGGACCATCGCCGAGCCGCCGGCGCTGATCCCGAGCGCCTCGAAGGCGCAGGCCATCGTGTTGGCGGTGAACTGACCGCCGCAGGCGCCGGCACCGGGGCTGGCGACGCCCTCCAGCTCGTGCAGTTCCTCGTCTGACATGTCGCCGGCGTTGTGGGCGCCGATCGCCTCGAAGATGTCGAGGATGGTGACGTCGCGGCCGTGCCAGTGGCCGGGGGCGATCGAGCCGCCATAGAGGAGGACCGAGGGCACGTCGAGGCGGGCCAGCGCCATCGCGCAGCCGGGGATCGTCTTGTCGCAGGCGCAGAGGGCGACGATCGCGTCGAACTGGTAGCCGCGGGCCATCAGCTCGATCGAGTCGGCGATCACCTCGCGGCTGATCAGCGAGGCCTTCATCCCCTGGGTCCCCATCGTCACCCCGTCGGAGACGGCGACGGTGTTGAACTCCATCGGCGTGCCGCCGGCGGCGCGGACGCCGGCTTTGACGTGCTCGGCGAGGCCGCGGAGGTGGAAGTTGCAGGGCATCGCCTCGGTCCAGGTGTTGGCGATCCCGATCGTCGGTCGTCTGAGGGCGTCGTCGTCGAACCCGATCCCCTTCATGTAGGCGCGCGAGTGGGCGCGGTCGGGCCCGTCGAAGACGGCCGCCGAGCGGGGACGGGGAAGCTTGGTCGCGGTGTCGCCGTTGTTGCTCATGGCGTCGAAATCTACTGACGAGGCTCAGCGGTCAGCAGGCAAGGACGCAGGGAGCCCGAAATAGCAGCGCTATTCGGGCGACCGAGGACGCCGCATGCTGGCCGCTGAGGCCGTCAGGCCGAAGACGTCGACGGGACCGGGGCCGGCGCCGATCCCGCGCAGGCCGTCGCGCACCGCCTCGGCAGTGAGCTTGCGCGCCCCTTCGGCGGCGGCGAGCGGCTCGTGGCCGAGGGCGAGGAAGGCGGCGAGCGAGGAAGAGTGGGTGCAACCGGAGCCATGGGCGGCGCCGTCGGGGTGCCGCTCGCCGCTGATCTCCACGACCTCCTCGCCGTCGTAGAAGACGTCGATCACGGCCTCGCTGTGGCCGCCGGTGACGACTGCCGCCTTGGCGCCCATGCCGACCAGCGCCTGCGCCAACTCCGTCTGGGTCGCCTCGTCGGCGAGCCCGGTAAGCGCCCGCGCCTCGGGGATGTTCGGCGTCACCACCGCCGCCAGCGGCAGCAGCTTCTCGGCCAGGGCCACGCGCGCGTCGGCGTCGAGCAGCTCCGCCCCGCTCTCGGCGATCATCACCGGGTCGATCACCACCGGCGCCTCGCCCACGTAGCCCAGCGCCTCCACCACTGCCTCCACGGTCTCGGTCGTCCCCAGCATCCCGATCTTCACCGCGTCGACACCGATGTCCTCCGCCACCGCCCGCACCTGGGCGACGATGATCCGCGGCGAGATCGCCTGCACCGCCTCCACCCCCACCGTGCTCTGCGCCGTGATCGCCGTAATCGCCGTCATCCCATGCACGCCGACCCGCGCAAACGCCTTCAGGTCGGCCTGAATCCCAGCCCCGCCGCCGGAGTCGGAACCGGCGATCGAGAGAACGGCCGGGACGCGCTCGCTGCTCATGCCCGCAGCCTAGATATTCGGTTGACCCGTCGATGCTGCGGTGGGAGGCTCGCGGCATGCGCCAAGCGGCAGTCATGCTCGTTGCGGTCGGGCTCGCCCTCGCCGTAGCCGCCGCCGGCCTCGCCCGCAACGTCCACTTTCCCAGCCACACGAGCATGGAAGCGAACAGCAGCGGGATCAGCGGCAAGATCACCTCGCCGAACCCCCGCTGCCGCACCCACCGCACTTTGAGGCTGACGCTGCGAGCGCTCGAAGCCGAAGAAGCCCATTTCGACTTCCACGACCGAGTCGTCCACAGCGGCCGCCGCAGCAAATGGCACCTCTCCACGCCGATGCCCAGCGGCCGCTTCACCCTCGAGGTCTCGATGGAGGCCAAGTCGCTCGCCAACGGCCAGGGAGCCAACGTCTGTCTGGGTTACTTCCACGAGCGTCTCTTCAACCTCAGCGACTAGACGAGATCTGCGCTGCCTTAGCCCCTACCTATTGAGGACGGCGGGAACATGAGCGTCTGGATCAGCCCTCATCGATGTCCTTGATCAGCTCAGAAATCCCCAACAGCGTCAGAAGGGCCATGGCGGGCTCTTCGATCAACACCCGGGGCAGAGCTCGATATCCATCTCGTTCGGGCGCATACTGAGGAACCAAGAGCATCGCTGCCTGATAGGAGGCTCCCACAGGGTCCGGTTCATACTGGCTAATCCACATGTAGGTCTCCATGAAGCGCATCCGCACGGAGTCAGGGACCCCATATAGGACGGGATCCTCCGAGGTCTTTTCAGCCACCCCCAAGAGGGTGAGAAAGTCCAGAGCAAGCAGACCTACCAGCTTCGACTTCTCTTCCCCGCGCTCCTCCCGTTCGGAAGCGATGCTCCTTGCGCTCAACATCAACTGGCGAAAGTGTTCTATCCGAGAGTCCCAGGCCAGTAGCCGGACGGCCTCCGGCGAGAATTGCTCCTCCTGGTCAAACCGCAGTCTCATCGTCCTCTGTTCGGAGACGAAGCCCTCGATCGGATCGACCTGATCCAAAGGCAGGGCAAACCAGCCCTTCGAGGACTTGACGTCCCACAGAACCACCGCGACCAAATCCGCACTCCGCGACCAGCGCAGGGCATGGTCGAAGGTGACGGACATGCGGAGGTCGCCCGAAGCGGTCAGATGTCGCTCAACAGCTGCGGTCCCTTTGACCTGGAGCCAGAGGCGGCTCGCATCCATCCGTCCGGCATGACTCGTCTGCACCAGCAGATCCTCGCCGTAGTCCTGCGATACGACTTCGGCGGCGTAACCCGCCTGTGCGACTACCCCCATGACAGCCGCAACCGCTTGATCACTGATGACATGACTCTCCGGCCTCGCGGGCATCTGTAGTGAATATCACGTACTCCTTGTAGTTCAGACTTCTCCGACTCCGGGCAACAGAGTGCGGGAATACGTGCCCATCGTCGAGCAGGTGAGATAGCCGAGGAGCTCCAAACGGGCGAGGGCTGCAGCCGCGGCGGGGCCGGGGATGCCGGCGGCGGTTGCGACCGCGTCGCAGCTGGAGTGGCCTGACTCGACGGCGACGAGGACCGCTTCCAGGTCCGGCTCCAAGGCCGGTTCAGAGCGCTCGAGCTGCTTGCGCCCTGGTCCCAGCATCGCGTCGAGGACGTCCTGGGCGTCGCGGATGACGCAGGCGCCGCCGGCGAGGAGGTTGTTGGGGCCGGCGGAGGCGCGGGAGGTGACGGGGCCGGGCACGGCTCCGAGGTCGCGGCCGAGGTCAGCGGCCAGGTCGGTGGTGATCAGGGAGCCGGAGCGGGTGGCGGCCTCGACGACCACGGTCATCCCCGCCAGCGCCGCCATGATCCGGTTGCGCGCCGGGAAGGTCCAGCGCCAGGGCGTCGCCCCGGGCGGGAACTCCGAGATCACCAGACCCGCTTCGCAGACCTGCTTCCAGAGCGAGCGGTGCGAGGCGGGATAGGGGACGTCGGGGCCGCAGCCGAGGACGGCGATCGTGCGGCCGCCGTCGAGGGCGCCGCGGTGGGCGCAGGCGTCGATCCCGAAGGCGAGGCCGCTGACGACGACCACGCCGGCCCGCGCCAGCTCCCGTCCCAGCTCGCGGGCGACCTCGCGCCCGTAGGCAGTGGCGCGGCGGGCGCCGACGATCGTCACCGCTTCGTAGAGCTCGAGGCCGTCGAGCAGGGCCGGGTCGCCGCGACCGATCAGCGCCCAGGGCGCATCGTCGGCGTCGCGCAGCGAGTCCGGGTAGAGCTCGCCGTGGCGGCAGCAGGCCCAGCAGTCCGCCAGCAAGAGCTCTTCGACCAGGCAGCGCTCCGAGAGCGCCTCGATCCGCGCCAGCATCTGACCCGAGACCTTCGGCGCCGCCACCTCGACCAGGTCCTCGTTCGAGAGCCGCAGCAGTTCCGGCGAGCGCGAGCCGGGCTCTCCCGTCGCGATCTTCTCGACGTAGGGCGCGAGCGCCGCCAGCAGCCAGGAGCGCCGCAGGCAGTCGAGACAGGCCGCCGGCTCAGCCACAGTCGCGCCTCCGCAGTTGCAGAGCCTGCGCCATCTGCTCCTCGCCGATCTCCTCGACCCCGGCCAGATCGGCGAGCGTCTGCGCCAGCCGCAGCGCCCGGTCGTGGGCGCGACCGCTGAGCCGCTGGCGCGCGTAGAGCTCGGCGAGCAGCGAGGTCGCCCCCTCGCTCATCCGGCAGGCCCGTGCCTGCGCCGGGCTCATCTCGGCGTTGCTGCAACCGGGGCCGAGGCGCAGCTCCTGGCGCTCGCGCGCCGCACAGACCCGCTCCCGCACCGCCGCCGAGGGCTCGCCCGGCGGACCGCCGATCTCGGCCGCCTCCGGCTGGCGCACGGCGGCGAGGATGTCGAGCCGGTCGGCCAGCGCTCCGCTCAGCTTCCCCTGGTAGCGCTGAACGTCATAGGGCGCGCAGGAGCAGTCCGGGTCGGCCTCGCCGCGCCCGCAGGGGCAGGGGTTGGCGGCGGCGACCAGCATGAAGCGACAGGGCAGGCTGCGCTGAGCGCCGGCGCGGGCGATCGAGACCTCGCCCGCCTCCAGCGGTGCCCGCAGGGCCTCCAGGGCGTCGCGGCGGAACTCGCAGAGCTCGTCGAGGAAGAGGACGCCGCGATGGGCCAGCGTCGCCTCTCCCGGCCGCGGCGGGGTGCCGCCGCCGATCAACCCCGCGGCGCTGATCGTGTGGTGCGGCGCCCGGAACGGCCGACCGCCGGGCAGCTCGGCACCGAGACGCCCGCAGGCGCTGGCGATCCGCGCCACCTCGAGCGCCTCCACCGGCGCCAGCGGCGGCAGGATCGAAGGCAACCGGCTTGCCGCCAGCGACTTGCCGGCGCCGGGCGGGCCGATCATCAGGAGGCTGTGGCCGCCCGCGGCCGCGACCTCGAGCGCGTGGCGCAGGTGCGGCTGGCCGCGCAGGTCGGCGAGGTCCGGCGCCCCCGCCGCCGCGGTCAGCCGCAGCGCCAGCGGCTCGGGCCGCGACGGCGCCCACTCGCCGGCCATCAGGGCGACGAGCTGGCTCAGCTCCTCCACCGCGATCACGCCGATCCCGTCGACCAGCGCCGCCTCCGCCCCGTTCTCGGCCGGCAGCACGATCGCCTCCGCCCCGCCCTCCCGAGCCGCCTCGGCCATCGCCAGCGCCCCCTGCACCGGCCGGGTCGAGCCGTCCAGGGCCAGCTCCCCCACCAGCGCCACCCGCGCCAGCTCCTCCCACTCGAGCTGCCCGGAGGCGCTCAGCAGGGCCGCGGCGATCGCCAGGTCCATCCCCGGCCCCGCCTTGCGCAGGCTGGCGGGAGCGAGGTTGACGACGATCCGTTTCAGCGGGAACTCGAAGCCGCAGTTGACCAGCGCCGCCCGCACCCGCTCCCGCGCCTCCCGCACCGCCGCGTCGGGCAGGCCGACGATCGTGAAGTTCGGCAGGCCGCGGTGGACGTCGACCTCCACCCGCACCGGGCGGGCGGAGATGCCATCGAGGGTGAAGGTCCTGGCGGTGGCGAGCACGGGAGCGACGCTATGGAGCCAGGTCGCGCGTGTGACGCGCACTTTGCAAATTGTTTGCGCCGCAGGTGGGGAGAGTTCGTGACTTCCGGTCCCTTGGAGAGGAGATGACCGTCGCCCGCCGCCGCACCGGCCAGATCGCCGAGGACTTCGTCGCCGAGCGCCTGGCCGCCGAGGGCTGGGAGATCGTCGAGCGCAACGCCCGCACCCGCTACGGCGAGCTCGACGTCGTCGCCCGCCACAAGCGCACCCTCGTCTTCATCGAGGTGAAGGCGGCGCGGGCGGGCACTTCGTTCGGCCCCGAGCGGCCGATCCTCTCGATCGACTTCCGCAAGCAGCAGCGGGTGCGCCGCCTCGCCGCCGCGTTCATGTCGGAGCGGCGCGACCTCCCGCCATACGACGAGATCCGCTTCGACGCCGTCGGCGTCACCCTCGACCGCCACGACCGCGCCGTCGCGGTCGACTACGTCAAGGGCGCCTTCTAGCCCAGCTCCAGCTGCGAGTAGGCAACCGACTGGAACGAGCGCCGGTGAAGCGGCGAGATCCCCAGCTCCTCGATCGCCGCCCGGTGCTCCGGGGTCGAGTAGCCGACGTGCTCCTCGAAGCCCCAGCCCGGGTGCCGGCTGGCGACCTCGCGCATGTAGCGGTCGCGGGTGACCTTGGCGATGACCGAGGCGGCGGCGATCACGGCGCTTGTGGCATCGCCCTGGACGACCCGACGGTGCGCGACCGCGCAGCGCGGCAGACGGAAGCCGTCGACGAGGGCGATCGCCTCGCCCTCGGGCGGCGCCAGCCGCTCCAGCGCCAGCGAGAGCGCTTCGATGTTGGTCACGTGCAGGCCGCGGCGGTCGATCCCGCCGGCGCAGCGCACCACCACGCTCACCCGCGCGGCCGCCCGCAGCACGCACGGGTACATCTCCAGCCGCCGCTCCTCGGTCATCTGCTTGGAGTCGTGCAGGCCGCTGAGGGCGCGGCGGTCGGAGTGAGAGAGGCTCTCGTAGTCGAGCAGCACCGCGGCGGCGACCAGCGGTCCCGCCAGGCAACCACGGCCGGCCTCGTCGGTGCCGGCGACGTAGCGGCTGCCCAGGCCGCGGTCGAAGGCGAACAGGCGGCGGCTGCGGGCCAGGCGGCGCCGGTGGACCTTGCCCTTGGCGGTTTTAGAGGGTGCCGATTCTGTCGGGGGGCCAGTAGGTGGCAAAGGCCTCTCCGATGATCCATTCCTTGGGGATGGGACCCCAGAAGCGGCTGTCGTCGCTCGCTCCACGGTTGTCGCCCATCATGAAGTAATAGTTCGGCGGAATCTTGATCTGTTTCGGCATATTGCAGATACTGCCGCCGCGGCAGGGGTTGATGTAGGGCTCGTCCTTCTTCTCGACGCCGTTGACCACCGGATGCCCTTCTTTGATCGAGAGGGTGTCGCCGGGGCCGGCGACGATCCGCTTGATGAAGTTTTCGCTCGACTCCCCGGCGGTCGGCTTCGGGCACGGTTCGCCTTCCGCGTTCTGCACTCCGCATTCGCCGCCGCCGCCGTCAGCGCCGGCGGGCGGATGGAAGACGACGATGTCGCCGATCTGGGGGTCCTTGAAGTGGTAGATGAAGCGGTTGACCAGGACCCGCTGGCCGATGTCGAGCGTCGGTTCCATCGACCCCGAGGGGATCTGGTACGGCTTGACGATCCAGGCCTGGATCGCCAGCGCCAGCCCCAGGGCCAGCGCAACGATGACGGCCAACTCGATGAGCCCGCCGCCTTTGGTCTTCGGCTTCGGGATCCGGAGTTTCAGGCTGCCGAGTCCTCGTCGGAGGCACCGGCAGCCGCCGGCTCCTCGTCCTCGGCGTCCTCAGGCGCTGAAGTGTCCTCGGTCTCCCCGGCCTCGGGCGCGTCTGCGTCCGTCTCCGCCCCAGTCTCAGTCTCTGCCGCCGCCTCGGGCTCCTCGGTGGACGCCTCGGGCTCAGGAGTCTCAGAGGCCTCGGTGGTCTCCTCGCCGCCCTCGCTCTCGACCGGCGCCGCCTCCGGCACCACCTCGTCCTGGCTGACGCCCTCGGCGTCGACCGCGCCGCTCTCCGCCCCGGCCGGCGCCGCGACCACGTCGTCGTCGATGCCCCAGCGCCGCTCGGCGACGCGGGCAGCCTTGCCGATGCGGCCGCGCAGGTAGTAGAGCTTGGCCCGGCGCACGTCCCCGCGCGCCGCCACCTCGAGCTTCTCGATCTTCGGCGAGTGCAGGGGGAAGGTCCGCTCGACGCCGACGCCGAACGACTGTTTGCGCACCGTGAAGGTCTCGCGCACGCCGGAGCCCTGGCGGCGCAGGACCACGCCCTCGAAGACCTGGATCCGTTTGCGATTGCCCTCGACCACCTGGAAATGGACGCGGACACGATCGCCCGGGTCGAATTTGGGCAGGCCCTGCTTCAGCTGGGCGCGCTCGAGGCTGTCGATTACGGAGCTCATATAGCGAGAAAAAACCGCCGGACCCAGTGCGGGAACCGCGCGGTCGCGGAATGGTAGCTACTCCGCGTCTTTTTCGAACTCCCCGGCACGTTCGCGGCTGCGCGCCAGCCGCCATTGGCGGACCTTCTCGTGGTCGCCGGAGAGGAGGATCTCGGGGACGTCCCAGCCGCGGTAGCTGGGCGGGCGGGTGTAGTGCGGGTACTCGGGCATGCCCTCCAGGACCGGGCTGAAGGACTCCTCGACGGCCGAGTCGGCGTGGCCGAGGGCGCCGGGCAGCTTGCGCATCAGCACGTCGGCGACGACCATCGCCGGCAGCTCGCCGCCGGCGAGGACGTAGCGGCCGATCGAGAGCTCGTCGTCGGCGAGGTGCCGGTGGACGCGGTCGTCGAAGCCCTCGTAGCGGCCGCAGAGCAGCGCCACGTGCGGCTCGGCGACCAGCTCGTCGGCGATCGGGTCGTCGAGCAGCGGCCCGGTCGGCGAGAGCAGGACGATCCGCGGCCGCGGTCCCTCGCCATAGGCGGCCCGCAGCGCCGCGTCGACGACGTCGACCCGCAGCACCATCCCCGCCCCGCCCCCGTAGGGCGAGTCGTCGACCTGGCCGGCGTTCAGCGGCGTCGTCTCGCGGTAGTCGAAGAGGCGGAACTCGCTGCCCTCGCGCAGCGCGTTGCGGACCGAGCGCTGGGTCTGGAACCAGTCGAAGGCCTCCGGGAAGAGGGTGAAGACGTCGAGGCGCAACGGCGCGGCCGTCTTCCGGTTCAGTCGAGGATGTCGACGATCACGCGGCGGTCGATCCGCACCGCGGCCGCCTTGGCGATCGTGCGGATCGCGTTGGCGATCCGGCCGCCCTTGCCGATCACCCGGCCGAGGTCGCCCTCGGCGACGCTGATCTCGTAGACGAGGTCGCCGTCCTCTTCGAGCTCCTCGACCACGACCGCCCCCGGCTCCTCGACGAGGGCCTTGACGAGAAACTCAAGGAGCTCCGTCATCGCGGCGGCTAGCTGCCGGAAGCCTTGATGCCCTTGGTGCGCAGCAGGCCGGCCACCGTCTCCGAGGGCTGGGCACCGTGCTCGATCCAGTGGCGCGCGCGCTCCTCGTCGATCACGATCGTCGAGGGCTCGGTCTGCGGGTTGTACTGGCCGATCGTCTCGATCGTGCGCCCATCACGCGGAGAGCGTTTGTCGGCGACGACGATTCGCCAGATCGGGTTCTTCTTGGAACCCACGCGTCGGAGTCGGATTCGGACTGCCATTGGGCGGGGCAGGTTAGCGGATAGGCGCGCCCGGACGCGAAGCGGAGGACGCGCCGACTGATGAGGATTAGCGCCTTCGCATCTTTGGGCGCTGTCCGCCGCCCGCCAGCCGGGCCATCTCCTGCGGCGTCGGCATCCGCCCGTTGACCATCGATTTCATCATCACTTTCATCTGGTCGAACTGCTTGACCAGCTGATTGACCTGCTGGACCTTGGTCCCCGAGCCGTTGGCGATCCGTTTGCGGCGGGAGCCGTTGATCATTCCCGGGTGCGCCCGCTCCTGCGGGGTCATCGAGAGGATGATCGCCTCCACGCGGTCGAGCTCGCCTTCGTCGAGCGGCGCGTTCTTCAGCTCCTTCAGCGCCCCCATCCCCGGCAGCATCCCGAGGATCCCGCTCAGCGGCCCCATTTTGCGGACCTGCTTCATCTGCGTGAGGAAGTCCTCCAGCGTGAACTGGTCGCGACGCATCTTCTCCTGCATCGCCTCGGCTTCCTTCTCGTCGACCTGCTGCTCGGCTTTCTCGATCAGGCTGAGTACGTCGCCCATGCCGAGGATGCGCTGGGCCATGCGGTCGGGATGGAACTTGTCGAAGTCCTCGATCTTCTCCCCGGTCGAGGCGAAGAGGATCGGCTTGCCGGTGACCGCTTTGACCGAGAGCGCGGCGCCGCCGCGGGCGTCGCCGTCGAGCTTGGTCATCACCACGCCGTCGAACTCGGCGACCTCGGCGAAGGATTCGGCGACCCCGACGGCATCCTGGCCGGTCATCGCATCGACGACGAGGAGGACGTCGTGGGGCTTGGTCTTCTTGCGGATCCGCGCCAGCTCGGCCATCAGGTCCTCGTCGATGTGGAGGCGGCCGGCGGTGTCGACGATCAGCACGTCGCGGCGCTCGGCGCGGGCTTCGTCAAGCGCCCAGGAGGCAATGTCGACCGGGTCGGCCTCGGTGCCGCGCTCGTAGACATGGGCGCCGGCGCGGCCGCCCATCGTCACCAGCTGCTCGACCGCGGCGGGGCGGTAGACGTCGCAGGCGGCGAGCGCCACGTCTTTGCCCTGCTTGCCGAAGAACTGGGCGAGCTTGGCGCAGGCGGTCGTCTTGCCCGAGCCCTGCAGGCCGGCCATCAGGATCACGGTCGGGCCGCTGGTGGCCATCGCCAGCTCGCTGCCGGTCCCGCCCATCAGCGAGGCCAGCTCCTCGTTGACGATCTTCACCACCTGCTGGCCGGGATCGAGGCTCTCCAGCACCTCGGAGCCGAGACAGCGCTCCTTCAGCGTCTTCGTGAAGGCTTTGACGACTTTGAAGTTGACGTCTGCCTCGAGCAGGGCGAGCCGGATCTCCCGCATCGCGGCGTCGACGTCAGACTCGCTCAGCTTCCCCCGCGAGCGGACGTCGGAGAGGGTCGATTGGAGGCGTTCGGAGAGCTGGTCGAACATCGTCGAAGCAGCTTAGAGGGCTGAAGCGGAACCATCCCCGGCGGACTGAGCGCGAAACTTCAGCGAAGATCTATCTACCACTGTCTTCTTCCTCCACCTTCTCAAGCAAATCCGCGAGCTCAACCGCCGCCTTGGCGGCAGCTTTTAACGGCACGTCGATACCGAATCCGAAGTGGTAGTAGATCTCACCTTCTGGGTCGTCAACATCTGAACGTATGAACACGTTCCTGTCGTCAGGGTCCACGCCGGCACCAGGCTCTTGAAGCTTCCCTTCGCCCTTCTCGTACGCGTCAAGGTGCTCAAGAATGTTGCGCAGGTTCTCCGACTGAGGAAATGCCTTCAGAAAAGCATCGTGCGCGCTCGCCACGCGACGATCTTCTCGACGCGCCCTCGCTATGCGGAGGATATGGCGGATTGCAAAAAGCAGAAAATGGCAATCGGCTTCCTGCTGGTTGTAGAAAGCCACCCCGTCAGGACGGAACATCCCGGCAGGGGCGGGGCGGGGAGTACTGGTGAAATTGCCCTCCCCTGCCGCCTCATCCAGCTCTTCGAGAATCACCTGCCGCTCACGATGTATCGCGTGTTGCGCCTGAACAACTCGGTTGATTTGGAGAACGATCGCCTCTTTCCAGAGCCACGGACCAGCGTGGCTCCGCAGGCTGGACGTGGTCGATCTTCCCATCTACTTTGCACGCTTATGAAGTTGGATGATGCGCCGTCTGAGACGAATGACAGAGAAAGCCATTTAGAGGGTCAAGCGGTGCGCGGCCTGGCTACTCGGCGAGCAGGGCTTTGGCGTAGTCGCCAGGGTCGAACGGGCGCAGGTCCTCGAGGGTCTCGCCGACGCCGATCAGCTTCACCGGGATGCCGAGGTCGGAGGCGATCGCGAGGGCGATGCCGCCGCGGGCGGTGCCGTCGAGCTTGGTGAGGACGACGCCGTCGACCTCGACCGCCTCGGAGAAGACCTTGGCCTGGCGCAGGCCGTTCTGGCCGGTGGTGGCGTCGATCGAGATCAGCGTCTCGTGGGGGGCGTCGGGCATCTGCTTGGAGATCACGCGGCGGACCTTCGTCAGCTCGTCCATCAGGTTGCCCTGGGTGTGGAGCCGACCGGCGGTGTCGACGATGACGACGTCGGCGCCCCGGGCGCGGGCGGCGTTGATCGCGTCGTAGGCGATGGCGCCGGGGTCGGCCCCCTCTTCGCCGCGCACGAGCTCGGCGCCGGCGCGCTCGGCCCAGGTTTCGAGCTGCTCGGCGGCGGCGGCGCGGTAGGTGTCGGCGGCGGCCATCACCACGTCCAGCCCCATTTCCTTGCTCAGGTGCCAGGCGATCTTGCCGATCGTCGTCGTCTTGCCGGTGCCGTTGACGCCGACCATCATCAGGACCGCTGGCTCGCCGCTGAGGTCGATCGGGGCGCGACCGGTGCTGGCAACCTCGGCGAGGATCTCGATCAGGCGGTCGCGGACAGCGACGCCGTCGGCCGGCACGGCCCCGGACTCGACCTCGTGCTCGAGCCGCTCGACCACCGCGGCGGTGGTCGGGGCACCGACGTCGGCGAGGATCAGTGCCTCCTCCAAGAGCTCCCAGGTCTCGTCGTCGATCCGGTCGAAGAGACTCGCCGAGATCTCCTCGGTCAGCGCCTGGCGGCTTTTCGAAAGGCTCTCCCGCAGTCTGCGAAAGACTCCGCGGCGCGCCTCAGGAGCTTCCTCCTCGGCCGTGGCAACCGCCGAAGGGCTCCGCGCCCCAAGGTCAACGATCTCCTGCCAGCTCGTACCCATGGCGAGGAAAGCTACCGAGCCCCTACTGCCTGCCGCAGGAGGGGCCGGGTGCCCCTCTCAAAACACTCCAGCGCGAAGCGCGTTTTGAGAGGGGTACCCGGCCCCTCCCCTACGCAACCGCAGAAAGCCCCGGCGATTGGCCCTCGTCCTCGGCGTCCTCTTCCACTTCGCGCGGGAGACGGCGGGAGACGACTTTGGTGACGCCGTCGCCGCCCATGCTGACGCCGTAGAGGACGTCGGCGGCGTCCATCGTCCGTTTCTGGTGGGTGACGATGACGAACTGGGCGCGGTCGGAGAAGCGGCGGATCAGCTGCAGGAAGCGGTCGATGTTGGCG
>DASULS010000006.1:0-4979 GCA_036278095.1 Solirubrobacterales bacterium | reverse complement strand
ACCCTGATCCACGGGATGGGCGAGCTCCACCTCGAGGTGATCGTCGACCGGATGCTGCGCGAGTTCAAAGTCGAGGCCAACGTCGGCAAGCCGCAGGTCGCCTACCGCGAGACGATCCGCAAGCGGGTCGAGAAGGTGGAGGCGCGGTTCGTCCGCCAGACCGGCGGTCGCGGCCAGTTCGGCCACGTCGTCATCAACCTCGAGCCGGCGCCCGGCGAGGGCTTCGAGTTCGAGAACAAGATCAAGGGCGGCGTCATCCCCGGCGAATTCATCGGCCCGGCCGAGCAGGGGATGCGGGAGGCGCTGGAGAACGGCGTCAAGGCGGGCTACCCGATGGTCGACGTCAAAGTCGAACTGGTCGACGGCTCCTACCACGACGTCGACTCCTCGGAGATGGCGTTCAAGATCGCCGGTTCGATGGCGATCCAGGAAGGCGCCAAAAAGGCCAACCCGGTCCTGCTGGAGCCGGTGATGTCGGTCGAGGTCGTCACCCCCGAGGACTTCCTCGGCGACGTGATCGGCGACCTCTCGCGGCGTCGTGGCAAAGTCCAGGGCCAGGAGCAGCGGGGCAACGCCCTCGCGGTCAAAGCTTTCGTCCCGCTCGGCGAGATGTTCGGCTACGCGACCGAACTGCGGTCGATGACCCAGGGCCGGGCGACCTACACCATGCAGTTCGAGCGGTACGAGGAGGTCCCCGGCAACATCGCCGAGGAAATCGTCGAGCACCGCTCTGGCGACCCGGTTGGTGCAGCCTCATGAGCCCAACCGCGGACGGGCACTGAACCTGGCTATATTTCCCGGGTTGCCCGCAAGCAGGCAAAATCGCTTGCGGCTGAGCCGCCCACAAGACTCAAGCACTTAGATCAGACAGAACACGACTTCGAAAGGCGAAACGGAGAGAGATGTCCAAGGAGAAATTCGAGCGCGATAAGCCGCACGTGAACGTCGGCACCATCGGTCACATCGACCACGGTAAGACGACGCTTACGGCCGCGATCACGAAAACGCTCTCCACCGTGGGCGGTGCGGAAGCGCATAGCTTCGAGGAGATCGACAACGCTCCGGAGGAGAAGGAACGCGGCATCACGATCGCGACCTCCCACGTCGAGTACGAGACCGACAACCGGCACTACGCCCACGTCGACTGCCCGGGCCACGCCGACTACGTGAAGAACATGATCACCGGCGCGGCGCAGATGGACGGCGCGATCCTGGTCGTCTCGGCCGCCGATGGCGTCATGCCGCAGACCCGCGAGCACATCCTGCTCGCCCGTCAGGTCAACGTCCCGCACGTGGTCGTCTTCCTCAACAAGATCGACCAGGTCGACGACGACGAACTGGTCGAGCTGGTCGAGGAGGAGGTCAAGGAACTTCTCGACGAGTACGACTTCCCGGGCGACGAGACGCCGATCATCAAAGGCTCGGCGCTGAAGGCGCTGGAAGGCGACGAGGAGGCCCAGAAAGCGGTCTTCGACCTCGCCGCCGCCCTCGACTCCTACATCCCGGAGCCCGTCCGCGAGCTCGACAAGCCCTTCCTGATGCCGATCGAGGACATCTTCTCGATCACCGGCCGCGGCACCGTCGCCACCGGCCGCATCGAGCAGGGCGTCGTCAACACCGGCGACGAGGTCGAAATCGTCGGGATCCACCCCGAGACCTCGAAAACCACCGTCACCGGCGTCGAGATGTTCCGCAAGATCCTCGACGAGGGTCAGGCGGGCGACAACGTCGGCTGCCTCCTGCGCGGTACCAAGCGCGAGGAGATCGAGCGCGGCCAGGTTCTCTGCAAACCGGGCTCGATCACGCCGCACACCAAGTTCAAAGCAGAGGTCTACTGCCTGAAGAAGGAGGAGGGCGGTCGTCACACGCCGTTCTTCTCGGGCTACCGGCCTCAGTTCTACTTCCGTACGACCGACGTGACCGGGATCGCCAACCTCCCCGAGGGGACCGAGATGGTGATGCCGGGCGACAACGTCGAGATGACGATCGAGCTGATCCAGCCGATCGCCATGGACCAGGGCCTGCGGTTCGCCATCCGCGAGGGTGGCCGCACCGTGGGCTCGGGCGTCGTCTCCGAGATCATCGAGTAGCGACGCCACCTGGGACGGGCACCCGCCCGTCCCACCCCGCCACGGCGGGAACAACTGCAAGGACATACGACCGGGGCGGCGCCCCAAGCAAAGGGGCCCCGCCCTCTTTGCGCGGTAAAGCGAAGAAAGCGAAGAGAAGAGAAACAGCGAAGTGGCAACCATCGCGGCACAGAAAATTCGGATCCGGCTCAAGGCGTACGACCACGACGCCATAGATCGGGCTGCCCGCGAGATCGTCGAGACCGCCGAGCGCACCGGCGCCACGGTCTCCGGCCCGGTGCCGCTGCCGACCGAGAAGAACGTCTACTGCGTGATCCGCTCGCCGTTCAAGGACAAGGATTCGCGCGAGCACTTCGAGATCCGCACCCACAAGCGGCTGATCGACATCCTCCAGCCGTCGCCGAAAACCGTCGACTCGCTGCAGCGCCTGGACTCGCTGCCGGCCGGCGTCGACATCGAGATCAAGCTCTAGGTTCCGATGGCGGCGATTCTCGGCAAGAAGCTCGGCATGACGCAGGTCTTCAAAGAGGACGGCACCGTCGTCCCCGTGACCGTGATCGAAGCCGGTCCTTGCAAGGTCACCGCCGTGCGCGAGGCCGAGCGCGACGGCTACCAGGCCGTCCAGCTCGCCTTCGGCGAGGTCAAGCAGGGCAAGCTCAGCAAGGCCGAGGAAGGCCACCTGAAGAAGGCCGGCGCGGCGCCGATGCGCCACCTGGTCGAGTTCCGCGGCGAGGACCTCGGCTCCGAGGAGGGACCGAAGGTGGGCGACGACGTCACCGTCGCCGGCTTCGAGGCGGGCCAGAAGGTCAAGGTCGCCGGGATCTCGATCGGCAAGGGCTTCCAGGGCGGGATCAAGCGCCACAACTTCAGCCGTGGACCCGTCAGCCACGGCTCCCACAACGTCCGCGCCCCGGGCTCGATCGGCGCCAGCGCCTTCCCCGCCCGCGTCTTCAAAGGGATGCGGATGCCGGGCCAGATGGGCAACAAGCGGATCACCCAGAAGGGCCTTGAAATCGCCGACGTCGACGCCGACCGCAACCTGCTGCTGATCAAGGGCTCGGTGCCTGGCTCCCGCAATGCGATCGTCGAGGTGAGGACCGATGGCTAGCGCCAAAGCTTCAGTTCTCGGCAAGACCACCAAAGCCGACCTGCCGAAAGAGATCTTCGCCGAGCCGTTCCACCAGTCGCTGGTGCACGAGGCCGCGCGCGCCGACCTGGCCTCGCGCCGTCGCGGCACCGCCTCGACCCTGACCCGCGGCGAGGTTGCCTTCACCACCGCCAAGGCCTGGCGCCAGAAGGGCACCGGCCGCGCCCGCGTCGGCTCGCTCGGCGTCCCCAACCGCTTCGGCGGTGGCGTCGCCTTCGGCCCGAAGCCGCGCAAGTACACGGTCAAGGTCAACCGCAAAGCGCGCCGGCGGGCGATGCGCTCCGCGCTCTCCGTCCACGCCGAGCGCGGCTCGGTCGCCGTCCTCGACGGCAGCTCCTTCGAGACGCCGTCGACGAAGACCGCCGCGCAGGCGCTGGAGAAATGGGGCGCCAGGAACCCGCTGCTGGTGATCCTCACCGCCGAGGAGATCGGCGCGATGAAGAGCTTCCGCAACCTCCCCCGCACCCAGGTGCTCGAGGTCGGCGCCGCCGGCGTCGCCGACGTGATCGGGGCCGCCGCCGTGGTGATCTCCGAAGAGGCGCTGAAGGCGCTGGAAGCGAGGCTCGGCTGATGGACGCGCGCACGATCCTGATCCGCCCGGTGATCTCGGAGAAGAGCTACGCCCTGATCGCCGAAGGCAAGTACACCTTCCGGGTCGACGACCGGGCCCACAAGACCCAGATCGCCCAGGCCGTGAAGGAGATCTTCGACGTCGAGGTGACCGAGGTGCGGACCGCCAAGGTGCGCTCGAAGCCGAAGCGCCGCGGCCTGACCAAAGGCCGCACCCGCGCCTGGAAGAAGGCGATCGTCCAACTCGCCCCCGGCGAACGGATCGAGCTGTTCGAGGGCGCCGAGACCGCCTAGGGAGTCCAACTATGCCGAACCGAAAGACCAAACCGACCAGCCCCGGGCGCCGCTTCGCGACCTACCCGTTGCGCGAGCAGCTGACCGCCTCCGAGCCGGAGCGCAAGCTGACCGAAGGGCTGAAGAAGTCCGGCGGCCGCAACGTCAACGGCCGCGTCACCGCCCGCCACCGCGGCGGCGGCGCCAAGCGGCGCTACCGCAAGATCGACTTCAAGCGCCTCAAGGACGGGGTGCCGGCGAAGGTCGCCTCGATCGAGTACGACCCCAACCGCAGCTGCTACATCGCCCTCCTCCACTACGCCGACGGCTACAAGGACTACATCCTCGCCCCGGCGCAGATCTCGGTCGGCGACGTGGTCAAGTCCGGCCCCGAGGCCGACATCAAACCGGGCCACGCGATGGCGCTCGGCCAGATGCCGACCGGCACCATCGTCCACAACGTCGAGCTCGTCCCCGGCCAGGGCGGCAAGCTCGGCCGCTCCGCTGGGACCTCGATCCAGCTCGTCGCCAAGGAGGGCGAGATGGTCACCCTGCGCCTGCCCTCCTCGGAGATGCGGATGGTTCGCGCCGAGTGCCGCGCCAGCATCGGCGTTCTCTCCAACGCCGAGCACCAGAACCTCAAGGTCGGCAAGGCCGGTCGCAGCCGCCACAAGGGCAAGCGCCCGCAGAGCCGCGGCGTCGCGATGAACCCGGTCGACCACCCGCACGGCGGCGGCGAGGCGCACCACACCCCCGGCGGCCACCCGGTCACCCCGTGGGGCAAACCGACGCTCGGCTACCGCACCCGCAAGAAGGGCAAGCAGTCCGACCGCTACATCGTCCGCGGCCGTCGCCGCGGCAAGAAGAAGGGCCGTTAGAGATGGGACGTTCGACGAAAA
>DASULS010000005.1:0-63380 GCA_036278095.1 Solirubrobacterales bacterium | reverse complement strand
CGTGGTGGTGACATGACCTACGACCCCGGAAACGTCGTCACGGTGACGCGACCCCGTGCCAACGGCGCCGCCAGCACCTATCGCGCCTTCGGCGCCACGCTCAAGGGGCTCAAGATGACGTTCTCGCGCCTCGTCGAGGGGCCGGAGACGATCCAGTACCCGGAGGAGAAGACGCCGGTCTACCCGCGCTTCCGTGGCCGCCACAAGCTCCACCGCTTCGAGGACACGGGGCTGGAGAAGTGCGTCGGCTGCTCGCTGTGCGCGGCGGCCTGCCCGGCTGACTGCATCCGCGTCGTCGCGGCCGAGAACACGCCGGAGAACCGCGTCAGCGCCGGCGAGCGCTACGCCGCGGTCTACGAGATCAACATGTCGCGCTGCATCTTCTGCGGCTACTGCGAGATCGCCTGCCCGTTCGACGCGATCACGATGGGGCACGACTACGAGATGGCCGACTACGACCGCCGCGACCTGATCTTCACCAAGGAGATGCTGCTGGCCGAGCCGGTCGAGCGGACGCCGCTGAAAAGCGAGGGAGAATAGTGGAAGCGGTGCTCTTCTTCATCGCCGCGATCGGCGCGCTCGGCGGTGCCTTCGGCGTGATCGCGATGCGCAACCCGTTCTACTCGGTGCTGGCGCTGATCGTCCACCTCTTCTCCCTGGCGGTCCTCTTCCTGCTGCTCACCTCCGCCTTCGTAGCCGCCGCCCAGGTGGTCGTCTACGCCGGAGCAGTGATGGTCCTCTACGTCTTCGTGGTCGCCTACGTAGGAGGCGGCGGCGAGTCGGCCTGGGAGCCCATCCCCGGCCAACGCCTCCTAGCCCCCCTCCTAGGAATCGCCATCTTCGTAGAGCTCTCCATAGCCGTCCTAGGCTCCGCCCTCAAGGCCCTGGAAACCAAGGGCCCCGACGTCCCCAACGGCTTCGGCGACCCAGCAGCTATAGGAAGGCTGCTGCTCGAAAAGTTCCTGCTCCCGTTTGAGGCCTCGTCGATCCTGCTCTTGCTGGCAGCCGTTGGAGCCATCGTCCTAGCGGCGCGCCGTCGAGAGGGGGAGGGGGATACCCCCGACGAACCCTCCCCAAATCGTGAGGAGGGGGTATCCCCCTCCCCCGCCGCCGGAGTCGCCCGATGAACATCGCCTGGTACATCGTCCTCAGCAGCCTGCTCTTCGCCACCGGCGTCCTCGGCATCCTGATCCGCCGCAGCCCGATGGTCATCCTCCTCTGCCTGGAGCTGATGCTGAACGCCGGCAACCTCGCCCTGGTCGCCTTCAGCCGCATGGTCGGCAACGCCCAGGGTCAGGTCTTCGCGGTGATCGTGATGGTCGTCGCCGCCTGCGAGGTCGTCGTCGGCCTCGGCCTGATCGTCGCCATCTTCCGCCGCAAGCTGCCGCTCAACGTCGATGACCTGAGGGAGCTGCGCGGATGAGCGCCACCGCCTGGTGCTGGCTGGTCCTGCTCTTCCCGCTGCTGGGCTCGATCGCGATCGGGCTCGGCTTCCGCGTGCTGCCGCAGAAGGTCGCCGGCGTCATCGGCACCGCCGCGATCGGCCTCTCCTTCGTCTGCGGCGTCGCCGCGCTCGTCAGCCTGCTCGGGGACAGTGCCGACGCGCGCCACCACGCCTCCTCGCTCTGGGACTACGCCAGCGTCGCCGGCCTCGACGTCAAGCTCGGGATCCTCACCGACCAGCTCTCGGTCTTCATGGTCCTCGTCGTCACCGGCGTCTCGACCCTGATCCACCTCTACTCCTACGGCTACATGCAGTCCGACGAGGGCTACCACCGCTTCTTCAGCTACCTCAACTTCTTCGTCTTCTCGATGCTGCTGCTCGTTTTGGCCGGCAACTTCGTCCTGCTGATCGTCGGCTGGGCCTTCGTCGGCTTCGCCTCCTACGCGCTGATCAGCTTCTGGTACCGCCGCGGGACGGCGACCAAGGCGGGGATGAAGGCCTTCGTGATCAACGTCGTCGGCGACATCGGCCTGGTGCTCGCGGCCTTTCTGATCTTCCGCGAAGTCGGCAGCTTCGACTATGGGACGGTGTTTGAAAAGGCGCCGCAGGTCTTCCACACCAACCAGTGGACGGTCGTCGCGATCTGCCTGCTGCTCCTCGTCGGCGCCTTCGCCAAGTCGGCGCAGCTGCCGCTCCACACCTGGCTGCCCGACGCGATGGAGGGGCCGACCCCGGTCTCCTCGCTGATCCACGCGGCGACGATGGTCACCGCCGGCGTCTACCTGATCGCCCGCACCCACGCCCTCTTCGTGCTTGCCCCCACCGCCGCCGACATCGCCGCCTTCATCGGCCTGGCGACGCTGCTGGTCGCGGCGACGATCGCGCTGGTGATGACCGACCTGAAGCGGGCGATCGCCTACTCGACGATGAGCCAGATCGGCTACATGGTCGTCGGCGTCTCGATCGGCGCGTACGGGGCCGGGATGTTCCACCTGATGACCCACGCCTTCTTCAAGGCGCTCCTCTTCATGGCGGCCGGCTCGATCATCGCCGCGATGGCCAACGAGCAGAACATCGACCGCATGTCCGGCTTCGGCAGGGCGATGCGCTTCACCTCGATCACGATGCTCTGCGGCGGCCTCGCCCTCGCCGCCTTCCCCCTCACCTCGGGCTTCTTCAGCAAGGACGAGATCCTCGCCTACGCCGGCGCCCGCGGCGGCATGTACCTGATCTTCACCGTGCTCGGCTACGTCGGGGCGCTGCTGACCGCGATCTACACCTTCCGGCTGATCTTCCGGGTGCTGCCGGGCAAGCCGTGCCCGGAGGCCCAGGAGCTGATCGACACCGGCCACGTCCACCACGCCCACCCGTTCAACCCGGCGACCGGCGAAGAGGAGGACACCGACGTCGGCTTCCCGGGCGCCGAGCACCACATCGCCGAGCAATCGGCGCCGATGCGGGTGGCGATGGCGGTACTCGCCTTCCTCGCCCTGGTCGGCGGCCTGATCCAGGTGCCGGGGGTCGACAACGTCATCGCCAACTGGCTCGACCCGGTCTTCGCCGACTCGCCGCTGGCGGCGATCCACCCCTCGACCGAGTGGAGCTGGATCGGGCTCGGGATCGGCGCCGTCGTCTCCCTGGTCGGGATCTGGATCGCCTACCTGCTCTACATCGCCAGCCCGGAGGCGCCACGGCACCTGGAAGCGCGCTTCCGCTCCGTGCACACCTTCCTCTTCAACAAGTGGTACTTCGACGAGGCGATCGACTTCCTCGTCGTCCGCCCGGCGCTGGCGGTCGGCCGCTTCGCCAACCGGGTCTTCGAGCGCGTCGTCGTCGACGGCCTCGTCACCGGCACCGAGGAGACGGTGCGGGGCACCAGCGGCGTCGTCCGCGCCGTCCAGAACGGCTTCGTCCGTAGCTACGCACTGCTCCTGATCGCCGGCTTCGCCGGGCTCGCCCTCTACTTCCTGCTGACCAGCTCATGATCAACGTCCTCCTCTGGGCACCACTCGCCTTCGGCTTCGTCGGCCTCTTCCTGCCGCGCCGGGCGGTCGGCTGGTGGGCGGTGCTCGGCGCCGTCGCCACCCTCGGCGTCGCGATCGGGATGGTCGCCGGCTTCAACAGCGGCAGCCCCGACCTCCAGTACACGGTCGACACGCCCTGGATCTCCGGCCTCGGCGTCGACTACAGCCTCGGCGTCGACGGGCTCAACCTCTTCCTGGTGCTGCTGACCGCGGTGCTGTGGACCGGCGGCATCGCCTTCGCCGCGTTCCGCGAGCAGGAGCGGCCGCACACCTTCTACTTCCTGATGCTGCTGGCCGAGACGGCGACCCTGGGCGCGTTCCTGGCTCAGGACCTGCTGCTCTTCGTCCTCTTCTTCGACTTCATGCTGGTGCCGTTCTACTTCCTCTTCGGCGCCTGGGGGAAGGACCGCAGCGCCGAAGGCGGCCCGACCGCCGCGCAGGCGACGCTGAAGATGATCGTCTACACCCTGATCGGCTCGCTGCTGATGCTGGTGGCGGCGATCGCCACCGCGATCATCTCCGCCGACGGCGGCCACATCACCTTCTCGATCCAGGCGCTCCAGCACCAGGGCCTCTCGCTCGGCAGCCAGCGCTGGATCTTCTGGTTCTTCGCCGCCGCCTTCCTGGTCAAGATGCCGGCCTTCCTCCTCCACGGCTGGATGCCCGACGCCTACCGGGCGGCGCCGCTGCCGGCGCTGGCGGTCTTCTCCGGCGTCCTCGCCAAGGTCGGCGCCTACGGCTTCCTGCGGATCGTGCTGCCGCTGTTCCCGGCGGCGACGGTCGAATTCCAGGAGGTGATCCTGATCGTCGCCCTGGCCTCGATCCTCTACGGCTCGGTGATGGCCTTCACCCAGACCAACGTGCGGCTGATCGCCGGCTACTCGTCGGTGGCCCAGCTCGGCTTCATCACCGCCGGGATCTTCACCCTGCGCGCCGACGGCTCCGACGGGGCGATCCTGCAGATGGTCAACCACGGCCTCGTCGTCGCCCCGATCTTCATCATCGTCGCCCTCCTGGTCGAGCGCACCGGCAGCGAAGACCTGCGCGAGATGGGCGGGCTGGCACTGCGGGCGCCGGTGCTGGCGGCGCTGTTCCTGATCGTCGCCCTGGCGACCCTGGCGATGCCGGGGTCGGCCAACTTCATCGGCGAGTTCTACATCCTGAACGGCCTCTTCCAGGCGAAGATCGTCTTCGCCTTCATCGCCATCAGCGGCGTCGCGATGTCGGCCTACTACGCCCTGCGCCTCTACCAGGGGACGATGCACAACCGCCAACCGGAGGGGCTGCTCTCGCGCGAGATCGGCCTCCGCGACGCGCTGGTGCTGGTGCCGCTGGTGCTCTGCATCCTCGCCCTCGCCCTCTACCCGCAGCTGATCCTGAAGCGGACCCACCTGAGCGTAGCCAAGGTGACCGGCGGCTCGGCGCCGGAAGCGCAGTTGGCGAAGACGCCGCCGACGGGCCGAAAAGGGGCCTATATAGATCGGAATCGTCCCGTCAGCATGACTGTGGGGGAAGCACCATGAACTTCAACGAACCGCACATCGATTACGCCGGGATCTCGCCGCTGATCGCGCTGACGGTCGGCATCTGCGTCGTCCTCCTCAGCGCCGTCTTCAAGCCGGTCCGCCGCTGGGCGCCGGGGCTGACGATCCTCACCCTCGGCGCCACCGCCGGGCTTTTGATCTGGCAGTGGAACGACCCGAAGTCGCTGATCACCGGGGCGCTGCGGCTCGACGACCTGGCGATCTCGATCTCGCTGATCGCGATCCTCACCGCCGCCTTCTGCGTCCTCCTCTCGATCCGCGAGCGGGCGACCGAGGAAGCCGGCTCGGGCGAGTACCACGCGCTGCTGCTCGGCTCGGTGCTGGGGATGACGCTGCTGGCGCAGGCCTACAACCTCGTCACCTTCTTCGTCGCCCTGGAGACGCTCTCGATCCCGCTCTACATCCTCTGCGCCACCAACCTGCGCCGCGAGGGCTCGCTCGAGTCGGGGCTGAAGTACCTGATCGTCGGCTCGATCGGCTCGGCGACGCTGCTCTACGGGATGGCCTTCATCTACGGCGGCAGCGGCTCGACCGGCTTCCTCGGCATCGCCGCCGGGATCGCCAACAACGGCCTCGCGAGCGACCCGCTGATCCTGATCGGGATCGCGATGGCGGCGGTCGGGCTCGCCTTCAAGACCTCGATCGCGCCCTTCCACCAGTGGACGCCCGACGTCTACCAGGGCGCCCCCACGCCGATCACCAGCTTCATGGCGGTGGCGACCAAGGCCGCGGCCTTCGCCGTCTTCGTGCGCTTCTTCGACGTCGCCCTCGGGCCGAGCGTCAGCGACTGGCAGCCGGCGCTGGCGGCGCTGGCGGCGATCTCGATCGTCGTCGGCAACGTCGGGGCCCTCGGCCAGGACTCGCTGAAGCGGCTGCTGGGCTACTCGGGGATCGCCCAGGCCGGCTACATGCTGGGCGGGATCGTCGTCGCCTCCGAAGCCGGGATCAGCTCGCTGGCCTTCTACCTCGCCGCCTACGCCTTCATGAACCTCGCCGCCTTCGCGGTGATCGTCGCCCGCGAGCGGGAGACCGTCTTCGGCGACGACATCCGCGCCGTCCGCGGGCTCGGCGCCGTGCGGCCGCTGCTGGCCTGGCCGCTGACGATCTCGATGCTGGCGCTGGCCGGACTGCCGGCGACGGCAGGCTTCATCGGCAAGCTCTACCTGATCGAGGCCCTGGTCGAAGGCGACTACACCTGGCTCGCGGTCTTCATCGCGGTCGGGACGATGATCTCCCTCGCCTACTACCTGCGGGTGGTGGCGGCGATGTGGATGGGCTTGGAGCGCGAGACCGCGCCCGGCGGCACCCCGGCGATCGCCGGCGCCTCCCCCGAGGCCGACCCGGTCGACCCCGAGGCGGGGCAGCGCTGGTACCTGGTCGGCCCAGCGATCCTCGCCGCCGCCGCGACCGTCTTCTTCGGCGTGATCCCGGAGCCGCTGGTCGAATTCGCCAGCCACGCCGGCGCCTCGCTCTTCTCGTAGCCGCAAACCGCGGTCGGTAGGGTCGCCGCATGGGTGACGAGCGACCGCGGGCGCTTTCGGCCTCGACGATGTGCGAGGCGTTTCAGATCACCGTCGGCGAGCGGCCCGATGAGCCGGCGCTGCGGCTGAAGGACAGCGACTTCGAGGCGAGCTGGGCCGAGTACGCGGAGACGGTGCGGCGCCGGGCCGCCGGGCTGGCGGCGCTCGGGGTCGGCCGCGGCGACACGGTCGGATTCATGCTCGTCAACCGCCCCGCCCTCCACCTCACCGACTGCGCCGCGATGCACCTCGGCGCCACCTGCTTCTCCGTCTACAACACCTCCTCGCCGGAGCAGATCGAGTACGTCGTCGGCGACGCCGCCAACCGCGTCCTCGTCACCGAGCAGCAGTTCCTCGAGCGGATCCTGGAGGTGCGCGAGCGGGTGGAGACGCTCGAGCACGTGGTCGTCGTCGACGGCGAGGCGCCGGCGGAGACGATCTCGCTCGCCGAGCTGGAGGCGATGGGCGAGCCCGGCTTCGACTTCGAGGCCGCCTGGCGCGCGGTCGAGCCCGACGACGTCCTCTGCCTGATCTACACCTCGGGCACCACCGGGCCGCCGAAGGGGGTGCAGCTGACCCACGCCAACATGGTCGCCGAGTGGCAGTGCTGGGACCGGGCCCAGCCCGTCGCCCCCGGCGGCCGCAGCATCTCCTTCCTGCCCAGCGCCCACGTCGCCGACCGCTGGTCGGGGCTCTACGCGCAGATGGTCCACGGCACCACCGTCCACTGCTGCCCCGACCCGCGGCAGATGGTCGCCTACACGATCGAGGTGCGGCCGACCTTCTGGGGCGGGGTGCCGCGGATCTGGGAAAAACTGAAGACGGCGCTGGAAGCGGCGATGGAGGGCGAGCAGGACGCCGCCAAACGAGAGGCGACCGAGTGGGCGATGGAGATCGGCCGCCGCCGCGTCGCCGCCTACAAGACGGGCGAGGTGCCGGCCGAGCTGCAGGCGGAGTGGGAGCAGGCCGACGAGCGGGTCTTCTCCAAGGTGCGGGAGCTGCTCGGGCTCGACCAGGTGGAACAGTTCGCGGTCGGGGCGGCGCCGGTGCCGGTCGACGTGCTCGAGTTCTTCCTCGCGATGGGGATCGAGATCTGCGAGCTCTGGGGCATGTCGGAGCTCTCCTCGGCGGCGACCCTGAACCCGCCGGGGGCGGTGCGGGTCGGCACCGTCGGGCCGCCGCTGCCCGGGGTCGAGATCAAGCTCGCCGACGACGGCGAGGTGCTGGTCCGGGGCCCGATCGTGATGAAGGGCTACCGCAACATGCCGGAGCGCACGGCGGAGACGATCGACGCCGACGGTTGGCTGGCCAGCGGCGACATCGGTGAGCTCGACGAGGCCGGCTACCTGAAGATCATCGACCGCAAGAAGGAGCTGATCATCGGCGCCGGCGGCAAGAACATGTCGCCGGCCTCGATCGAGGCGAAGCTGAAGTCGGCCTCGCCGCTGATCGCCCAGGCGGTGGCGATCGGCGACGCCCGCCCCTACAACGTCGCCTTGCTCACCCTCGACCTCGAGTACCTGGCGGCGCGCGGCGCCGAGCCGGACGATCCCGAGATCCAGGCCGAGGTGGAGCAGGCGGTGGCGGCGGCCAACGAGCGGATGTCGCGGATCGAGCAGATCAAGCGCTTCGCGGTGATCCCCGGCGAATGGGCGCCGGGCGGCGAGGAGCTGACGCCGACGATGAAGCTGCGGCGGCGGCCGATCGAGCGCCGCTACGAAGCCGAGATCGCCTTGCTCTACGCCGGCTGAGGCGCGGCGGCGGCGCGGAACCGATAGGCATCGGGGCATGGAGGTCCTCCTCACCGTCGTGCTGATGGTGGCCGGCGCCGGGATCGGCGTCTGGTCCGAGCGGAGGCGGCCGCGGGAAGCGGTGGCGCTGGCGCGGCGCCTGTTGCTGGTGATCCTCTACGTGCTGGTCCCGCCGGTGATCTTCTTCAACCTCGCCTCGGCCTCGATCAGCGTCGACAACGCATTGGGGATCGGGCTGGGGCTGTTCAACATGGCGCTGGTCGGGCTCCTCACCTGGCTCGTCGCGACGCGGCTGCTGCGGCTGGGCCGGCCACAGACGGGGGCGGTGATCTGCGCCGCGATCGTCGCCAACACGACCTACCTCGGCTACCCGCTGACGGTGGCGCTGCTGGGACGGGACCACCTGCCGACCGGCGTCCTCTTCGACGTCCTCGTCGGCGGGCCGACGCTGATGCTGGGCGCCTTCGGCGTCGCCGCCGCCTTCGGCACCCGCGCCGGCGAAGGCATGGGCGCGCGCGTCCGCACCTTCTTCACCCGCAACCCGCCGCTCTACGCGGCGATTGCGGGTTTGATCGCGCCGAAGGCGCTGGCGCCGAGCGTCCTCGTCGACGCCTCGCAGATCCTCGCGGTGGCGATCCTGCCGATCGGCTTCTTCGCCGTCGGCGCCACCCTCGCCGAGGGCGCCGAGCAGGGCGAGCTCCCCCTACCGCCGCCGATGACCAAGCCGGTGGCCCTCGCCGTCGGCAGCCGCGTCCTCCTCGCCCCCGGCCTGCTGATGCTCCTCGCCGCCCCCCTGATCGACCTCCCCTCCGCCTACCGCCTGATGTCGGCGATGCCGACCGGGATCAACGCCCTCGTCGTCTCCCACGCCTACGGCCTCGACAACCGCATCGTCGCCGAGACGATCACCTGGTCGACCGCGATCGTCGTTTTGGCGGCGCTGGCGTCGCTGCTGTTCTAACGCTTGGATTGGAGTCGATCAATCCTTTCGTCGAGGTGGGCGAACTTCCGGTCCATTTTCTCTTCCAGCCTCCGTTCCACCCAATCGATCCTCCTGTCCAAGCGAGCGAAGCCCTCCCACATCTGCCTGGACATTTCGCCAATCCACTTACTCAGGCCCTTCAGCCGCCCGTCACTCAACTCCGTCATCCCTGCCTCCTGCCTAGATCTGCGTTGCAATCAGTCCCAGAAGCGCCGCGAACATCACGCCGCCCAACTGAAGAAGCGTGCGCTGCAGAGCATCGAAACGAGCGTCCATCTGCGCGAACCTCGCATCCACTTGCTTGAACCTGGCATCAACCTGGGCGAATCCCTGGTCGACCCGCTCGCTTAGACCGTCGATCCGCTTGCTCATCTCGTCGACCCGACCACTGAGATAGCCAACGCGATTGCTCAGCTGGTCAAGACGCCCGTCATCCCCCTCCGTCATCACTGCCTCCTTCTCTGCGACCGCTGCCTCCATGCGGAGGATTCTAACAGACAAAAACATTCGCAGTTCAAACGTTTCTGTAAATCTTTAGGCGTGCTCCATCACGTCGGAATTGAGGTCGCGGCCGCGGACGTCGAGGCCACCGCCGGCTTCTTCGAGCTGCTCGGGTTCGAGCGCGTCGAGCCGCCGGAGACGCTGCGCAAATACATCTGGCTCGAACGCGATGGCACCCAGATCCACCTGATGCCCCGCGAGGAGCCGGTCGTGCCCGAGGTCGGTCACCTCGCCGTCGTCACCCCCGACTTCGAGGCAGCACTGCAGCGCCTCCAAGAGGCAGGCTTCCGAGCCGAGCGCCGCCGCGAGCACTGGGGCCAGGCGCGAGCCTGGGCGCTCGCTCCGAGCGGCCACCGTGTCGAGCTGATGGCCGCGCCGCCCGCCCCGACTGCCTGACGGCTTGTCAGCTTAAGATCTCAGTCTCGGCTTGGAGACAGCCGGTCGCGCCCCGGCGAAGTGAACCTGGACCCGAACCCGCTCCGGCAGCCGCTCGCCCGGCTCAAAGCGCTCTCCGCCCGGGGTGAGGAGGCGGCAGCGAATCGAAATCTCGTCGCGGGGTTCGATTTTGATGCCCTTATCGCGGATCTCGCCGATACGCTTACCGGCGGGGACGTAGGGACTCGGTTGCAACCCGCCGCGCCGACGCCACCCCGGAAGTCGCTGGCGAAGCAGCGGGAACGTCACCAAACCCACCTTCGTAAGGGAACGCGATCGATGCCAGAGCCTGTTCTTCACGTCGAGGCTCAGCTCGGCGCCGGCCTCAGTGGTCCAGTACCGGGCCTTGACCGCAACTGGCCGGATCAGGCCGACGGCATACGAGAGGGCGGTCCCTATCGCGACAATAAACGCAGGCACGCCGAGTGCGAGTTCAACCCCCACCTGTGGAATCTCTATTCCCCACATCGGCAGCCGGTGAGAATGTAGTCGCCCGAATCGGCGTCGAAGCGGGTCAGGGGGGCGCATCCGCGATCGCACACGATCGTTCGACACACCCCATGCCAAGGAAGGTCGGGATCGTCCCGCTCAGCTTGGAGCACGCAATCCTCCTGCTCGATCCAGCCAAACTCGAATTTGGCACCGGCGCCCGGCGCCTCGCGTCGCGAGCCGATTGATTTCGCGAAACCGGCGCGATGAAGCTGAACCGTCCGCCTTGACGTAGCAACCGGCACCAGTGCGTCGATCCTCAACTCTTCCGATACATCGTTAGGGATCAGCACATAGTTGCCGTCCTCCAACGGCGTCAGCTCGTACCACCGCGGTGCCCCGGGTGGCTCCCCCCCTCGCTCGACCCGCTCGAGGAAGCGCTCCGTCTCCTCCCGGCTGAGCAGGGGGAGGCCCCGCCGCCCTTGCAGCCACTCGTCGAACGGCTGGGGTTCCGCAACCCAGGAAAAAAGGGAGGTCAGCGCATCCAGCAGCTCGGCCATCGTGGGCTCTTCGCGGGACGGAGCCTCGTAAAGCGCCTCCTCTGCCAGACGGAACCGCCTCTGCGCAAGCAAGGGCCGCTCGGCGCGGCGCGCCCGCAGGTCGAAGAGGTAGGGAAGAAGGTTGGCCATGTCGGCTGCGACCACCCTTACCGAACGTCTGCTTAAGGTCAAGATCGCGAGCGTACCTAAACCATGTCATTGCCCGGCCGTCGTGCTTGGCGGCGATCAAGTCCCCTCGGCGACCCCGAGTAACTCCTCCACGGTCCGCCAGCCAACGGGAACAGGACGACGCCGGTCGCTGCGCAGAGCGGCCGCATCTCGTCGCTGCTGAAGCCGCGGCGTAGACGTGGTCGCGCAGGCGCTTGGCGACTTCGGCAGCTCCCTCGGCATCGACCTCAGGGACGATCACGGCAAACTCATCGCCGCCCTGGCGGAAGACCGAATCGCCGCCGCGCACCTCCTTGCGCAGCGAACTGCCAATCTCGGCCAGGTGGCCGCCTTCGAGGTGCCCCTAGCGCTTGTTGATCTCCTTGAAGCCGTCGAGGACGAGAACGAACTCGCGGCGACGGCGCTCATGGCGGGCGACCTCCGCCGCCAAGCAAACCGCCTCGGCGAGGGCGAGTACGACCTCCTGTCGTCTTGAGAATCCGCCGAAGATCAGCGGCGGCAGCAGCCCGAGGGCGATCGCCAGCAGATAGGCGGCGCCAAGCGGCACCAGCCGCGGCGATTTCGGGAGTGAGACCTCTCCCAGCGCTACTCGCGCTGCTTGCGCTTGCGTTTCTCGGGGGGCTCGTCCCCGTCGTCCCCATCGCCGCCCTCGTCGGCTTCGCCCGGTTCCAGTTCGGCGGCGGCTTTCTCGCCGGGGCTGGGCCAGGGGACCGCTTCCCCCGCCTCCCAGGCTGGCGGACGACCGCCGGGGACGAGACCCAGGATCAGGAGGCCGAAGTAGACGAACCAGAGGACGGCGACGATCGAGAGTGGCCCCAGCAGGAAGGCGATCCCGGCCGCCATTCCCAGCGAGCCCCAGAAGCGGGTGAGGAGGCCGGTCCGCATCGCCCACAGGCAGGAGTAGAAGAGGGAGACCACGAAGCCCAGGCTGCCGGCGATCGCGAGCCCGGTGGCGATCGGCGCCAACGAGGCTTCCCTGAGCGCGCTGGAGGCTTCGTCGTTTTTCCGCTTCGTCTGTTCGCAGACGGCAAGCGACGTCTTCCCCGCTTCGGGTTCGAATTCTTCGCCGAACTTCTTCCGTCCTTCTTCCTTCTGTTCGGAGGCGCATTCTTCGTGCGCTTCCTTCTGGCTCAGCGTCGATTTCGCTCCCCCCGCCACGAACTGGTTGGCCGCTTCCTTCTGGACCCCGATCGCCAGACCCGCGGAGATCCCGAGGAACAGCGGCGCCGCGATCAAGAGGCCGATCAGCTGCGGACGCACCCGCTCGCTGCGCGCCCGCGCAGCCCGGAACAGGTAGACGATCGGGAAGACGAACAGCACCAGCGCCACCGCCTGCATCAGGCCGAAGGTGACCACCGAGCCGCCGTGTTCGTGGACGGATTCGAGGACTTCGTACTTTTCGGTGCCGCCGACCGTGCTGGCGAAGGTCGAGACGACGAGCAGCGCGGCCGCCAAGAACGTCGCCACGGCCACCGGCAACGCCCAGCGCGACTCCGCCTCTCGGATCTGCTGCCGGCTCATCGGGCCCGTACGCTATCGGGCATGAGCCAAACCGAGGTCACTCGGGTCGTCCCGCTGGAGGCGGGCGCCGGCCCGGAGAACCCGCCCTGCCCCGCCTGCGGCGAGCCGCTCTTCGGTTGGATCGCGGAGAAGCGCGGGATGGCGGGGCCGGTGCGTCGCTGCGAGAGCTGCGGTCTGGCCGTGGTCGGCCTACCGGCGGACCCGGAGGACGCTCTCCATGCGCTCGAGGCGCTGCGCGACGGAGACGACCCGCGGATCGACAACCGCGCCAGCTTCGCCTGCTCGCTGGGCGGGGCCGGCTGGGCGGGGCTGCAGCCGCAGCGGCGCTACCTCTTCACGGTCGAGGCCGCCCGCCGCCTCGTCGCCCGCCGCGACCAGGTCGTCAAGGCGCGCCGCTGGCGGCCGCTGGCGAGCCTGGCGATCACCTGGCAGACGCTGCTGAACAGCGTCACCTTCGGCCACAACGTCGCCCTCGGCGCTCTGCGCGAGATGCCGGCAACCCCGGCGGCCAAGCCCTGGCAGCGGCGGATCGACCTTCTCGCCAGCGTCGTGCTCGCCCTGCCGGCGCTGGCGATCGCGCTCCCGGTCGAGCTGCTCGGCGCCCCCTTCGGCCGCGGCGCCGTGATCGAGCTGCGGCTCGAGTTGCTTTAAGCGTCCTGAGCGGGCTCAACCCGTAAAGGGGTGCGTGGGCATTTCGCCTTCCGGACCCAAAAGGTCGAAGCCGTCGGGGATGTGGAGGTGGTTCGGTCCGCGGCCGGCGTGACCGGTCACCCCGTACTGCCAGACGATCTTCTTCGTGTGCGGGTCGATGATCACCACCCGCTGCCGGTAATCGTCGTTGACGGCGATGTCGCCGCTGGGGAGGCGCTCGGCCAGACTCGGGTGGTTGAGTCGGGCGTTGCCGGATTCGGGGTGGTAGGACCAGACGATCTTGCCCTGGCGGGTGAACTCGTAGATCCCGCCCGGGTTGGAGTAGTCGGCGACGAGGTAGAGGTCGGGGCCGAGCTGCTGCGGGTCGGAGGGGTAGGCGATCGGCAGCTGCAGGCTCCAGACCAGCTTGCCGGTGCGGGTGATCTCGTCGATGTAGGAGCCGTTGACCTCGGAGACGAGGATGTCCCCGTTGGCGAGCGGCGTGTCGCCGTTGGGGGAGGCGAGCCGCCGCGGCGGTTCATGGGTGCATTCGGCCGGGTCGCCGAATTCGCGCAGCACCTTCTTCTGCGGCGAGACGATCAGGACGCGGCAGTTCTGCGCGTCGGCGACGGAGACATTCCCGTTCTTCGCCAGGTAGGCGTCGTCGGGCTCGTGCAGGTAGCCGGGTTCCGAGCCGGTCTGGCCGGGATGGCCGTAGGACCACAGGAGCTTGCCCGCGGGGTAGGAGAGCTGGACGATCCGCTCGTTCTGCTCCTCGTTGGAGATGATCCCGGTGCCGCCGTGGATGAAGAAGGCGTCATCGGGGAAGTAGAAGCCGCCCGGCGGGGCGGGATGGGCCTTCGAGGGGAAGCGCCAGAGCACCTTCTTTTGGTTGTTGACGACGATGATCCGGTTGTTGCCGCGGTCGGCGATCATCAACTGCCCTTCGAAGGGGGGAGCGTGCGAGCTGCCGGCCTGGGGCGATGGCTTCGGCGAGGGTGGTGGCTTCGCCGCCTGCAGCCGCAAGGCGACGACGCTGTCGAGCGTTTCGCCGCCGGCGCCGGTGCCGCCGAGCAGGTAGGCGGCCTTGCCGTTGCTGACCGCGGCGCCGCCGGCGACCGCGATTGGAAGCGGCGGCGCCTTCGCGACCTTGCCGCTGGCGGGGTCGAAGCGCCAGGCACTGTTCGTCGCGTTCCCGTTCGCTTCGCCGCCGAGGACGTAGACCTCGCCGCCGAGGACGACGGCGGCCGCGTGCGAGACCGCCCTCGGCAGGTGGCCGATCACCCGCGCCGTCCCCTGTGCCGGGTCGACTTCCTGGATCGCGTCGGTGGCGCCGCCGCTCGCCGTCTCGCCACCGAAGGCGAATATGCGGCCGCCGACGGCGACGGTGGCGAGGTAGCGCGCCGGCACCTTCAGTTCGGCGACCTGCGAGAACGAGCGCCCGTCGGCGGTCGCGAGCACCGCCGGGTCCGGCGTCGTCCCGTCATAGCCGCCGAGCACGTAGGCCTTCGGGCCGATCGTGACCGCGCTGAGGTCGGAGCGCACCGCCGGCAGGTGGCCGACCACGCTCGCGGTGGCCTGCGCCTGCGGGGAGGCGCTCTCGGGCAGCGCCTGCACCGTGTCGGTGCTGGTCGCGGTGCCGCCGCCGAGGACCAGGACCTTGCCGCCGAGGCCGGTCGCGGCGGCGTCGTGGAGGGGGCCGCTGAGCGAGCCGGCCGGCCGCAACTTCCCGGATCGGTCGAGGAGGAAGATGCCGCTGAGCGAGGTTTCGCTCGCGTCGAGGCCACCGATGACCAGGGTCCCGCCGGGGACGGCGACCGCCGTCTCGCCCGAGATCGGCGCCGGCAGCGAGACTCCGGAGACGCTGGAGACGAGTTCCTCGGGAGGAGCCGGGTCGCCGCTGGAGCTGCCCGAGCTCGAACCGCCGGACCCACCGAGGGCCCTGAGGATCAGGAAGGCAGCGAGGAGGAGGAGCGCCGCGAGCGGATACAGGCGGCGCCGCCGACGAGAGCGTTGCGGCACGCGCAAAGGCTCGCCGAAGCGGCTTAACCGCCGATAAAAGGTGCTGCCGGGGTGCTAGCTGAGGCCTTCGCGGGCCTCGCGGACCAGCGTCACGGCCTCGGGGAAGAGGACGCGGATCGCGTCGCGGACCTGCATCGCCTGCTCATCGGCGCTGCCGGTCAGGTCGAGACGGCCGATCGAGGCGACGGTCATCTCGACCGCCAGCTTGATCGCGTTGTCGGCCCAGGCGACCCGCTGCGAGGACTGCATCTGCTCGGAGAGCTCCTCCATGCGGGCGCGGAACTCCTCCGGGTCGCCGAAAAGGTTGAAGCCGCCCTCCATCTCCCTGCATGTAAGCAGAACCGCATCGCCGCCGGCACGGAATTGGCACTTTCTGCGCGCCACGCGTGCGCCCGCCCGCCCTAGCTTCGGCCCCTGTGGAGAGCAGAGGACACGAGCGGGGCGCGGCAAGCGTCGAGCAGGTGGCGCTGGCGGCGCTCATCGCCCTGGTCTTGATCGCCGCCATCGCGGCGATCGCCTCCGACGGCGAAATCGACGCCGGCCGCACCCTCGCCGGCACGATCGGCCGCCGGCTCGCCTGCGCCCCCCGGCTGCCCGATGCCTGCCACCACCACCCCCTCGTCCCCGCCTACGGCTGGCCGCTGGCGCGGCTGGCTAGGGCGCTGGCCCCGGCCCCCGAAGCGCAACGCGGTCCCTCCGGCCTGCCGCTGATGCCAGTCGACTTCCGCCGCTGCCGGCGCGAGAGCTGCGCCGTCGCCGCCGGCCCCCACCTCACCGCCTCGGGCCGCCGCACCACCGCCTTCACCGAGCTGATCGACCACCGCCACTCCGAGGGCTGGGTCGAGATCGTCTACTGGCTCTACCGCCCGACGATCGGGTGGGAACCAATCGCCCGCCGTGCCACCCAGGCCGACGTCGCAGCCGCGGCCGGAGTCGAAGTGCGGCTCAAAGACGACCCGGCGCTGGTCCCCCTCGAGACCCTTCCCGGCCGCAACCACTACGAGTTCCCTGCCTCCGAACGCCCGCCCTGGCAGTGGCATGTCCCCGGCCGTTATCCCGGATGGTCGAGCTAACCCGTTTAGGCCATCTCTTCCCCGTCAGTCTCTTCGATCAACCAGGGAGCTAGGTAAATCAGTTAAGGCGCGAGCGGCGTGTACTCGCCGAGCAGATACCTGACTTGGTTCTCGCGAAGCACTAAGAACTGGTCCTCTGGCAGAGACACAGGGTTTAGCCCTGGGCGTTGGAGGATCACGGGTTCAAGTAGGAGTTCCCGGTCGTCGCCCTCCGTTGGAGAGAAGCCCCGCAAAATCCCTGCAACCTGCATTCCGTCCGCCAGCTCAAGTGAGAGCGAGACGCTCTTCTCGCCAGGCCTTTTCTTCTCAAAAGCGTCGAACCAGATCGTGTGTTGCCGATAGGAACTCTTGTCCGGACTTTTTGACCGTGGGTAGCGCCACCTTGGGACGAGGTCGGCGATTACGAAGCTGAGCAGGATGGCAGTGATGCCGCCAACGGCCACTCGCCACGGCTCTTGCCTGGCGTAGTCGCGCGGGTGGTTCAGAAGTTCGCTCAGGTCCAAACCCCCAAACAGGCTGCCCATCAAAACGACGATGATGGCTCCGAAAAGAGTCGTCGTCGCACCGATAATGATCAACTCTATGTATTCAGCAAAGGTAGATCGAAAGTGCCGCGGGGCCCGCTCATCAACCCGCCTCTCGAAGACTCGACCGGGAGCCGCCGTCACCGCAAGGATGACGAGGCTGGCGATGGTCTGGAGAATCACTCCGAGTCAGCTGGCGGAGGGGGAGGCGGCGGCTCGGCTGGCGGTGGGGGTGGCGCGACAGGCGGCAGTGCTTCTATTTTGTTGGTAAGTCCACTGGGGTCACCGGCAGGAAGTGCAGTCATCCCTTTACGACCCTCAGAGAGACCGAGATCACCTGGCTCGGCAACTGGCCGAACTGGCTCTGATCGTCCTATCTTCTGTGGCGGTGGATCTGCCTGTTTCTCGTCTGCCATTTGACCCCACTGATACTAGCTGTGCCAGCGGATTCATTCTGGAAATGGCACATCGCCGACGCTACCCAGATATACCGAACTCATGACTATCCGGTTCGCTCAGGTTGAGCGTGGATCCGGCCGCCGAGGAACCGAGCAGCGTCCGCGCGGGTGGCACCGAATCCGACTTTGACCACACTGGAGTGGGGACAAAGTCGGATGCGCGTTCTGCCGACGCCACCCAAGCGCGATCCTGGGCCCAGCCTGAGCGAACCGGATACTCATGTACCGAGCTAACCCTCGGTTCCGCCGACCTTTTGCCCGCTATGCGGATCAAAAGTCCGGGGGATTGATTCGTGGCCCTCAAGGCGGGGTCGCGGCTTCGGCGGCCTTCTGGCTGTCGGCTTCGTCCTGTGCCTGTTTGATCAGGCCGCGCCAGTCGGTCGTTTTGAAGACGAGGAGGATCGCGGCGAAGCCGAGCACCACCGACCAGGCCGCCATCGCGATCTGGGTGCCGACCGAGAAGGAGAGGACGGCGGTTCGGGAGGGGCCGCTGAGGGTGGCGACGAGGAGCGCCTGCTGGGCGCCGGCGCCGCCGGGCGTGAGGGGGATGATGTTGGCGATCGCCTGCACGCTCATCACCAGCATCACGTTGCCGACCGTGCCCGCGATCCCGAAGGCTTCGAGGAAGAACCAGAAGGCGGCGAAGCGGCAGAGCCAGCCGACTCCCTGCCAGGCGGCGACCTCGCGCAGGTAGCGCCTCGGCATCGTCAGGATCACCAGTCCCTGGCGCACCCGCGCCCAGAAGCGCCGCACCCGGTGGGCGAGGAGGAAGATGCCGACCGTGATCGCCACCAGCAGCGCCAGGGTGGCGATCACCAGCGTCCTCGGGTGGTTGGCCCAGAAGGAGATCTCGAAGGCGGGCAGGTCGGGGATCTGCGGCAGCGGCGGCAGCAGGCCCTGCGTGATCGCGTAGAGGAGGACGAGGACGCCGATCGAGGTGTCGAAGACCGTCTGCACGAGGAAGGAGGAGGTGACGGCGGGGTAGGAGGAATCGGGGATCTGGCGTTTGGCGAGGAAGACCTTGGTGACGTCGCCAGCGTGCGCGGGCACCACCGCGTTGATCCCGGCGCCGGCCAGGTAGGCGGCGGCCAGCGGCAGGAAGGCGATCTGCTTGTCCGGATAGGCGGCGCGCAGAACGTTGCGCCAGGCCCAGGCCCGCGCCAGCTGCATCGCCAAGAGGAAGGCGAGGGCGATCGCGAAGGTCGTCCAGTGGATTTCCGAGAGGTGTCGGAAGAATTCCGCCGCGCGGTTGAAGAACGCTTCGAAGTTGTCCTGAAGATCGGCGTAGAGCACTCCAGCTAGACTAGCCACGCTCGTGCCGGACGCCGACACGCACACGCTGCCCCAGACCCCTCTCCACGATCCCGCCGACGAGGCGATGTGCGCCCGTGCCCGCGAGCGCTACACCGCCGACCGCAAGAGCCGCTTGCGCCGCCGGCGCAAGCGCCACGCCCAGCTGCCGAACCTGATCATCATCGGCGGCCTCAAGTGCGGGACGACGAGCATCCACCACTACCTCGGACTGCACCCCGAAGTCCAGATGTCGAAGCCGAAGGAGCTCAACTTCTTCGTCGAGGAGCTGAACTGGGACCTCGGCCTCGACTGGTACGCGAGCCGCTTCGACGATCGCTTCAAGGTCCGCGGCGAGTCCTCCCCCCACTACACCAACCTCCCCCGCTTCGAGGGGGTGGCCGAGCGGATCAAGCAGAACTGCCCCGAGGCGAGGCTGCTTTACATGGTCCGCGACCCGATCAAGCGCATCCTCTCGCACTGGGTCCACGCCACCGGCGCCGGTTACGAGACCGGCGACCTGGTCGAGGTCCTCTCCAACCCCGACAACTCCTACACCACCCGCTCCAAGTACTGGATGCAGTTGCAGCCCTACCTCGAGCGCTTCGACCGCGCCCAGATCGAGGTCATCGCCCAGGAGGAGCTGCAGACCGAACGCGAGGAGACGATGCGCAAGGCATTCGCCTTCGCCGGCGTCGACGAGAGCTTCACCTCCGAGCAGTTCGACCGCGAGTGGGAGAAGTCGAGCGCCAAGGAGGGCGACAAATACCAGCTGATGGAGAAGCTCGTGAAGCTGCCCGGCCTGCGCTCCTTCGACCGCAACTTCGACCGCTTCCCGGAGTCGCTGCGCTGGCTGGTCGAGAAGGTCGTCCACGACCCCGACAAGCCCCCGGCGCCGAAGCCGAAGCTGCCCGACGACCTCTTCGAGCAGATCCGCGGCCGCTTCACCGAGGACGTCGCCGAGCTGCAGAAGTTCGCCGGCCGCCAGTTCGCCGGCTGGCACGACTACAGCTGAGCGCTGCCGACTTTCACCACACCCCAGTGGGGTGAAAGTCGGAAACGCCGGGTATCTTCAGCGCCGATGCGGAGGCTCCTGCCAGATCCCGGCCCGACCACGGTCGCCGAGCAGCTCGCGGGCTACCGCCCCGAGGAAGGGGCGCACGAGGAGCGCCCCTTCGTGGCGATGAACTTCGTCGCCACGCTCGACGGACGGGCGACGATCGAAGGGCGCTCGGGCCCGATCGGCTCCGACACCGACACCGAGATGCTGGTCGGCCTGCGGAAGCGCTTCGACGCGGTGATGATCGGCGCCGGGACGATGCGGGTCGAGCGCTACAGCAAGATCGGCCGGCGGCTGATCGTGGTCGAAAGCGGACCCCAAGGGAGAGCGGACCTCCCGGCGCTGCTGAAGGAGTTGCGGGGCGAAGGCGTCGAGGCGCTGCTTTGCGAGGGTGGGCCGACCCTGCACGGCGCGCTCCAGGCCGAAGAGCTCGTCGACGAGCTCTTCCTGACGATCGCGCCGAAGTTGAGCGGCGGCGACACGCCGCGGATCCTCGAGGGCCTGCTTCCCGGGACGATCGACTTCGAGCTGGCCTGGCTGCTGGAGGAGGGCGAGCTCTTCGCCCGCTACCGCCGCCGGGCCTGAGTCCCGCGATGGAATAGCGTTCGTCTCCCCGAGAGGAGAGAGGACACGATGGACTTCACCCCCAGCCCCGAGGTCGCAAAGCTGCGCGAGCGCGTCCTCGACTTCATGGACGAGGAGATCTACCCGCAGGAGCGGGAGATCATGGAAGCGCTCGACGCGGAGGTCGGCCCCGGCGTCCCCTATCCGCAGCGCCTGGTCGAGGTGCGCGAGAAGGCGAAGGCCGAGGGCCTCTGGAACCTCTTCATGCCCGACGAGCGCTTCGGCCCCGGCCTGACCAACTGGGAGTACGGGCTGCTCTGCGAGGAGATGGGCCGCAGCCCGATGGCGGCGCCGATGGCCTTCAACTGCTCGGCCCCGGACACCGGCAACATGGAGATCCTCGCCGAGCACGGGACCCCCGAGCAGCGCGAGCGCTGGCTGGAGCCGCTGCTGGAGGGGAAGATCCGCTCCTGCTTCTCGATGACGGAGCCCGAGGTGTCGGGCTCGGACCCGACGCTGCTGCAGGCGCGCGCCGTCCTCGACGGCGACGAGTGGGTGATCGACGGCCACAAGTGGTTCACCAGCGGCGCGGTCGGCGCCGACCTGGCGATCGCGATGGTCGTCACCGACCCCGACGCCCCTCCTTATGCGCGCGCCTCGATGATCTGCGTCCCCACCGACACCCCCGGCTTCAACCTGGTGCGGCCGATCTCGGTGATGGGCCACGACGGCGGCCCCGGCCACTGCGAGATCCGCTACGAAGAATGCCGGGTGCCGAAGGAGAACCTGCTCGGCGAGCGCGGCGCCGGCTTCGCGGTCGCCCAGGACCGGCTCGGCCCCGGCCGCATCCACCACTGCATGCGGGCGATCGGGACGGCCGAGCGCGCCCACGAGATGATGTGCCGCCGCGCCAACGAGCGCTCCGCATTCGGCGGCCCGCTCGGCGACAAACAGTTCGTCCAGGAGTCGATCGCGACCTCGCGGATGGAAATCGACCAGGCCCGCCTGCTGACCATCTTCGCCGCCTGGAAAATGGACACCGAGGGCAAGCGCGCCGCCCGCCAGCAGATCTCGGCGATCAAGATCGTCGCCGCGAACATGGTGATGGAGGTGCTCGACCGCGCGATCCAGGTCCACGGCTCGCTCGGCATGACCGACGACACGCCGCTGGCGATCATGTGGCGCTTCAGCCGCATGCTCCGCCTCGCCGACGGCCCCGACGAGGTCCACAAAATGGTCCTCGCCCGCCGCGAGCTCAACCGCTGGGCCAAGCGCGCCGAAGCCGAAGCCGAGGGCAACCTCGAGCCCCGCCACGCGACGCGGATGGTCTAGCTAGATACTTAGCTAGATGTGTTACTTTTCCACCATGACTCAGATTGGGATGCATGAGGCCAAGACCCAGCTCTCGAAGCTGGTCGAGCGCGTGGAAGCGGGTGAGGAGATCGTGATCACTCGACGCGGCGAGCCCGCAGCCCGTCTCATCCCTGAACGCCAAGGAAAGGGATTCGCCTCCCTAGCGGGTGCGTGGCGAGGACAAGTCAAGATCGCCGACGACTTTGACGAGCTCCCTGAGGACCTTGCCGAGGCACTCGGCACCAAGTCCTGACGCTGCTACTCGACACCCATGTTGTTCTCTGGTGGCTGACCGGCGAACCAGATCGGATCGGGAAAAGAGCGAGAAAAGCGATCACCGGAAGCGAGGCGATCGTAGTCAGCGCCGTCGTGATCTGGGAGGTCGCGATCAAGCGCCGCCTGGGCAAGCTCGAGGCGCCCGGCAATCTGCTCGAACAGTTGGAGCGCGCAGGAGTTGACCTACTTCCGATCACTCCCCGTCACGCCGACCGCGTGGGCACGTTGCCGCTCCATCATCGAGATCCATTTGACCGGCTGCTTGTCGCTCAAGCCGACGTCGATGGCCTCGCCCTCGTCAGCGCCGATAAAGACCTGCGTCGCTACGGGGTGAAAGTGGTTTGGTAGGAATGGACCACGAGCAAGGAGACGGGATTCGTCTCCTTGCTCGGGTCCTGGGGCTCAGCCTTCGGCGCGGAAGGTGATGCCGTCGAGAACGGCGATTTCTTCTTCTTCGCCGATCACCTTGCCGCTGGCGTCGACGGGACCGAAGGAGGCACCGGTGCCGCCGACCAGAACCGGGGCTCCCTGCACCTGTTCGAAGATCTCGATCGTGCCCGCGGCGGGCCGGTAGCCGGGGGGCAGGGTGAAGACCGGCGTTTGGCTCGCGCCGTTTTTGCCGACGAAGGCCCATCCCTGCAGGTGGACGATCCCCTCGTGGTCCTTGTAGAAGCCGACCGGGTTGAATTTGAGGCCTTCGACCGCACCCACGCTCGAGCTGCCGGCTTCGAAGGCGGGCTCACCCGGGGCGCCGACGACGTGGGTCGGTTCGGCCGGCGGGATCGAGTTGGCGAGGGTGGCGCTGGGGACGGTGCCGAGGGTGGACTCCTTCACCTTCGCCCCGGTGACGGCGTCGGCCTTGATCTTCGCCGTGGTGATCGCGTTCTTCTTGATTTTCGCGGCGGTGACCGCGTTCTTCTTCAGCTGCTTGGTGCCGACCGTGTTCTTGCCGAGCTGCGAGGCGGCGAAGGCGGTGGCGCCGCTGAGCGCGACGAAGAGGGCCAGGATGCTGACGACGTTGGAAAAGGTCAGCCGCTTGCGTAGTTGCTTCACGAGGTTCTCCCTTGAGTGGTTGGACGATGCCCCCACCCTCTCAAAAGAAAGAGCCCCCCGCCAATGGCGGAGGGCTCCGGAACAGCCAGCGCTAAACGACGCCGTCGCTCAGCTTTCGGCCTTGTAGGTGATGCCTTCGAGGACGATCGGTCTTTCTTCGTTCCCCAGCACCTTGCCGCTGAGTTCGAAGCCCGCGATGTTGGTGCTGCCGCCGAAGACGATCGCGGTCGCTTCGGTCAGCTGTTCGAAGATCGCAGCATGGCCGGGAGCCGGCCGGAAGCCGGGCGGCAGGGTGAAGACGGTGGCCACCCCACTGGGGTTTTTGCCGACTTCGGCGACGCCCTGCAGGTGGACGATCCCCTCGTGGTCCTTGTAGAAGCCGACCGGGATGAGCGGGATTTCGCCGGTCACAGGAATGTTGTGAGCTCCGTTTTCGAAGCCCGGCTCACCCGGGGCGCCGACGATGTGGGTCGCTTCCAGCGGTGAGAGCGAGTTGGCGAGGCTGGCGCTCGGCACGGTGCCGAGCGTGGACTCGTTCACCTGCGCCCCGGTGACGGCGTCTTTCTTGATTTTCGACGTGGTCACGGCGTTCTTCTTGATTTTGGCGGCGGTGACCGCGTTCTTCTTCAGCTGCTTGGAGCCGACGCTGTTCTTCGGCAGCTGGGTCGCGGCGAAAGCCGCGCCGCCAAGAGCGATGAAGACGGCAACCATCGACATCACGTTCGCGAACGTGAGTCGCTTGCGTAGGTGCTTCATGGAGTTCTCTCCCTCGGATGGTGGACGATGCGACTCCACCTTCTCAAATAAGGGAGCCCCCCGCCATCAGGCGGAGGGCTCCAGTACATCGGGGTGCCGAGCCTGTTCAGCTTTCGGCGCGGAAGGTGATGCCGTCGAGGACGACCGGGCTTTCGGGTTCGAGCCCGAGGATCTTGCCGCTGAGGTCGAAGCCTTCGAGGTTGATGTTGCCGCCGAAGATGAACGCCCCCGCTTCTTTGATCTGTTCGGTGATGATCGTCTTGCCGGAGGCCGGGCGGAACCCAGGCGGAAGGGTGAAGACGAAGGAGGGGGAGGATTTGCCGGTTTCGGCGATGCCCTGCAGGTGGACGACCCCCTCGTGGTCCTTCCAGAAGCCGACCGAGTTGAGGGTGAACGGGCCGGTCGAGCCGAAGTTGTGGCTGCCGTTTTCGAATGCCGGCTCACCCGGGTTGCCGACGATGTGGACCGCTTCGGGCGGCGAGAGCGAGTTGGCGAGGTTGGCGCTCGGAACCGTGCCCAGCGAGGCCTCGTTGACTTTCGCCCCGGTGACGGTGTCTTTCTTGATCTTCGCCCCGGTCACCGCTTCCTTCTTGATTTTGGCGGCGGTGACCGCGTTCTTCTTCAGCTGCTTGGAGCCGACGCTGTTCTTGGCAAGTCCCGCGGCGAGGGCGGTGGCGCCGGTGAGGACCAGGAACAGCGCCAGGGTGCCGACGACGTTCGAGTAGGTCAGGTGCTTGCGTAGCTTTTTCACGAGGGATCTTCCTTTTGGATTGCGGATACCTGTCGCTTCACCCTTTCAGCGATTCATAAGGCCTGTCAATCCAAAAAAGAAGGAGCCCTCCGCGCGGGCGGAGGGCTCCTCGCACTACGTAATTTCGACTAGATCAGCTTTCGGCGCGGTAGGTGATCCCGTCGAGGACGACGAGGTTTTCTTCGCCTCCGAGCACTCTGCCGCTGAGGTCGCCTTCGAAGAAGACGTTGCTGCCGGCGATGATCGTCCCCGCTTCGTTGAACATTTCGAAGAGCTCGACCCTGCCGGATGGCGGCCTGTAGCCGGGCGGGAGGGTGAAGACCGATGCGACTCCGCTGACGGTCGCTTTGCCGGTTTCGGCGATGCCCTGCAGGTGGACGACTCCGTCGTGGTCCTTCCAGAAGCCGACCAAGTTGAGGCCGAGCGGACCGCTCGAGCCGACGTTGTGAGACCCGCCTTCGAAGGGCGGCTCACCCGGCGCTCCGACGAGATGGACCGCTTCCGGCGGCGTCAGCGCGCTGGCGATGCCGGCGCTCGGCACCGTGCCCAGCGTCGACTCGTTCACCTGCTTCCCGGTGACGGTGTCCTTCTTGATCTTCGCCCCGGTCACCGCTTCCTTCTTGATTTTCGCGGCGGTGACCGCGTTCTTCTTCAGCTGCTTGGAGCCGACCGTGTTCTTGCCGAGACCGCCCGCGGCGATGGCGGTGGCGCCGCCGAGCAGCAGGAACAGGCAGATGGTCGAGATGACGTTGGAGTACGTCAGGTGCTTGCGTAGGTTCCGCACGAAGGCTCTCCCTCGGGTAGTGGACGATGCGACTCCACTTTCTCAAAGGAAGGAGCCCCCCGCTGAAAAGCGGAGGGCTCCGGAACATCGAGTGCAGGTGCGCTCTTGCTCAGCCTTCGGCGCGGAAAGTGATGCCGTCGAGGTTCGAGAGTTCTTCTTCTTCGCCGGAGACCTTGCCACTGAGGTCGAAGCCTTCGAGGACGGTGTTGGAACCGCCGATGATCGCGGCGTCTTCCAGGGTCTGTTCGAAGACGACCAAGTGCCCGGCCGCAGGCCGGAAACCGGGAGGAAGGGTGAAGATCGACACGATCCCGCTCCCGCTTTTGCCAACCACGGCGACCCCTTGCAGGTGGACGATCCCGTCGTGGTCCTTGTAGAACCCGACAGGGTTGAACTGCACCCCGGGGACGGCAAAGTTGGTGCTGCCGTTTTCGAAGCCCGGCTCGCCGGGGGCGCCGACGACGTGGACGGGTTCCAGTGGCGACAGCGAGTTCGCCACGCTGGAGCTGGGCACGGTGCCGAGCGTCGACTCGTTCACTTTCGCCCCGGTGACGGCGTCACCCTTGATTTTCGACGTGGTCACCGCGTTCTTCTTGATTTTCGCGGCGGTCACCGCGTTCTTCTTCAGCTGCTTGGAGCCGACCGTGTTCTTGCCGAGCTGGCCCGCGGCGATGGCCGTGGCGGTACCGAGCAGCAGGAACAGGCAGACGGTCACGCCGACGTTGGCGTACGTTAGGTGCTTGCGTAGGTGCTTCACGAGGTCTCCCTTGAGTAGGTGGACGATGAAATCCCACCCTTTCAAAGAAAGGAGCCCCCCGCCAAGGCGGAGGGCTCCGGTACCGCATCGAAATCAGGCTGGATCAGCTTTCGGCGCGGAAGGTGATGCCGTCTAGCGCCGAGAGTTCTTCTTCGGTGCCGGCAACCCGACCGCTGAGGTCGACGCTGCCTCCGCCAGAGGCGAGGACGGTGTTCGTGCCGCCGATGATCGCCGCGGCGTTTTCGCCGGCGGGCGCTTGGATGATGATGGTGCCGGCGGCCGGCCGGAAGCCCGCGGGCAGGGTGAAGATCGGCACGATCCCGTTGCCGTTTTTGCCGACCCTGGCGATGCCCTGGAGGTGGACGACTCCGTCGTGGTCCTTCCAGAAGCCGACCGGGTTGAGGTGGACGCTCAGACCTTCGAGAGCCGCGTTGCTGCCGCCGTTTTCGAAGCCAGGCTCACCCGGGTTGCCGACGATGTGGACGGCTTCCGGCGGCGTCAGGGCGCTGGCGATGGCGGCACTCGGCACCGTGCCGAGCGTCGACTCCTTCACCTGCGTCCCGGTGACGGCGTCTTTCTTGATTTTCGAGGTCGTCACCGCGTTCTTCTTGATTTTCGCGGCGGTGACCGCGTTCTTCTTCAGCTGCTTGGAGCCGACGCTGTTCTTGGCAAGTCCCGCGGCGAGGGCGGTGGCGCCGCCGAGGACGAGGAAGACGGCGATCGTCGACATGACGTTCGCGTACGTCAGCCGCTTACGTATCTGATTCACGAGGAATCTCCCTTGGTCGATTCGTTCCCCCAGCACTGGAGCTCGTGCCGGAAAACATTGTTTTCCAAACCTTTTCAGAAATGAAAGACGCCGGTGTAGGAGTCAGCCTGCGCGCTCGACGCGCTCCGCCTCGTCGGCGAGGCGCTCGACCAGGTGGGCGAAGGCGTGGACGCCCTCGTCTACCTTGCCGTAGCCGCCGGCGATGTAGCGGGCGTAGACGCCCTCGAGGATGATCGCCAGCTTCCAGTAGCCGAGGGCGACGAAGAAGTCGAGCTGGGAGAGGTCGCGACCGCTGCGCTCGGCGTAGCGGGCCTTCATCTCCTCGCGGGTGGGGAAGCCCGGGGCCAGGTTGGCGGGCATGCCGAGGGCGAGGGTGCTCTCGCCGCGCTCGGGCCAGTAGGTCATCAACAGGCCGACGTCGGCGAGCGGGTCGCCGAGGGTGCAGAGCTCCCAGTCGACCACCGCCGCCACCTCGCCGCTGTCGCTGAGGATCATGTTGTCGAGGCGGTAGTCGCCGTGGACCAGCGTCGCCGGCCCCTGCTCGGGGATCCGCGCCGCCAGCGCCTCGTGGACGCGGTCGATCGGCGCCAGCTCACGCGTCTTCGACTTCTCCCACTGCCCCTGCCAGCGGTGCAACTGGCGGGCGACGTAGTCCTCCTTGCGACCGAGGTCGCCGAGCCCGACCGCGTCGGGGTCGATCGCGTGGATCTGGACCAGGGTGTCGGCGACCCGCTCGCCGATCGCCCGCCGATCGTCCTCGTCGGGAAAGACCTCCGCCTCGGCGAGGCCGCGCAGGATCGGCCCCTCGACGAACTCCATCACGTAGAAGGGGGCGCCGTTGACGCTCTCGTCCTCGCAGAGGCCGACCACCGGCGCCACCGGCACCTCGGTCGGCCCCAGCGCCGAGACGACCTTGTGCTCGCGGCCCATGTCGTGGGCCGAGCCGAGCCGCTTGCCGAGCGGTGGGCGGCGCAGCGCCCAGCTCGTCCCGGCGGCGTCGGTGACGCGGTAGGTCAGGTTCGAGTGACCGCCGGCGATGCGCTCGAAGCGCAGCGGGCGCTCGACCCCGGGGACGTTGGCGCCGAACCACTCTTCCAGCGGCTTCGGGTCGATTCCGTCCGGAGCCTGAACGATGCCGTCAGCGTCGGTAGCCTCGTCAGCCATAGGGGCGCAAGCATATTCACGATCCAAACGACGGCTGAGCCCGTCCCTCGCCAACCGGCTTCGGATCGGGTTCGCGATCGGCTTTGCCGTGCTCACGGCGATGGCGGTGATCGGCGTCGCCCGCTTCATCCAGCAGCGGCAGGACTTCGAGGACTCGATCGCCCGCTCCTACCAGACCGAGATGGCGGCGCGGGTGCGGATCGCCCAGGGGACCGGCGGCCGGGGGGCGCGGGCGACCGTCGCCGAGCAGATCCGCCGTCGCGGCGAGCTCCGCGACCAGATCTCCGGCGACACCCGCGACACCGCGCTGCTCGTCGCCGCCGGGCTGATCGCCGGCCTGACGGGGGCGCTGCTCCTCTTCAGCGGCCTGATCTCCTCGATGCGCAGACCGCTCGAGGAGCTGGTCGACGCCGCCGGCCGCCTCGCCGCCGGCGACCGCAGCACCCGCGTCGAGGTCGGCGGCCTCTCGGAGACCGCCACCCTCGGCGCCGCCTTCAACGAGATGGCGCGGGAGCTGGAGATCGAGGAGGGGCGGCGCGACGAACTCGACCGCCTCAAAGACGACTTCGTCCTCACCGCCTCGCACGAGCTGCGCAGCCCGCTGACCTCGGTCCAGGGCTTCGCCGAGCTGCTGATGCTCGAACGCGAGTCGCTGACCCCGAAGCAGGTGGAGACGGTCGAGGTGATCCTCGGCAACTGCCGCCACCTGGTGCGCCTCTTGAACGACCTGCTCGACCTGGCCCGCAGCGACGCCGGCCGCCTGGCCATCCGTCCGCAGCCGACCGAGGTGGCGCCGCTGATCGAGGACGTGGCGCGTACGATGCGCGGCCAGACCGAGGCCGCCAGCCAGACGCTCAGCGAAGACGTCCAGCCCGGTCTGCCCCAGATCAACGTCGAGCCCGCCCGGATACGCCAAATACTGGTGAACCTGATTACGAATGCGCATGAGTACTCGCCCGAAGGTGCGTCCATCGAGGTATCGGCCCACGCTATTTCTGCCGAGGTGGAGATCGCTGTGAGCGACAACGGACCAGGCATCCCCGCCGACCAGGTCGAGCGGATCTTCGAGCGCTTCACCCGCGGCGACGCCGGGCTTACCCAGCGCGTCGGCGGTACCGGCCTCGGGCTGGCGATCTCGAAATCGCTGGCCGAGGCGCACGGCGGCAGCATCGCGGTCGAGTCGACGCCCGGGGTCGGCTCGATCTTCCGCATCCGCCTGCCGATCGCGACCGCGGCGAGCGGCGATGGCGACGGCGGCCCCAGCCGCGCCCCGGCGGAGGCGAGCTGATGACGACGATCCTGGTCGCCGACGACTCCGAGACGATCCTGCTGCTGATGCGGACGCGCCTGGAGATGGCCGGGTACACGGTGGAAACCGCCGCCGACGGCCAAGAGGTGCTCGACCGCGTCGCCGACGGCAGCGACCCCGACCTGCTCCTGCTCGACGCGATGATGCCGCGCAAGTCCGGCATCGACGCCCTGCGCGAGATCCGCGCCGACGGCAACGAGGTCCCGGCCCTGATCGTCAGCGCCCACCAGAACCCCGGCGACGCCGACGCCCCCACCGACATTGCGATCGCCGGCTACGTCAACAAGCCGATCGACTTCGACCGCCTGCTGGAGACAATCGCCGCGCTGACCGCGTAGCCGACTTTCGACACACCCCGCTGTGTTGAAAGTCGGATGCGCTAGCTCTTGGCGATCTCGAGGCGGATCTCCTTGCCTTTGAGCTTGGTGCCGTCGAGGAACTCGACGGTGCGCTCGGCCTGGTCCGGGTCGACCTCGACGAAGGAGAAGCGGTGCAGGACGCGGACGTCGTGGACGGCCTCGTCGGGGAGGACGGCGCCCTCGCGCAGCGCCCAGCGCAGGTCCTCCTCTTCGATGCCGCTGCGCTCGCCGCGGTTGACGAAGAGCTTGGTCGTCTCGGCCTTGCCGTCGCCGTTCGCCTTGGCCTCGGCGGCCGGACGGCGCTCACGCTCGCGCTCGGGGCGCTCGCCCCGCTCGCGCTCCCGCCGGCGGCGCGGCCGCGGCGCGTGCTCGAGCCGCTCCTCCGGGGTCTCCCACTCGCCGATCGTGGTGTTGACGTCGCGCTCGATGCGGGCGATCTCATCGCGCTGGTCCGGGGTGACGAAGGTGATCGCGCGGCCGGTCCGCCCGACCCGGCCGGTCCGCCCGATCCGGTGCACGTAGGTCTCCGAGGAGTTCGGCACGTCGTAGTTGATGACGTGGGTGACGTGCTCGACGTCGAGGCCGCGGGCGGCGATGTCGGTCGCCACCAGCAGTCTCACGCGGTGGTCCTTGAAGGAGATCATCACCCCGTCGCGGCTGCCCTGGCTGAGGTCGCCGTGCAGCGCCTTCACGTCGAGGCCTTTGTCCTTCAGCGTCCTCTCCAGCTTCGAGGCGCCGATTTTGGTCCGGGTGAAGATGATCGCCTGCTCGGGTTCTTCGGTCTTCAGCAGCGCGACCAGGCGCGAGGCCTTCTCCTTGGCCGGAACCTCGACGTAGGCCTGCTGGATCGCGTCGACGGTGAGTTCCTTCGGCGTGATGCTGATCGTCGTCGGGTCGTACATGTAGCCCTCGGCCAGCTTCTGGATCGGCGGCGGCATCGTCGCCGAGAAGAGCGCCGTCTGGCGCCCGCTCGGGCACATCCGCAGGATCTTCTCGACGTCCTCGATGAAGCCGAGGTCGAGCATCTCGTCGGCCTCGTCGAGGACCACGTAGCGGGCCGCGGTGAGGACCAGCGAGCGCCGCGACATCAGGTCCATCATCCGCCCGACGGTGGCGACGACGACGTGGGCGCCGGAGCGCAACTGCGACTGCTGCGAGCGGATCGGGGCGCCGCCGAAGACGGCGACGATCTCGATCGGCAGGTGCTCGGCGTAGGCGCGCAGCGCCTGCGTCACCTGGATGCAGAGCTCGCGGGTCGGGGTGAGGACGATCGCCTGCACCTCGTCGTTCTCGGGATCGAGGTACTGCAGCAGCGGCAGCCCGAAGGCGGCGGTCTTGCCGGTCCCGGTCTGCGCCTGGCCGATCACGTCGTGGCCGGCGAGGAGCTCCGGGATCGCCTGCTCCTGGATCGGCGTCGGCTCCTCGAAGCCGAGCTCGTCCAGCGCCTGCTGGATGTCAGGCGAGAGGCCTAGGTCTTTGAAGGCGGTCACGTGGTGTGCGTCACTGACTTGGGTCCAAGAGGAGCTTGCCGCTGGTGCGGCGGGCGATCAGGTCTTCGTGCGCGCGCGCCGCTTCGGAGAGCGGGTAGACCTCACCGATCGTAACCGCCAGCTCGCCGGCGGCGAGCGCGCTCAGCAGCTCGCCGATCATCGGCACCAGCAGGTCCGGGCGCCCCAGCAGGTGGGCGAGCCAGAAGCCGATCACCGACTTCGAGCCGCGCAGCAGGGCCGCGGTCGAGACGTCGCGCTGCTCGCGCGAGGCGATCCCGAAGACGACCATCCGGCCCAGCGGCGCCAGCACGCCGAGCTCGGCGTCGAAGGCCTCGCCGCCGCTCATGTGCAGGACGGCGTCGACCCGCTTGCCCTCGTTGGCCTCGCGGATCGCGGCGCCGAGGTCCTCGGCGCGGGAGTCGACGGTGGCGTCGGCGCCCAGGCCCTCGACCAGCTGGCGCTTCTCCTCGCTGGAGGCGAGGCCGATCACCCGCGCGCCGGCGCGCTTGGCGATCTGGACCGCGAGCGTGCCGGTGCCGCCGGCAGCCGCCTCGACCACGATCGTCTCCCCCGGCTCGATCCGGGCGCAGCGGTGGACCAGCGCCATCGCCGTCAGCCCCTGCAGCAGCCCGCCGGCCGCCTGGTCGTAGTCGACCCCCTCCGGGAGCTCGATCAGCTGCGCCTGGGGCACCGCGACCTTCTCGGCGTAGCCACCGCTGCCGAGCAGGGCGACGACCCGGCGGCCGTCGTTGAGCTGGCCGGCCGCCTCGGCGCCGGGGATCAGCGGCAGGGTCTGCTCGGCGAGATAGTCGTTGCGGGAGGCATGGGTGTCGGCGAAGTTGACGCCGCTGCGCTTGACGTTGAGGACGACCTCGCCCAGCTTCGGACTCGGGTCCGGCAGCTCGACGTACTGGAGCACCTCCGGCCCGCCGAACTCCTCGATCTGGATCGCCTTCACAGCGGGGAACCATAGTCGGCGCCGGTGAGTGGGAGTCGGGCGTGTCTCGCCGGCGCCCTCCCCGCTGTTGCGACGGCGAGACACGCCCGGCTCCCTATACCCTCCCGCCCCATGTCGCTCACCGTGGTCGGATCAATCGCCTTCGACGCCGTCAAGACCCCGTTCGGGGAACGCGAGCGGATGCTCGGCGGCGCCGCCACGCACTTCTCGCTCGCGGCCAGCTTCTTCACCGAGGTGCGGCCGGTCGGCCCGGTCGGCGACGACTTCGGCGCCGAGCAGTTCGAGGTCCTGGAAAGCCGCGGCGTCCTCACCGAGGACATCGAGCGGGTCGAGGGGGGTCAGTCCTTCTTCTGGCGCGGCCGCTACGAGTACGACTTGAACGTCGCCCACACCGAGGACACCCAGCTCGGCGTCTTCGCCGAGTTCGAGCCGAAGCTCTCGGCGGCCTCGCAGGCGGCTGACACCCTCTTCCTCGCCAACATCCAGCCCGACCTGCAGCGCCAGGTCCGCGCCCAGTGCGGCGAGGCGAAGCTGAGCGGGCTCGACTCGATGAACCTCTGGATCGAAACCGCCAAGGACTCGCTGACGGCGGCGATCTCCGAGGTCGACTGCCTGGTCGTCAACGACGCCGAGATCCGCCAGCTGACCGGCGAGTCCAACCTCGCCCGCGCCGCCCGCGCGGTGATGGCGATGGGACCGCGCGCCGTGGTCGCCAAGCAGGGCGAGTACGGGGCGGCGCTCTTCACCGGTGAGGGCTTCTTCGCCCTGCCGGGCTTCCCGCTCGAGGACGTACGCGATCCGACCGGGGCCGGCGACAGCTTCGCCGGCGGCTTCTTCGGCTACCTCGACGGAGTCGAGGGCGAGCTCGGCGACGCCGAGCTGCGGCGGGCGATGGGCTACGGCACCGTGCTCGCCTCCTTCAACGTCGAGGAGTTCGGGACCGAGCGGGTGGCGCGCCTAACCCGCGAGGAGATCGAGGAGCGCTTCGAGCAGCTGCGCTCGATGACGCAGTTCGAGGGCGGCGCCGTTCCCGGCGCCTGAGCGGTCGACCCACATTGCGTTAACAGGGGCGCCAAGCCCGAACTGCGATACTTCGTCGGCCGACAACGAGCTTCCAAGGAGGGGAAATGGCCACCGAGCAGCAGACCCAGGACGCCACCACCAGCGCTGACGGTGCCACCGGAAGCGAGTCGCTGACGATCACCGACAACCGCACCGGCCAGACGTATGAGGTGCCGATCTCCGACGGCACGGTGCGGGCGATGGACCTGCGCCAGATCAAAGTCGACGAGGACGAATTCGGGATGATGTCCTACGACCCGGCCTTCACCAACACCGCCTCCTGCCGCTCCGCGGTCACCTACATCGACGGCGCCGCCGGCATCCTCGAACACCGCGGCTACTCGATCGAGCAGCTCTGCGAGAAATCGACCTTCCTCGAGGTCGCCTACCTGCTGATCTTCGGCGAGCTGCCGACCGCCCCCCAGCTCGACCGCTGGGTCTTCGACATCACCCACCACACCTTCGTCCACGAGGACCTCAAGCAGTTCTTCGAGGGCTTCCGCTACGACGCCCACCCGATGGGGATGCTGCTCGCCGGCGTCGGCGCCCTCTCGACCTTCTACCCGGACGCGAAGCAGATCGACGACCCCGAAGAGCGCTACATGGCCGCGGTGCGGCTGATCGCCAAGGTGCCGACCCTCGCCGCCTTCTCCTACCGGCACAACATGGGGCTGCCCTACGTGTATCCCGACAACGAGCTCAGCTACGCGCAGAACTTCCTCTCGATGATGTTCAAGAAGACCGAAGACCGGCACATCCCCAAGGATGCGCTGACCAAAGTCCTCGACGTCCTCTTCATCCTCCACGCCGACCACGAACAGAACTGCTCGACCAACGCGGTGCGCGGGGTCGGGTCCTCCGACGTCGACCCCTACTCGGCGGTCGCGGCCGGGGTGGCGGCGCTGTACGGGCCGCTGCACGGGGGCGCCAACGAGGCGGTGCTGCGGATGCTGCGGCGGATCGAGTCGCCGGAGAACATCCCGGACTTCCTCGAGCGGGTGAAGCAGCGCGAGGAGAAACTGATGGGCTTCGGCCACCGGGTCTACAAGAACTACGACCCGCGGGCGCGGATCATCCAGCAGCACCTCGACGAGGTCTTCGAGGCGACCGAGTACAACCCCCTGGTCGAGATCGCCCGCGAGCTCGAGAAGCACGCCCTCGACGACGACTACTTCACCGAGAGAAAGCTCTACCCGAACGTCGACTTCTACTCGGGGATCATCTACGAGGCGATGGACATCCCGACCGACATGTTCACGGTCATCTTCGCCATCCCCCGCACCGCCGGCTGGGTCGCCCAGTGGATGGAGATGCAGGAAGACCCGGAGAAGAAAATCGCCCGCCCTCGCCAGATCTACACCGGCGCCCGCGAGCTGGAGTACGTCCCGGTCGAGAATCGCGAAGGCCCGGAAAAAATCACCGGGCCGCCGGCGCGGCGGCCGAAACGGCCGCGGCGCGGGGCCTGAGACAGAACGAGACTCGGCCCACCCGATCCCCCGCCGCGACCATCGACTTCCCCGCCCGATGGCCGATCAAGGGGGGTTATGCCCTATGAGACGCCCGACTCGTTCGTAGACGGTCCCGGGTTCGCCCACGATTTCGTATTTGACCGTAAGGTTGCTGACGTAGTTTTCCGGGCCTTCTTTGTTGGGCGTCAAAGTCACTTCAATCGTGCAGCGGACTCCCTTCTTGACTTTGACGCCGGCCGCACAACTGGTGCCGCCAGCGACCTTTTTGAAAGCCACTTCTTCGCTCAGCGTGACCGCGACAAGTTCAAATTCACTGTTTCCACCAAAAACCGCCACCTCGAACTTGCCCTTATAGGTTTCTCCTTTTTCCAAGTCCTGTCCGTAGTCGTATGGGAAGCACCTCCCCTTTTCCACGACCCGTAGCACGAGCCACCCTGATTCGTTCCCTTTGGCCATATTTAAGGGGGTGCAGTATTCGATAATTCGTTTCGTTTTCACCGCTTCATATTTGGTTGTCAGCTCCCCTTCCCGACCGCCGGCAAAGCTTTCACCTTGAACGCTGAACAGACAAGATGCAGATTCTCCTGCTTTGGGTTTCAGCGTTTTCCCCACGCATTCGGATTCAAGTTTGAAGTTTTTGCCTTCTTCGGATTCATTTATCGACTGGCCGAGCACTTTGACTTCTTCGATTCCCTTGACGGTCAAGCTGTTGGACACCGATTCGTTCGCTTCGAAGAGATCTTCGCTTGGTTCCACGGCCCCTTCCTCGCGAACTACCTCGATCTCGCTCCCGCACGGGCTCATCGACGCCAAGTGGGTGGAATCGCCTCCGTATTCGGCCTGCCAGTAATAGATGCCGGCGAAAAGTTTCTCTTCGCTTGAGGCTGGAACGCTTTCCCCTGACACGCTCACTTCGCCAGCTGCGGCAATGAGTTCTTCGCAACTGCTGTCGGCGTAAACCTTATATTTGACTTTGCCGGTAGCTTTCGAGGCGTTGGTACCGCTGAGCGTCGCGGTGTCGCTTATCGCCGCTTCTTCCTTGACTTCGATTTCTTCGCCTGATTTTTCTTCGCCGGAGAGGCTGGTCGAGAGCGAGGTGCTGGCCTTGACCGTCAAGACCTCTTTGCCGCAGGCGCTCGTGGATTTGAGGTTGTTCGAGTCGCCCGAGTATTCGGCTTGCCAGTAGTAGACGCGCCCAGCTTCGAGCGTTTTTTCTTCCGAAGCGGGGACGCTCCCCCCGGTAACCGTGACTTCGCCGGCCGAGGTGACGAGTTCTTTGCATTCTTTGTCGGCATAGACCTTGTATTTGACGGTGCCAGTGGCTTTTCCGGCATTGGTGCCGCTGAGCGTCGCCGTGTCTTTGACTTTGGAGCCCTCGTTGACGGTGATTTCTTCGCCGGATTTCGCTTCGCCGGAGAGGGAGGTCGTGATGGTGGTCGAGGTCGCTCCTCCGCTTCCGCTGTCGATGTTCAGGGTGCTCGGGCTGGTGAATTTGTAGGAGCCTGTCCAAGCTGCGGTCGAGCCGCAGAAAGCGCCGCTTCTGCCGCCGGTCCGCGGAATCGTCGCGGAGATGTCCAGTGTGGCGTTGCCGCCGGTGTTGGCAGACCCTGTGACAGTGCCGATCGACGTATTGCTGGTTCTGAAAATGCAGTGGGTTCCGATGAATTCGACTGTCACTTCGGTGCCAGTCGATCTCAGCGCGCCATTGTTGGAGCCGGTGCCTTCGAACGAGAGGCTGCCTTTGGCGAGAACCGTCACGGTCGCGTTGCATTCGCTGAAGCTCAGCGTTTCGATGCTGGCGCTGACGTTTTCGCTGGTCCCACCCGCGTTGGTCGTTTTCCCGGCGAGCGATGATTTTTTGCATTCGATGCTGCCGAACGGCGGGTCGAGGGTGACCGTTCCCTCGGCTTCGGCGGCGATGGACGTCCCCGCGCCAAGGGTGCCACCCGAGCCTGTAAGAACGGTCGCCGAAGCGGCCTCGGCAGCGACGAGCGCGATCGGGGCAGCCACCATGGTCGCGAGGGCAAGCATCCTGAGGAACTTCATTGGGCCCCCCTTTTGGTTGACGGGCGAGGGGCACTCGCTAGGGACGGGAAAGGCCTATCAGGAGCTTCTCGGTTAGTCAAGGTTCTTTATCGAAAAACGAGTGACCCCCGCGGGAGACATAAGGTATAGCCGTGTCTCGGCCAAACTGGAAGCTGACCGTCCGCCACGGCTCCGACGTGGACCATGCGCAGTTCGACAAGCTCGACCAGGCGGTGGCGGCGATGCGGGAGCGGGCGTTGGGGATCCGTAGCGAGGGGCCGGCGCGGCGGGTGCAATCGCTGCGGGATTACGAGCCGGGCGACCAGGTCCAGGCGCGGCTGCAGCTGAGCGGGCGCGGGTTCCTGCGCAAGCCGACGGCAGGGGTCGACGTGCGCGGCGACGGCACGTTCGTGCCGTTCAAGGGCGGAGTGGTGCGCGAGGAGCTGGACCCGACGCACCACGAGACGCCGTTCGACCTCGTGCGCGAGACTCTGGAAGCGCAATGAGCAAGACCGAGACCGAGATCCCCAAGGGCAGCTACGCCGCCGGCGAGCGGGTGCGCCTGCCGGCGGGCGCCGAACCGCCGTTCACCGTCTTCATCAACGGCGTCGAGCAGAGCAAGGAGACCTACCGGATCGAAGATGGCGAGATCGTCTTCGGTCGCCCGATCGTCAAGGAGAAGGTCGGCACCGGCCGCTGGCTGGCGATGTACCTGGGGTTGTTCGGCACCTATCGCAAGAACGAGACCATCGACCTCCAGTTCACGAAGGACGGCAAGGTCGAGCTGCGCTCCGACCTGCCGGTGATCCCCTACCCCGAGGGCGAGGAGCCGACGTGAACATCGGCTTCCTCCTCCTCTGCGACCACAGCGAGGCCGTCAACGGCAAGCTCTACCTGACCGGCGGCGGCTGGAACGTCCTCAACCTCCCCGAGCTTCCCCACGAGTGGTCCTTCTCGATCGGCCTCGGCATCGACGTCGCCTGGCACGAGACCAACAACCCCCACGAGCTCGTGGTCACGATCCAGGATCCCGACGGGGTCGAGCTCGGCGAGGGCCTGACCGCCAACTTCGAGACCGGCCGTCCCCCCGGACTCCCCCAAGGCCAGGAGCAGCGCCTGGTCATGTCGATCGCCGCCACCGCCACCTTCTCCACCGCCGGCCCCCACGCCGCCGTAGTCCAGGTCAACGGCGAGGAGCTGGGCCGCGCCCGCTTCTACCTGATGGAGGGCGGACCCCCCGAGGTGGGAATGGCATAGCTCCGAACTTCGGTCCCTCATAGGGGACCGAAGTTCGGAGCTAGTTGAAGACGTAGAGCAGCAGGAAGGCGATCAGGGCGAAGGCGGCGCCGGCGGCCTGGATGCCGCGGTCGCCGGCGATGATGCCGGACATCGAGCGGTCGTCGTTGCGGTCGTAGATCAGGTAGAGGTAGCGGAAGATGCCGTAGACAGCGGGCGGGATGGTGAGCATCATCTGGCTGCCGATCAGCGGCGAGTTGACGGTGTAGATCGCGTAGCTGATCACGGTGCCGGTGGTGACCAGGGAGACCATCTGGTCGAGGAAAGGCAGGGAATAGTGTTCGAGCACGGGCCGGGTCGAGGTGCCCTCGTGCAGCTCGGAGACCGCCTCCTGGCGGCGCTTGGTGAAGCCGAGGAAGGCGGCGAGCATGCCGGTGCAGAGGATCAGCCACTCCGAGGCGTGGGCTTCGACGGCGCTGGCGCCGGCGGCGACGCGGAGGATGAAGAGGCCCGCCAGCGTCATCACGTCGATGATCACGATCTGCTTGAGGCCGAGGCTGTAGGCGACCTGGGCGACGCCGTAGCCGACGACCATCAGGCCGACCTGCCAGTTGACGGCGGCGAAGGCGATCGCGATCGCGACGACGGCCAGGGCGGGGGCGATCGTCATCGCCGCCCGCTCCGAGAGCTCCCCCGCCGCGAGCGGGCGGAAGCGCTTCTCCGGATGCTTGCGGTCGAGCTCGACGTCGATCAGGTCGTTGACGAAGTAGCCGGCGCTGGAGATGAAGCAGAAGCAGAAGAAGGTGACGACCGCCGCCAGCACGTCGTTGCCGTGGGTGAACTTGCCGGAGAAGAGCAGTCCCGCGAAGACGAAGACGTTTTTGATCCACTCCTTCGGCCTCCCGGTCTTGACCGCCGCCCGCAGCGGCGATCTCCGCGGCCTCACGGGCTCAGGCTGAGGCTGGGTCGGCTCGACAGGCACGGTGGGCTGTTCGGAGGTGATCGTTTCCATCTCGGGAGGCGGCTCAGGCATCACAATTTCCTACCCGGCCAGTGGATTCGAGTCGCGAAAGGGTAGCGCCGAGCCCCGTCAATCCCGCTTCTGGGCGTCTTCTTGGGCTTGCTTCGGCAGCGTGACCGTGAACTGGGCGCCGGCGTTCGGGCGGTTCTCGACCGTGGCGGTGCCGCCCATCGCCGTGGAGAGCTCGCTGACGATGGCGAGGCCGAGGCCGGCGCCGTCGGGGGAGCCGCCGACGCGGGAGCGGAGGTGGAAGCGCTCGAAGGCGTGGGGCAGCTCCTCCGGGGGGATGCCGGGGCCTTCGTCGCTGACCTGGACGGCGCCGGGGACGACCGCGATCGCGACGGTGCCGCCGCGGGGGCTGACGCGGATCGCGTTGTCGAGCAGGTTGGTGACGACCTGGAGGGTGCGGCCGTGGTCGGCTTCGGCGCCGCCGTCGCCGGTCAGCCGTACCTCGACCCCCGCCTCGCGCGCCCGCGGCCGCAGCCGCTCCTCCGCCTCGCGCGCCACCGCTGCCAGGTCGACCCGCTCGCGCCGCACCTCCAGCACCCCCTGCCGCAGTCGCGCCAGCGCCAGCAAGTCGCCGACCAGGCGTTCCAGGCGGCCGGCCTCGCGGGCGACGACGGTGGCGGCCTGCCGCGGCTCCAGGGTCCCGTCCTCGATCCCCTCGGCGTAGCCGCGGATCGAGGTGAGGGGCGTCCGCAGGTCGTGGGAGGTGGAGAGGAGGATGGCCCGCTCGGCGTCGCGGGCGAGCAGCAATTGCTCGGACATCTCATTGAAGGCGCCGGCCAGGTCGTCGAGCTCCCGGGTCCCCTCCATCGGCACCGGCTCGGGATGGCGTCCCGCGGCGAGCTCCCCGGTGGCGGCGCCGAGCCGGCGCAGGGGCTGGGTGAGGCGGCGCGCCAGGAAGGCAGCCAGCGCCGCCGCGAGCAGCGCGGCTACGCCGCTGGCGATCAGCAGCGCCGCCAGGTAGCGGCTGAAGTCGTCGCCGGAGACGACGTCCGGCCGCGTCACCAAGACCACCGCGCGCCCTGCCCGCACCGCGGCGTAGATCTGACTGCTGCCATCGAAGTCGGCGGTGCCGCCGGCGGTGCTGCCGCGCTTCAGCTCGGCTATGGCGGAGGCGGGGAGCACTTCCCTCGCCGTCGCCAGGCTGAGGACCTGAACCGGCCTCTCCCCTCCCGGGCCGCCGGGACCCGCCGCACCGCCAGGCGGGCCGGGGGCCGGCGGCGGCAAACGCTGGACCTGGGCGGCGAAGGCTTCCGCCTGAGCTTCGACGTCATTGCGGATCGTGTCGCGGACGGCGCTCTTGGTCAGCACCACGCCCAGCGCCAGCGAGGCGCCGACCGCGAGCAGCACGGCGCCGAGGATGGCGGTGAACAGCCGCGCCCGCAGCGAGCGCATCAGCCCGCGACCTTGTAGCCGGCGCCGCGCACCGTCTCGACGAAGTCCGGGCGGCCGAGCTTCGCCCGCAGCTGGGCGACGTGGACGTCGACCGTGCGGGTCCCGCCCGCGAACTCTCCCTGCCAGGCGAGCTCCAGCAGCCGCTCGCGGCTGAGGACGATGCCGGGATGGGCGAGCAGCGCCGCCAGCAGCTGGAACTCGCGGCCGGTCAGCTCGACCGGCTCGCCGCCGGCGGTGACGGTGTGGGCGCGGCGGTCGAGCTCGACGTCGCGCACCTTCAGCGTCTCCTCGACGCTGCCGCCGTCCCGCGCCCGGCGCAGGATCGCCTTCACCCGCGCCACCAGTTCCCGCGGCGAGAACGGCTTCACCACATAGTCGTCGGCACCGGCTTCGAGCCCGGCGACGCGGTCCACCTCGTCCTCGCGGGCACTGAGGATGAGGATCGGGACGCCGGTGCGGGCGCGCAGCCGGCGGCAGACCTCGAAGCCGTCGATCCCCGGCAGGCCGATGTCGAGGACGACGAGGTGGACCGGGTGGCGTCCCAGCTCCTCCAGCGCCTGCTCGCCGCTGCTCGCCCAGACGATCTCGAACCCCTCTTTGCGCAGGTAGCCGCGCAGGAGGTCGGCGATCGCCTGCTCGTCCTCGACGATCAGGATCGAACCGTTCATCGGCTAAGTGTCCCGGCCCGGCGCGACGTGAAAGGACGGCCCCCCAGGGCCGCCCTCCCGTCGCGGTGGGTGGGGGAGTGCTCAGGCACCTGGCGGCGGCATCGGCGCGCCTTTGCCGCCGGGGGCTTCGCCTTTCTTCGGCAGCACCATGATCGTCTTCGCCGCCTCCCCTTCCGGCGCGCAGACGCTCACCTGCTGACCGGCCTGGAGGTCTTCCAGCGTCGTTTCCTGGCCCGGCTTGCCGAGCACCTTGGTGCTTTCGCCGACCGGGATCGTGACTTCGCTTTCGTCGTTCTCGGTGACGGTGATCGAGCTTTCGCCGACGCTCTTCACCTTGCCCTGGTCGATCCGGATCGTTTCGCTTTCGCCTTCCTTGTCGAGGACGTGCAGCTGCGCGTAGGTCAGCCCTTTCATCCCGATCCCCATCGGCGGCGGGCCGGGCGGGCGCTTGCCCGGGTTGCTGCCCCCTCCTTCGGAGCCGCCCTGCGCGGCGGCGACGCCGGCGACGACCAGCGCCGCGGCGACGCCGATCGTGGCGATCGACCGCATCTGCCTTCGTAGTGCTCTGAACATCGGAACCTCCTTCGTTGCTTACTGGACGGTTCCGATCCTGCGGCCGTCGCGTTCGGCCCCGGTCAGGCGTGTGTAAGGGGTTGGTAAGCCCGGACTAGGCCGGATCGATGAGGACGCCGGGGTTGAGCATGCCGGCCGGGTCGAGCTCGGCCTTGGCGGCACGAAGGGCGGCGGCGAAGGGCGCCGGGCGCTGGCGGTCGTACCAGGGGCGGTGGTCGCGGCCGACGGCGTGGTGGTGGGTGATCGTGCCGCCACCGTCGATCAGCGCCTCGGAGACAGCGGCCTTGACCTCGTCCCACTGCTCGACCTCGCCGCCGCGGACGGCCGGCGCCAGCACCGTGAAGTAGGGCGCGGCGCCGTCGGGATAGACGTGGGTGAAGCGACAGCTGACCCGAGGAGCGCCAGGACCCTCGGCCGGTACGCCGCTCGCCTCGGAGACCGCCCGGCGCGCGGTCTCCATCACCGTCGCGTGGAACTCCTCGAAGCGATCCCAGGTGATCGCCGTCTCAAAAGTCTCGGAGAGGACGCCACAGGCGACGAAGGTGTCGCGCAGGTACGGCGCCAAGAGGAACGCCCCCCGCCAGCTCTCCCCGGCACCATCGACGGGACGATTTCGGTCCATATAGGGACGTTTTCGTCCCGTCGGCGGAGAAGTGCGGAGGTCGCCGGGGGTGCCGCCGACGTCGCGGGCGATTGCCAGCGCCTCGTCCATCGGGGCGTCGACGGGGTGGTGCGCGGACTCGAAGCCGAGCAGGAGCAGGTGGGCGCTGCCGTCGCCGGCGCCGGTCAGCTCGGCCTCGGCGGCTTCGAGCAGGCGGCAGTTGGCGGGATGGAGACCGGACTGGGCGATCGCGCGCACGGCGCCGGCGGCGGCGAGGAAGTCGTCGAAGCCGACCGCGACCGAGACCTTGAACTCGGGGCGGGGCCGCACCCGCACCCAGGACTCGGCGATCACGCCGAGGATCCCCTCCGAGCCGATCAGCATCCGGTCGGGCGAGGGGCCCGCCCCGGAGCCCGGTAGCCGCCGGCTCTCCCATGTCCCCCGCGGGGTGATCGCCCGCACCGACTCGACCAGGTCGTCGATGTGGGTCTCGAGCGTCGCGAAGTGGCCGCCGGCGCGGGTCGCGATCCAGCCGCCGAGGGTCGAGTACTCGAAGGACTGGGGGAAGTGGCGCAGGGTGAGCCCGTGCTCGCGCAGCTGCTCCTCCAGGCCCGGGCCGGTCGCCCCGGCCTGGATCCGCGCCGCCAGCGACTCCGCGTCGACCTCCAGCACCCGGTCCAGCCGCCGCAGGTCCATCGAGATCACCGGCCGCTCCCCCAGCCGCGGCTCGACCCCGCCGACGACGCTGGTGCCGCCGCCAAAGGGGATCGCCGCCGCCCCCTCGGCCTCCGCCCAGCTCAGCACCGTCTCGATCTCGGACTCGCTCTTAGGAAAAGTCACAAGATCGGGCGGGTTCTCGAATTCGCCCCGGAACCCCCGCACCACGTCCCGATACGCCTTCCCCAACGCATGCGAAACCCGCTCATACCGCCCATCAGAGAACAGGTCCCCGAACCCGCTCGGCCGCTTCAGCCGCGACTCCCGCAGCTCAACTTCCTCCAACGGCACCGGCCTCTCGACCTCCCCCCCAAACCCAAACCGCTGACGAATCCCTTCCGCCGCCTCCCGCAGCTGATTCGCGGTAGGAGCCTGATCCTCATACCCCCACCCCCAGTGCTTGAGCCTGCGAGTCATGAGAGCAACCCGTAGTAGAGGGCGGGGTCACCCTCTGACGGGCGGATACTCAAAATGCCGAGCTAATTAGCTCGGCATTTGTCCGGCAGAGGGTGACCCCGCCCTCTACCAATGCACACCTTTCATCAAATGGGCAAAAGCGACGGCCTCGGTCGAAGGCGGTTTGTCCCGCGCCTCCTCTTTCTTCCCTTTAGCCGCCTGCGAATCCGGGAACAGCTTGTAAGCAGTGTTGAGGAGCGAGTCGCTGGCCTTCGGCGCCACCGCGTAGATCAGCTCGCCGAGGTTGCCGAGCCGGGTCGCGACCTTCTTCGGCCGCCGGATCATCGCACCCGCGATCATCTCCGCCGCCTCCTCCGGGGTGATCGCCGGGAACATGTCGTACATCCGCGTCGGCGCGATCATCGGCGTCCGCACCAGCGGCATGTGGACGGTGGTGAGGTGGACGTCGTCGTCGACCATCTCCGAGGCGATCACCCGGCTGAACGCGTCCAGCGCCGCCTTCGAGGCGACGTAGGCCGAGAACCGCGGCGGGTTGGTCTGGGTCCCGATCGAGCTGATGTTGATGATGTGGCCCTGCTTGCGGGCGCGCATCGCCGGCAGCAGCGCCAGGATCAGCCGCACCGCGCCGAGGTAGTTGAGCTGGATCGTGCGCTCGAAGTCGTGGTAGCGGTCATAGGAGAGGGCGATCGAGCGGCGGATCGAGCGGCCGGCGTTGTTGACGAGGATGTCGACGTGGCCGTGGTAGGTGAGCACCTCCTCGGCCATCCGCTCGATGTCCTCGATGTCGGAGAGGTCGCACTGGTGGATGTGCGCGGTCCCGCCGGCGGAGACGATCTCGTCCTTGGTCTCTTCCAGCTTGTCGAGCGAGCGAGCGACCAGCAGCACCGTCGCCCCGGCGTCGGCGACCTTGACCGCGGTCGCCTTGCCGATCCCCGAGGAGGCGCCCGTGATCAGCACCACCTTGCCCCGCACCGCCGAGGAGAGCGAGCGGTCGTGGAAGAGGTCGGGATCGAGGTTGCGCTCCCAGTAGTCCCAGACCCGCGCCGCGTAGGACTCCAGCGGCGGCACCTCGATCCCCGAGTCCTTCAACGCCTTCTGCGTCCTGGTCGAGTCGAAGGTGGTCGGGTAGTCGACGTAGGTGAGCAGCTCCGGCGGCAACCCCAGCTGATTCAGCGCCGCCTTGGCGGCGCGCCTGGCCGGCGGGAGCAGCTTCAGCGCGCTGCGCACCGCCTCCGTCGCCGGCTCGGTCACGTCGGTGTCGAGGCGGTAGGCCATCTGCGGCGCGTCGGCGGCTTTGGCGAAGAGGTTGATCACTTCCCCGGCCTTCTTCGGGTTGGGATCGGTGAGATGGAAGGCGCGCCCGTTCAGCCGCGGCTTGTGGGCGATGTGGTCGATCGCCGCGGCGACGAAGTCGACCGGGACGATGTTGATCTCGCCGCCTTCGATCCCCAGCGTCGGCACCCAGGACGGGACCACGCGCCGCAGCCGCTGCAGGCTCTTGAAGAAGTAGTAGGGGCCGTCGATCTTGTCGATCTCCCCCGTCCGCGAGTCGCCGACCACGATCCCCGGCCGGTAGACCCGCCACGGCCGCTGGCACTCGTCGCGGACCAGCCGCTCGGACTCGTGCTTGGTGCGGAAGTAGGGGTTGTTGTCGAGCCGTTCGGCCTCCTCGAACATGTCCTCGGTCCAGGTGCCGCGGTAGAGGCCGGCGGCGGCGATCGAGCTGACCTGGTGGAAGACCCCGGCCTCGAGCGAGGTGGCGAGCTCGATCGCGTGGCGCGTCCCCTCGACGTTGGCCACCTCCTGCGCCTCGGCGTCGGCGGTGAGGTCGTAGATCGCGGCGAGGTGGAAGAAGTGGTCGATCTCCCCCCGCATCGTCAGCAGGTCCTCCTCGGAGACCCCGAGCCCGGGCTGGGAGAGGTCGCCGGTGATCGGCACCACCCGGGCGCCGTCGGCCCCCCAGCTGGTGCGCAGCTCCTCCAGCCGCCCGCGCGACCCTGCCCGCACCAGGGCGTAGATCGTGCCCTCCCGCTGGAGCAGTCTCTCGACCAGGTGCCGGCCGATGAATCCGGTTGCGCCGGTGACGAAGTAGCTCATCGTCTTGCAGGGTATCTCGATAGGCGTGCCGATAAACCCTTTTCCTTAGACTGGGACCAAGAGATGCCAGAGACGGCCACCGTGCAGATCACGATGCCCGAGATGGGCGAGTCGGTGACCGAGGGCATCGTCCTCGAGTGGCACGTCGCCGAGGGCGACGCGGTCAGCGAGGGCGACACCATCGTCGAGGTCTCCACCGACAAGGTCGACGCCGAGGTGCCGGCGCCGATGGACGGCGTGATCACGAAACTGGTGGCGCAAGTTGACGACGAGGTTCCGGTCGGGGCGCCGTTGGCTGAGATGGAAGCGGGATCCGGTGAGGGACAAAGCGCTGAGCCCGCGGGTCCTGTCTCCGACACGTCCTCCTCGCCCGGTGGCGAGGAGGACGTATCGTCGCCACCCGCGGGAGGAGCGTCTACGGCCCAGGGTTCGAACGGATCCGGCAACGGTTCAGGCGCCGACGTGAAAGCTACGCCCGTGGCGCGGCGGGTTGCCGAGGCTCACGGCGTCGATCTTGCTTCGGTTAGTGGTTCCGGCCCGGGTTCGAAGGTCACCAAGGAGGATGTGATCGCTGCGGCTAACGGTGGGGGTAACGGGGCCGCTGCTCCGGCCGCTGCCGGAGAGGCGAAGCAGTTGCGGGGGGCGGCGGCGATGTTGGCTCAGGCGATGGACGAGAGCCGGGCGGTGCCTACGGCGACCTCGTTCCGGACGATCGCGGTCGACACGCTCGACGCCAAGCGCAAGGCGATCAACTCGGTGCTGAAAGAGCGCGGCTTGAAGGTCTCCTTCACCCACCTCGTCGCCTGGGCGATCGTGCGGGCGACCGAGGACTTCCCGGTGATGGTCCGGGTCTTCGAGCAGCGCGACGGGAAGCCACACGCGATCGAAGGCAACCCGGTCAACCTCGGCATCGCCGTCGACGTCGAGAAAAAGGACGGCTCCCACAGCCTGATGGTGCCGGCGATCAAGAACGCCGGCGAGCTCGACTTCGCCGGCTTCCACACCCGCTACGAGGAGCTGATCGCGAAGACGCGCGAGAACAAGCTCTCCGCCGACGACTTCCAGGGCACCAACATCTCCCTCACCAACCCCGGCGGGATCGGCACGATGGCCTCGGTGCCGCGCCTGCTCTCCGGCCAGAGCGCGATCATCGCCACCGGCTCGATCGCCTACCCGCCGGAGTGGAGCCACGCCTCGCCGGAACGGCTGAAGCAACTCGGCGTCAGCAAAGTGATGACGCTGACCTCGACCTACGACCACCGCGTCATCCAGGGCGCCGAGTCGGGCGCCTTCCTGCGCCGGGTCGAGCAGCTGCTGCAGGGGGAGGACGAGTTCTACGAGGCGGTCGCCGCCGACCTCGGCCTCGAGACGGGCGCGATCACCAACGCCCACCCTGCCTCCGCCTCGGCTCCGCCGCTCGGCAGCGGCGCCCCCAGCGTCGAACCGACTACCGCCCCTGGCGAGATCGACGAAGAGCTGCTGCAGGCGGTGCAGGCGGCGACCTCGCTGCTGAAGGCCTACCGCACCCACGGGCACCTCGCCGCCCAGCTCGACCCGCTCGGCTCCGAACCGAAGGGCGACCCGGCGCTGCAGCCCGAGAACGTCAACCTCACCCCGGAGCTGATGTCGCGGATCCCGGCCTCGATCCTGCGCATCGGCGTGCCCGGCGAAACCCTGCTGGAGGCGCTGCCGCGGATGCGCGACGCCTACTGCGGCACGATCGGCTACCAGGTCGAGCACCTCTCCTCCCACCAGCAGCGCATCTGGCTGCGGGAGATGATCGAGACCGGCGCCCACCGCCAGCCCCTCACCGACGTCGAGAAAAAGCGCCTGCTGAACCGGCTGATCGACGTCTTCCAGTTCGAGCGCTTCCTCGAGAAAGCGTATTTGGGGCAGAAGATGTTCTCGATCGAGGGGCTCGACGTGGTCGTGCCGATGCTCGACGAGGCGGTGACGCTCTCCCAGCGCGCCGGCGCCGAGGAGGTCGTCTTCGGGATGGCCCACCGCGGTCGCCTCAGCGTCCTCGCCCACAACCTCGGCCGCTCGGTCGAGTCGATCCTCGCCGAGTTCGAGGGCTCGAAGCGGATCGAGGCGGTCAAGGCAGTGGCCGGGATCCCGCACGGGGGCACCGGCGACGTCAAGTACCACTACGGCCACCGCGGCATCTACGAGACCGCCGACGGCGACAAGATCTCGGTCCGGCTCTACCCGAACCCCAGCCACCTCGAGTTCGTCGACCCGGTGGTGACCGGCGGCACCCGCTTCCTGCAGTCCGACTTCGACGGCCCCAACCTCAGCCTCGACTCGAGGCGGGCGGTGCCGGTGCTGCTGCACGGCGACGCCGCCTTCCCGGCCCAGGGGGTGGTGGCCGAGACGCTCAACCTGCAGGCGCTGCCCGGCTACACCACCGGCGGCACCATCCACCTGATCCAGAACAACCAGGTCGGCTTCACCACCGACCCCAGCGAGGCCCGCTCGACCCCCTACGCCGCCGACATGGCGAAGGGGTTCAACGTGCCGATCATCCACGTCAACGCCGACGACGTCGAGGCCTGCGTCGCGGCGATGAGACTGGCGATGGCCTACCGCGACCGCTGGTGCCGCGACATCGTCATCGACGTGATCGGCTACCGCCGCTTCGGCCACAACGAGACCGACGAGCCCGCCTACACGCAGCCGACGATGGCGGCGGCGATCAAGACCCACCCGCCGGTCTCCGAGATCTACGCCGAGAAGCTGATCGGCGAGGGAACGGTGACCGCCGAGGAGGTCGGCAAGGCCTCCGACGAGCGCCACGCGGAGATGTCGGGGGCGCTGAAGGGGCTGCGCGAGAAGATGGAGGCCGGCGAGTACGAGGACCCGACCGTCACCGGCGCCACCACCAGCACCGGCGAACTGCTCGACCGCACCGCCAGCCCGCCGGTCCACACCGCGGTCGAGGCGGAGCGGCTGCGCGGCCTCAACGAGGAGCTGCTGAAGACGCCGGAGGGCTTCAACGTCCACCGCAAGCTGCGCCGCCCGCTGGCGCGGCGGGTCGAGGCGCTCGAGCAGGGTGGGATCGACTTCGGCCAGGCCGAGGCACTGGCCTTCGCCTCGCTGCTCGGCGACGGCGTCCACATCCGCCTCACCGGTCAGGACACCGAGCGCGGCACCTTCTCCCACCGCCACCTCGTCCTCCACGACGAAAACACCGGCCTCAAATACACCCCGATGCAGCACCTCGAGGACGCCGCCGCCCCCTTCGAGCTCTACAACAGCCCCCTCTCGGAGACCGCCTGCCTCGGCTTCGAGTACGGCTACTCGGCAGCCAGCCCCAGCGCGCTGGTGCTGTGGGAGGCGCAGTTCGGCGACTTCGCCAACGCCGGCCAGGTGATCGTCGACAGCTTCATCGTCGCCGGCGAGTCGAAGTGGGGACAGACGAGCCGGCTGACGATGCTGCTGCCGCACGGTTACGAGGGGTCGGGACCGGAGCACTCCAGCGCCCGCATCGAGCGCTTCCTCGCGCTCGGGGCCGAGGGCAACATCCGCATCGCCAACCCCACCACCGCCGCCCAGTACTTCCACCTGCTGCGCCGCCAGGCGCTGATCAAGAAGCCGCGGCCGCTGATCGTCTTCACCCCGAAGGGGCTGCTGCGACTCGACCGGGCGACCGCCACGCTCGAGGAGCTGACCGACGGCGAACTGCAGTTCATCCTCGACGACCCGACCGCGGCCGAGCGCAGAGAGAAGGTCGAGCGCCTCGTCCTCTGCACCGGCAAGGTCTATTACGACATGGACGCCAGCGAGCGCCGGGCCGCGGCCGAGAACGTCGCCATCGCCCGGGTCGAGGTGCTCTACCCGTTCGCCCGCGAACAGCTGCAGCGGCTGATCGCCTCCTACCCGAACCTGAAGGAGATCGCCTGGGTGCAGGAGGAGCCGCGCAACATGGGCGCCTGGAAGGTGATGTCGCGGCGGATGCCCGACGTCCTCCCCGAGGGCGTCACCCTCACCTACATCGGCCGCCAGGGCCGGGCCAGCCCGGGCGAGGGCTACTCCGGCGCCCACGCGCGCGAGCAGGAGCGGATCGTGCTCACGGCGCTGACCCCGACCGGCTGAGCGGCGTGGCCCGGCGACCGTTCGAGAAGCCCGTCCCGGGCGAGCTGTTCGTCTGGGTCAAGCGCCTCTCCTGGATCGAGCTGGCGATCTTCAGCGGCCTGATCGCCTTCTGGCTCGTGCCCGGATTCGAAACCGAGACGATGCTGTTCGGTTGGGCGCACGGGCTCGGCTTCGTCGCACTGTGTGTGGTGATCTGGATCGCCTGCGTCCGCAAGGAGGCCCCTTACACCCTCCTCGCCGCGACCCTGACTCCGGTCGGTCCGGTCGGCAGTGTGATCGGGATCGAGCTGATCGAGCGCAAGGGGTGGGGAATCGCCGAACAGCCGGGTTCCCAGCAAATCGCGTCGGAAACCGCCCCTGACAGTTCATAAAAGCAGTCGATTACGCTTGACCGAGGAAGGTTGAGCCGCTATAGCTAACCCCTGACTGTTCCTCAGGGCAGTCCCGCCAGGGGGAACGGCCGCGTCGGCATCCCTCCCTGGCTACCGACGCGCAGGTGCAGCGAGGGTCGCGCGGACCCCCCTGCCTCCCGCGGCCCCGCTGCGCCTACTTTTTCAGCTTGCGCAGTACGGTCTGCAAGATGCCGGTGTTTCTGAAGTAAGTGACCTCGTTCGGGGTGTCGAGCCTGACGGTCGCCTCGAACTGCTTCTCGTCACCGTCGTCGTTGCGAGCGGTGACGGTGACCGTCTTGGCTTCGCCGTCTTCGAGGTCGCCGACGTCGAAGCTCTCGGCGCCGGTGAGGCCGAGCGAGGAAACGCTCTCGCCGGCGGCGAACTGCAGCGGCAGCACTCCCATCCCGATCAGGTTGGAGCGGTGGATGCGCTCGAAGCTCTCGGCGATCACCGCCCGCACCCCGAGCAGCCGGGTCCCCTTCGCCGCCCAGTCGCGGGAGGAGCCGGAGCCGTACTCCTTGCCGGCCAGCACCACCAGCGGCACGTCTTCGCCGGCGTAGGCCATCGCCGCCTCGTAGATGGTCGTCTCCTCGCCGTCGGGGAAGTGGCGGGTGTAGCCGCCGGCGCGCTCGACCAGCTGGTTGCGGAGGCGGATGTTGGCGAAGGTGCCGCGGATCATCACCTCGTGGTTGCCGCGCCGCGAGCCGTAGGAGTTGAAGTCCTTCACCTCCACGCCCTGGTCCATCAGCCAGCGGCCAGCAGGGCTGTCTTTTTTGATCGCGCCGGCGGGTGAGATGTGGTCGGTGGTGATCGAGTCGCCGAGCAGGGCGAGGGCCCGGGCGCCGGCGATCGGCGAGACGCCGGGCGGCTCGGCCGGCATCTCCTCGAAGAAGGTGGGGCGCCGCACGTAGGTGGAGTCGGGCCAGGTGTAGCGGTCGCCGGAGGGGACGTCGACCGCGTTCCACATCTCGTCGCCGGCGAAGACCTCGGCGTAATTGCGCTTGAACATCTCGGCCTGCACCGAGGCGCCGACCACCTGCTTGATCTCCTCGGCGTCGGGCCAGACGTCGCGCAGGTAGACGGGCTCGCCGTCGGAGCCCTCCCCCAGCGGCTCGTTTTGGAGGTCGACGTCCATGCGGCCGGCGAGGGCGTAGGCGACGACCAGCGGCGGGCTGGCCAGGTAGTTCGCCTTCACGTCCTGGTTGATCCGGCCCTCGAAGTTGCGGTTGCCGGAGAGGACGGCGCAGACGGCGAGGTCCTTCTCGGCGATCGCCGCGGAGATCTCCGGGGCCAGCGGCCCGGAGTTGCCGATGCAGGTGGTGCAGCCGTAGCCGACCAGGTTGAACTGCAGCGCGTCGAGGTACTGGGTCAGCTCCGCCTGCTCGAGGTAGTCGGTGACGACGGTCGAGCCCGGCGCCAGCGAGGTCTTCACCCACGGCTTGCGCTCGAGCCCGCGCTGCACGGCGTTGCGGGCGAGCAGCGCGGCGCCGATCATCACGCTGGGGTTCGAGGTGTTGGTGCAGCTGGTGATCGCGGCGATGACGACGCGCCCGTGGTCGAACTCGACCACGGTCCCGTCCTCCAGCGTCACCGCGATCGCGTCGCTGGTGTGGCTCGCGGTCGCGGTGCCGGCGCCGGCGCGGCGCGGCTTGCCCCGCTCGTCGTCGTGGTCCTCGGCCGGCGGGTCGGAGGCGGGGAACGACTCTTCGATCGCCTCGTCGCGGCCGTTGCCCATCTGCTCGGCGGCCTCGGGGTCGAACTCCCCCATCGCAGCCAGGAAGGCCTGCTTCGCCTCGGAGAGCGGGACCCGGTCCTGCGGCCGCTTCGGCCCGGCGATGCTGGGTTCGACGTCGCCGAGGTCGAGCTCCAGCAGATCGGAGAAGACCGGGTCGGGGCTGTTCTCGTCATGGAACATCCCCTGCTCGCGCGCGTAGGCGTCGACCAGCTCGATCGTCTCGGTCGAGCGGCCGGTGAGGTCGAGGTAGCGCAGGGTCTCGGCGTCGACCGGGAAGATCGCGCAGGTCGAGCCGAACTCCGGCGACATGTTGCCGAGGGTGGCGCGGTCGGCGAGGCCGAGGGTCGGCAGGCCGGGTCCGAAGAACTCGACGAACTTGGAGACGACGCCGCGCTCGCGCAGCATCTCGGTCACGGTGAGGACGAGGTCGGTCGCGGTCGCCCCCTCGGGCAGCTCGCCGGAGAGCTTGAAGCCGACCACCTGCGGCAGCAGCATCGAGATCGGCTGCCCCAGCATCGCCGCCTCGGCCTCGATCCCGCCGACGCCCCAGCCGAGGACGCCGAGGCCGTTGACCATCGTCGTGTGCGAGTCGGTGCCGACGAGGGTGTCGGGGTAGGCCCGCAGGGCGCCGCCGTTCTCGCGGCTGTAGACGACCTGGGCCAGGTACTCGAGGTTGACCTGGTGGCAGATGCCGGTCGCCGGCGGGACGACGCGGAAGTTGTCGAAGCTCTGCTGCCCCCACTTGAGGAACGAGTAGCGCTCACGGTTGCGCTCGAAGTCGTGCTCGGCGTTGACGGCGAAGGCCCGCTCGTTGCCGAAGGCGTCGACCTGGACCGAGTGGTCGATCACCAGGTCGACGTCGACCAGCGGGTTGATCGCGGCCGGGTCGCCGCCGATCTCGTCCATCGCGTCGCGCATCGCCGCCAGGTCGACGACGGCGGGAACGCCGGTGAAGTCCTGCATCAATACGCGTGCCGGCTGGAATGGAATCTCCACGCTGGGCTCAGCGGCGGCATCCCAGGAAGCAATCGCCTCGACGTCCTCGGAGCCAACAGAAACCCCATCCTCAAGCCGCAGCACGTTCTCCAAGAGGACCTTGATCGAGTACGGCAGGCGGGCCACATCGAACCTCTCCTGCAATGCATCCAGCCGGAAGATCTCGAACTTCTTCCCTCCCACATCGAGGGTCGAACGGGCGCCAAAGGAATCGTTGCTCACGATTCCATCCTAGGCAATTGCCTGATCAGCGCTTGTCGGGGGAGTGGCCGTCGGCGACGGCTTTGGCTGCCTTTTGGCCAGCGCTGCCGCTTTGGGCTTTGACGCCTAAGGAGGGGCTGACCAGGGCCAGGTGGGCGCCGACGCGCTGGGGGAGAGGCGCAACCGTCACCTCGACCTTGTTGCGCTCGACGGCCTTGACGGTGGCGGCGCCAACCTGCTCGGGGGTGGCGGTGCCCATGCCCGGGGGTGGCTTGGCTCCTGAGTCGGAGAACATGCCGGCTTCGCGGATGAAGCCGGGGGAGACCAGGGAGACGCCTATGCCCTTGGGATTCAGGTCAGCGCGGAGGCCCAAGGCGAAGCCGCGGAGGCCGAACTTGGTCGCGTTGTAGACGGAGGAGCGGGGGCTGGCGGCCTTGCCGGAGAGCGAGGAGATGAAGACGAGGTGGCCGCTGCCGGCCTCGAGCATCGCCGGGTAGAGGGCGCGGGCCATCAACATCGGCGCCTCGAGGTTGACGCGCAGCGCCCGCTTCACCTCCTCGGCGCTGAAGTCGTGGACCAGGCCGGCGCCGGGCAGGCCGGCGTTGGCGATCAGGATCTCGGTGCCGGCGGCTTCAGCGGCGAGGCGCTCGGCGGCGTCGGGCTCGGCCAGGTCGGCGGGGAGGACGCTGTGGCCCTCTCCCGGCAGTTCCGCGGCCAGGGCCTCCAGCGCCTCGCGGCTGCGCGCGCTCAGCGCCAGGCGCGCCCCGCGCTGCGCCAGCGCCTGCGCGATCGCCCTTCCGAGCCCGCCCGTGGCCCCAGTGAGGAGCGCGTTTCGGCCCGAAAGGTTCATCCCAAGCCGCAAGCTACCAGCCCAGGCGTCGAACAGAACTCGTGATGAGAACGCAAATTTCGCCTAAATATTTGCGTTTTATGAGCACGGCGCCGGTAGATCGTGTACGCTGCCGCCGTTCGTTAACCGAAAAGCCGAATCCCCCAAGCCAGAGGCGGACGGGGAACCGGGGAACCACGTTTTCGGGGCGAGCCCACCTTTTAGGTGGGGGCGCAAGCTCCTTTCGCGCCAGCCCGACAGCTAACCCGGTAGGCCGACGAAGGAGAATCGGTTTGCTTCACAACTTCAGGCTGAAGGCAGGGTTTGCGTTGATCGCGGCCCTCTTCGCGGTGGCCTTGATCGGCCCCGGCAGCGCTTCGGCTCGCTGCGACACCGGCGGCATGTCCGCTGCCGAAGTCGACGTCTGCACGCCGACCGCGAAGGCGAAGCTGCTGGCCAGCGGCGAACTGATCCCGCCGAAGAGCGCGCCGCCGCGGGTCAAGGCCGTGATCGAAGCGGCGAACAAAATCCGCACCAAACCGTACATCTGGGGTGGCGGCCACGCCCGCTGGTGGGACCGCGGCTACGACTGCTCCGGCTCGGTCAGCTACGCCCTCCACGGCGGCAAGTTCCTCGAAAGCCCCCTCCCCTCCGGTCCGATGGAGAAATGGGGCCTCGCGGGCGAAGGCCGCTGGATCACCGTCTACGCCAACGCCGGCCACGCCTACGCCGTGATCGCCGGCTTCCGCTGGGACACCTCCGGCGACGAAGGCGGCGAAACCGGCCCCCGCTGGCACAGCGAACTGCGCGACAACGTCGGCTTCATCCCCCGCCACCCGGCCGGGTACTAACCCTTAGCCCCAGCCCGGGGGGCTTAGCCAGGTAGCACCACGCCGCGCTGGAGGGAGGAGGGGTATCCCTCGCCGGACCCTCCCCATCTTTGTCCGCCGAGGGATACCCCTCCTCCCCCGCCTGCCCTGCCTGTACAACCTGGCTAAGCCGCCCGGGCCAGTTTGTCCTTGCTTTCCGCACCGCTCCGGATAACTTCATGGCATAGCCACCGCGGTTCCAGACATTCGACTCTCCGGCCTCAGCAAGCACTACGGCGAAGTCGTGGCGGTTGCCGGGATCGACCTGGAGATCGCCGCCGGGGAGTTCTTCACGATGCTGGGGCCGTCGGGCTCGGGCAAGACGACGACGCTGCGGATGATCGCCGGCTTCGAGGACCCGAGCGGCGGCACGATCGAGCTGGCCGGCGAGGACGTCAGCGGGGTGCCGCCCTACGACCGCGCGGTCAACACGGTCTTCCAGGACTACGCCCTCTTCCCCCACATGAGCGTCGGCCAGAACGTCGAGTACGGGCTCAAGGTGGCCCGGGTCGACAAGGGCGAACGAGGCAAGCGCCGCGACGAGGCGCTGGAGATGGTGCGCCTGCCCGGCTACGCCGACCGCCGCCCCGGCGAGCTCTCCGGCGGCCAGCGGCAGCGGGTGGCGCTGGCGCGGGCGATCGTCAACCGGCCCCGGGTGCTGCTCCTCGACGAGCCGCTCGGCGCGCTGGACCTGAAGCTGCGCGAGGAGATGCAGACCGAGCTGAAGACGATCCAGGGCGAGGTCGGGATCACCTTCGTCTACGTCACCCACGACCAGGACGAGGCGCTGACGATGAGCGACCGCATCGCCGTCTTCAACAACGGCCGGATCGAGCAGGTGAGCACGCCGCTGGAGCTCTACGAGCGCCCGACGAGCGAGTTCGTCGCCGGCTTCGTCGGCGTCTCCAACCTGATCGAGCGCGACGGCGAGCGGATGACGATCCGCCCCGAGAAGATCGAGCTGCTCGAGCCCGGCGCCGCTGCCGACGGTCTCCACACCGAGACCGGCCGCATCGTCGACGTCGCCTACGCCGGGCCGGTAACCCGCTTCACGATCCAGCTGGATGCCGGGGAGAGCCTGCAGCTGGTCAAGCAAAACGTGGAGAGCGCGTCCGCGGGCGCGCTGCCCGCGCAGGGAAACGAGGTCCTGGTCGGATGGCGGCCGGAGCACGCGGCAGCCATCGGCGGGAAGTCAACTAAACAGGAGGTAGCACCATGAGGAGTAGGAATGGACATCCCGCCCGCACGGCGTGGCTCGTTCTCGCCGGCCTTGTCGTCTTCATGCTCGCGCTCGCCGGTTGCGGCGGCGGCGGGAGCAGCACCAGCGGCGGTGGCGGCGAAGAACTGCAGAAGATCGGCAAGGGCGAGGGGTCGCTGAACCTGATCTCCTGGGCCGGCTACGTCGAACCCGAATGGACCAAGCCGTTCGAAGCCAAGACGGGCTGCAAGGTCAACGACAAGGAAGCCGGCACCTCCGACGAAATGTTCGAGCTGATGAAAACCGGCCAGTACGACGGCGTCTCGGCCTCCGGCAACGCCTCGGCGCGCCTCTGGGCCGCCGGCCTCGTCGCGCCGGTCAACACCAGCCTCGTCCCCAACTACAAGACCGTGTTCGCCGACCTCAAAGACCAGCCGTACAACACCTTCGAAGGCGTCAACTACGGCATCCCGCACGGGCGCGGCGCCAACCTGCTGATGTGGAACGCCAACAAGGTGAAGCCGGCACCCGACTCCTGGGAAGTGACGCTGAACCCGAAGGTCGCCGCCAAATACAAGGGCAAGATCAGCCAGTACGACGACCCGATGTCGATCGCCGAAGGCGCGGTCTACCTCAAGTCCCACGAACCGAGCCTGGGGATCGAAAACCCCTACGAGCTGAACGAAGAACAGTTCAACGCCGCAGTGTCGCTGATGAAGGAACAGCATCCCTACGTCGGCGAATACTGGGGTGAAGCGGCCAAGCAGATCCAGGCCTTCGCCGGCGGCGACAACCTCGTCGGCACCACCTGGCAGTACCAGTACTTCGTGCTGAAGGGCGAAGGGGAACCGATGGCGGCCAGCCCGGCGAGCCAGGGCTTCCTGCCGAAAGAGGGCGCAACCGGCTGGTCTGACACCTGGATGATCAGCTCGAAGGCCAAGCATCCCAACTGCATGTACGAGTGGATGAACTGGATCATCGAACCGAAAGTCAACGCCGAGGTCGCCGAATACTTCGGCGAGGCGCCGGCCCAGGAACTGGCCTGCAAGGAAACCAAGAACCCGAACTTCTGCGAGGAATACCATGCGGAAAACCCGGGCTTCTGGAAGCGGGTCTACTACTGGGAGACGCCGCTGGCCGACTGCGGCAACGGCGAAGAAGACTGCAAGGACTACAACGACTGGGTCAAAGCCTGGACGGAAGTCAAAGGCTGACCCGGCGGGTCTCGCGCAGTGGCATCTGAAGCGGTCCTAGGAAGGAGGTCGGCGGGCCACAGGCTCGCCGACCTCTTCCACGGGCGCGAGCGCCTGCAGATCGGGGCGCTCCTCGCCGGCCCGGTGGGCTGGCTGGTGATCGGCTACCTGGGGTCGCTGGCCCTGCTCTTGGTCGCCGCCTTCTGGTCGGTCGACCCGCTCAGCGGGCTGACCGTCAAGAGCTTCACCCTCGAAAACTTCGAATCGCTGTTCAACGAACCTGTCTATCGGACGATCGTCTGGCGGACGATCCGCACCGCGCTCCTGGTCACCCTCACCGACGCGGTGATCGCCTTCCCGATCGCCTTCTACATGGCCAAGGTGGCGAGCCGGCGCGGCAAGGCGCTGCTGGTGGTCGGGATCCTGCTGCCGCTCTGGTCGAGCTACCTGGTCAAGGTCTACGCCTGGCGGACGCTGCTCTCGGCCAACGGGGCGCTCAACTGGGCGCTGGAACCGCTCGGGCTGCACGGGCCAGGCTACGGCACCACCGCCGTCTGGCTGGTCTTCAGCTACCTCTGGCTGCCGTACATGATCCTGCCGATCTACGCCGGCCTGGAGCGGATCCCCGACTCGCTGATCAGCGCCTCCGAGGACCTCGGCGCCTCCCCCTTCACCACCTTCCGCCGGGTGATCCTGCCGCTCAGCTTCCCGGCCGTGGTGGCGGGGTCGATCTTCACCTTCTCGCTGACGCTGGGCGACTACATCACCCCGCGCCTGGTTTCCAACGACCAGTTCATCGGCAACGTCATCTACAGCAACATCGCCAACAACCAACCCTTCGCCGCGACCCTGGCGCTGGTCCCGATCGTCGTCATGATCGCCTACCTGCTGGTCGCCCGGAAGCTCGGCGCCTTCGAGCACGTCTAGCCATGCGACTCTCCAAACGCGCCAAATGGACTCTGCGGATCGCGGTCTGGATCGGCCTCGCCTTCATCTACGTGCCGCTGGTCGTGATCGTGCTCTACGCCTTCAACTCGAGCAAGGTCCTCGCCTGGCCGCCACCGAGCTGGACCACCCACTGGTTCTCGCAGGCGGTCAAGAACGAAGCCGCGCGCGAAGCCTTCGTCACCTCGATCAAAGCCGGGCTGATCGCGACCGCGATCGCGCTGACGCTCGGCACCCTCGCCTCGCTGGCGGTGGCGCGGCACCGCTTCTTCGGCCGCGAGACGATCTCCTTCCTCGTGATCCTGCCGATCGCCCTGCCGGGAATCGTCACCGGCGTCGCGATCAGCAACACCTTCACCCAGGTGCTGAACGTGCCGCTCAGCCTCTTCACGGTGATCGTCGGCCACGCGACCTTCTGCATCGTCGTCGTCTACAACAACGCGGTAGCGCGGCTGCGCCGGCTCTCCGGCTCCTTCGAGGAGGCCTCGGCCGACCTCGGCGCCCACACCTGGCAGACCTTCCGCTACGTCACCTTCCCGGGGATGAAAAGCGCCCTGATCGCCGGCGGCCTGCTCGCCTTCGCCCTCTCCTTCGACGAGATCATCGTCACCAACTTCACGATCGGCGCCGGCGAACAGACCCTGCCGATCTGGATCTACTCCAACCTCTTCCGCCCCCACGAACTCCCCATCGTCAACGCCGTCGCCGTGATCGTGATCCTGATCTCGATCATCCCCGTCTACTTCGCCCACCGCCTCTCCCGCGACGAGGCCGGCGCCACCGCCGGCCGGGGGGCAGGCGGCGGCGACCTCGAGACCGAGGCCACCGCCGTTCCCTAGAACGTCAGCTCGCCAACACGTAGAGCGGAGTCGGTTCGGTGACGGTCAGCGAGGCCGTCATCGTCCCCGGGTTGGAGCAGAGGAAGCTGCCGGAGATCAGCGGCACTTTCGCGTTGATGCCGATCGTCGGTTTTTCGCCTCCATTGAGGGTGATCCCGGAGCTGATCGCGCCTCCGTAGACGCAGTCGACGCCGAGGCTGCTGCCTGTGACTTCCATCCCTTCGGCTGTGAAGTTGCCGTTGGCTTTGCTCGTCCAGTGGACTTCGCCGGTCCCGGTTTTGAGGACTTTGAATTCGGCGTTGCAGCCGCCGAAGCTGAGCGTTTTTGTGTTGCCCTTGACTGTTTCGGTGGCGCTGCCGCTGGTCGTCATTTCGACCGACCCGCTGCCTTCGGTGCATTCGATCGTCGTGAACCCGGCTTTGAAGACCGCCGTCGTCCCTGGCGTCAGCACGGCGTTGAACACCGTCCCTTTCGCGTAGGGGGACGTGCACGGGCTCGTTTTCGTTTTGCAGATCACCGTCGCCGAAGCCGTCCCGGCCCCGATGACGACGAACATGGCCGCCATCGCCACAGCAACAGCCAGCCCTCTCAGGTAATTCATCTCTACCTCCCGTCTGAGCGCCGACTGGCAAACGCTCTATTGATCAAGAAAACTTGATCTTAAGCAACTGACGAGCGGCTAAGGGGACTCCCGTTTCCTGAGGAGCTCTCGAATCTTCCCGATCAAGAGCTGGTGGAGATCGAGCTCCCAGTAGGAGACGAAGCGCTCCACCAGGACGCGCATCTCGTTTTGGTCCAACCGGCCCAGTGGGCCACTCGTATCTACGGCACTCAAATGCAGGCGAATCGGGGCGCTGATCATCGCAGCCGACTCTTCCGCAAGGTCGGGAAACCGCTCGGGCCGCAGATGGAACAGCCCTGGCTGGCGTTGGTCCCGGACCTGTTGTGCCTCTTCCTCGTCCAAGGAGGCGAGCCGGACCAAGCGAAGCCCGAAGAGGTCGCCGGTCCGGGGATCGACCCGATCCGAGAGGAGGAGGACAGGCCTCGCCTTTGCCTCGACCACGAAGCGAAGCTCGGCATCCCCACCTCTACGCAAACCGCTGACGATCGTCTTCGCGTCCGGAACCTCGACCGGCGGCTTGTCCTTGACGAATATCTGGAACGGCGCTTGCGGCGTATAGGGCACGACCGCCCAATACACCTCGCCGGACGCCAGGCTCAAATCCCGAGCAGGCGCCGAACAGCCGCCTCGTCTTCGATCAACTCGCCCTCGCGCGACTCGGCGATTTCGTGGGCCTTCGCGCCGAGATCGGTCAGCTCGAAGTTTGCTGGCCGAGCCGCCTCTTCCAGCATCCGCGCTCGGTTCTGCAGCTCGGCGAAATCATCCGGATGCAGAATCACGGCTTTGAGGCTGTCGGCGTTGTAGCGCTCGACGAGGTAGGCGTTGCCGAGCTCTGGCTTCGGAACCCGCACGTCGTTGCTCTTGAGGGGGATGCTGTTCAACTCCATACCCGGAAGCTACCATCATTCTCGGACGACTTCAAATATGTCGTACGTCCCTTACGAAAAGCGGGTCAATTTCGTATAATTTTTCGTATGACGCATCCTCTCCTTCAAGTTTCGCATGGCCTCCTTCTCTATGGACGGCAGATCAAAGAGGGCACCCTCTCCCGGAGGGATCTACTGCGTCTGGTCGGCGTTCCGGAGACCACCTTCCGCTCGGCCGCGCGAGAACTTGGAGGAACCGGGAAATCCCCAGCCTTTCGATTCTTTGAGTCTCCACCCGGCGGCCTCCGATTCGGTCCAAGCGCCGGGCTAGTTCTCACCGTGTCCATCGGCAGTACGAGCTTGCGGGCGGCGATCGTCGATGCCAACGGCGAGCTTCACCACCCCTTCGAGGCAACTCCCCAGGCAGCGCAATCGATGCTCCCGCCTGACTCCATGCTTGATCGGATCCGTGCTGCGCTTTCGGCTGTCCTGGAGAGCGCCTTCGAAGACCCGGCGCTCCTGACCGAGGGGTACCTTCCACTGCTAGGACTCGCGGTCGCCTGGGCAACCCCCATTGATTCGGCTGGACATTCGCTGGGATCACTTCTGGAGCATCCCCTTTGGCGGACCGTCTCCCTCAAGAGCTTGGTCGCGAATCGACTGAAGGCACCCCATGACCGCACTTCCGTCTTACGCATCGCCGCAGCTTGCGCGGTAGCCGACGCCTGGCACGAGAGCCGCGACTCGGAAGGACCGCAGATCGAGTCCCGCTTAAACATGGTCGTGCGATTGGGAGGAACCCCAACCGCTGCAAGCGTCATCGTTGATCCTCTCCACAACAGCGCTGAGGGGGTCAAATCGGGCTTCCTCACGAGTCGCGTTATAGGCGGGGTAGATCACCTCGCCGGCGAGATAGCCCACCTGCCAGTCGACCGCGCCTTGGTCGAGCAGTTGAACAAGGAGCGCCCTCGCCGCCTCGGAAAGTTGAAGCCTCACACCTGCTCCTGCGGAGCGCCCGCATCCGCAGGTCACTTGGAGAGCTTCATCTCAACGCATTCGGTAGCCGCCCGCCTCAAACCGGGGTCCGAGTGGCCAACCCTGGACGGCGAGGTCGAAGCGCATTCCCACATTGAGCCCTACCGCCGCGCTCTGTCGGAGGTGGGCACTCTCCTCGGTGCCGCGCTGACCGGTCCCAGTGCGATGCTGAACCCAGCGGCGATCACCTTGGCGGGTCCGCTGGCGCTGCCGCCCGTCAGACAGGCGGTCGAAGCACGTCTCTACGGAGCGCAGCTACTCGGAACCTCCCCAGCAGTACGACTCTTGGGTCAGGAGACCGATCGGTTCCTTGCCGTTCAGGGGGCCGGCCTTGCCGTACTGCGACACCGGCTATTTCGCCGCTTCGAGACCCTGATTGGGGGATCCATGAGGCAGCACATACCCCAGATCAGTCAGCTCACCGTGCCTCTGCGGCAGCAAGACTGGCAAACCGGATTTCTCGCCGGAAGCAAGTAAGCCAATGGCAGATCGCAAAGGCTTCGACTCCGACCGCACATCCGAGCTGCACAAGTTGCAGCGCTTGCGAACCCAGGGCAGCTTCTCGGCAAATGCCGTCGATACCCTGGCGGACCGTCAGGCCGAATACCTCGAAGAGGTGAGCCAGGAAGCAACCAGGATCGCCCGGCGAAACCGCTCTGACTTGGTTTCGGCGGCCGACGTCGAAGCGGCGGACCAGAAGCTCCACCGTGATGCACGGGGCCGCGCGGGCTTGCTCGAGCTGCTCGGCGGCGCAATCTTCGGCGCCGGCCTCAGCGAGTTCATCGCCGTGATGACCACCTCCGATCCCGGACACCTCGGTATCGCTTTTGGCTGCGGGGGAATGGTTGTCGGCTTGCTCGTGACCTTTTTCGGCCACACCACCCGAGGCTGACCCTAAAGCGGGATGTTGCCGTGCTTGCGCTTCGGCTGGTCGACGCGCTTGCTCTGCAGCATCCGCAGGGCGCGGATCAGCTTCGGGCGCGTCTGGCGGGGCTCGATCACGTCGTCGATGTAGCCGCGCTCCGCCGCCGAGTAGGGGTTGGCGAAGTGGGCTTTGTAGTCGTCGATCAGTTTCTGGCGGCGCTCGTCGGGGGTCGGCGAGCTGGCGATGTCTTTGCGGTAGATGATGTTGACGGCGCCCTCGGGGCCCATCACCGCGACCTCCGCCGTCGGCCAGGCGACGTTGTAGTCGGCCAGCATGTGCTTCGAGTTCATCACGTCGTAGGCGCCGCCGTAGGCCTTGCGGGTGACGACGGTGAGCTTCGGCACGGTCGCCTCGGTGAAGGCGTAGAGCAGCTTGGCGCCGTGGCGGATGATCCCGTTCCACTCCTGGTCGGTGCCGGGGAGGAAGCCGGGGACGTCGGTGAAGGTGACGATCGGGACGTTGTAGCAATCGCAGGTGCGCACGAACCGGGCTGCCTTCTCGGAGGCCTCGATGTCGAGCACGCCGGCGAGGAAGGCGGGCTGGTTGCCGACGACGCCGATCGGATAGCCGTCGAGGCGGGCGAAGCCGCAGACGATGTTCTTCGCGAAGTGCTCGTGGACCTCGAAGAACTCCTCGTCGTCGACCACACGGGCGATCACGTCGCGCATGTCGTAGGGCTTGGAGGAATCGTCGGGAACGAGCGTGTCGAGCGCCTCGTCTTCGCGCTCGGGGTCGTCGCCGGGCTCGAAGCGCGGCGGCGCCTCGAGGTTGTTCGAGGGCAGGAAGCTGAGCAGGTAGCGGACGTCTTCGAGGCAGCTCTCCTCGTCCTCGGAGGCGAAGTGGGCGACGCCGGACTTGCTGTTGTGGCTCATCGCGCCGCCGAGCTCCTCGAACTCGACCTCCTCGCCGGTCACGGTTTTGATCACTTCCGGGCCGGTGATGAACATGTGCGAGGTCTCTTTGACCATGAAGATGAAGTCGGTCATCGCCGGCGAGTAGACGGCGCCGCCGGCGCAGGGCCCCATGATCAGGCTGATCTGCGGGATCACGCCCGAGCACTGGACGTTGCGGACG
>DASULS010000004.1:0-27212 GCA_036278095.1 Solirubrobacterales bacterium | reverse complement strand
CTCGCCGCGGGCCAGGGCCGGCTTCAGGATCGAGGCCGCGTCGATCGCGCCCTCGGCGGCGCCGGCGCCGACCAGGTTGTGGAGCTCGTCGATGAAGAGGATGATGTCGCCGCGCTGGGTGATCTCTTTCATCACCTTCTTCAGCCGCTCCTCGAACTCGCCGCGGTACTTGGAGCCGGCGACCAGCGCAGCCAGGTCGAGGGTGTAGATCTGCTTGTTCTTCAGCAGCTCCGGCACCTCGCCCTTGTTGATCCGCGCCGCCAGGCCCTCGACGACGGCGGTCTTGCCGACGCCCGGCTCGCCCAGCAGCACCGGGTTGTTCTTGGTCCGGCGGGAGAGGATCTGCATGATCCGCTCGATCTCGGTCTCGCGACCGATCACCGGGTCGAGCTTGCCCTCCTCGGCGAGGCGGGTGAGGTTGCGACCGAACTGGTCGAGCAGTTTCGAAGACTTTTTGCCCTCGCCCGAACCGCCTCCGCCGCTGCCCTGGCGACGGCCGCCGGGGCCGGAGAGCATCCGGATCACCTCGTTGCGGATCTTGTCGGAGTCGGCGTCGAAGTCGAGCAGGATGCGGGCGGCGACGCCCTCGTTCTCACGCACGAGACCGAGCAGGATGTGCTCGGTGCCGATGTAGTTGTGGCCGAGGGAGAGCGCCTCGCGCAGCGCCAGCTCCAGCACCTTCTTCGCGCGCGGCGTGAACGGGATCTGGCCGGAGGTGACCTCCTCGCCCGAGCCGACGATGCGGACGACCTGCGAGCGGACCCGTTCCACCGTGATGTCGAGGGACTCGAGGACGCGTGCCGCCAGCCCCTCCTCCTCGCGCAGCAGCCCGAGCAGGATGTGCTCGGTGCCGATGTAGTTGTGCTTGAGCGTCCGGGCCTCCTCCTGCGCTAGGACGACGACCTGGCGAGCCCTCTCAGTGAATCGCTCGAACAATGAAGACCTCTTCCTGGTTCTAAACCCGGATACCCGGGTTTGTACCGCCGGACGCCCTGATCCCTTTATCGGGGGGCGCCCATCTGTCCCTTAACTCTACCGGGCACGGTGGTCCGGCTTCAGCGGCCTTGATCACGCTAAGAGCGACTTTTCACGCAGGACTTGTTGCGTTTCCGTTTCATTGCAGGCACAGGTGCCGGGATAGGATCGCCCGGTGTCACCCGCCGAGAGCGCAGATTCCCTGCAGAAGTTCGCCGAAACCCACGGCCTGGCCTATGCCGAGCGGGTCGATCTGCCCCAGCAGGGCAGCACCCTGAGCCACTCCGACGGCAAGGTCGAGGGGGCCGCGACGGGCAAGCTGCCGGGCGGGATCGAGGGCAGCCTCGTCCACTTCACCTACACCTATACCTGGACCGACTCCGACGACCACACGCACACCGAGACGCGCCGCTTCACGCTGGCGGTGACCCAGGTCCCGGAGAGCATCGGCTTCCTCCCCTACATGGGCTTCGCCGGCTCCGCCAGCCGTCTCAACCCGATGGCCGGGAGCACCGAGATGACCAAGATCGACCTCGGCAAGGACCGCGGCTTCGACGGTGCCCACGCCTGCGCTTATAAAGGCACGAGCCAGAGCTGGCTGACCCAGCTCCTCTCCCCCGCCCTGCTCGACTGGCTCGCCCGCAGCGAGGACGACTGGGGCTTCGAGCTCGCCGACGGCGTCCTCTGCGCCGGCCGCGACGGCTACCTGACCGCGGCAGGGGACCTGGAGACGGTCTGCGAAGACGCCGCCCGCATCGCCGGCGCGGTCCGCCAGGAGTCGGTCGAGGAGGCCGAGGGCGGCGAGGGCCAGCTCGACGCCGCCAAGGACCCCGACGCGGCCGACCCGGCGATGGAGCGGGCGCTGGCGAAGGTGAAGACCGACCCGCCCGCCTACCTGACCGCGGCGCTTCCCGCCTACCGCAGCTATTCCCGCGGCTCGACCGAAACCTTCCTGAGGGCGCTGCGCTACGCACTGCTGCTGACGCTGGTCCTGAACGTCCCGGGCGCGGCGATACCGATCGTGCTGATCGTCCAGGGCGCCTACGCGTTGCTGATCGGGATCGAGGCGGCGCTCTTCTTGATCATCTTCTTCTTCGCCTTCCGCAGCAGGGTCCGCAGCACCAGCCAGAAATACGCCGAAGAGGACTTCTTCCGAGCCTATGCCGAGGCCCGCAATCTGAAGCTGGAAGAACCGCTCCACTTCTCCGCCTCCCACGCCGAAGCGAAGCTGCCCTTCAAGCCCGACCGGGTGATGAGCGGGCCGCTGCCGGGCGGCGGCGAAGGCGCGCTCGTCCTCTGCGGCGACGGCAGCAAGCGCTCGGACCGGATCGCCGTCGTCCTCGGGCCGAAGGGCCCGGTCGCCGAAGCGGGCTTGGAGTCGGAATCCCCCGGCCTCTCCACCAAGGACCTCGACACCTTCTGCGAACAGCTCGCCGGCGAGGCGCGCGAAGACAAGGCGACCGCGCCTACCGCCTAGCGCCGATCAGGTCCGCATCGCCGGGAAGAGCAGGACCTCGCGCAGGGTCTGGGCGCCGGTCATCATCATCACCAGGCGGTCGATGCCGAGACCGACTCCGCCGGTCGGCGGCATCCCCTGTTCGAGCGCCTCGACGAAGGCCTCGTCGTAGGGCTGGGCCTCTTCGTCGCCGCGGGCCACCTCGGCCGCCTGTTCCTCGAAGCGGCGGCGCTGCTCGTCGGGGTCGTTGAGCTCGGTGAAGGAGTTGGCGATCTCGACCCCGCCGGCAAAGGCCTCCCAGCGCTCGACCAGCCCCTCCTCGGAGCGGTGGCGCTTGGCGAAGGGCGAGAGCTCGACCGGGTAGTCGAGGATGAAGGTCGGCTGGATCAGCCCCGGCTCGACCTCGCGCGAGAGCAGGCCGTCGACCAGCTTGCCCCAACCCTCGGCCGGGTCGGGCTCGGTCCCCATCGCCTTGGCCAGGGCCTCCCGGGTCGGGTGCTCGGCGACGTCGATGCCGGCGCGCTCGAGGATCGCCTCGCGCAGGGTGATCCGGCGCCAGGGCGGGGCGAAGTCGATCTCGTGCTCGCCGCGCCTGACCTTGGTCGTGCCTAGGACCCGCTCGCAGACCTCGCCGATCAGCAGCTCCAGGTCGTGGGCGGTCTTCTCGTAGTCGGCGTAGGCCTCATACCACTCGAGCATCGTGAACTCGGGGTTGTGCTTGTGGGAGACGCCCTCGTTGCGGAAGTCCTTGCCGAGCTCGTAGACGCGGTCGATGCCGCCGACGACGAGGCGCTTGAGGTAGAGCTCGGTCGCGATCCGCAGGTAGAAGTCGCGGTCCAAGGCGTTGTGGTGGGTCGTGAACGGGCGCGCCAGGGCGCCGCCGTAGAGCGGCTGCAGGACCGGCGTCTCGACCTCGACGAAGCCGTGCTCGTCGAACCAGCGGCGGATCTCGGAGATCGTGCGGGCGCGGACGCGGAAGGCGCGGCGGCTCTCCTCGTTGGCGATCAGGTCGAGCTCGCGGCGGCGGAAGCGGGTCTCGGTGTCCTCGAGGCCGTGGAACTTGTCGGGCGGCGGGCGCAGGCTCTTGGCCAGCAGGCGCCAGTGGTCGATCGTCAGCGAGAGCTCGCCGCCGCGTCGGGTCGCCATCGCGGTGCCCTCGGCGCCGACGATGTCGCCGAGGTCGAGGTCGACCAGCATCGCGTAGGCCTCCTCGCCGAGCAGGTCCTGGCGCGCGTGCAGCTGGATCTGGCCGCTGCCGTCGCGGACGTCGAGGAAGCAGGCCTTGCCGTGGCCGCGGCGGGCGACGATCCGCCCGGCGACGCGGTGGCGGGAGTCGGTCTCCATCCCCGCTTCCAGCCCTGTGTGGGCGGCGCGCACCTCGGCGACGTCCTCGCGGCCGGAGAACTCGTGCGGGAAGGGCTCGACCCCCGCCTCGCGGATCCGCTCCAGCTTCTCGCGGCGGTCCCTGAGGACGTCGGAGAGCTCGGGGTGCTCGGTCGGCTCGCTCATCGGGGCGCGAGCCTACCGCGCCTCAAGCCTTCTCGATTTTCGTGATTTTCAGCTTTTTCTTCGGGCCCCGCGGGACCTCGACCTCGACGATGTCGTTGCGCTTGCGCCCAATCAGCGCTTTGCCGATCGGCGACTCGTTGGAGAGCTTGTGCTCGAGCGGGTTCGCCTCGGTCGAGCCGACGATCTGGAATTTCTGCGAATCGCCGCTTTTCTGGTCTTTGACGTGGACGACCGAGCCGAAGCCGACCTCGTCGGTGCTGAGGGCCTTCTCGTCGATCACCGTCGCCCGCCGCAGTTTCTCCTCGAGCTGGGCGATGCGCGCCTCGAGCAGCGCCTGCTCGTTCTTGGCGTCGTCGTATTCGGCGTTCTCGGAGATGTCGCCAAATTCGCGCGCCTCTTTGATCCGCTGTGCGACCTCGCGCCGTTTCGTCGTCGAGAGGAACTCGATTTCCTCTTTCAGTTTCTCCAGCCCCTCTGGAGTGATGACTGCCTGACGCACTTGACGACCTCGCTTTGCTTTGGAAAAGGGAGCCTGGCCGGTCTCCCCGGACCTAAAAAAACGCGCCTGATGCGGCCACTGGGGCAGCACACCGGGCACGGAGTCGCGGGATTATAGCGAGGGTGGCTGGCCGGCCAAAACGCCCTTTTCAGGCGACCGCGGCGGGCGCCGCCAGGGCGCCGATCAGCTCCCGCGCCCGGGCCAGATCGGCGCTGCGCTGGAGCTCGTCGGCGACCTCCCCGGGCACTGCCAGGCGCTCGACGTACCAGGGGTGGAATTTGCGCAGATAGCGGGCGGCGCGCTCGTCCCCGAGGTGCTCCTCGGCGCGGTCGAGGGTCCAGAGCCACTCGGCGACGATCTCTTCGCGACTGGGCGGCTCGACCCGGCGGCCGGTCAGTTCTTCGAAGACCCACGGGTTGGCGAAGGAGCCGCGGGCGATCATCACCGCGTCGGCGCCCGACTCCTCATAGGCGCGACGCGCGGCCTCGGCGCTGGAGAGGCCGCCAGAGACGATCACCGGCACCTCGACCCGCTCGACCAGCTCGCGGGTGAGGGCGTAGTCGGGCTTGCCCTTGTGGCCTTTGGTCGCGGCACGGGGGTGGAAGGCGAGCGCGGCGACGCCGGCCTCCTCGACCAGGCGGATCGCCAGCTCGAAGCCGGAGCGGTCGCCGGCCTCGATCCCCGAGCGCAGCTTCACCGTCACCGGCAGCCCGCTGCCCTCGCCGGCGGCGCGGGCCAGCGCCAGCGCCAGGTCGGGCTCGCGCAGGAGCTGGGCGCCGGCGCCGGTCTTGCGCACCTTCGGCACCGGGCAGCCCATGTTGATGTCGATCAGGTCTGCGCCGGCTTTGGCGGCGATCTCGGCGCCGGAGCGCATCACCTCCGGGTCGTGGCCGAAGAGCTGGATCGAGACCGGGTGCTCGTCGGGGTGGATCCGCATCAGCTCGCGCAGGGTGCGCTCGTTGCGGTAGTGGAGGGCGAAGCTGGAGACCATCTCCGAGACGGCGAGCCCGGCGCCGTGGCGTTTGGCCTGGAGGCGCACGAACCAGTTGCCGATCCCGGCCAGCGGGGCGAGCAGGACGCGGTTGGCGATCTCGACGTCGCCGATCATGAAGGGATCGGTCAGGGCCGGGCGGCCAGGCGCGAAGCGCGTTTTTTCACCGGTTGCGCTCATAGATCAGTCGCAGTCCCTTCAAGGTCAGCAGATCGTCGACCTCGTCGATCGTCTCGGTGAAGGGAACCACGCTCGCGGCATAGCCGCCGGTGGCCAGCAGCCGCGGGTTCGGCAGTTCCTCTTCGATCCGGCGGATGATGCCGTCGATCAGGCCGGCGAAGCCGAAGATGAAGCCGGAGTGGATCGCCGCCCGGGTCGAGCGGCCGATCGCTTCCTTGGGCTCTTCGAGGTCGATGCGGGTGATCCGGGCCGCCCGATCGATCAGGGCGCTGAGCGAGGGCGCGAGGCCGGGGCCGATCGCGCCGCCGAGGTACTCGCCCTCGGCGGAGACGGCGTCGATGTTGATGCCGGTGCCGAAGTCGACCGAGACGCAGGCCTCGCCGAAGCGCTCGTAGGCGGCGATCGCGTTGACGAGGCGGTCGGCGCCGACCTCGAGCGGGTTCTCGATCCGGATCGGCATCCCCGTCCTGATCCCCGGGCCGATCGTCAGGCAGCTCGCGTCCAGGTAGCGCTTCGCCAGCTCCTCGTACTGGCCGCCGAGCGGCGGCACCACCGAGGAGACGCAGGTCGCGTCGACCGCCTCGAAGGGGACGCCGCTGAGCGAGAAGAGACCGGCGATCCGCTCCGCCAGCTCGTCCCCGGTCGCCCCCGAGCGGGTCTGGAAGCGCCAGTGCTCGACCAGGCGCTCGCCGTCAAAGGCGCCCAGGTGCGTCTGCGTGTTCCCCACGTCGACCGCCAGCAGCATGCGGCGGATTATCGCCGGATGCGACTGGCCAGGTAGCCAAACCGGGGCGATTGCGCATAGGATCGCCCACCATGGAGGCGCGCCTTTACGTGATCCCCGCCTCGCACCCGAGCATCGCGGTGCAGCTGATGCTCGAGCACAAGGGCATCGAGTACAAGCGAACCGACCTGATGCCGGTCGTCTCCAAGGCCGCGCTGCGGGCCGTCGGCTTCCCCGGCGTCACCGTGCCGGCGTTGAAGATCGAGGGCGACAAGGTTCAGGGCTCGCGCCAGATCGCCCGCGAGCTCGAGCGCCTGCAACCGGCGCCGCCGCTCTTCCCCGACGACCCGGAGAAGCGCACCGCCGTCGAAGAGGCCGAGCGCTTCGGCGACGAGGAGCTCCAGCACCCGATCCGCCAGCTGCTCTGGTGGGGCTTCAAGCACGACAAGGAGCCCCTGCGCAGCTACTCGGAGGGCGCCAAGCTCGGCGTCCCGATCGGCCTCGCGGTGAAAACCGGCGGACCCCTGATCGCCCTCTCGGCTCGCTTCAACGAAGCCAGCGACGAGAACGCCCGCGCGGCGCTGCAGAAGCTCCCCGGCCTCCTCGACCGCATCGACGCCTGGATCGCGGCCGGCGTGCTCAACGGCGAGCAGCTGAACGCAGCCGACTTCCAAATCGCCCCCAGCCTCGGCCTGGCGATGACCCTCGACGACCTCCGCCCGGCGATCGAAAGTCGCCCCGCCGCAGAACTGGCAAGGCGGCTCGTGCCGAACTACCCAGGCAAGATGCCGCCGATCCTGCCAGCCGAGTGGCTCGCGCCGCTGAGGCGAGCCCCGACCGCCTAGGTCGTCGTTAGTCTCCTCGCTCAGCTGAGGCCGTACGTGCAAATCGCCGGCAGGAGGATCGATGCGCTTTGGCTATATGGATGAGGCCGGAAACACGGGTCGAAGGTGCGATGACCCACACCAGCCAATCCACCTGATTCTCACCCTCGTCGTCGATGAGGCGAAGGTGGCATTGCTGCACGAATATGTCCGCGAAATGGCGCAGAAGCATTGCCCCAAAGACTGCGAGGAATACGGCTTCGAGTTCCACGGGCAGGACCTCTTTTCTGGCCGAGGGAACTTCGAGAGCCGAATGCCGGCTGAACGCATCCAGATCTTCGACGACCTGCTGAAGGGAATCGAGATCACGGAGGCCGAAATCATCATCCGCGGGGTCGACAAGGTGGGCCTGCAACGACGGAAGTATCCAACCCGGTTCCATCCCCACGACATCGCCCTGATGTTCACGATCGAGTCGGTAGAGCGAATGGCAAGGGACCATGACTGCCGGGTTCTTCTCATCGCGGATGAGGCCAAAGAGATCGAGCATGCCGCCATCCGAGACTTGGCGAGCTATCAGCAAATGGGAACTAACTGGGGATTTCGGACCGAGCAGATCAACCGCATCATCGACACGATTCACTTCGTCCCCTCCCATACGAACTGCGCCATCCAGCTTGCCGACTGTGCCACCTTCGTCGCCGCCCGCATGCGGAAGATCAGAGACGGCCTCGTCGTCAGGAACGAGTCAGCTGAGGCCGTGGAACGACTCTGGGAGGCTCGAATCGAGCCCCACATCCACGCCAACGAAGTCTGGTATCCAACCCCTTGATGGAAAAGGCCCCGCCGAAGCGGGGCCTGAAGATGTGCCGACCAAGGGACTTTGCCTGAAGCTCGCTAGTGCGAACCTGCTCTCAGCCAGCCCGTTGAAGGTAGCAGCCCGTAGCGGACGCCCTATCCGCGTGGCGGAAATGGATCTCGGCCGTAACTGTCCCGCTGGCGAATCCTTCCGTCCCTGCCGTGGACGATGTTCTCCGACCGATTGCCCCGGGCAAGCTGTCGACCCGCTTGGATTGCTTCCCTCTGCGTCGAGAAGTGCTCGGCGCTCCTCCGGCCCTCGACTTTGACATCCCATCCACCACCGCTGGGTACAACATGCACGTTGTCAGTCATCCGTTTACCTCCTGCCCGTCAGTCTTGCAGCGAGGCAAGACGACCCTTTTGCTCCACCCGCTGGCCATCCGGCAGCGCGGCCAGCGCCTTCGCCAGGCGCGTCCCGTCGGGCAGCGCCAGTTCCGGATCCAACTCCAGCAGCGGCACGAGGACGAAGCGGCGGGTGGTGACCTCGCGGTGGGGCAGGGTGAGGCGGTCGGTGCTCAGCTCTAGGTCGCCGAGCAGGAGCAGGTCGACGTCGAGGGGGCGGGGGCTGTGGCGGGGCGCGTCGAAGGAGCGGCCGCGGGCGGCCTCGACCCGCTTGCAGGCGTCGAGGAGCTCTTCGGGCTCTAGCTCGGTGCGGATGCGGACGGCGGCGTTGAGGAAGTCGGGCTGGTCGAGGACCTCGCCGACCGGCTCGGTGACGTAGGTGGAGGAAACGGCGTCGATCTCGATCCCCTCCGCTGCCAGCAGCTCCAGCGCCGCCCGCAGGTGGGCGGCCGGGTCGCCGACGTTGGAGCCGAGGCCGAGGTAGCCGGTCCGCTTCGCGGCGGCCAAGCTCAGTCCCCGGACTCTTCGTCTTCTTCGACCGCGCGCTCCTGGGTCACCTCGACCGCGATCTCCTGGATCGCCAGCGGCAGCGGCGGCTCCGGCTTGGCGGCGCGGACGCGGACCGACTCGCAGCCGTAGCGCTCCATCAGCCGCCCCCCAACCACCTGGGCCAGGCGCTCCAGCGTCTTGTAGCTGCGCTCGGTCGCGGCGAGGGCGACGATGTCGCAGACCTGCGCGTAGTCGACCGTGTCCTCGAGCCGGTCGGTCAACATCGCGTCGCAGTCGGGGACGTCGAAGGAGATGTCGAACTCGAGCCGCTGCCCCACCTCCTGCTCGGCTTCGGAGACGCCGTGGTGCGTGTAGATCGAGAGGCCGCGGATCTCGATTTCGACGCTCGACTCGATTCCGTTTCCGTGCGACTCCATGAGGGTGGAACCTACCCGAGGATCGCCGCGGCCACCGTCAGCGCCTGGCGCAGCTCGGCGACGTCGTGGACGCGCAGCACCTCGGCCCCCTCGGCGGCGGCCAGCAGCGAGGAGGCGATCGTGCCGCCGAGGCGCTCGTCGGCGGCCGAGCCGTCGATGCGGCCGATGAAGCTCTTGCGCGAGGTGCCGACGACCAGCGGACGGCCGAGTTCGCGCAGCTCGCCGAGGCGGCGCAGCAGCTCGAGGTTGTGGGCGGCGGTCTTGCCGAAGCCGATGCCAGGGTCGAGCCAGACCCGCTCCTCGGAGATCCCCGCCGCCACCGCCGCCTCCAGCCGCCCGGCGAGGAACGCCTTCACCTCGGCGACGACGTCGTCGTAGCGGGGATCCTCCTGCATCGTCCGCGGCTCCCCGAGCATGTGCATGAGGACGACGCCGCAGCCGCGCTCGGCGCAGAGGCCCGCCATCCCCGGATCGCCGCGCAGGGCGGTGACGTCGTTGACGATCGTGGCGCCGGCGTCAAGCGCCGCGGCGGCGACCGCCGCCTTCGAGGTGTCGATCGAGATTTCGCAGTCGAGGTCCGCCAGCGCCTGGATCACCGGCACGACCCGCCGCAGCTCCTCCGCCTCGTCCACCGGCGCGGCCCCCGGCCGGGTCGATTCGCCGCCGACGTCGAGGATCTCCGCCCCGGCTGCCGCCAGCTCGCGCCCGTGCGCGATCGCCGCCTCCGGGTCGAGGTAGAGCCCCCCGTCGGAGAACGAGTCGGGGGTGACGTTGACCACCCCCATGAGTTTCGTCACGGGATCTCCCTACGAGGCGTCGCCGCCGGCGAAGCCGGGGCGGGGGCGAGGCGCCGGGCGGGCGCCCTCGCGAGCGGCTTTTTCCGGCTCTGGCGCGGGCTCGGCCGGCTTCGCCGGGCGCTCTTCGTCGTCGACGAAGACCTCCTCGGCCGGCTTGCCTTCGAGGAGGGCGACGAACTCCTTGGCGTCGATCGTCTCCCGTTCCAGCAGCAGCTTCGAGATCCGCTCCAGCTCCTCGCGGCGTTCGTTCAGCAGGCTCTTCGCGGTCTGGTGGGCGCTCTCGACGATGCGGCGGATCTCGTCGTCGATCTCGCGGGCGATCTCGTCGGAGTAGTCGGGCTCGGAGCTGAACTCGCGGCCGAGGAACGGCTGGCCGCGATCGTGGCCGAAGACGCGCGGGCCGAGGCGCTCGGACATGCCGAAGCGCATCACCATCTGCTTCGCCGTCTCGGTCACCTTTTCGAGGTCGTTGGAAGCGCCGGTGGTGATCTCGCCGAAGACGATCTCCTCGGCGGCGCGGCCGCCCAGCGTCATCGCCATCGTGTCGGTCAGCTCGGCGCGGGTGGTGAGGAACTTGTCCTCGGTAGGCAGGCTGATCGTGTAGCCGAGCGCCTGGCCGCGGCTGATGATCGAGATCTTGTGGACGGGGTCGGTGTGCTCGAGCAGCTGGCCGACGATCGCGTGCCCGACCTCGTGGTAGGCGGTGACGAGGCGCTCCTTCTCGCTCATCACCCGGGTCTTCTTCTCGGGGCCGGCGATCACCCGCATGATCCCCTCCTCGAGCTCTTTCATCGTGATCTCGCGGTTGCCGGAGCGGGCGGTCAGCAGGGCGGCCTCGTTGATCAGGTTGGCGAGGTCGGCGCCGGTGAAGCCGGGGGTCTGACCGGCGAGCGTGTCGAGCTCGATCTCGCGCCCCAGCGGCTTGCCGCGGGTGTGGACCTCGAGGATCTTCTTGCGGCCCTTGCGGTCGGGGCGGTCGACGACGACCTGACGGTCGAAGCGGCCGGGCCGCAGCAGCGCCGGGTCGAGGATGTCGGGCCGGTTCGTGGCCGCGATCAAGATGATGTTGTCCTTCATCTCGAAGCCGTCCATCTCGACCAGCAGCTGGTTCAAGGTCTGCTCGCGCTCGTCGTGACCGCCGCCCATGCCGGCGCCGCGGTGGCGGCCGACGGCGTCGATCTCGTCCATGAAGATGATGCAGGGCGAGTTCTGCTTCGCCTGCTCGAAGAGGTCGCGGACGCGGCTGGCGCCGACGCCGACGAACATCTCGACGAAGTCCGAGCCGGAGATCGAGAAGAACGGCACGCCCGCCTCGCCGGCGACGGCGCGGGCGAGCAGCGTCTTGCCGGTCCCGGGCGGTCCGTATAGAAGGACGCCCTTGGGGATGCGGGCCCCCAAAGCCTGGAACTTCTTCGGGTTCTCGAGGAATTCCTTGATCTCCTCGAGCTCCTGGACGGCCTCGTCGACCCCGGCGACGTCGCGGAAGGTGATTTTCGGCGCGTCCACCGACATCCGCTTGGCTTTCGATTTGCCGAAGTTCATCACCCGGCTGCCGCCGCCCTGCATCTGGTTCATCAGGAAGATCCAGAAGCCGAAGAAGAGGACGAAGGGCAGGATCAGCGTCAGCAGCGAGAGCAGGCTGGAACCGCCGGAGCCGTGGACGTCGGCTTCGACGTCGTTTTCTTCGAGCAGCGTGATCAGGTGCTGTTCGCCGTCTGGCGGGTAGCCGGTCGAGAAGCTTTCTTCGCCGCCCTTTTTGTTGAGCTTGACGTCGAGCGTGTTGTCCTTGGTGTTGACGTCGACTTCTTCGACTTTGCCTTCGACGACCAGGCCCGTCTTCTGGTTGATCAGTTCGCTGTAGTGGTGGGGTTCGCCCCCGCTGCCGCTGCTGATCACCCGCTGGGCGATGAACGCCAAGATGACGACCAGCAGGATCGGAAACGCCGCGCTTTTGAAAAACCGCCTCAAAGTCAGAAATCAGCGTACCAGGGCGATTTCAGCGGTCTACTCGGAAAGAGCAGCGACGAAATCGAGGTTTCGGTACTTCTGCGCGTGGTCGAGGCCGTAGCCGATCGCGAAGCGGTTGGGGATCTCGAAGCCGACGTAGCGCGGCGAGAGGTCGACGCGCAGCCGCTCGGGCTTGGTCAGCAGCGCGCAGGCGTGCAGCGAAGCGGGATTGCGGGCGTTGAGGTTGCGCATCAGGTACTGCAGCGTCAGGCCGGAGTCGATGATGTCCTCGACGATCAGCACGTCGCGGTTCTCGATCGGCGCGTCGAGGTCCTTGAGGATGCGGACGACGCCAGAGGAGTCCGTCTGCGAGCCGTAGCTGGAGACCGCCATGAAGTCGATCTCGCAGGGGACCTCGATGTGGCGCATCAGGTCGGCGAGGAATAGCACGGCGCCCTTCAGCACGCCGACCAGGAACAGCTCCCGCCCCGCGTAGTCGCGGCTGATCTCCGCCCCCAGCTCGGCGATACGCCGCTGCAGGTCCTCTCTGGCGACGAGGGTCTCGCCGATCGCGGGGTCGCTCACCGCGCGCAGTCTAGATATAGAGCGGCTAAGGACGCTCGGCGCGGAGGACGCCGCCTGTGACGACGGCGCGGACGCCGCCGCCGAGGTCGAGCATCGCGCCACCCCGGCGCAGTGCCGCGACCTGCTCGGCGAAGCGGGCGGCGCCAGCTACGGGGCGGCCGGCGGCTTCGTCGGCCAGCCGCTGGAGGACGAGGCGGCGCAGGGCGGGGTGCAGCGCCGCGAAGCGCTCCTGACTGATCGCCCCCGGCTCGGCACCTTCGCCGCCGACCAGCTCGGCGTCGACGAGCGAGTCGAGCAGCTCGGCCTCCTCGCGCAGCAGCGCCGCGGTGCGCAGGACGTTCTCCCGCGCCACCGGGTGGACTTTCGCCAGCTCCGGGATCAGGCCGCGGCGCAGGACGTTGCGCTTGTAGTCCGCCTCCTCGTTGCTGGCGTCGTCGCGCCAGGCGAGTCCGCGCTCCTCGCAGTAGGCGGTCGTCTCCTCGCGGGTGGTGCCGAGCAGCGGGCGCACCAGCCGGCCGTCCCGCGGCTTCATCCCCAGCAGCGCCCGCCGGCTCGGCGAGGAGGCGAGCCGGTAGAGGATCGTCTCGACCTGGTCGTCGGCGGTGTGGCCGGTGACGATCCTCGCCTCCGTCCCCTCGGCCAGGCGCGCCGCCGCCGCGTAGCGCGCCTCGCGCGCCCAGGCCTGCAGGTTCCCCGCACCCTCCGGTCGCCGCGGTCGCTCGACCTCCAGCGCCACCCCCAGCTGCCGACAGAGCTCGGCGCAGTGGCGCTCGTCCGCGTCGGCCTCCGCCCGCAGGCCGTAGTTGACGTGGAGCGCCACCACCTCCTGCGCACCCCGCTCCCGCACCGCGAGGTCGAGCATGCAGACCGAGTCCCGGCCGCCGGAGAGCATCACCACCAACGGTCCCGGCGCAGCGATCAGGCCGCCCGCTTCGACCCGCTCCTGCAGATCGGCGGCGGCGTTCATGGGGCGCGGACGAGGAAGAGATCGGTGGGCGCCGGAAATCCCTTGAGGGTTACCTGGCCGATCGCCTCGAGCTGGAGCCGCTCGCTGCCCTCGATCGTCTCCGCGACCGCGCCGGTGACCAGCACCTCTCCCGCCAGCGCCCGGTTGACGACGCGGTGGACGAGGTTGACCTGGCTGCCGAAGTAGTCGCCGTCGCGGTAGACGGCGTCGCCGCAGTGGATCCCCACCCGCGGCTGCGGCCGCTGCGGGAAGCGGGAGAGGAAGCCGACCGCCCACTCGGTCAGTCCGGCCGCGTCGGGGGAGACGATCATCACCTCGTCGCCGATCGTCTTCACGATCGTCGCTTCCCGCGGCAGCGTCGTCTCCACCGTGGCGACGAAGTTCTCGACCACGTCGAGCGCCTCGATGTCCCCCTCCTCCTCGGTGTAGCGGGTGAAGCCGGTGAGGTCGATGAAGCAGAGGGTGACCTTGACGTGACCGAGCTCCATTTCGGTCGTGTCCATGGTCGAGTCGGTCTCCATGTGGCCGACCACGTCCTGCTCGACGAAGAAGCGCAGGTAGCGCTGGTGCAGGTATTCGGTCAGCGGCGCCGCCAGCGGCAGGATGTCCCCCGCCAGCTCCCCCATCTCCTCGGCCATTTCCAGCTCCGGGACGGCGTCGCGGATCAGCGGCTCGTGGACGTAGAGGTGGAAGAGGCGAACCTCGGCGTCGGCGATCCGCCGCATCGACTGCGCGTAGACGCGGACCAGCTGCAGGAAGGCGACCAGCGGGAAGCCAGCGGCGAGGACGCGGGCGCAGTGGCGCAGGGCGGCGGCGTCCTCGGCGGTGATCTCATGCAGTCGTTCCTTCGGGGTGCCGAGGATGACCAGGATGCGCTCGACCAGCTCCGGCTCGAGGCCCGTTTCCGCGGCCACCTGCTCCACCGTGTACACCGCTTCGGAGCCCGGGAAGAGCTCTTCGGTGAAGCCGAAGGCGAGCCGCCCCTCGCGGCCGGCGTACTTGAGGTCCTCGAGCGAGTACCCCCGCTCGCGCATCCGCGCCACCACCCGCGCCTGCGCCGCCGCCGCCACCGTCCAGCGCCCCCGCCGAACCGGCACGACCTTTTCCTCGGCCCAGCGTTTCAGCGTGCTGGCCGGAACCCCCGACCGCCGCGCCGCCTCGCTGAGCGAAATCCGCGTATCGGCCATACGGCGAGGCTAACTGGGACGCCTCTATGAAGAAGCGCGCTCGCTCAGCAGGTCGTAAACGCCCTGACGAGACAGACCCGCTTCAGCGGCAATCCGAGTGATCGGCAACCCGGCCCTATGCGCCTCGCGACAGTAAGTCCGCAGTAGGGCGGTGGCCTCTCTCTTGGCCTCATCGGCTTTCGCCCGCCTCCGAGCCGCGGCTTTGATCTTGCGGATTGCTGCCGCCTCGTTCATGCGACCAAGCTAACCTGGAAAGTCACACTGTCAAGCAACTTGACACATGAGGCGTTTTAGCTGCCGCCGGCAGCGCTAGCTTTCACAGCATCAACTTGGCTCAGGAAGCCAAAAGCTTCAAGGGGAGGGCTACACTCGGCTCATGGCTGGTCATCAAAAGGCAGAAAAGGCAGCCTCCGAATTGCTGGAGGAATGCTGGGACGGCACCCTGCCGATCGACCCGGTTCGGATCGCGAAATCTTTAGGTGTCAAAGTCCTCGACGTCGACCTAAAACAAGACGTATCGGGTGCCCTCGTCAAGAAAAACGGCGAAGATCCCTCGATCCTCCTCAACGCCGAGGACAGCAGGAACCGCAAGCGGTTTACCTGCGCCCACGAGCTGGGTCACTATCGTCGCCGCGCAGAGCAGCCGGAGCAGGCCTACGAATACGTCGACTACCGGGATCAAAGGTCCTCGACCGGCACCGACGAGGAGGAGCGCTACGCCAACAGCTTTGCCGCGAGCCTGCTGATGCCGGAAGTCGCCGTCAAGGCCTTCCATGAGCAGGACATGCCGGTATTTCGGATGGCCAAGATCTTTGGCGTGTCTCCAGAGGCCATGCAGTACCGGCTGGACAACCTCGGCCTCTCCTGAGCGGTGGGCGAGACAAAGCCGGCAGTGAGCGCCGGGTCAGCAGAGCCTCCGGTGGGACACGGGGAGGAGCCGAGCAAGCTCGCCGAAGCGGGCATCTCCCAGCAAAACCTCGAGAACGCGGTTCCACTCGAAGGGCTCGACCCCCACGACCACAAAGCCCTGATTGGGATCGATCACTTCCAGGACATCAAGCTCAAGAAGAAATACGCCAACTGGCTGCTCTGGCTGATCTCGATCCAGCTCGTCGTCGCCGACGTCGTGTTCGTCGTCTATGCCGGGGTGGGCGAAAGGTGGCACCTCGACGCAGCGGTCATCCAAGTCTGGTTGATCACCACCTTGGTCGAGCTGATCGGCGTAGCCCTCGTGATCACGCGATACCTGTTCCCCCGCCGAGACCGGCAGACGGCGACCCCGTAGCCCCGCGGAAGAGCGGGGCGACCCGGGGGCCGCCCCGCTGCTCTGTGGGGGAGAGTCGGAGTGGGGGTAGGTGGGAATCTCCGACCGCCCAAAGCTATGGAGGAGGGGCGAAGGGATCTTTGGACGGCTGGAGCAAATCGGCGGGGCGCGTTTCACCCTCGTGTAGGCGGGATGGCTAGGGTCGGGCGCGATGGCCCCCGCTCGGCTCCGCCCCACCGCCCCGATCGCCGCCGGCGCGATCCTGGTCGGCGACCCCGGCCGCGCCCTGATGCTGGCCCAGCACCTGCTGGCGCAGCCGAAGATGAGCAACCACGCGCGCGGGCTCTGGGGCTACACGGGAGAGACCGCGGCCGGCGCCGAGCTGACGATTCAGTCGACCGGCATGGGCGGGCCCAGCGCCTCCGTGGTCATCGCCGACCTCGCCGAGTTGGGCGTGCGGCGGGCGATCCGGATCGGCACCTGCACCTCGCTGGGCGACCGGCAGCTGGGGGACCTGGTGATCGTCACCGAGGCGCGGGCACAGGACGGATCGACGGCGCAGCCGGATCACGAGCTGACCGTCGCCCTGGAGGAGGCGTTGAAAGAAGCGGGACCCGGAATCGTCGCCAGCCTCGACGTCCTCCATCGTCCCGGCACCGAGGCTCCCGAGGCGGACGTCGCCGACATGCAAACCGCGGCGCTGCTCGCCACCGCGATCGAGCGGAAAGTGAAAGCCGCGGCCCTGCTGATCGTCTCCGCGACCAGCGAAGGTGACCATCTCCTGGACGAGGAGCTAGAGGCCGCCGCGAAACGAGCCGGAACCGCCGCCTCGGCTCAACTCTAACCCTAAGGTTGAGGGTTAGGCTCGGCTTTTTTCTTTTTCTTTTTGGCGTTTTCGCGCCGCAGGGCACCCAGCTCCCGGCTGAGGTCGTCGATCGCCTCCTCGACGTCCTCCAGGCGCTGGGAGAACGAGCGCAGGCGCCGCTCCAGCCGTTCGACGTCGGTGGCGGAGGGCAGGTTGAGGGCGCTCATCGCCGCCTGCTGGGCCTCCAGGGCCTTCTCCCGCGCCCCCAGGGCCGCGGTGACCGCGTTGTGCAGCGTCGGGTTGTCGATCAGGGCCTGCGCCAGCTCGGCCAGAGCCTGCTCGGAGCGGGCTCGCAGCCCATCCTGCTCGTATTCGTCGAAGGTCAAATCCTCGCCTTTCCGCCTCGCGTTGACGGGAGCTTAACGAGCGCATCCGGCTCGGCTGAAAATCTCCCGTTACAGGCATGTTGCAGACCTTGATTAAGGCCATGTTGGGAGCGGCCGCATTCGTTGCGGACACCCGTACTAGTGAGTAGCGTGAGTTTTCGCGAATGCCCGGGAGGGGAACCAAGCGCGGGCAGGGACGCTTTGGGATGAGAACTAAGTTCGCACTAATCACCGCTATCGCCAGCTTCTTGCTGGTCGCCGCCATGGGCACCGCCCTCGCCGGCGCTGCGCCCACGGGGCCCAGCGGCGCCACCGGAGCGGTCGAATCGACCCTGGGCACGACCACCACCCTGGTGCCCTCCCCGCAAGCCCCGGCCTGCGCCAACGGGGTCGACGACGACGGCGACGGTCTCGTCGACCTGGAAGACCCCGACTGCGAATCCCCCGAAGACACGACCGAGGAACCGACTCCCCCGACCTCGCAGCAGCCGACTGAAAGCGAAGCCCTCCCCGCCCCCGGATCCTCCTCTCAGCCCGAAGGCGGCAACCACTCCGGCGGCGGCCTCCAGGAAGGCACCGGCATCGGCGGCGGCGGCAACTCCCAGAAAAAGGGCGTCCACCGCAACGACGGACTGAGCAACCCCAGCGGCGCCACCACGGGCGGGACCACCGCCCCGAGCGCCAACGGCGGCGGCGACCAGCCGCTGCCCAAGCAGGCCTCCGACGGCGGCGCCGAGTTCTCGGCCGGCGGCGCCCCCACCGCCGCCAACCCGACGACGACCTTCGCGCCCTTCGGCCCGGCCCCGATCGGCGTCCCCAACTTCGTCATCGACTCCTTCGAAATCCCGCCCTTCCTGCTGCCGATCTACCAGGCCTGCGGCACCGAATACGGGATCCCCTGGGAGGTGCTCGCCTCGATCAACAAAATCGAGAGCGGCTTCGGCACCAACCTCAACGTCTCCAGCGCCGGTGCCGTCGGCTGGATGCAGTTCCTGCCCTCGAGCTGGGAACAGTTCGGGCTCGACGCCAACGGCGACGGCAAGAAAGACCCCTACAACCCCGTCGACGCGATCTGCGCCGCCGCCCATTACCTGAAGCTCGCCGGCGGCGACCATGACCTCTACAAGGCGATCTTCGCCTACAACCACGCCGACTGGTACGTGCAGGAGGTGCTCCTCTACGCCCGCGCCTACGGCCGCCTTCCCTCCGACCTGATCGGCTCGCTGACCGGGCTCACCGAGGGTGCCCACTTCCCGATCGCCGCCAACGCCCGCTACGCCGACGACATCGCCGCCCGGGCGGCGCTGAAGAGCGGCAAGGCCGGCGAATACGGCAACGCGGCCGAAGTCATCTCCTCCTCCCCCACCCCGCGCGGAATCAACATCTTCGCCAAGCAGGGCGCGCCGGTGGTCGCCGTCAACGACGGCGTCATCCGCAAGCTCGGTCACTCCAGCAAGCTCGGCAACTTCATCGTCCTCGAAGACACCTACGGCAACCGCTACACCTATGCCGAGCTGGGGCAGCTGGTCCGCAACCGCCGCGTGGTGGTGACGACGACCGGCAAGGAGAAGCGGGTCCCGGTCGAAAGCCAGAACCTGCGGCCGCGACTGCGAGCCCTCCCCGGCCGCAGCGAAGGCCAGGCCGGCAAGGCCGATGCGCACAAGCTGCAGGCCGCGGTCGCCGCCAGCGGCCAGGGCTCGCTGCGGGTCGGCTCGAAAGTGATCGCCGGGACGATGCTGGCCCGCGTCGCCGCCGGCAAGGAAGGGATCGACCCGCACGTCAACTTCTCGATCCGCCCGGCCGGCAAGGGCGCGCCGCGGATCGACCCGAAACCGATCCTCGACGGCTGGAAGCTGCTCGAAGCCACCGCCATCTACCGCGCCAAGGGCAAGAACCCGTTCGCCAAGCTGAGCGGCGCCGGGGTCCTCCTGCTCTCCAAGGAAGCGCTGCAGAAACGGGTCCTCGACGACAAAGGCCTCTCGATCTACGAATGCGGCCGCGAAGACATCGCCGGCGGCAAGATCGACCGCCGCGTCCTCGCGGTGCTCGAGTACCTGCGGTCGAAAGGCTTCACGCTGACGATCACCTCGCTGGAGTGCGGCCACGGCCTGCTCACCACCTCCGGCAACGTCTCCGAGCACAGCACCGGCGACGCGGTCGACATCGCCGTCATCGACGGCGTCCCGGTCACCGGCCATCAGGGGCCGGGGACGCTGGTCGACCAGCTGATCAAAGACGTCCTCCAGCTGCAGGGGACGATGCACCCCCACCAGGTGATCTCGCTCGAGGACCTGCCCGGGGAAACCAGCTTCGCCCTGCCCGACCACTACAACCACGTCCACATCGGCTACCACCCGATCGAAGGTGGCGCCGAAGCCCAGTTCAGCGCTCTGCTGAAACCGGCCCAGTGGCAGCGCCTGATCAACCGCCTCGGCGAAATCGAAAACCCGAACGTGCCGGTCCAGCCCTCCAAGTTCGCGGAACCCGACGAAAGCAAGGGCGAAAACGCCGGCTTCGCCGGCAGCAGCGGCGACTGATCGCGCGCCGGGCTGCGAGCGGCGAGAATCGTTCCCCTGACGCAGCTATTCGGATTCGTCCAGCTCGACTTCGCCGGTCCGCTGCCGCTGACCGACGGCCGCTACCTGGCCCGCTCGGGAGCAGAAAGCGAGGAGAGCGTCCTCATCCTGCAGAGGCTGGGGTCTGCCCCGCGGGAACGGCGCCGGCGCCGGCGCAGCAGCGCCGCCGATCCCGAGCCGGCGCCCCTGTCCTTGACCCGCGCCACCGCGATCCGGGCCTTTGCCCCCTTCCCGGACGAGAAGGAGGCGGCGCGCTGGCTCGACGAGGCCTGCGAGGCCGAGGACACGGTCGACGTCCTCGCCGCGGAAGCGATCTCGCTGCTGAACCGGGCGCTGCACGCCCAGGCAGTCAGCGCCGCCGACTCCCGCGCCCGCACCGAGCTCTCCCCTGAGGGGGCCGAGCGGGTGCTGATCGGCTACGGGAGCGGCGAGGAGACCGCTCACGGGCGTTTCCGCGAGGCGCGCCAGGTCGACGTCAGGTCTCACCTCGGCTCCCGGCGCCGGCAACGCGAGGAGGAGCTGCGCCCCCAGGAACGGGTCGCCGCCGTCCTCCGCGGCCGCGAGCAGCTCGACGCCTGCGAGACGCTGCTGCTTCGAGCCCGCGCCGACCTCGACGCCGGCCGCAACCGCGAGGCCGCACTGCAGCTGCGGGTCGGCCTGGAGGCGCTGCTGGTCGAGCTGAAGGGCGCGCTCACGGATCCGGGGCACGAGCGAGACATGGGAACGCTGCAGGAGCGCAAAAGCGGGGCAGGCGTAATAGCTAACGCTGCACTTGAGGGTGAGGTCTCAAAGGCTCAAAAGCAGCAAATCGAGGATCTCCTGCAGATTTGCGAGCGTGTGCTGCGGCGGCGGCGAGTGCTTCGCGGCTAGAACGCCAGCTGGCGCGCGACAACGTCGTCGAGGAGCGAGGCGGCCAGGTGATGAGCCTCGTCCAAGAGGACTCCTTCCACTGAGGGAATGCCGATCACGGTCAGGCCGGCGGCGCGGGCGGCGGCAACGCCGGTCGGCGAGTCCTCGAGGGCGACCACCTCGGGGCCCGGCTCCACTCCCAGCCGCCGGCAGGCCTCGAGGTAGGGGTCTGGGGCCGGCTTCGGCGCCGCCACCTCGTGGGCGCTGACGATGACGTCGAAGTGCTCCTCGAAGCCGGCAAGCTCGATCGAGCGGCGGACGAAGCGCAGCGGCGAGTTGGAGACCAGGGCCAGCGGCGTGCCCCGCTCGCGCAGTTGCACCAGCAGCTCGCGGGCGCCGATCATCGCCTCCACCCCATGCTCGAGCTCGGCGACGACGAGCACGTTCAGCTCCTCGATCAACTCCCCCGCCCGCCCCGGCTCCCCCAGCCGCCGCTCAAGGATCCCGCCGGCGATCTCGGCCGAGGTCCCGACCAACTCGAGCTTGTCGGCCGGGGTGAACTCGAGCCCGCGGCGCTCGAAGAGGTCCTGCTCGGCGCGGGTCCAGACCGACTCGGTGTCGAGCAGGAGGCCGTCGTTGTCGAAGACGACGGCGGCGGGCAGCGGGAGTGGCATCGCGCGTGAGGATATGTTCTCGTCATGGCTTTCCACATCGAGGTCAGCTCTGGCCTGAACCACGCCCGCTCCTTCAACCTCAGCGCTGAGGAGCTGCGGCTGACCGTGCTCGAACCGTGGCTGTCGGGCCAGCCCGTGGCGCTGGGCGACCGGCGCTGGGAGCCGCGCCAGACCGAGTTGCGCATCCTCGAGGGGCCGGAGCTGAGCAACCCCGAGCTCTCCTTCGGCCAGGGCTGGGCCAACGCCGAGCGCGCCTCCCAGGTGGTGACCAGGGACGTGCTCGACGCGGCGCAGGAAGCGCGGGGGAAGAAGGCAGGCCCGGCGGCACTGGTGATCGAAGCCGACTCGGCGGTGCAAACGGTGGCCGACCTGGCCTCGCGCTACCAGGCCCGTAGCGTCGACCTCGAGAGCCTGAGCGGGAAGACCGACGGCCGCGACCCGAAGGTCGCGGCCGTGATCGTGGTCGTCCAGCGGTAGCCGAGGGTCCGCGTCAGGCGGCGGGCGCGGCGGTGCCGGCGAAGTCGATCGCGACCCCCCGCGGGATCACCAGCACCGGGTAGTTGGCGGCCTCGACCGCGTAGTCGCTTTTGGCACTGAGGACAACGCGGCCCTCCGGCGCCTCGGGGCGGGAACCGACGACGAGCAGGTCGACCGGGCCGGAGCCGTAGTCGGCGACGCCGGCGCCGAGGGCCGAGGCGAGGCTGTCGGCGGTGGCGCGGGCGCTGGGGTCGCCCTCGTCGATGAGGCCGATGGTGTTGACGCTGACGACCGGGTTGGCGTGGAGCCCGGCCGGGGCGACGGCGATCGCCGAGGGGCCGCCGAGGAGGAGTTTGTGGGCCGAGATGCCCGGCTTGACGAGGCCGGCGGCGGTCCGGTATTCGGAGCCGAAGACGATCACGTCGGCCTGCTCCTTCTCGGCCAGCTCGGTGAGGCCGACGCTGGTCGCGGGGTTGACGACAACGTGCTTGGGCATGTCGGGGGTGCCGACCGAGGCGGCGCCGCGGGCGAGCAGCTCTTCGGCCTGCTGCTGTTCGAGCGATTCGCCGAACGAGTGGCGGACGTAGGCGAGGGCCAGCTCGCCGCCGGAGTAGGCGAGCAGGCGGCCGAGCGCCAGCGCGTCGCGGTCGTTGTCGGTGTCGTCGTAGGAAACGATGATCTTCAGTGCCATTGGGGTGCCTCCAGGGAGTTGCGTTTCGAAGTCTGAGGAGAGAGTGCCAGTGCCTTTGAATCAGTGCAACTGAAATTGCTCATCGCTACCATCAGTTTTGCTTATGCTGAGTACCAGCCGGCTACGGGTCTTTCGCGAGGTGATCGCCCACGGCTCCTTCTCCGCCGCGGCCGACGCCCTCTCCTACTCGCAGTCCGCCGTCTCGCAGGCGATCGCCACCCTCGAGGGGGAAGCAGGAGTGGCGCTGATCGAGCGCACCCGCTCAGGCGCGCGCCCGACCGCCGCCGGCGCCGCCCTTGCCGCGCAGGCCGACGGCATCCTCGCCCAGATCGAGGCCGCCGAAAGCGAAGTCGCGGCGATCGCCTCCGGTCACGGCGGCCACCTCCGGGTCGCCTCCTTCCCCACCGCCGGCGCCACCCTGATGCCGGCCGCGATCGCCGCCTTCCGCGCCTCCCACCCCGGGGTCGAGCTGAGCCTGGCCGAGGGCGAGGCGGAGGAGATCGCGCCGCGGCTGCGCGCCGGCGAGTTCGACCTCGTCCTCCTCTTCGAGTTCCCCGGCGCCAGCGAGCGGCTCGGTTCCGGCATGCGCCGCTTCCCCCTGCTCGACGACCCCCTCCACCTCGTTCTCCCCCACGACCACCGCCTCGCCGGCCGCAGCCAACTGCGCCTCGCCGACCTGGCCGAGGATTCGTGGGTGCAGACCTCCGCCGCCAGCCCCTGCGCCCGCTACGTCGTCCGCGCCTGCCACCGCGCCGGCTTCGACCCCCGCGTCTCCTTCGAAAGCGACGACTACCAGACCGTCCAGGGACTGGTCGCGGCCGGGGTCGGCGTCGCCCTGATCCCGCAGCTGGCCCTCTCCAGCGTGCGGCCCGACGTCCTCGTCAGGCCACTCGACCCACGGCCGCCGGTCCGCAAGGTCCTCGCCGCCACCCCCCGCAGCGCCGCCGCCACCCCGGCGGTGGCGACGATGCTGAACGTGCTGCGGGAGAGCGCCCGGCGCACCGTTCCCGGTGCGCCGGGCCGATCCGGCTAGGCGGTGCCGCCGGCCGGTGCGGGTTTGACCGCGGGCTGCGCCGGGACGCCGTCCGGGTAACCCAGAGACGGCACGTCCGACGGGTACACCTCGTGCCCGTGGACGGCGATGTCGCCGGTCTCCATTTCCGCCTCGGTCATCCGCAGCGGCACGAAGAGGCCGACCAGCTTGAGGAGGATGAAGGTGCCGATGGCAGAGAACACGATCACCCAGAGGGCGGTGTACGCCTGGACCCCGAGCAGGTGGAGGCCACCGCCGGAGATCAGGCCTTCGTGTTCGCCGGCCATCAGCTTGTTGGCGAAGATGCCGACCAGCAGGCCGCCGGCGACGCCGGCGAAGCCGTGCGTGTAGACGACCCCGAGGGTGTCGTCGACGTTGCGGAACGGCGCCGTCCGGCTCAGGTAGTTGAGCGCCAGATAGACGAGCGTCGAGGCGACGACGCCGATGATGATCGCGCCCCAGCCGTTGACGAAGCCGGCGCCGGGGGTGATCGCGACGAGGCCGACGATCATCCCGTTGACGCTGCCGATCAGGCTCGGCTTGCGCCCGGTCAGGTAGTCGAGGGCGACCCAGACCAGGAAGGCGACCGCGGTGCAGAGGTTGGTGTTGAGCACCGAGGCGGAGGCGATTTCGCCGGCGCTGTACCAGTCACCGCCGTTGAACCCGTTCCAGCCCATCCACAGCAGACCAGCGCCGACGGCGACCATCGCCAGGTTATTCGGCGCGTCGACCTCGCGGTCGCGCTGCAGGCGGGGTCCGATCACCGCCGCGGCGACGAAGCCGGAGACGCCGGCGGCGAGGTGGATCACGTAACCACCGGAGTAGTCGAGTGCGCCCTGCTGGGCGAAGAAGCCGCCGCCCCAGATCAGGAAGGCGTTGATCGTGTAGATCAGGAGCGTCCAGAGGGCGACGAAGGGAATCCACGCCTTGAAGTTGAAGCGCCCGAGCACCGAGCCCAGCATCAGGATCGGCGTGATCGCCGCGAAGACGATCTGGAAGTAGGCGAGCGTCGATTGCGGGAAGAGGAATTCTTCTTCCGCCAGCTCTGGGATGTGCGCTTGCTTCAGTAGGTCATTGCTGTTCAGGATCGAGCCTGGCTGGCCTATGAGGTTCCCGAAGAAGCCGCTCTTCTGGCCGAAGATGTGGACCGGCTCCCCGAAGCCCATCTTGAAGCCGAGCAGGACCCAGAGGACCAGCACGATCGCGAAGGCGACGAACGCCATCATCATCGAGTTCACCGACCAGCGTTTCTGCATGACCCCGCCGTAGAGGACGACCAGGCCAGGAACGCTCATCAGGCCAACCAAGGTCGCGGCGGTGAGCTGCCAAGAATTGGCGCCTTCGCTCAACCATTCCATTTACGCGTACTCCCTTTCTCAGTAGGTGCTTCTCGGACGGGATAACCCTGCCGTCGATGGAGCCGCGCCACTACGTACGAGTGTCTAAAGATCGGCGCCGAATCTTCGCCCCGCTGGCGGTGGTGTCCTCCGCGCGTGCCTGATTTAGTTCCGGCCATGCCACTGGAAGGCCATTACGAGCGGCAGACGACGCCGCTCTACAAGCTGAGCCCGCGCGAGATCAAGGCCGCCTCGATCGTCCTCCTGGTGACCGTGGTCGCGCTCCTGGGAGTCGTGCTCGCGACCGTCGGCGACAGCAGCCCGCCGACCCCGATGGGCTGCATCAAGGCCGAGGTCGCCGGGGTGGTCGGCGCCGAAACGATCAGCGGCTGCGGCGCCGAAGCGGAAGCCAAGTGCGCCCACGCCGCCCGCTTCGACGGCCCGCGCTCGGAAACGGTCGTCGCCGAGTGCGAAGCGCAGGGCGTGCCGCTGACCGGCCGCACGGGCGACCCCTCGCAGACGCGGCGCAAGGGCTAGCGGCGCCCTAGCCGAGCGCCGCCACCAGCGCGGCGAGCTCCTCGTCGACCTCGCCCTCGAGCTTCAGCTCGGCGTCGCGGTCGTACGGCGTCTCGCCCTTGGTGACGATCGCCAGGCGCCCGCCGTTCGCGAGGGTCAGCTGCGGCAGCCCGGCGACCGGGTGGACCGCCAGCGAGGAGCCGACGCAGAGCATCAGGTCCGCGCCTTCGGCCAGCTCGGTCGCCTGTGCCAGGGCCGCTTCCGGCAGCAGCTCGCCGAAGAGGACGACGTCGGGTTTGACCGCGCCGCCGCACTCGGCGCAGATCGCAACGCCCCGCTCGTCGAAGAGATCTTCGACCCGCTCCAAACCGAAGGCGGTGCCGCAGTCGAGGCAGGATGAGGTCTCGATCGAGCCGTGCACCTCGACCACCTCCCGCGAGCCCGCGGCCCGGTGCAGGCGGTCGATGTTCTGGGTGATCACGCCCTCGATCAACCCTCGCCGCTCCAGCTCCGCCAGCGCCTCGTGGGCGCGGTTCGGCTCCTTCTCCCCCAATGACTGAAAGCGCGGCCGGTAGTAGGACCAGAAACGCTCCGGGTCGCGTTCGAAGACACTGATGTGGGCGACCTCCATCGGGTCGACGTTCGCCCACAGCCCCGTCTCCGGCGTGCGAAAGTCCGGGATCCCCGACGGCACCGAGACGCCGGCGCCGGTCAGGGCGACTGCGCGGCGCGACTGGCCGAGCAGCTCGGCCAGTCGCTCCACCTCACGGGTCGCTACTTGCCGCTCCACTTCGGGGTGCGTTTGCCGAGGAAGGCGCTGATGCCCTCTTTGGCGTCCTCGCTGAAGAAGGCGGTGGCGAAGCCCTGCTTCTCGGCCTCGATCCCGTCATCGAGGTCGCCCTTGGCAGAGACGGCCTTGATCTGCTCGCGAGCGAGCGGCGCCTGGGCGGCGAGCTTGCGGCCCCACATCAACGCCGTCTCGAACAGCTCGTGGTCGGGGACGACGCGGTTGGCGAGGCCGAGCTCCAGCGCCTCGCCGGCGAGGATCGCGTCGCCGACCAGGTTCATCTCCAGCGCCTTGCTGGCGCCGACCAGGCGGGGCAGCCGCTGGGTGCCGCCGAAGCCGGGGATGATCCCCAGCTTCACCTCGGGCTGACCGAAGACGGCTGCCTCGGCGGCGATGCGGAAGTCGCAGGCCATCGCCAGCTCGCAGCCGCCGCCGAAGGCGATCGAGTTGACCGCGGCGATGGTCGCGACGCCGGCCTGACCGAGGTCGCGGAAGAGCGCGTGGGCGCGGTTGATCAGCTCGGCGCCGCTCTCCTGATCGAGCGTCGTAAACGCCTTGATGTCGGCACCGGCGGAGAAGACGACCGGGACCGAGGAGGCGACCACCATCGCCCCCACCCCGTCGGCCGCCTTGACCCGGTTCCAGACCGTCTCCAGGTCCACTATCACCTGGGGTGAGAGCGAGTTCATCGGCAGGTTGGCAAGCCAGGCGATGGCGACGCCGTCGCGGGTCTCCAGCTTCACCGTCTCGGCCTGCTCGCCATCGTCGGGCTGCGGGTAGGGGTAGAAGCCCTGGCCGCTGGAGAGGCCGTAGCGCTTCTGCGCGACCAGCCGCTTCAAGGTCGTCGGCGGAGTGAAGCGGTCGCCGTATTTCTCCTCGAGGCCCTCGATCGTCTCCAGCACCTGATCGAGCCCGGTGACGTCGGCTTTCCAGAACGGCGGCAGCAGGCCTTTGCGCGGGTCGAGCCCGGCCCCGGCCATCATCCCGAGGTCGATGTCGCGGACCGAGCAGATCCCCTCCTCGACCAGCAGGCAGGCCTCGATCAGG
>DASULS010000003.1:0-33048 GCA_036278095.1 Solirubrobacterales bacterium | reverse complement strand
GCCGCCGCTGATCCCGAAGACCAGCGCGTAGATGTCGAGCAGGCCGGTGATCAGCATCAGCGCCAGGAAGCGCGGCACGACCAGGTTCTTGATCGGGTCGACGCCGAGCACCTGCAGGGCGTCGAGCTCCTCGCGGATCTTGCGGGCGCCGAGGTCAGCGGTGATCGCGGTGCCGGCGACGCCGGCGACGACGACCGCGGTCACGAACGGCGCGAACTCGCGGATCGAGGCGAGGACGAAGAAGCCGCCGAGGCGGTCGAGGGCGCCGAAGAGCGAGAGGAAGTTGGCCGCCTGCAGGCCGGGGGCGCCGAAGCCGAAGGCCACGGTCGAGACCAGCAGCGGGAACCAGCAGAGCTGGAGGGCGAAGAGGAACTGGCCGATGAACTCCTCGCCGTAGGGGTAGGGCGGTTTGACCGCGGAGACGATCGTGCGCCCGGTGAGGATCATCATCTCCCCCACCTGTTCGAACAGAGATTTGGCTGGCGAGAACGCCCTGTTGACCGCGGATCCGACCATCTGCTCCTCCTCCGGGCAGCGCCGCATGGACGCAAGCGCCTACTCGGTGCGCATGAGTCTAGGGGATGAGCCACCCCCGACTGTTGGCGGCGTATTGAGATCCCGCTAACGCTTCCGGCGGGTGGGAAACGCCTGCGAAAGCGGCCAAACCCCGTGGTATGTTCGCGCCATCTTGGGGGGGACCGGACGACATTCCCGGCGCGCCCGCTGCCAGGCCATCGCGACCGGGTTGGCCGCGCTGGCGACGGTGGCGCTGCTTGCTGCGTGCGGCGAATCGTCCTCCGACGCCAACGAACCGACGGGCACCTTCCACGTCAAGGTGACCGAAGCGAGCTTCCCGGCCAAGCAGAAGCTCGGCCAGACCTCGTTGCTGACGCTGGGCATCCGCAACACCGGCAAGCGGACGGTGCCCGGCCTGACCATCACCTTCACGATCGCCGGCAAGCGGGGGGTCGACTCCTCGCTCCCGTTCGGGATCAGCGACCCGCAGCCGGAACTCGCGCAACCCGACCGGCCGGTCTGGGTGCTGGCGCAGACCTACCCGCGTCTGCACGGATCCTCCGCGCCCGGCGGCGCCTCGAGCTCAAGTCCGAAGACCTTCGCCTTCGGCCCGCTGAAGCCGGGTGAGACGACCAGGGCCGTCTGGAAATTGAGCGCGGTGCGGGCCGGCAAATACACGCTGGTGTACAGCGTCGATGCGGGGCTCAGCGGTAAGGCCAAAGCGGAAACGGGTAAGGGCGTAACTCCCGGTGGCTCCATCAAGACCGAAATCAGCTCGTCGCTGCCGGAAACCGAAGTCACCGGGAACGGCGAAATCGTTGAAGTCAAGAAGCAGGGGACCAAGCAGCAGGGGAAGTAGGCGTACCGCAGCCGCGGCAGTGCTGGTGGCGCTGCTGACCCTGGCGCTGCCCGCCTGCGGATCGGCCAGCGACTCGACCGCCACGGCGCCGAAGGAACGTGCGGCCCGCAAGAGCGGCGTCGCCCTGAAGAAGATCGGCTCCTTCGACCACCCGGTCTACGTCACCGGCGCCCCCGGTTTCCCGCGGCTGCTCTTCGTCGTCGAACAGCCCGGCCGGATCTCGGTGCTGCGCAACGGCCACCGGCTCGGCAAGCCTTTCCTCGCGATCGGCGACCAGGTCTCCTACGGCGGTGAGCGCGGCCTGCTCTCGGTCGCCTTCCCGCCCGACTACCCAATGAGCCGGCGCTTCTACGTCTACTACACGAACAACGCCGGCAACATCCGCGTCGACGAATTCAAGCGGGCGAGCGCGACCCGGGCAGCACCGGGCTCGGACCGCCAGGTGATCGAAATCCCCCACCCCGTCAACGCCAACCACAACGGCGGCCAGCTGCAGTTCCTCGGCAACCTCCTCTACTTCGGGACGGGAGACGGCGGCTCCGGCGGCGATCCGCCCAACAATGCCCAGAACAAGGACGTCCTGCTGGGGAAGCTGCTGCGGATCGATCCGCGGCCGACGGGCGGCAAGCCCTACACGGTCCCCGCCGGCAACCCGTTCGTGGGCAAGCCGGGGCGCGACGAGATCTACAGCTACGGCCTCCGCAACCCCTTCCGCTTCTCGTTCGACACGACCAGCGCCAAGCAACCGCGGATCGCGATCGGCGACGTCGGCCAGAACAGATACGAGGAGCTCGACTACACGACCGTCGCCGCCGCGAAGGGAGCGAACTTCGGCTGGGACGCCTTCGAGGGCTTCCACCGCTACGAAGACGAAAGCAGCGGCACCGCCGATCCCGGCGGCACGACCAAGCCGATCTTCGCCTACAGCCACGACCGCGGTGGCGGCAGTTGCTCGATCATCGGCGGCTACGTGGTCCAGGACCAGCGCCTGAAGGGGCTGCGTGGGCAGTACGTATACGCCGACCTCTGCGAGGGCCGACTGCGCGCCCTCACCCCCCACCTGAAGCGAGCCGGCAGCGATCATCTACTGGGCCCGCGGGTAGCGAGCCCAAGCTCCTTCGGCGAAGACGATCGTCACCGCCTCTACGTCGCCTCGCTCGAAGGCCCGGTATTTCGGCTCGTTTCCCGCTGAAATTTCACACTTCCGTGCGCCACACGTTGCAATATTTTGTCTACACTTGCCATCATGCCCGTAGCGATGATGAGAGAAGCCTGGACCGACGCGCGCCTCGACGACCTCAAGGAGCACATGGACGAGGGGTTCCGCGAAGTCCATTCCGACATCAACGAACTCCGGGCCGAAGTAGGAAAAGTGCGAGAAAGCCAAGGGGAACTGCGCGCTGAGCTCAAAGGACTGAATCGAACTCTCCAGGTCGGGTTCGGCCTGATCGGATCGTTTCTCGGCGTTCTCACGATCCTGATCGGCACCCAGCTCTGAGCAAATCGCGCCGCCGGCGCTAAAGTTGGCTGACCAGCCAATTGGGCGACGAAGGGAGCATCGTGGAGAGCGGCACCACTGCAAGGAGCACCGAGAGCAATGGAGCGCCGGCCGCCGAGGCCGACTCGATCGAGGTCCACAACCCCGCCACGGGCGCGCTGATCGCGAACCTCCCCGTCGATTCGCCCGAGTCCGTCGCCGCCACCGTTGCCCGCGTCCGCGCCAACCAGCCCGAGTGGGAGGCGATGGGGATCGAGGCCCGCTACTACTGGCTCGGCAAGCTGCGCGACTGGATCCTCGACAACCAGGACCGGGTCCTGGACACGATGCAGCTGGAGACCGGCAAGGTCCGCGCCGACGCGATGAACGAGCCGGCCTACCTCGCCGACATCATCAACTTCTACGGCGCCCGGGCGGCGAAGTTCATCGGCGAGGAGAGCGTCCGCCCCCACTCGCCGCTGCTGGCGGCGAAGAAGCTGCGGATCCAGTACCGACCGCACCCGGTGGTGGGGATCATCAGCCCCTGGAACTTCCCCCTGATCCTCTCGCTCGGCGACGCGATCCCGGCGCTGCAGGCCGGCTGCGCGGTCGTCGTCAAGCCCTCCGAGTTCACCCCGCTCGGGATCGCCGAGATAGTCGAAGCCTGGAAGAACGAGATCGGCGGCCCCGACGTCTTCGGCTGCGTGCAGGGCATCGGCGAGACCGGCGGCGCCCTGGTCGATGCCGTCGACTTCATCCAGTTCACCGGCTCGGACCGCACCGGCCGCAAGGTGATGGCGCGGGCGGCGGAGACGCTGACCCCGGTCAGCCTCGAGCTCGGCGGCAAGGACCCGATGATCGTCCTCGACGGTGCCGACCTCGACCGCGCCGCCAACGCCGCGGCCTGGGGCGGGATGATGAACTCGGGCCAGATCTGCATGTCGGTGGAGCGGATCTACGTCGAGGAGCCCGCCTACGACGCGTTCGTCGACAAGCTCGCCCGCGAGGTCGGGGGGCTGCGCCAGGGCGCCGACGACGCGACCGACCCGAAGGACGTCGGCGCGATGACCTCGCCGCGGCAGACGGCGATCGTCGAGGACCACGTCTCCGACGCACTCGCCTCCGGCGCCCGCGCCCTGGTCGGCGGCAAGCGGGTGGAGGGGCCCGGCGACTACTTCGAGCCGACCGTCCTGGTCGACGTCGACCACTCGATGAAGGTGATGCGCGACGAGACCTTCGGGCCGGTGGTCGGGGTGATGAAGGTGAACGACGCCGAGGAGGCGATCCGCCTCGCCAACGACAGCCGCTACGGCCTCTCCGGCTCGGTCTTCGGCGAGCGCGAGAGGGCCGAGCAGGTCGCCCGCCGGGTCGAGTGCGGCGCGGTCAACGTCAACGACGTGCTCGTCAACTACTTCGCCACCGAGGTGCCGATGGGCGGTTGGAAGCAGTCGGGGATCGGCAGTCGCCACGGCGAAGGCGGGATCAAGAAGTACTGCCGCAGCGAGTCGGTCGTGATCACCCGCTTCGGCGGCAAGCGCGAGCCCTCCTGGTACCCCTACACCCGCTCCCGCCGCTTCCTCATCGCCCCCCTGGTCCGCCTCTTCAGCGCCCGCGACTGGCGCCGGCGGTTCGGCCTCAAGCGCTGAGGGATGAAGCGCGCCGGTAGGGAGGGACGGGTGCCCCTCTCCCAAAGACCGTCGCGCAGCTGATCGAGCTCCGGAGGCGCCACTGTGGTTCCTTGAGCCTTTGTGAGAGGGGCACCCGTCCCTCTCACCACAGAGCTCCGTCTGACGCCAGCCGACGAAGCCGCTCCCAGTTCCGTGGTTCCTTTGTCGTGTATAGCCGGACAAAGGAACCACGCGATTCGAAGTACGGCCATCTGTCCTAAAGGCGCGTGTTGGGAGAGGGAGCGGGTGCCCCTCTGATGGAGGCTTTGGGTAAAGCTGGCGGAGCTCGTGGGTCCCTGCAGGGACGTACGGTCTCCAGCAGAGGGGCACCCGCTCCCTCGGCCGACTCCGCCCCGGTAGCCTCTTTAGGTTCATGGCTGAGCGTGACTACATAGCGGCTACCAAGGAGCGAGTTGTCGTCTTCGACGGTGGCATGGGTGCGACCTTGGAGCAGTTCGAGCTCACGCAGGAGGACTACGGTGGGCTCGAGGGGAAGTGCCATGAGGCGCTGGTGCTGAACCGGCCGGACGTGATCGAGGGGGTTCATACTTCGATGCTGGAGGCCGGCGCCGAGGTGGTCGAGACCGACACCTTCCAGGGCTCGCGGCTGAAGCTCGACGAGTGGGGTCTCGGCGAGCAGACGCCGGAGATCAACACGAAGGCGGCGGAAATCGCCCGCCGCGCCGCCGGCGAGGAGCGCTTCGTCGCCGGCTCGATCGGCCCGACCGGCTTCCTCCCCGCCTCCACCGACCCCACCCTCGGCGACATCTCCTTCGGCCGCCTGGTCGAAGTCTTCACCGAGCAGGCGCAGGGGCTGGTCGAAGGCGGCGCCGACCTGATCATGATCGAGACCGCCCAGGACATCCTCGAGGTGAAGGCGGCGATCTTCGGCGCCCGCGAGGCCTTCAAGCAGGCCGGCCGCGAGCTGCCGATCCAGTGCAGCGTCTCGCTGCTGCCCAACGGCGGCAAGATGCTGCTCGGGACCGACATCCAGGCGGTGCTGACGACGCTGACCGCGCTCGAGATCGACGTGATCGGGCTCAACTGCTCGACCGGCCCCGAGGACATGCGCGACGCGATCCGCTTTCTCGGCGAGACCTCGCCGCTGCCCGTCCACTGCATCCCCAACGCCGGCCTCCCCTTCCAGGGACCCGACGGCGAGACGATCTTCCCGGAAAAGCCGGAGCCGCTGGCGGCGACGCTGGGTGAGTTCGTCGAGCGCTACGACGTCGGCATCGTCGGCGGCTGCTGCGGCACCACCCCCGAGCACGTCGCCGCGATCCGCGAGCGGGTCGGCGGCCGCGTCCCCGGTGAGCGCCCCGCTCCCGGGCCGATCGAGGTCTCCTCGATGATGACCTCGACGCCGCTGGTGCAGGAACCGCGCCCGACCCTGGTCGGCGAGCGGGTCAACTCGCAGGGCTCGAAAAAGGCGAAGGAACTGCTGCTCGCCGACGACTACGACGGCCTCGTCCAGGTCGCCGAAGACCAGGTCGAAGGCGGCGCCCATGTGCTCGACGTCTGCGTTGCGCTGACCGAGCGCCAGGACGAGGACGAGCAGATGCAGGCGGTGGTGAAGCGGGTCTCGCTGACCCAACCGGCTCCGATCCAGGTCGACTCAACCGAACCGGAGGTGATCGAAGCCGCGCTCGAGCAGATCCCCGGCCGGGCGATCGTCAACTCGATCAACCTCGAGGCCGGTCGCGACAAGGCCGACCGGGTGATCCCGCTGGCGCGGGCACACGGCGCCGCCCTGATCGCGCTGACGATCGACGAGGTCGGGATGGCAAAGACGGCTGAGCGCAAGGTCGAGATCGCCCAGCGCATCCGCGACATCGCCTGCACCGAGCACGGCCTCGACCCCGAAGCGCTGATCTTCGACGCCCTCACCTTCACCCTCACCACCGGCGACGAGGAGTGGAAGCCCTCGGCGGTGGAGACGATCGAGGGCATCCGCCGGATCAAGGCCGAGATCCCGGGCGTGAAGACCTCCCTCGGCGTCTCCAACGTCTCCTTCGGCGTCTCGCCGCGCCCGCGCGCGGTCCTCAACTCGGTCTTCCTCCACCACTGCGTCGAGGCCGGGCTCGACCTGGCGATGGTCAACCCCAACCACATCACCCCCTATGGCGAGATCCCCGAGGAGGAGCGGGAGCTGACCGACGACCTCGTCTTCAACCGCCGCGACGACGCACTCGAGCGCTTCATCTCCCACTTCGAGTCCAAGGGCGAGGAGGCCGAGGCGGAGGCAGCCGACCCGACCGAGGGAATGGAGCCCGAGGAGGCCCTGCACTGGCACATCCTGCGCCGCAAGAAGGACGGCGTCGAGGAGTGGATCGACCGCTCGGTCGGGAAGATCGGCGCCGTCCCAACCCTGAACGAGGTGCTGCTGCCGGCGATGAAGGAGGTGGGCGACAAATTCGGCGCCGGCGAACTGATCCTCCCCTTCGTCCTGCAGTCGGCGGAAGTGATGAAGCGGGCGGTCGCCCAGCTCGAGAACTACCTCGACCGGATCGAGGGCCACACCAAGGGCAAGGTCGTGATCGCGACCGTCTTCGGCGACGTCCATGACATCGGCAAGTCGCTCGTCAACACGATCCTCACCAACAACGGCTACACCGTGATCGACCTCGGCAAGCAGGTCCCGGTCGACACGATCATCGAGGCCGCGGTCGAGCACGAGGCCGACGCGATCGGCCTCTCGGCGCTGCTCGTCTCGACCTCGAAGCAGATGCCGACCTGCATCGCCGAGCTTCACCAGCGCGGGCTCGACTTCCCGGTCCTGATCGGCGGTGCCGCGATCAATCGCGACTTCGGCCGCCGCACCCTCTACCCGCGGGGCAAAGAGTCCGACGAGGTCTACGCGCCCGGAGTCTTCTACTGCAAGGACGCCTTCCAGGGCCTCGACACGATGGACGCCTTGGTCGACGCCGAGGCGCGCGCCGCCCTGGTCGAGCGGATCCGCACCGAGGCCAAGCAGCTGCGCGAGAAGCCGGTCGTCGTCGACGACGCTCCCCCGACGACCGACGACAGCGTGCGCTCCGGCGCCCGCACCGACGCGCCGATTCCGGAGCCTCCGTTCTGGGGCGCCCGCGAGGTTGCCGTCGACCTCGACGAGGTCTTCCCCTACCTCGACCGCCACGTCCTCTTCAAGCTGCACTGGGGCGGGCGCGGGGTCAAGGGCGAGGCCTGGCGTCAGCTGGTCGAGGGAACCGACGAGGAGGAGGGCTTCGCTCCCCGGCTGGAGCGGATGTGGCGTGAGCAGAACTACCTGCATCCGCGCGCCCGCCTCGGCTACTTCCCGGCCAACGCCGACGGCAACGAGCTGGTCGTCTTCGACCCCGAGGACCCCGAGCGGGAGCTCGAGCGGCTGGTCTTCCCGCGCCAGCCCCGGCACGACCGGATCTGCCTCGCCGACTTCTTCCGCCCGCTCGACTCGGGCGAACGCGACGTGGTGGCGCTGCAGGGCGTCACCGTCGGCCCCGAGGTGACCGAGCTGATCGAGCGCCTCGAACGCGAAGGCGAGTTCGCCGAGCAGCTCTACGTCCACGGGCTCGGCGTCCAGTCGGCCGAGGGCCTGGCCGAGTGGCTGCACGCCGAGGTCCGGCGCGAGCTCGGGATCGAGCTCGACCAGGGCCGCCGCTACTCCTGGGGCTACCCCGCCTGCCCCGACCAGTCCGAGCACGAGAAGGTCTGGCGCCTGCTCGGCCTGGAAGAGATCGGGATGACCCTCTCGGGCGGCTATGCGGTGATGCCGGAGCAGTCGACGGTGGCGATCGTCGCCCATCACCCCCAGGCCGTCTACTTCGGGATGAAGTCCGGCTTCATCCCCGCCGAGAAGGCGCCGGACGAGCTGATCGCCGGCACCGATCGCGGCGGCGCGCTGCCCCCGGAGTCGGAGCCCGAGGGCGAGGCTGACGAAGAAGGCGGGGACGCCGAAGCGGTCCCCGCCCCAGAGCTCAGCCGCTGAAGAAGCCCGGCATCTCCGCCGGGTGCAGCGCCGGGCGCTGCCAGTTGCGGCCTTCGTAGGCTTCCTCGAACCCGGCCTTCCGCATGTTGCGGCAGACCGCGGCCCAAGAGGCCAGGTCGCATTCGCCGATCTCGACGAACACGGTGTGGCAGCCGGCCCGATGAGCATCGAGCAGGCGCCGGTGCAGCAGAGCGGTGTTGCAGCCACAGCCGCGGGCGAGCGGAAGCGTCGTTCCGGTCCCGAGCTGGGCCACTCCATCCGTGATCAGCATCGAGCCGGTGGCGACCGGGATCTCTTCGGGTCCCAGTGCCGCCGTGTAGCAATGCCAGCCGTCTCGCTGCGGCAGGGAGAAGAACAGCGTCCCTGCCACCAGGGGTATCTCGAGGGCTTCAGCCGCAATCGTGCTCAACCCCTCTCCTTCGGCTTCGTCGGTGCCCAGCCGGTAGACCATGATGCGGGGGTCTACGTAAAAGTCCGGCGGAGAGCCGTCGCGGACGAATTTGATCCACCCGCCTCCCCGCTCGTAACCACGCTCTCCCAACCAGGCCTCGGCCTCAACTGCTCCGGGCCTGCTGGCGGAAACCGGAATCCGATAGTCGACTTCGCGAGCCCGCATCCATTCGATCGCCGCCGCCAAGTGTCCCTCGGCGACAGCGCCAGGCTCAGCCGCTCCCTGAATCTGCTGCAGCAAGTGGACCTCGGGCAGGTCGCCGAAAGCGGTCGCCTGCACTGGTCCGAACTTCTCTACTTCAACCCCCGATTCGGAGATTGCTTCCGGAACTACTGAATCCCACATGTCGCGCCGGAAGCGCTGCGCGACTCTCTCCAATACTGCCGAGTCGTATCTCACGGCTCCCCTTCCCAAAGTTCGCGTGAGTGTTTTGGCCGATTGCTCGACTCTATGCACATTACTGCGGACCCGTCAAGGAACCTTGTCGATCCGGCTATGAAGTCTTTCGGGGAGAAGGCGGGCCGGCTGCTCGGTCGGATGGAACCAGCGCCGGCCTCGCGCCTTTCTCTTTACAGGTGTGCCGGCCTGGGAATGGGTGACGGCACGCCTCCACGACTTATCCTAGATCATTACACCAGAGTTTTTTAGTGATTAGGCGGAACTTTCCCTAAAGCGCGCCTTCCCGGTTGGGCCGGGTCGGACGGGCCCGGGGCTCCGGATCGAGCCGGACGGGCGAGGTGGAGATGGCCTGCGCCCGCAGATCGCTCCAGGTCAGCCCCTCGCGGACGAGGGCCGGGAGCCCGAGGGCGACGGCGGTGGCGATCTCCACCGCCTGCAGGATGATGCCGTAGGCGAGAGCGTCGGGGGTGCTGACGCCGAAGCCGGTGTGGAGGACGCTGGTCACCGCCCACTGGAAGACGCCGATGTTCGACGGCGTCGCCGGCACCACGGCAGTCACGTTGACGGCGAAGAGGACCGCGGCGGCGGCGCCGATGCCCGCTCGGCCGTTCAGGCCCAGCGCGTAAAGCAGCGCCCAGCAGGCGCTCAGCTGGATCGCCCAGGCGGTCAGCTGAGCCGCGGCGGCGGCCCCACCCTGGCGAGGGTCGCGGAAGACCGAGAGGCCGGCCCTCACCTGGGCCAAAGCCCGGTGGACCGCCCCTCCCAGGCGGGCCAGGCGACCGTTGCCGTTGCGCCGCATCAGCAGCGGCGCCAACAGGACGACGACGAGGATCAGCAGCGGCACGAGGCTGAAGACGAAGATCTTCTTCGTGCCCGAGTGGAAGAGCGGCGTCGTCGAGACGATGATCGCGCCCAGCAGGACGAGGGCGACCAGGTTGAGCAGCGTCTGCGAGACGAGCGTCCCCAGCAGAACCGGGAAGGTTTCCCGCATCCGCCCCGTCCGCCGGGCGAGCGTGATCGCTCGAGCCGGCTCGCCGAGGCGCGCCGGCAGCGTCGCCGACATGAGGACGCCGATCATCGTCGCCGAGGTGACGTCGCGTCGGCGGATCGGGCGGTTGGGCAGCGCCGCGCGGGCGATCCAGTACCAGGAGGCGGCGCGGAAGAAGAGCGAGCTGGCCATCAAGGCGCAGGCGATCAGGACCCACGTCAAGTTGGAGCGGACGATGCTTTCGACGACGTTTTCGACGCCGATCTTGCGCGCCGCGAGCAGGGTCAGACCGACCCCCAGCGCCCCGGCGACGCCGAGGCCGAGGCGGCGTGCCACGACCCGCCCCCGCCTGCCTTGCCGCGCCGGCGGCGGATCGAGCGAGGGGAGGCGCTGCGCGCGGCGCTTGGGCCTGCCGTCGGCCGGCCGCACCCCTACCCAGTGGGCGAGCTTTTCGCCTGCGCTCGCCGGCCGCGGGACCGCGATCGCCTGCTCGTAGACGGCGGTCACCTGATCGGCGACGCGGGGCCAGGCGTAGCGCTGGGCGCTGCGGCGCGCCGCTTCCCCCATCTCCCGCAGCCGCTCGGGCTCGTGATGGATCCGCTGCAGCTCCTCGGCCAAGCGCTGCGGGTCGCCGGGCGGGACCAGCAAACCGTCGACGCCGTCGCTGACGACGTCGCTGTAGCCGGCGATGGCGGAGGCGATGACCGGGGTTCCGGCGGCGAAGGCCTCGGTCAGGACCATCCCGAAGCTCTCGCCGGAGAGCGAAGGAGCGCAGAGCACGTCGGCGCGATGGAGCTCGGCCCAGAGGTCCTCGCCGGAGACGCGGCCGCGGATGTCCATCCAGCGCAGCAGATCGGGGTCGGCGACGTAGCGGAGAACGTCCTCGCGCTCGGCGCCGATCACGGTCAGCCGGCAGGGAACGTGCTCGACCAGGCCGCCGAAGGCGGTGAGCAGGATCGGCAGCCCCTTCCGCTCCTCCGGCCGGCCGACGAAGAGGATCCTCAGGTCTTTGCTCGGAGCGACCGGGTCGCTCGGCGCGGCATCCACGTCGACGCCGTTGGGGACGATCGTGTACTCGCCGCCGAACCAGCGGCGGCCCGTCCAGGCGGCCGCCTCGGAGACGGCGATCCGGGCCGAGAGCCGGTTGAAGAGGCGCCGAGCCCCGACGGCGTTGGCGATGTAGTTCGGCACCGGCTTGGTCGAGTAGGTGTGGAAGGTGCCCACGACCGGCACCTGGGCGGCGAGGGTGGCGTTCCAGCCGACCAGCGGGACCAGGGGCTCGTGGACGTGGAGGACGTCGAACTCGCCCGCCCGCACTTGGCGCCGGGGGGCGATGACTCCGCCCGCCGGGAAGGGCGCCAGGTTGGAGACCGAGCCGTTGGCGCCGAAGCCCATCGTGCGGCCGAGCGGGGTCAGGTATTCGGGCAGCTCGCGCCGTTCCGCCGAGGCCCGGTGCAGGACACGGCTGAGTGCCCCGGGCGGGTCGAAGGGAGCGAGTACGCGGACGTCATGGCCTCGCCCGATGAACTCCTCGGCGAGGGCTTCGACGTGCCGGTTCACGCCCCCCTGGTAGGACCAGGAATATGGCGAGACGAGACCTATGCGCACGGGGGATTAAGGGTAGTCGATGCCTCGGCCCCCGCTGAGAGAGGCCCGACTGGCAATACGGCTCAGATCTGGGTTGCGACCAGGCCCAGGAGTCCGACGACGAGCGTTCCGATGACGCCGCCGCCGACTTGGATGATCGTGCGGTTCAGGCCTCCGATTTCGCCGCGCACCTCCCGCAGCTCTGCCCCCATTTCCCCTCGCAGGCCATGCACCTCTTCACGAATCCCGTCGACTCGCTTGTTCAAGTCGTCAAGGCGGGAATCGGTCCAGGTCGATCTCATCTGCTTCATGCCTCCAGCCTAGGGAGAAAGGTGTCACGTGTGGCGCACATAAGTGTAACTTTTCGTCTGAGGAGTTGTCGAGTCCCCATTTTGGGGCCTTTCGGCCCAGGCGAAGCCGGTGAAGACGAGCAGGTAGGCGGTGCCGATCTCGAGCAGGAGGGCGCCGGAGTCGTTGGCGAGGGTGCCAACCACGGTGGCAGCGAGGGCCCCCGATAGGCCGGCCCGCATCGCCGGAGCCCCCTCGAGCCAGGCGCGGAGGCGATCCCGGCGCAACCAGGCGAAGAGGGCCAGGGCGATCACCAGCGGCAGGAAGGCGAGCAGCACCGGCCGGGAGAAGCTGTGGGCGGAGAGCTGGAGGCGGCGCTGGGCGACGTCGGCCAGGCTTCCCAACCCACCCGCGTCGAGCACCGAGCGCGTCAGGTGCGCGTTGGCGCCACTGAGGAGGTCGATCAACGCCAGCAACGCCAGCACGGCGAACGGTGCCGCGACGATCGCGAGCAGGCCGAGCCTCCTGCCCCTGCCGGCGACGACGACCGCCGCCGCCACCGCACCGACCGGGAAGACGATCGCGGCGCCGACGTCGGCGCCGAAGCGCCCGGCGGCGAAGACGAGGGTCGCCGCGAGGCCGATCCCGACGAAGGCGATCGCCGCCGCGCGGGGCGAGGAGCCCCGCGCGAAGCCAACCAGGCCGGCCCCGGTCCCGGCGACGACCAGGACCGCCAGCAGCGCCTCCAGCTCGTTGCCGATCCCGTAGAAGCGCACCCCCAGCCCGGGATTGGGACCCAGCAGCGAGAGCGAGGTCAGCGGCGAGCCGGAGATCACGTCAACCGCGTAAGCGCCGACGGTGATCGCGGAAGCAACGGCAAGCGCCCGGAAGTCGCGTAGCAGCGCCAGGGTCGCCGCCGCCAGCGCCGGCGCGCCGAAGGCGACCAGCAGCGCTTCTGCTCCCTTGGCGGGTTCGAGCGCGGCACCGAGCAGCAGCACCAGCGGCAGGTAGACGATGCTCAGGCCCAGCAGCCGCATGGCGACTCGGGCCAGGCGCCCCCGGCTGAAGAGCGCGACCAGGGCGCTCAGCAGCAGCCATGCCGCGATCGGCAGGCCGATCACCGCCCCGCGCCGGGAGGAGATCACGTCCATGCGCGCCGCCAGCGCTTCGATCGCCGCCGGGTCGGGCGTCCCCTCGCTTCGGATCGGCTGCCCCGACATCTGGCTCGGCACTTCGATTCCGAGGCGTTGGAGGATCGTCGGCGCCACGTCGGTCGAGAGGACGTAGCCGTTCGTCCTGGTGCTGTCGGAGGTGAGGTCGCCGTCGAATCCTCTGCCGGCGACGCCGATCGCGACCGGATCGCCCGACTCGCCGGTGGGCCTGGCAATCGCGATCAGCAGGTCGTAGCTGCCCCGCGGCGGCAACCGGTCCAGGGAGGCTCTGCGGACTTCGAGGTCGGAGGAGAGGCGCGCTGCCGCCAGGGTCTTGCCCAGCAGCCCGGGAACGATTTCCGCGGGAGCCGATTCGGCCCGTTCGACGACTTCGCGCCACCAGCGGGACCGATCGCCACCGCGCTGCGGCAGCGGGCGGTCGTAGAGGGAGTCAAAGACGCGGTTGCCCTGGCCGACGTCGAGGTAGGTCTGCTCGGGCGGCACCGTTCCGAGCCCCGCGCTCATCGTCCCTGGCGAGAGGCCCGCCGCGGCCAGCTGGGCAACGGTCGTGCCGCTTGGGACCCAGGCCAGCACCACCCGCTGCCCCCTCGCGGCAGCGGCCGAAGGCATGGCCAGGAGCAGGGCGAGCGCTATCGTCACCCCGATGGCCGACCGCACTTTCGCCAAGTTCAGCTTCTTCAAGATCGATCCCGCCTGGCGCCGTCGCGACGCCGAGCTCCGCGCGGCCGACAAGCAGGAGTTCCTCGCCGCTTGCGAGGACTTCGCCGTCGACCGCTCGCTGCGCGCCTACTCAACCATAGGAACGCGCGGCGACGTCGACCTGGTGCTGCTGACGCAGAGCCCGAATCTCAACGACCTCCACACCTTCCACGTCGTCCTCGGCCAGAGCGGGCTGGCGAAATGGGCCAGCACCCCCCACTCCTTCCTCTCGATGACCAAACCCTCGCCCTACTCGGAAGAGCAGGCGCGGACCGAGATCTGCGTCTCCGAGCGCAAATACCTGTTCCTCTATCCGATGGTCAAGCAGCGCCGCTGGTACGGGCTGCCGTCGGAGGAGCGCGGCCGGATCATGAAAAGCCACATCGAAGTCGGCCGCCGCTATCCCGAAATCACGATCAACACGACCTACTCCTACGGGATCGACGACCAGGAGTTCGTCGTCTGCTTCGAGGGCGACGACCCTGGCGAGTTCCTCGACCTCGTCAGCGAGCTGCGGCCGACCGAGTCGAGCGAGTACACCGAGCGCGAGACGCCGATCTTCACCTGCGTGGCGATGTCAGTGGCGAAGGCGCTCGACGCGCTGGACGGCACCCCCAGCGCCGTCGGCGCCGGCGCCCCAGCCGTCGGCTGAAGAACCGAGTTCCCTATTCTTTCGCGCTCCCATGAGCAAGATCGGAACCGAAGAGACCCCCCTCCGCGTCGCCATCGTCGGCGCCGGCCCCTCCGGCTTCTACGCCGCTGAGCACATCCTCAAGGACGGCGACCTGCACGCCCAGGTCGACCTGTTCGACCGCCTGCCGACCCCCTTCGGGCTGGTCCGCGGGGGCGTCGCCCCCGACCACCCGAAGATCAAGTCGGTGATCCGCGTCTACGAAAAAACCGCGGCCCGCGACGGCTTCCGCTTCTTCGGCAACGTCAAGATCGGCCACGACGTCGAGGTCGAGGAGCTGGAGCGGCTCTACCACGCGATCGTCTTCACGGTCGGCTGCGAGACCGACCGAGCGCTCGGCATCCCCGGCGAGGACCTGCCCGGCAGCCACGCCGCCACCTCCTTCGTCGGCTGGTACAACGCCCATCCCGACTACGCCGACCGAGAGTTCGACCTCTCCTGCGAGCGGGCCGTCGTGATCGGCAACGGCAACGTGGCGATGGACGTCGCCCGGATGCTGGCGCTGACCGACCACGAGCTGCGCCAGACCGACACCGCCGACCACGCGATCGAGGCCCTCGACGCCAAGCAGATCCGCGAGATCGTCGTCCTCGGCCGCCGCGGTCCCGTCCAGGCGGCCTTCACCAACCCGGAGATCAAAGAGCTCGGGGAGATGGAGGACGCCGACGTCGTCGTCGACCCGCAGGAGGTCGAGCTCGACCCGGCCAGCGCCGCCTACCTCGAATCCGACGAGGCCGACAAGACCACCAAAGTCAACGTCGAGACGCTGAAGGAGTTCTCCCAGCGCCAGCCCGAGGGCAAGAAGCAGCGGATCGTCCTCCGCTTCCTCGCCTCGCCGGTCGAGATCAAGGGCGACGGGAAAGTCGAATCGATCGTGATCGGCCGCAACGAGCTGGTCGAGGAAGGCGGCACCCTGCGCGCCAAGGACACCGGCGAGCGCGAAGAGCTTGAGTGCGGGCTGGTCCTGCGCTCGGTCGGCTACACCGGCATCCCGATCGAGGGGGTTCCCTTCGACGAGAAGCGCGGCCTGATCCTCAACGAGGGCGGTCGCATCCTCGACTCCCACGACGCCGGCCACAAGGTCGGCCACTACACCGCCGGCTGGATCAAGCGCGGCCCCTCCGGCGTCATCGGCACCAACAAGAAAGACGCCTTGGAGACGGTCCAGCACCTCTTCGCCGACGTCGAGTCGGGGACGCTGCTGGCGCCCGAGAGCCCGGATCCGGGCGCGGTCGAGGACCTGCTGCGCGAGAAGGGCGTCCGCTACGTCAGCTTCGAGGACTGGCAGGCGATCGACCAGGCCGAGGTCGGCCGCGGCGAGCCGCACGGCCGCCCGCGGGTCAAGTTCGTCCGGGTCGAGGAGATGCTCGAGACCGTCGGCGAGCGCCTCCCCGGCTGAGCCGTGGCCGCCGACCTCGCCGAGCTGAAGGGGATGATCGAGGCCGCCCTGCCGGGCGCCGAGGCTGAGGTGAGCGACGAAACCGGCACCGGCGACCACATCCGCGCGACCGTCACCGCCCCCCAGTTCGAGGGCCTCTCGCGGATCGACCAGCACCGGCTGGTCAAGGCGGCGGTCAAGGAGCGCTTCGACGACGGCACGATCCACGCGCTGTCGGTGAAGACCAGCGTTTCCCGCTGACTCCGCATTTCCTACGACAAAAAGTTACACTTTCGTGCGCCACACGTGCGCTTATTCCCTCTACGCTGGAGCCATGGAGTCAATGCGATCCACCTGGACCGATTCACGCCTCGACGAATTCAAGAACAGCGTGGACTCTCGACTCGGCGAACTGGGGCAACGAGTGGACCGCTTGAGCGAGAGGGTGGACAAGATCCAGCACACGATGGTCCACGGCTTCATCGCGATCATGATCGGGATGATGACCGGCTTCCTCGGTCTCGCCGGCGTTCTCATCACCAAGCTCTGAGCCGAAAGCGCCGCCTCCCTACAATGGCCCCATGGCCGACCCAGAGCTGAAGTCCAAAATCGAAGAGCTGATCGCCGCCAACCCGGTCCTGCTGTTCATGAAAGGGACCCCGGACATGCCCCGCTGCGGCTTCTCGATGCGCGTGGTCCAGGTGCTGGACCAGATCGACGTCGAGTACGGCGCGATCGACGTCCTCCCCGCGCTGCAGCCGCTGCGCGAAGTGACGGCGGAGATCTCCGACTGGCAGACCTTCCCCCAGCTCTACGTCAACGGCGAGCTGCTGGGTGGCTGCGACATCATCGAGGAGATGTTCGAGAGCGGCGAGCTGGCCGAGGCGCTCGGCGCCGAGCAGCCGGAGAACGCCCAGGTCCCGCAGGCACAGGCGACCGCTCCCCAGCAGTCCCCTCCGCTTCAGATCGAATAAGCGCTAGACGGCGGCTGCTTGTTCGGCCGCGTCCTCTTTCACCTGGAAAGAGGAGCCGCAACCGCAGGCCGCAACCACGTTCGGGTTGTTGACCTGGAAGCCGGCGCCCTGGAGGCCTTCGACGTAGTCGACCTCGGAGCCGAAGACGAACTGCATGCTCACCTTGTCGACGACGACGGAGACGCCGTCGACCTCGAAGACATGATCGTCGTCCTTGGCCTTGTCGAAGGCGAGCGCGTACTGAAAGCCGGAGCAACCGCCACCGCGGACGGCGACCCGCAGCGCCTGCTCGCCACCGTCGGCCTGAGAGCCGAGCAGCTCGCCGATCTTTCCGGCGGCCTTGTCGGTGAGGGTGATCGCTGCTTGAGGCGTATCAGTCACTTCACAAAGTGTAGCGAGCGATGGTGATGGTAGTGGGTCAGTTTGAGAGAGGGTTCGCGCCCGCGACTACGAAAGGTGCCTCATGAGCGTCGAGCGCGTCTATTACTGCGACGGACCCGACTGCGAGAACCACGCGCGAACGGCCGGAGACCTCCCCCCGACCTCGTTTCTGGTCGTGAGGGAGGACACCGCCGAATCGCATCACTTTTGCGGCTGGGACTGTCTCCTCAAGTTCGCGGCGGAGAAACCGCCCGCAGAAGTCCTCCTGTCCGAGTAGCTACTCGTAGATCGTCGCCCCGAAGGCATTGGCCTTCACGACTTCGCAGGCGTGCCGAGCGCTCGCCTTGGTCGTGTAGACCTCGGTCACGAACATGATCTCGTTGTTACCGCCCCGAATACGGGCGCGGTAGCCACCGGACGCTGAAACGATTTCAAAGTACATCGGTAGTTCTCCATCTCTCCCCCGGAGTCGCCTGCGCTCACAGGCTTGGGGTACTCCGAGAGTACGTGCCGAGAATTGCAATCTCATCGGACGGGTCCGATTCGGTTGAAAGCATGGGCCGGGTTCGTGGTTCTCCAAACGCTGGGGCGGCTCGGAGCGCTCACTCCGAGCCGCCAATCACCTTCAATCCAGCAGCGCCGCGATCTCTTCGAGGCTCCAGACGTGATCGGCAACCCCCGCCGCCATCGCCGGGGTGCGCGGGTACTTGTCCTTGAGCGACCGATGCGGACGCGCGAAGTTGTAGTGGCAAAAATGCAGAGAAACCGCATGGGCTAGGTTCTCCACTTTGCGGCTAAAACCATTCGTCAAGCGGGTGAAGCGTCGCATCCCCATCCTCATGGTCAAGTTCTGCCTCTCCACGTAGCTGGTTGAGATCCGATCCGGGTCCGGGTCGCCCCTCATCGGCCGCCGCTTCGTCCCGGTGCAGACCGGCGGGCTGTATTTGCCGCCTTGGCTCGTATCCGCCGCGTAGGTCTTCTGGATCTGCGCCCAATCGACGTTGACGCCGAACGCCTGCCGGACCGACGATTCATACATCGAGTGCCCGTCCGTCGATAGCTGGATGCGCCCGGCCATCCGGCCCGCCAGGTCTTCGAGGAAGTAGGTCGCGTCGTATTTCGTGCGCTCGCCGACCAGCCATGAGGGAACCAGCTTCGTGTCCGCGCAAACGGCCGTGAAGGTCCACACGTCCCCGTAGCCCGGCGTTCCCTTGAACTGCTCGGGGACGTTCTTCTGCTTGGAGTAGCAGTAGCTCCAAATCTCGTCTGCCTCGATCACCTTGCAGGGGAGCTGCTGAAAGACGCCGTCCTGGTACTCGGCACAGGCTTCGCCGAGGTCGGCCAGGAGCTTGACGATGGTGTTCTTGGCCGCTCCGGTCATCCGGACGGTGGCGCGGATGCTGTTGCCCTCCACGAGGCAGCCGATGATCCGCGCCCGCTGCTCAGTGCTCAGCCTGTTCATAATGACCATTATGCGTAAGCGGTCAGACAGAAAAGTCAGATATCTTCTGTCCGACTGCTGTACTACGGTTGTGCAACCACGCTCGATGAAAGGAGCGGCCCACGGTGAATGAATCACTAGCCAACAGCCGCGATGAGCGGAATCGACAGTCTGACCGCCGAGCTTCGCTGTCGGATGCGCTTCGGCGCTATCGGAAACGGCGAGAGGGATACGACCAAATGCGGTCGGGTGACGCGCCCCGCGGGCTTTACCGCCCTCAGCGCAGCATCCGTCGCGACTATCGTGTCTGAGCAGCAGGAGGCAGATGAAAAAGAGGGTCTTGCGGCGGAGCCGTCGCAGACGCCTCTCTTTCATGCGTTGGAGAGCGCCCGCTATGCAAGGCAGAATCAGGTCCGCGGAATCGAAGCTGAGACTAGCCGGCGGCTCATCGCCTACATAGCGGGACCACAAACTTCAATCGGCAGCATCGACATCCCGCCATTCGTGGACTTGCTGGACGACGTGAAGGCAGGCGAATCCCTCGACCTCATGTTGCATACGCCTGGTGGAGACATCGATCAGGCAGAGCGGATTGTGCTGCTGTGCCGCAAGCGCGTTAAGGACGCTGAGTTTCGAGTGATCGTCCCGGACAGCGCCAAGAGCGCAGGGACGCTGATCGCAGTTGCGGCCGACGAGATCGTGATGGGGGAGCCTTCCGAGTTGGGGCCAATTGACCCCCAAGTCTTCATCACCACGGCATCGGGTGAGCAGATGGCCCGGCCCGCTCAGTCCTTTCTTGACGGTCTAACGGAGATCCAGGAAAAAACCGGCGATGGCGACCTCTCACCTGCGTACTTCCCGCTTCTAGACAAGCTTGACCCCGCCCTCATTGACTTCTGCCGAAAGGCCATCAAACGCTCTGAGCAGTTTGCCGCTGCCTTCTTGAAGAAATACATGCTGAAGGACGATCCAGACCGCGCCGATGCAATCGCTTCCGATCTCGGAGACGTCAAGAAGTACCTCTCACACGCGGCCGTGATCGACTCAGAGAAGGCCCGCGACCTAGGACTCAACATCAGGTTTCTGGAGCATGACGATCCGCTTTGGCGGGCCTATTGGCGGCTCTACGTCCAGATGCGATTGGCGCTGGGCACCCCCGACATGCGCCTCTACGAGGGCCGCAAGGCGTCACTGCTGGTTTAGCTATCGCTTCGCTTCCAGCGCGCCTCAGCGGCCTTCCTCGCAGCCGCGCTCCGTTCTTCTGCGGTCATTGATGCCGCCCGAGCCTTCCCGCCTTTCAGGCCGCCCTTGCGGCCCAAAGCGACCGCCGCAGGGTCCTTCCCCGTATCGGTGTCCTGCGACCCCTCCTCAATCGCCTCGCCGACTATGGCGGCGGCGAGGCGGTTGAGATCGGCTGGCTTCTTGGAGCGCTTGGCCATAGTCAGAGCCTAGCGGCGGGGCAAGCCGCTACGAGAGTTCCAGCCAGTCAAAGTGACGGGCAGCGGCGGTGGAGGCCAAAGCGCCCCCGTGCCGCCGCAGAAGCCCCACCGCGTCAAGCCTGCCGATCGCTTCCTCCAGGGCGTCGAGATCGCCGAGGCCCATCCACCAAAGCGTGGTCATCGTGTGGCGGGCGGGGAACTCGTCAAGCAGGAAGCTCAGGACCGCCCGCTGGGTCAGCTTGTCGCCGCGACTCTCGTCAGCCATCAGCGACCACCCAGCGCCCGTAGTCGCCGAGGTTCGGCTTCCAGGCCATCCCCTCGATCAACTCGTCAGCGCTGCATTCGAGGGCGCAGACGAGTTTGACGAGGGTCTCGATGCGGGGCGCTCGCTTGGCGTTCTCCAGGTAGCTGATCTCGGTGCGGTGCATTTCGGTCATCTCCGCAAGCTCTTCCTGGGTGAGACCTGCCCGCCGCCGGATGCTCCGCAGATTGGCGCTGAACCGTTCTTTGAGGCTCATGGGAGCCCCAGTCGTTCAAAGAGGGCGATGGGCTTGGTGGGGCGCACGGCCGAGCCGTGGTGTTCCAGCAAGCCCGCCCCGATCATCTCGATTACCGCCCGCGTCAGCGCCCCGGAGCCGCCGATCTCTCTCGCCAGTTCGGGGATCGTTCGCCAGTGGGGGTAGACCTCCAGCGCGAGCCCCATGACTGCGCGCTGGAGAGGGATACGGTCGGCGGGCCAGTGCCGCCGCTTAGCTGCCATCGCCCCACAGCTCCGCGCTGATCACGGCCACCCTTGAGGCGAAGTAGTAGCGGCCCGTCTCGTGGATCATGCCGCCCTGCGTAAGGCGGTCGATGGCGTCGCTGGTGATGACCACGCTCTGGCCGGCGACCTTGTTGATCTCGCCGAAGGTAAACAGCCCCCGGTCCTCCAAGAGCAGGCGCATAACCGCCTGCTCAGCCTGCGCGTCGCGCTCTGCAATCGAGGGTTCGGCGCTACAGCGCTTACATTTGTCCTGCATCGGAACCTCCATTCCGGTGCCGGGCGGGGGGCTGTGGAGCAGCGCCCCCGCCATTTGATTTCTTGAGGGTTTGGCGAACCTACAGCGGTGGAGGCCGCCTGCGGGGGGTCATTTCAAACTGACCCACTACCATGGTGATCTCTTTGCGCGACGGCGTGTCTAGAATCGCCCTGTGACCCCTGGAGAGACCGCGGTCGTCTGCGACACGACCGCATACCTGCCTGCCGATCTGCTGGCGGAGCGGGACATCAAGACGATCAGCCTCTACGTCTCGGTCGACGGCGAGCAGGAGCGCGAGGCCGACGTCACCGACTACGCCGCCTTCTACGAGCGGCTGCGCGCCTCCGAAAGCGGGGCGACCACCTCGCAGCCCTCGATCGGCGACTTCCTCGCCGTCTACGAACCGCTGCTGGACGCGGGCCGGGAAGTCGTCTCGATCCACATCTCCGCCGGCATCTCGGGAACCTTCGAGGCCGCCGGGCAGGCGCGAGAGCGGCTGATCGAGGAAGGCAAGGGCGGCGAGCGGCTCCACCTGCTGGACTCCCGCTCGGCCGCCGGGGGCATGGGCCTCTGCACCCTCGGCGCCGCCAAGGCGGCTGCGGGCGGGGCCGACGCCCAGGGGGCGCTGCAGCAAGCCGAGGAGACGCGCAATGCGCTGAAGATGTGGTTCGCGATCGACACGCTCGAGTACCTGCGCCGCGGCGGCCGCATCGGCGGCGCCCGGGCCTGGATCGGCGGTGCCCTGAAGATCAAGCCGATCCTCACCCTCGAGGAGGAGATCACGCCGGTCGAGCGCGTCCGCACCCGCGCCCGTTCGCTGGAGCGGCTGCGGGGATATGCCCGCCAGCGCCATGACTCCGGCGCCGACGGCTGGGTCGTCCAGTACATCCAGGACAAAGAGACCGCCGACGCGCTGATCGAAGACTGCTACGAGATCTTCGGCTGCGAGCCCGCCTTCATCTCCGAGGTCGGGCCCGTCCTCGGCGCCCACGTCGGCCCCGGCCTGCTCGGCGTCGGAAGCGTGCCGACAGACCTCATTTAGCGTCGATCACCTTGCGGTAGATCACGGCCACCACCGCGAACGCCAGGGCGGCGATCCCGATGCGCAGCTCGGTGTGCCCCCCATGATCGGACGGCATGCCGATGAAGTAACCCATCAGGGTGACGGCCAGGGTGACGACCGTAAGGGCAGTCAAGCCGCTGAGGATGTTGCCGGTGCGGCGGGCACGGGCGGCGCTCGCCTCCTCGAACCGCCGTTCGGCGACGCGCTCCAGCACCGCCATCTTGCGCTCGACGCCGGCGACCAGCTCGTCGAACTTCTGCACGTCGGCAATCGTGTTCCAGATGCTCACCTGGCCGCCGGCCAGGTCGGCCAGCGCGCTGTCGAGTCGCGCCCGCGCCGTCTGGACGCGCATGTAGGCCAAGAACATGCGGTCGGCGTCTTTCTTCGAGCCCAGCCAGCGAGCCAATGTCTGCCACTGATTGCTGTCGAGCATCGCGAGCAGGCCGCGGTCGATCTCCATGAAGAGGGCGTAGTAGGCCCACATCAGTTCCGTCAATCCCATCGGCGGGGTCTTGTGCTTGGGGATGTTCTCGTGCAGGACGACCACGCTCGAATCGATCCCGGGTGCGAAGACGCCATGCCAATGCACGATGTTCTCCGAGAACGTCGCCTCGAAGGGGCGGCTGATCCGCCGCAGCCGCCGCACACCGACGTCGGGCCCGCTGGTGAAGACGAAGACGGGGTGGAGCCAGAGCAGCCGGCCCCAGCCCTCCACAGCCGGGGAGGCAGACGGTCCCTCGGCGCCGGGCTCGGGCGGCAGGGCGTTGTGGAAGACGCTCAGCCAGGGGTCCTCCACCTCCTTTCCTGCGCAGCGGGCGACGGCATCGCCGAACGCTGTGACCGTCTCCCGCGTCAACGCGTCGTAGGAAGCGGCGACCGGGGAGCGCACGCCGATCGCCGGATCGCCCAGCAGCCGCGCCACCGCTTCCGTCGTGCGGCGGGTCGCCGCCGCGCTCAGCCAGGGCGGAGCCGTGACGTCGTAGGTGCCGTTGACCACTCCGACCCCGAAGTCGTAGAGGTCGATCCGGAGGCTGCGGAGCTCCCACCTCCAGCCCCGGGTCGCCGTGGCCAGCCACCTTCTCTCGGCCTCGGGGCGCTGCCGCTGCAGTTCCTCCAACCTCAGAGCGAGCGGCTCGCCCAGGCGCCGGATCAGCACCCGGGGCACGAGGCTCGTGTAGCCCCCGCCGGAGCCGTAGGACTCCACTCCCCTCCACTTGATCCCTTCGTAGTCCCAGCCCTGGCCGCTCTTGCCCAGCTCCTCGCCGAGCCGGTGCTGCAGGTCGCTGTAGTCGCCGATCCGCGCCTTCAGCGGCTGACCGGTGAGGAAGGGGCCCGTCAGAGCCACCTCGAAGCGGCGCCAGACTCGCTTCGCGGTCAAGGTCGGCGGCTTGGCCTCAGCCGCGGCGGCGGCGCATCATCGCGCGAACGCCGATGAAGAAGCCGACAGCGGCAGCGCCGACGATCAGCTGCTGTTTGTGCTCCTCCACCTGGCGGCGCCAGTCGGTCAGCTCGTTGACGCGGCCGCGCAGGGCTTCGACCGAGGAGCCGAGCTCGCGGCGCTTGAGCTCGATGTCGCGGCGGATCTCTGCCGGGGAGCGGCCAGGGGTACCAGTGGTCACGCGGTCTCCTTTTCGAGCATCTCCTTGGTCAGCTTCGCCTCCTCGATCGCCTGCTGGGGGACCGGCGGCGCACCCGCCTGAACGGCGCGGTAGGCGATGAAGCCGGCGAGCGCGGCGAGCAGCAGGAAGGCGGCGGCGGTGACGAAGTAGCCGGCCCAGATGTTGCCGCTGAAGACTTCTTCGCCGAGCAGCCAGGCGATCCCGTGGAAGATCATGATCAGCGCCAGAAAGGCGAAGGCGCCGGCGACGCTCCCGACGACGGAGCCGCGGAGGATCTTGCCGACTTTCTCGGAGACCTCGGCCTTGGCCAGCTCGATCTCCTCGCGGACGAGGGTCGAGGCGTTCTCCGAGACTTCGACGACCATGTCGGCGAGGGTGCGGTCCTCCGACGGCGGCTCCGGGGGTGGGATCGGCGGCGGGGTCTGGACGGGGTCTGGCATCGAGGCTCCTACTCCGGCGGATCTTCGTTGTAGAGGCGGCGATAGGCGACCGCCGCGACCCGCGAGGCGACGATGCTCGCCAGGGCGCCGGCGGCGGCCAGGAGGCCGCTCCAGACGAGGCGCTTGACCATCTCGTTATCCACTTAGACCAAACCTTTCCCCATGGGCAGAGCGCAGTAAACCATCTCACGCCGCTGGCGGTGGGCAGGAGCGCCCAAACGGCTCACCGTGGCTCCAGGCCGTCGCAGATCGTCGTCACCAGCAGGTCGCGCGCCTGGTCGAAGTCGGCGTCGGAGGCGGGGATCGTCTCGAAGATCCAGCCCGAGAGCAGCTGCTCGATCGCGCCGTAGAAGGCCATCGAGGCGAACATCGGGGCGACATCGCGGCGGAAGGCGCCGCTCTCCTGGCCCTCGGCGACGATCTTCGCGATCGACTCGTAGGCGCGGCGGATCTCCTCCAGGTGGGTCTTGCCGAACGAGTTCGCCGCCCGCGTCACCTCGACGATGATCACCTTCATCAGCTCCGGGTCGTGCCGGTAGGACTCGAAGATGAAGGTGGCGACGGCGCCGAGCTTCTCGCGCGGGTCGGCGCCGGCCCGGTCGGTCTCCTCGATCGCCGCCAGCAACAGCGACCAGCGCTCGACGAAGAGTTCGTTCAGGACCTCGTCCTTGGAGTTGAAGTAGTGGTAGACGAGGCCGTAGGCGACCCCCGCCTCGTCGGCGATGTCGGAGACGCGGGTCGCGTGGAAGCCCTGGCGGGCGAAGACCCGGACCGCGGCGTCGAGGATCTGCCGGCGCTTGTCTGCCGGAGGCGCCTGGGCCATCAGGCCGGGTGCTCCGTCGGTTGCGGCCAGGCGTAAGCGCCGGGCCGGCGGTTAGCGAGCGAGGGCAGCGAGGCGCGGACGCGCTCCAGCGACTCGAAGTCGAGGTCGGCGGCGACGAAGCACTCCTCGTCGGGAGCGGTGGCGAGGACCACGCCCCAGGCGTCGACGATCATCGAGCGGCCGAAGGAGCTGTAGTGCGGCGGCGCCTCGCCGACCTGGTTGGGGGCGAGGACGAAGAGCTGGTTCTCGATCGCCCGCGCCCGCAGCAGCACTTCCCAGTGGTCGCGGCCGGTGGCCAGGGTGAAGGCGGAGGGGACGAGGATCAGCTGGGCGCCGCGGAGGGCGAGGATGCGGAAGAGCTCCGGGAAGCGGAGGTCGTAACAGACCGTGAGGCCGGTGATCCGGCTTCCGACCGGCGCGGCCACCACTTCGGCCCCGGCCTGCTCGTGGGCGGACTCGCGGTAGGAGACGCCGCCGGCGTCGACGTCGAACATGTGGATCTTGCGGTAGACGGCGAGGTCCTCGCCCTCGGGGCCGATCAGGACCGAGGTGTTGGAGGCCTTCTCCCCCTCTCCGCCGCGCTCGGAGATGCTGCCGGCGAGGAGGTGGATGCCGAGATCGCGCGCCCAGCCGCGGGCGCTGCTGAGACTCGGACCGTCGAGCGGCTCGGCTCCGGCCACGAGTTCGGGGCCATCGGCGAGCAGGTTCCACTTCTCCGGCAGGGCGACCAGTTCGGCCCCGTCGGCGGCGGCGGCCCGCACGAGGCCCTCGGCAGCGGCGAGGTTCCGCGCCTTATCCCCGGTCGAGTTCAGCTGTACCGCCGCTACGCGCATCCCAGTCCTTCGGTTGATTGACCAGTCAATCGGCAGAAGTATATGAGCGCTAAGCGCGGTTAGAGCCCGAGGGCGCGAGCGACGATCCGGTCGAACACCGGCGTCGGGATCAACGGTTTCAGCCGCGCCTGCACCTTCGCGTCGAGGCCGACCAGGTAGCGGGTCCGCGGCCGGCTCGATTCAAGGGCGTGGGCGATCGCCTTGGCGACCTTCTCCGGCGGGATCCCGCGCTCTGCCGTGTCCTCGATCGCCTTGCGGAACTTCTCGAGCGCGGCGCCGTAGAGCACGCTGGTTCGCGGCGACTTCGCCTCGATCTCCTCCCCTTTGCGCTGGCCCCGCTCCCAGATCGGGGTGTCGATCGAACCCGGCTCGACGATCGAGACTCTCAGCCCCCACGGGCGCAGCTCCTGGCGGAAGACGTCCCCGATCGCCTCGGTGGCGAACTTGGAGGCGTGGTAGGGCCCGCCGAAGGGAAAGGCGACGCGACCGCCGATCGAGCTGATGAAGACGATCCTGCCTTCGGCCTGGCGGACCTGCGGCAGCAGCGCCTGGGTCATCGCCACGTAGCCGACGAGGTTGACATCGAGCTGGTGGCGCAGATCCTCCAGGGGAACGGTCTCCAGCGGCCCCGGGATCGCGACGCCGGCGTTGTTGACGAGGCCGTGCAGGCCGCCCTCGGCCTCCTCCTCGACCCGGGCCGCGGCGGCGGCGATCTGGTCGGGTTCGGTGACGTCGAGGCGCAGCGGCACGATCCGCTCCGATCCCTCCGCGCCCAGGCTCTCGCCGTCGGCGGAGTCGCGGAAGCCGGCGAAGACGCGCCAGCCGGCGCCGTCGAGGCGCAGGGCGGTGGCGCGGCCGATGCCGGTCGAAGCCCCGGTGACGAGAACCGATCGCACCGGGACGAGGCTACAGGGGGGAGAGATCGGCGCTTCCGATTCTTGACACAACAGGGTGGGGCAAGAATCGGATACGCGAAGCAAGCGAGCGTGGGACCTCGCGGCGAAGCAACATGGCATCGTCACCCGCCGGCAGTTGCTATCGCTGGGCTTCGGACGGAGATCAATCGAACATCGCGTGGCACGTGGGCGCCTCTTCCCCGTGAGCCTCGGCGTCTATGCGGTCGGTTGGCCAGCCCTCAGCCAGAAGAGGCGGTGGATGGCGGCGGTCCTGGCGGGTGGGGAAGGCGCGGCCCTAAGCCATCGCAGCGCGGCAGCGCTGTGGGAAATCGGCGAGGAGAACGACTGGATCGACATCAGCGTTCGACGGCGCTGCGAACTGCGGAGGCCCGGGGTGCGGTTTCGCGGCCGGCCGAGCTTGATGCCCGCTGACTTGGTGCGCCGGGATGACATCCCTGTCACCTCGCCGCTGCAGACGCTTGTCGACCTCGCGACCGAACTCGACGTCCTCCCACTTGAGCGAGCGGTGAACGATGCCGACAAGCGCGATCTAATCACTCCAGAGGCAATACGGGAAAACCTGACGCGCTTTCGCGGGAATCACGGCGTTCGTCCTCTGCGCCACTTACCCACTACGAGGTCCGCTACGAACCCGACAGGGTCCGCGCGGCGCTCGTCAAGACGATCGCGATGCTTCAGAAGCGCATCCGATTTTGACCACAGCCCGCTGGGGCAAGAATCCGATGCGGTGCTTGAGAGCAGGGGCAGGGGCGTAACCTTGTCGTGTGGCGTACGAGCCCAGTCACGACGACGCCGAGCGCAAGCAGGTGACGGTCCTGTTCGCCGACGTCAGCGGCTCGATGGACCTCGCCGAGCAGGAGGACCCGGAGGAGTGGCGCAAGATCATGCAGCGCTTCTTCTCGCTGCTGGCGGAGACCGTGATCCGCTTCGAGGGGACGGTGGACAAGTTCACCGGCGACGGGATCATGGCCATCTTCGGCGCCCCGGTCGCCCATGAGGACCACGCTCGGCGCGCCTGCTACGCCGCCCTGCAGATGCTCGACGACGTCGCCGAGTACGCGGCGGAGCTGCGCCGCGCCAAGGGCCTCAACTTCTCGACCCGGATCGGGGTCAACTCCGGCGAGGTCATCGCCGGCGCGATCGGCGAGGGCGGCGGCTCCTACACCGCGATCGGCCACACCGTCGGCCTGGCGCAGCGGATGGAGGCGCTGGCCGAGCCCGGCAAGGCCTACCTGACCGAGAGCACGGCCGAGCTCGCTCGCGGCTTCCTCGACCTCAGCGACCTCGGCGAGTTCGAGATCAAGGGGGCGAGCCGGCCGGTTCGCGTCTTCGAGCTCGCCGGCGTCGGCGCGGCGCGCTCCCGCCTCGACCTGGCCCGCGAGCGCGGCTTCTCCCGCTTCGTCGGCCGCGAGCGGGAGATGGAGAGGCTGCAGGCGGGGCTGGAGCGAGCGGAAGCCGGCGAGGCGGGCGCGATCGGGGTCGTCGCCGAAGCCGGGACCGGCAAGAGCCGGCTCTACCACGAGTTCGCCCAGCGTTGTCGCAGCGACGGGGTCCAGGTCTTCGAGGCCCAAGGACAGGCGCACGGAAAGTCGATCCCCTTCATGCCGATCCTGCAGATGCTGCGCGCCTTCTTCGGGATCGAGGACAGCGACCCCGAGCAGACGGCGCGCGAGAAGATCGCCGGCCGGGCGCTGCTGCTCGACGCCACCTTCGCCGACGACCTGCCGCTGCTGTTCGACTTCCTCGGCGTCCCCGACCCCGACCGGCCGGTGCCGCAGATGAGCCCGGAGGCGCGGCAGCGCGCGCTCGCCGACGTCCTCTGTCGGCTGGTCGGCAACCCGACCCGGCGCAAGGCCCTGATGCTGGTGGTCGAGGACCTGCACTGGATCGACGAGGGCAGCCAGACGATGCTGAACGGCCTGATCGACGGCTTCGATGCAACGCGGACGCTGGTGCTCGTCAACTACCGGCCCGAGTACGCGCCGCCGTGGGGGGACGACCCGCGCTGGCAGGCGATCGAGCTCGAGCCGCTGGGCCGCGATGGCACGCGCGAGCTGCTGCGCGACCTCGCCGGCGAAGACCCCTCGCTCGACGGCCTCGACGAGCCGATCCACGAGCGCACCGGCGGCAACCCCTTCTTCATCGAGGAGATCGTCCGCGAGCTGGCCGAGTCCGAGCACCTGGTCGGCGAGCGCGGCGCCTACCGGCTGGCGAGGCCGATCGAGGACGCCGGGGTGCCGGTCACCGTGCAGGCGGTCTTGGCGGCGCGGATCGACCGGCTGAGCCACGACGCCAAGCAGTTGCTGCAGGTCGCCTCGGTGCTCGGCAAGGAGGTCAGCGCCGAGGCCCTGGGCCTGGCCGCCGGGCTCGACGCCGAGGCGCTGGAGCCCTCGCTGCGCGAGCTGATCGCGGGCGGCTTCCTCTACGACGCGGAGCTGTACCCTCAGCGACTGCTCGCCTTCCGCCACCCGCTCACCCGCGAGGTCGCCTACGGAACCCAGCTGGCCGAACAGCGGGAAGCCACCCACGCGGCGGCGGCGCGGGCGCTGATCGAGCTCGAGCCGCCCGACCGCCACGACGAGCTGGCGGCGCTGATCGCCGACCATCTGCGCCAGGGAGGCGAGCCGCTGGATGCCGCGCGCTGGTCGGCCCGCGGCGCCTACTGGGCCGGCCACAGCAGGCCCCACGACGCGCTGCGCCTCTGGCACCAGGTGATGGAGCTGGCCGACGGGCTCGAGGAGGACGAAGAGGTCGCGAACCTGGCGATCCACTCGCGGCTGCTGCAGCTGCAGTACGCCTGGCGGGTGGGGATGAACCGCACCGAAGAAGAGCGGCTCGCCGGGGAGGCCACCGAGATCGCGATGCGACGCAACGACCTGCACTCGCTGGCGCTGCTGAAGGTGGCGACCTCGGTCCGGCCCGGGCTCCCGCACCACGGCCCGACCTGGATCGCGGCCGTGCGCGAGACGATCGACCTCGCCGATCAGTCCGGGGACCGGCACCTGCGCGCCGCGATCCGGGGCGCGGGCGCCTATGCCTACCTCTGCGTCGCCGACTTCGAGGGGTTCGAGCGGATCCTCGACGAGATGCTGGAGATCGTCGGCGACGACGGTTCGGTCGGCGCCGGCATCATCCTCGGCAGCCCGATCGCCTGGGGCCTGATGGGGAAGGGGATGGTACGCCGCGAGAAGCTCGAATTCGAAGAGGCCGAGGAGCTCTTCGAGCGTGCTTTGAAGAGCGCCCTGGAGGAAGACGACCCGGAGACGGCGAGCTGGGTCCGCAGCAACCAGGCCAGCCTGATCATCCGCAGAGACCCGGAGGCGGCGCTGGCGATCGCCCGCCGCAACCTCGAGCTGACCGACCGCCTCGGCGACGTCTTCTCCCGCAGCCTCGCCCTCTCCAACCTCGCCTGGGCCCAGCTGATCGCCGAGGAAAACGAGGGGGCGCTGGAGTCGATCGAAGCCTCCGAGCGCCTCTACCGTGAGGCGATGGGCAGCGGCGGCGAGATGGAGGGCTGGCGCGGCCAGCTGCGGGCCCGCGCCCTGGTCCAGGTAGGCCGGGTCGAGGAGGCGGTCGAGGTCGCCGAGCACGCCGCCCGCGTCGCCCGCGAGCGGGGCATGCTCTGGAGCTACCCGGTGGCGGTCCTGACCCTTGCCCGGGCGCGAGCGGCAGCCGGGATCGAGGGAGTGGACGAGGCCTTCGACGAGGCCGAACGGGTGGCGCGCGAGACCGAGGCGACGACCCTGATGGAGGACATCCGGGCCGAGCGCGAGCAGATCGAGAGCAGCGCCGGCCGCGCCTATTAGCCGCGGCGCTCCAGCTCGGCGACCATCAGCTTCGTGTGCAGGGCCCCGATCAGGTCCTTCAGCGGCTGCGCGCCGACCTCCAGCATCTCCACCACCCGCTCGGTCGGCACCTCGCCGGCGAGCCGTTCCATCACCACGTCGACCTCCTGGCGGACCAGCTCTTCGAGGGCGGCTTTGTAGCGGAGGGTGTCGTAGACGGTGAAGCCGATCTGCTCGTCGTAGCCGCCGGCGCGGAAGCGGCTGATCGCCTCGATGATCGTCACGTCCGAGGGCGAGTAGCCGCGGCTGTTGGGGGTGAGGACCTCGAGCTCGGCGAGGCGGTCGAGCACCTCCTTGGGGACGCCGTAGCGCTTGCGCACCTCGGCGGTGCTGGTGCGTGAGCGCTCGCCGGCCAGCGCCCGGTCGAGGATCTGGTCGCCGAGCTCAAGCATCGCTTCGGCCCGGTCGGGGTCTTCGTCGAGCACGTTCTTGATCGCCTTCAGCGGCAGGAAGCGCTCCTCCTGCAGGCGCTTGATCAGCTTGATCCGGTCGACGAACTCGGGCGGGTAGTAGGCCATGTTGCGGCTGGTCTTGACCGGCTCCGGCAGCAGGCCCTCGCGCAGGTAGTGCTTGATCGTCGGCGCCGGCACACCGGAGGCCTCGGCCAGCTCCCGCATCCGCAGCAATCCGTTCCCGCTTCCGTTGGCCCCGTTGCTGCTCACGCGCGGAACTCCCCTTGCGGCGCGGCGGCGGGACCGGCGGCGGCGCCGGACTCCTTCATCGCCGCGATCTCCTCGGCCGAGTAGCCGGCCTCGGCCAGCACCTCGTCGGTGTGCTCGCCGAAGGCGGGGGCGGGACGGGTCGGGTCGGCGGGGGTGCGGGAGAGCTTCACCGGGTTGCCGAGCTGGCGGATCATCCCCAGCTGCGGCTGCTCCAGCTCCACCACCATCTCGCGCGCCCGCACCAGCTCCGAGTCGAGCGCCTCGTCGAGGTCGAGGACCGGCTCGATGCAGCAGTCGTGCTCGTCGTTGAAGGCGAGCCATTCGTCGCGGCTGCGCGAGCGGAAGACGTCGGCGACCTCGGACCAGGCCTCCGAGCCCGGCGCTTCGAACTGCTTCTCGATCAGGTCGGGACGGCCGACGCCGTTGCAGAAGGCGGCCCAGAACTTCGGCTCCAGTGCCCCGCAGGTGATCCAGCCGTCGGCGACCTCGTAGGGCAGGTAACAGATGAGGCCGCCGGCGAGCTGCTGCTCGCCGCGCCGCGGCACCTCTTCGTCGCAGAAGTAGCGGCCGGCGACCATCGCCAGCCAGGAGAGGGCGCCGTCGGCCATCGAGACGTCGACCATCTGCCCCTCGCCGGAGCGCCGGCGCTCGTGCAGCGCCGCCATCACCCCGAAGGCCGCCATCAGGCCGCCGCCGCCGAGGTCGGCGATCTGCCCTGCCGACTGCACCGGCGGTCCGTCCTTGGCGCCGGTCAGGCCGAGCAGCCCGACGAGGCCGAGGTAGTTCATGTCGTGGCCGGCGCGCTGGGCGTAGGGGCCGTCCTGGCCGTAGCCGGTGATCGCACAATAGACAATGCCGGAGTTGGCGTTGCGCATCTGGTCGTAGCCGACCCCGAGCCGGTCGAGGACGCCGGGGCGGAAGCCGTCGAGGACCACGTCGTAGTCGGCGACCAACCGCAGCAGCGCCTCCTTGCCCTGCTCGCTCTTGAGGTCGAGGCGGACGGAGCGCTTGCCGCGGTTGAGCGAGAGGTAGAGCGAGGAGCGGGTGCCGAGCGCCTGCTGCTCGTCGCTGCCGTAATAGGGCGGCGCCCAGCGGATGTAGTCGCCCATGCCGGTGTCCTCGACCTTCAGCACCTCGGCGCCGAGGTCGGCGAGCAGCAGCGAGCAGAAGCCCCCCGGCAGCAGCCGGGTGAGGTCGAGGACCTTGACGTCGCTAAGCGGTAGAGCGCTCACGCTTCGGGACCCCCAACAGCTCCCGTGCCTCGGCGACGCTGGCCGGGCGGCGGCCGACGTCTTCGGCCATCTGCCGCGCCTTCGCGATCAGCTCGCCGTTGGACTTGCACATCTCGCCGTTCGGCAGGTAGAGGTTGTCCTCGACCCCGGCGCGGACGTTGCCGCCGAGCACCAGCGAGGAGGCGAGCAGCTTCCACTGGTCGCGGGAGATGCCGATCACCTGC
>DASULS010000002.1:0-63855 GCA_036278095.1 Solirubrobacterales bacterium | reverse complement strand
CCATTCCGCATGGCCGCTTGCAGCATCATGTTGAACTCCTGCTGGGGTAGACCGCCCCGGAAAGAGAGGTATCCGTGAAATCACCGACCCTGCAAACCCGCTTGGCTACTCGCGCTGCGAGTTTCGCCAATCCCTCCTAGGCCCAGCAGCAATCGCCACTCGCAAGGTCTCGCCGGAGATCGAAGAATCTGAGATGCCGACTACGATTCGGCCATGCAGGTAGTTGACGAGACTTTGATTGCCGAGGCGGCGCGCCGCTTGGCTGCGGCCGCTCCTGACGCGCAGGTCATTCTTTTTGGTTCCCATGCTCGCGGCGAGGCCAATCCCCGCAGCGATGTCGACTTTCTTGTCGTTGAGCCCGAGGTTGATAACGAGGCTGAGGAGTCGGTGCGCCTCCATCGCACCTTGCGCGATCTACGTGTGCCAGCCGATGTCATCGTCATCAGCCGTGACTACGCCGAGCGCTGGCGTGAGGTGCGCGGCGGGCTTGTCCACGCGGCTCTCTCGCAGGGTCGGGTTCTGGCCGGATGAGCGCCGCGCCGGACCTGCCCGGCGACCTGCTTGCCCTTGCACGCGAGGATCTTGCGTCCGCTGAAGCACTGGACAAAGCGGAGCGAGTGTCGGATGCGCCAGTTGGATTCCATGCGCAGCAGGCGGTGGAGAAGGCGCTGAAGGCCGCGATCGCGAGTCGCGATCAGGACTTTCCCTTCACCCATGACATCGGGCTTCTCATGCAGCTCTGCCAGGACGCTGGGCTTGAATTGCCCGCCGCTCTCAATGAGGCCGACCGCCTCACGCCTTACGCGGCGGCGATTCGGTATGGCCTTGGCGATCCAGGCGCGGTCGCTACCGAGGATGCTCTGCGATGGGCGGCGCTTGCCATCGAGTGGTCTGAGTCTGAGCTTCGCTCGGGCTCCTAGCTTCATCCCGTTTTAAGGCGACCGCCACACCGCGCCTCACCCGAACGCGCGCACCGCGAGCACCGCCGCAACCACAAGGCCGAGCAGGGCGATCGCCACTCGCAGGGTCTCGCCGGACACGCGGCGGGCTAGGTTGGCGCCTAGGCGGCCGCCTATTAGAGAGGAGGCCATCAGGCAGAGGGCGAAGCGCCAGTTGACGGAGGCTAGGAAGGCGTAGGTGATGGCGGCTAGGAGGTTGGCCAGGCCGGCTAGGAGGATCTTGGTCGCATTGAGGTGTTGGAGGGAGTCGTCGACGAAGAGGGCCAGGAGGCCTAGGAGGAGGATCCCGACCGCCGAGCCGAAGTAGGCGGCGTAGGCGCCGGAGAAGGCGAGGCCGGCGTAGAGGAAGGGGGAGCTTTCGTTGCCAGCGTGGGAGATGCGGGGGGTCAGGCGGGGCTGGAAGAGGAGAAGGAGGCAGGAGGCCGCTATGAGGGCGGGGACGATCGCCTCGAAGGTGTCGTTGGAGGTGATCAGCAGCAGCGCCGTGCCGGCGGCGGCGCCGGCCATGGTCGGAGCCAGGAGGCGCGGCAGCCGGTGGCGCTGCTCGCGCAGCAGGTCGGCGTAGCCGATCGCTCCGCCGGCCGCCCCGGGGACGAGGCCGACGGTGCTGGTGACGTTGGCCGACAGCGGCGGCACGCCGAGCGCGACGAGGGTGGGAAAGGTGATCAGCGAGCCGGCGCCGGCGAGGGCGTTCGAGGCTCCCGCCGCGACTCCGGCCGCCGCCACGGCGAGCAGTTCGAGCATCGGCCCAGTCTTGCGGAAGACCTCACGAAAACGCTGCCGCGCTCGTTATAAGAGAAGAGCCACATGACCCGGACGAACCACCAGAGCCACTGGACGATCTACGAGAGCCCGATCGGGGCCCTGCCGCTGGTCGCCGGCGCGGACGGACTCACCGACCTCAGCTTCCCGGGGCGCCTGCGCCTGCCGGCCGAGGCGGCGAAGCGGCCGATCCCCGCGGTCGAAGAGCAGCTCGACGCCTACTTCGCCGGCGAGCTGCGCGAGTTCGACCTGCGGCTCGACGTCCGGGTCGGCACTCCCCTGCAGCGCGAGGTCTGGCGGCGGCTGCTGGAGATCCCCTACGGCGAGACGATCAGCTACGGCGAGCTGGCCTCGCGGATCGACCCCGAGCTCTTCGACGCCGACGTCGAGCCCTGGCAGCGCGCCCGGGTGGTCGGCGCCGCCAACGGGCGCAACCCGATCTCGATAGTCGTCCCCTGCCACCGGGTGATCGGCGCCGACGGCTCGCTCACCGGCTACGGCGGCGGGCTGGAGCGCAAGCAGGCGCTGCTGGAGCTCGAGCGGACCCGGCAACTGGCGATGCTGTAGCGGCCGAGGCCGCGGATAGGCTCGCGCCATGAGCCACTCGATGCCTTCCCGACGCCCGCTGATCCTCTCCCTGCTCGCCGCCGCGGTGCTTCTCGCCGTCACGGCGGCCAGCGCCCGTGCGGCCGACACGATCTACTGGGCCAACTACTCGGGCGGGACGATCTCCTTTGCCAACCTCGCCGGCGGCGGGGGCGGCAACCTCGATACGACCGGGGCGAGCGCGGCGGAAGCCAACGGGGTGGCGATCGACGCGGCGGCGGGGAAGATCTACTGGATCACGGCGCCGGGCGGGAAGGTCTTCTTCGCGAACCTGAGCGGCGGCGGAGGCGGCGAACTGAACACGACCGGGGCGACGACGGAATTCCCGGTCGGCCTGGCGATCGATCCGGCCGCGGGCCGGGTCTACTGGGCGAGCGGCGGCGGCAACAAGATCGCCTACGCCAACCTCAACGGCAGCGGTGGCGGCGACCTCGACACCACCGGCGCCACCGTCGAAGACCCGCTCGGGGTCACGATCGACCACGCCAGCGGCAGGATCTACTGGGTCAACGGGAGAGGCAGCACGATCGTCTCCTACGCCAACCTCGCCGGCGGGGGCGGCGGCGACCTCAATACCGCGGGGGCGACGGCGGAAGAACCGAACTCGCCGGTGATCGACGCCGCCAACGGCCGGATCTACTGGGAGAACTACGAAGGCAACTCGATCTCCTTCGCCAACCTCAACGGCAGTGGCGGCGGTGACCTGAGCATCACCGGGGCGACTCTCAACGGGCCGTTCGGAGCGGCGATCGACCCCGCCAGCAACCGGATCTACTGGACGAACGAAATCGGCAACTCGCTCTCCTACGCGAACCTCGCCACCGGCCAGGGCGCCGACCTCGACACCAGCGGCGCGACGGTCGAAGGCCCCGCCTATCCGGTCATCCTGAAGACCCCGAGCCCGGCAACGGCGCCGCTCGTGAGCGGCGGGCCGAAGGCCGGCTCGACCCTCTCCTGCACGCCGGGCACCTGGTCGGGCGACCTGCTCGAATCATTCGTCTTCCAGGTTCCGCAGACCACCTCGCTGCAGTGGCTCGAGAACGGTCAGCCGGTAGCGGGAGCCACCGCCACCACCCTCACGGCCTCAACCGTCGGCAGCTACAGCTGTCAGAGCACGGCCGCCAACCACGCCGGCGCCGGCTCGCAGACCAGCGCCCCGGTCGCGGTCTTCTCTCTCGGCAAGACGAAGCAGAACCGCCACAAGGGCACCGCCACGCTGCCGGTCACCGTCCCCGGACCCGGCACCCTCGCCCTCTCCGGCAAGCAGCTGGTCAAGCAGAGCCGCAAGGTGTCCGCCGCCTCCAAGACCACGATCAAGCTGCTGGTCAAGGCGAAGGGCAAGGCGCTCAAGGCGCTGCTCAAGAAGGGCAAGGTCAAGCTGAAGGCGACCGTCACCTTCACGCCCGCGACCGGGACCTCGGGAAGCCAGACCAAGCGCGTGGTGCTGCGAAAGGAGAAGCCGAAGCCGCACCGCTGATCGGTGCCACCCCGAGCTGACTCGAATTTGACCCACGTCTTCTCTGCACTCCCCAGGCCTGAGACGGGACCTGGCCTGAAGTCTTGAGGGCTAGCCGCGGATCTCGTCCGCCAGCGTCGCGATCTCGCCGACGGTCGTTTCCAGGGCGGCGGCGAGGCGCAGGAGGGTCGTGTAGCTGGGGTTGCGGACGCCGCGCTCGATGCCGCCGACCTGGGTCAGGTCGGTGCCGGCGTATTCGGCGAGCATCTCCTGGCTGAGGCCCTGCTCGAGGCGGATGGTGCGGATCGCCTCGCCGAGGGCGCCATGCTCGGGCGAGCGGGGTTTGGAGCGGCGGGCGGGCGGCACTGGTTCCGCCAGCCTTTCGGTTTGCAGACATGAAGGTTAGAGCATTTATACCTTTACTAAATACTGGTCTAGCGACGATCGGCGAAGACGGCGGTGCGAGGCTGCTCCGCCGGCGCGCAGCGCAGGTGGTGGAACGGCGCGTGCAGGCGCGAGCGCAGCTCGTCGGCTTCGGCGCCGGCGGTCATCGTCCCGGTAACGAGGAAGACCTCGGTCGCCGGGTAGGTGCGCAGCTGGTCGCTCACCGTCTGGACGATGCCCTCGTCGCCGACCTTGGCGGTCGCGTCGACCCCAGCCCGCGCCAGCGAGGCGAGGCTGAGGACGAGGCTGCGCTGGGCGCGGTCGCGGCCGGGCCGGGTGTCGGAGGCCCAGCGGTCGAGGAAGCGGTTGCGGGTGGGGGCGACGACGCGCACCTCCGGCTCGGGCTCGTCCGCGTGCAGCGGGGCCGAGGCGGCGGCGATCCGCTCGATCGCGGTCCCATCCTCGAGCGGCTCGTCGACGACGACCAGCAGGTGCTCGCGGCGGTCGGCCGCGGCGGCGGGGACGATCGGGCGCAGCGGCGGGTTGCGGACCGCCAGCACGACGATGACGCCGGCGACGATCGAGCCCTCGGCCATCCCCATCCCGGGGCCGCCGACGTAGAAGGCGCCGATGATCGCGATCGCGATCCCGGCCACGATCAGGGGGAGCTTCCATGCGGCTATTCCCTGATCGCTCATGTCACTGACCTTAGAGGCTCGGCGTGAGCAGTCAACCGCCTTCGCGGGTGACGAGGTCGCGGAGGCTGCGGAAGTCCTCGGCGCAGGCGGGGCAGCCCTCGAGGTGGGCGCGCATCCCGGGGATCCGCTCGTCCGCCCGCTCGCCGGCCAGCATCAGCTCGACATAGCGGTCGAGCTCCTCGAAGCACTGCTCGCAGCTCAGCTCCGGCCTCTCCGGCCCGAGCGCCCGGCCCAGCAGTTCGTCGTGCGTCATCGTTCCTCACCTCCTTCTCCTACCCGGAAGCCGCGCTCGGCGAGCGCCTGGCGCAGCTTGCGGCGGGCGTCGTGCAGGGTCTTGTAAAGGGCGCCGCGGGAGGAGCCGAGGCGCTCGGCGAGGACGTCGATCGGCACCCCGTTGAGGGCGACCGCGACCAGCACCTCGCGCTGCCGCGGGCTGAGGCTGCCCTCGATCTCCTCGCGCAGGGCGGCGAAGAGCTCGGCGTCCTCGGCGCCGCTGCCGGTCGCGCCGGGGGCCGCGAGCGCCGCCCAGGCCTCGTCCTCGAGCGGGATCTCCCGCCCCTGCCAGGCGCGGCGGCGCACCTTCACCGCCGCCTCCAGCAGGGCGAACTTCCAGGCCCAGGTGGTGAAGCGGCTCTCGCCGCGGAAGTCGTCGAGCTTGCGCAGCACCGCCATCAGCGCGTCGTCGGCCGCCTGCTGGGCGAGGTCCTCGCCGTCGCCGTCGCGCAGGTGCGCCAGCTCGGCGCCGCGGCGAGCGACCTCGAAGCGCGCCGCCTTCAGCAGCAGCGCGTGCAGCTCGGCCACCGCGGCCTGTCCCTCGGCGCCCTCGGCTCGGAGGCGGTCAACCCAGGGGATCTCGGTCGGCGTCGTCATCAGCGCGGTCGCCATGCATTGTTAGCGACCTCTTGCGGCGATTCCTTACCCGAGGTAAGAAACGCCCGGATCGTGACGCAGATGGGACACACATCCACACGACCTAGGGAGGTTCCCATGTCAACCACCGCAACCCTCGATCCCCGTGAGGCCAGCCTCGCGCCGAGCTTCGGCGAACGCCTCAAGGGCGACCCGGCGTTCCAGGCGTTCACGCTGCTGCGCATCGCCTTCACCGTGGCGCCGATCCTCTTCGGCCTCGACAAGTTCTTCAACGTGATGGTCGACTGGGAGCAGTACCTGGCGCCCTGGATCAACGACATCATCCCCGGCAGCGCCTCCACCGCGATGCACCTGGTCGGCGCGATCGAGATCGTCGCCGGCGTCTTCGTCTTCGTCAAGCCGCGCTACGGCGCCTACGTCGTCGCCGCCTGGCTGGGCGGGATCATCATCGACCTGCTCACCTACTCGGGCTACTACGACGTCGCCCTGCGCGACTTCGGGCTGATGCTCGGCGCCCTCACCCTGGCGCGGCTGGCGAGCGTCTACGACCCGCCGGGGGCCGAGATCAGGTTCTGAGCCGACCCAGATCGGCCTAGACTGGCCGCGTGCCGACGCTGCTCGAGCGACTCGGGGTGGAGACGCCCGTCGTCCAGGCTGGAATGGGCGGCGGGCTGAGCCGGCACGAGCTGGCGGCGGCGGTCTCCGAAGCCGGGGGCCTGGGGACGATCGCGGTCAACGGCGCCGGGGCGATCCGGCGCGAGCTGGCGGCGGCGCGGGCGCTGACCGGGCGCCCGCTCGCCGTCAACGTGCTGCTGCCGTTCGCGCGGCGCGACTGGTTCGAGGCGGCGAGCGAGGCCGACGTCGTCGTCACCTTCTGGGGACGGCCGCGGCGGCACGTCGGCGGCGTCTGGATGCACCAGTGCGGCTCGGTCGCGGAGGCGCGGCGGGCGTGGGCAGCGGGCGCCGACGCGGTGATCGTCCAGGGCGTCGAGGCAGGCGGCCACGTGCGCGGGACGAAGCCGGCGCTGGCGCTGCTGGAGGAGGTGCGGGCGGCGCTGCCGGCGACCTACCCCGTCCTGCTCGCCGGCGGGATCGCGAGCCCCGGCGACTCGCGCGCGGCGCTCGATGCCGGCGCCGCGGGCGCCGTCGCCGGCACCCGCTTCCTCCTCTCCGGGGAGAGCCGCGCCCATCCCGCTTACAAGCAGCGCCTGCTCGCGGCCGAGGAGACGATCCTCACCGACCTCTTCGGCGCCGGCTGGCCCGCCCCGCACCGGGTCGTCCCGAATTCCGCAACCGAGCACTGGCTCCCAAGCTGGCGTTCGTCTTTTGTACCTCGCACGAATGACCAAGGACGAACGCCGGCATTGGCCCGGGCGCCGCTGGCGAACCGGGTGCTCAACCGGCTGCTGGCCCTCGGGGTGCGGCGGGGGCCGGACGGGTTGCAGGCGCGGATGATCCGGGCGCAGCGGCCGGGGAGCCGGTTGCTGACGCCGGCGGGGCCGACGGACGACGGGCCGGCGACCCTGGTCGACGCCGGCGCGCTCTACGCCGGGGAGACGGTGGCGCGGATCGGCGAGCTGCGGCCGGCGGCCGCTCTGGTCCGCGAGCTGACGCCCTGAGGACTCGGCTGTTCGCGCCGATAGGCACCCGGACCGGCACCTGCCGGCTGGGAGAATGCCGAGATGGCTGGGGGCCAGATTCTGGGGATCGCCGAGCACCCGATCGGGGCGGGGCGGTGCGAGCTGCAGCTCGAGGGAGAGCTCGATCTCTGGAGCGTCGAGCGCCTGCAGACCATCCTCCAGCGCGTCGCGCGCGACCACCAGGCGGTGGTCGTCGGCCTCGAGGATTGCGAGTTCGTCGACTCGACCGGGATCGCCCTCTTCCTCCAGATCCAGCGCCAGCTCGAAGGCAAGGGCGGGCGCCTCGTCCTCTACGGCTGCTCGGAGCAGGTGCTGCGCGTCTTCACCGTCGCCGGCCTGACCGAAGCAGGCATCGTCTTCGACACCCGCGGCGAGGCGATCGCCGAGCTGGCGTCAGTCGGCTAGCGCCCGGTCCGATCAGCGCCGGCACCAGCGGCAGCTATTCGACGACGATCTTCCCCTTCATGAAGGGGTGGATTTCGCAGTGGTAGCTGAAGGTCCCCTTGTGCTCGAAGCGGACGACCACCGAGGTCCCCGGCTTGATGTGGCCGGTGTTGAAGCTGCCGGCCCGGGTCGCGGTGTGCGCCACCCTGCTGGAGTTGACGAAGGCGACCCGCGCCCCTTGCTTGACCGTCAAGGTGGGCGGGTGGAAGGCGAAGTGGTCGATGTCGACCTGCTTGGCGCCGCTCGCGGTGGCGGTGGCGCCGGAAGCGGAGCCCTTGTCGCCGGCGATGAGGAGAACCGTCGCCGTCGCGACGAGGAGGACGAATGCCCAGCGCGCCTTCCAGTCCCAAGAAGCCGTCATCGGGCAGGGATACGAGCGAGGCGCCGCCCGGGTTCAAATGAGAGCAAAGTCGAGCAATAATGCCCTCTCCCGGGCGGTTAGCTCAGTTGGGAGAGCACTTCCCTTACAAGGAAGGGGTCACTGGTTCGAGCCCAGTACCGCCCATCGGCCTCATTGCCACCGCTCCCCCAGCGTCTGCGTGTTGCCTACCGCGCTCGTCGGCCGCGACCCCCCCACCGCGCTGCAGGCCACCGGCGAGCTGCAGGAGACCCCCGCCAGGGAGCTGAAGAGGTTGCCGGAGGGGTTCAGGGTCGACTGCAGCGTCCAGCTCGTTCCGTTCCAGGAGAAGGCGAGGGTCGTTTCTTCGCTACCGGTGCTGTTGACGAAGCTACCGGCGGCGATGCAGGAGCTGGCCGAGGGGCAGGAGACGCTGCGTAGCAGGGGGTAGCCTTCTTTGCCGGGATTGGGGCTCGCTGCGATCGAGAGGCTGGTGCCGTTCCAGCTCTCGGCCAGCGTCTTGGGGCTGACGTTGCTCCCCCCGACCGCCATGCAGGCGGTGGCCGAGGGGCAGGAGACGGCTTCCAGGCTGGCTGAGGTCGCCCCGGAGGGGTTCGGCGCGTACTGGATCGTCCATTCGCTGCCGTTCCAGCGCTCGGCGAAGGGCTTGCTGGCGGCCTTGCCAACCGCCAGGCAGAAGCTCGCCGAGCCGCAGGAGACGCTCAGCATCGCTTCGCTGGCGGTGCCTTCGCCGGGGCTGGGCGCCGTCTGCAGCGCCCAGCTGGTCCCGCTCCAGCGCGCCACATAGGGTTTCCAGGTGCCGCTGAGGGAGTAGCGCCCCACCGCCGTGCAGACGCTTTCGGAGCTGCAGGAGACGTCGGCCAGCTTTATTTCCGTCCCGCCTTCGGGCGTTGGCAGCGTCTTGGACGATGCGCTCCAGGACCCGAACCCTTCGGACCATTGCAACAGCCAGCTCTTGGTTTCACCCTTGGCGATCGCCATGCACCAGCTTGCGGTGGGGCAGGAGATCGCCTTCAATTCGCCGCCGCTGATTTTGGGAGTGAGTTTCCATTCGCTGCCGTTCCAGAACTCGAACAGGCCCTTGCTCAGGTAGCGGTCGTTGCCGACCGCCATGCACATGGTCGAGCTGGGGCAGGAGAGGTCTTCCAGTTCGGCGCGTTTTTCGGCTTCCGGGTTGGCGGTGGTCTGCAGGGACCAGGTTTCACCGTTCCACCGCTCCCCCAGCGTCTGCGTGTTGCTTTCCGCGCTCGTCGGCCGCGACCTTCCCACCGCGCTGCAGGCCACCGAGGAGCTGCAGGAGACCCCCGCCAGGGAGCTGAAGAGATTGCCGGAGGGGTTGGGCGTGGACTGCAGCGTCCAGCTGGTCCCGTTCCAGGAGAGGGCGAGGGTGGTTTCTTCTTCGCTGAGAATGGTGGGGTAGGCGAGGACGCCGGCGGCTATGCAGGAGCCGGTTGAGGGACAGGAGACGCTACGGAGCATGGCGTCGCCTTCTTTGGCGGGGTTGGGGCTCGTGACCACCGCGAGGGCGCTGCCATTCCAGCTCTCGGTCAGCGTCCTGCGCTTGGTCCCGCTGGCCTTGGAATAGCCCACCGCCATGCAGGAGCTGGCTGAGGGACAGGAGACACTTTCGAGGACGGCTTCAGTCGCCCCCGTCGGGTTCGGCGCGGACTGAGTCGTCCATTCGCTGCCGTTCCAGCGCTCGGCGAAGGGCTTGCTGGCGGCCTTGCCGACCGCCAGGCAGAAGCTCGCCGAGCCGCAGGAGACGCTCAGCATCGCTTCGCTGGCGTTGCCTTCGCCGGGGCTGGGCGCCGTCTGCAGCGCCCAGCTGGTCCCGCTCCAGCGCGCCACATAGGGTTTCCAGGTGCCGCTGAGGGAGTAGCGCCCCACCGCCGTGCAGGCGCTTTCGGAGCTGCAGGAGACGTCCTTGATCTTCAGTTCCGTCGCCCCTTCGGGCGTCGGCGGCGTCTTGGCTTCCGTGCTCCAGACGTTGAAGCCTTCGGTCCATTTCAGCTGCCAAGCCTTGGCTTCGCTCTTGGCGACGGCCATGCACCAGGTCGCGGTCGGGCAGGAGATCGCCTTCAGTTCGCCGCCGCTGAAGCTGGTGATTCTCTTCCATTCGCTGCCGTTCCAGAGCTCGAAGAAGCCCTTGCTCACATAGCGGTCACTGCCGACCGCCAGGCACGCAGTCGAGCTGGGGCAGGAGACGTCTTCCAGTTCGGCGCGTTTTTCGGCTTCGGGGTTGGCGGTGGTCTGCAGGGACCATTCGCACTGGGCTTCGGTTCCTTTGCAAGTGGAAAGAGCGGTGAAAGATTGATCGCCGCCTTTCGCGACTCCTTTGGAGTTTTCGGCGACGAGCCTGTAGTGGTAGGTCGTTCCGGCTTTGAGTTCGCTCACCGCCTGTTGCACTTCGTAGCTCTGGTCGACGGTGCCGCTGAGCGAAGCGGACGTCAACGGGACCTTGGCGCCTTCCGCGTAGGGGTTTTCCGCTTCCGGTTTGTAGTTGGCGGCTTCGACGTATTCGAATTGATACGTGGTGCTGAGCCCCTTGGGGTCGATGGTGCCGGTCAAGAGCGTTTCCGTCGAGGCTCCGACCCCGACATAGGCGACCGAGCCCGTAGTCACGGTTGGGGCGGAGACCAGTGAGTAGACGCTTTCGTTGCTGACGTCGAGCAGCGGCTCCTTGACGCCGTCGCCCGAGGTGTCCACCCAGCCGTAATTGCCGGTTGCCCTGAGGGTGTTGCGGATTTCTTCGACGTTTTCTGCCGAGTTGGGATTGTTCTTCGCCGCCAGCAGCGCCGCCGCGCCGGCGACGAGCGGCGAAGCCATCGAGGTGCCGCTCTTGACTCCGTAGGTGTTGCCGGGTTCGGTCGAGAGGATGCAGACGCCGGGCGCGGTGACGTCGATCACGGAGCCGTAGTTGCTGAAGGTGGCCCGCTGGTCGTCGAGGCCGTAGTTCGCGCAGGTCGGAGCTGCTTTGCCGCCGGGTTTGCCGTCGTAGTCGGCGATCGCGGAGACGGTGATGGCCGAGGGGACGAATGCTGGAGTGAAGTTTTTGCTGTCGCCATTCGAGTTTCCAGCGGCGGCGACGACCACCACGCCGGCTTTGACCGCTCCTTCGATCGCTTCCCTGACTTCGGGCCAGGTGCCGTTGCCGCCGAGGCTCAGGTTGGCCACCTCGATTTCGTTGGCGTGCGCGGTGACCCAGTCGATCCCGGCGATCACCTGCGACCAGGTGCCGCCGCCGCTGTCGTTCAGCACCTTGACTGACCAGAGCCGCGCACCCGGCGCCACCCCGACCACCCCGAAGCCGTTGTCGAGAGCGCCGATCGTCCCGGCGACGTGGGTGCCGTGGGAGTTCCCGTCGGTGCCGCTGTTGTCGACGCAGGTTTTGGCTTCGAGGGTGCAGTTGGTTCGCCCCACCACGTTGAGGTCGGGCTGGGTGGAGTCGATGCCGGTGTCGATCACCGCCACGTCGACGTTGGCACGGACGTCGTCCTGGCCGTCGATGTCGAGCGCTTTGTTGCTGGTCGCGAAGACGCGGTTGATCCCGGTGGGGGTGGTCGCTTCGGATATTTCCGGTCCTTCGTTGTTTTCGGTTTCGAGCCCGACTTCTTCTTCGAGCAGTTCCACCGGGCCGTCGGGAGAGATGGATTTGATCCGCGGGTCGTGTTCCAGCGCCGTCACGGCCGCTGGAGGAAGTTCGGCCGAGTAACCCTTGATGGCGTGGCTGTAGACGAACCCCAGGCGGCCGTTGTGCTCCTCGGCCTGAGAGTGAGCCAGGGCGGCCGGCGCTTGCACCGAGTCTTCGAAGACGACGATGTAGGGGTTCCTTTCTTCCGCGGCGGATGCCGGCGTGCTGAAGATCGCCAAGACCCCGAAGGAGAGAAGGCAGAGGCAGTAGAGGCGGGCGCGGTTGCTCACGGGGGCTCCTAATCGGTTGCTAGTGGGTATTTCTGGGCAACCGGACCAGCACGGCAGCGGGGTTAACCGCGGAGCCGCGGGCGATGGTCGACAGGAGTTGCCCCTTGCCCTTCGCTGCGAGCTGTCTTCCGAACCCCGTGAGGGAGAGGGAGAGCCTCGAGCGCCCTCCGGGGGCGAGCTGGTAACGGTCGCGCGCGAGGGTGACTTGACGCCGGTGCCTGGGGAGATGCCGGAGCGAGCGCCTGAGCTGGAGGGGGATGTCTGAGACCTGGACCGTCAGCTTGACCTCGCCGCTGCACGCAAGTCCGTCGGGGCTGGTGCAGCGGGCCGGGAGGGCGAGGTGAAGGTCCTTGACGAGGCCTCGCCTGCTTACGCTCAAGACCCCGAGCTTGGGTGCAGGGGGAGGAGAGGGTTCTTCGGGGACGGGCGGCTTTGGCTTGGGCGGGACGGGCAGGGTCCCCCGGCTGTACTGGATGCGAATGTCGATATCGGGGCAGAAGTAAGTGCCGTCGAAGCTTTCCCAGACAAACGTCGGTTGTCCCAGGGGGTCGACGGCCACCCGCGCGAACTGCGATTGCTCCCCGAAGGCGGAGACGGCGCGAACTTCTTCGGGCTGTCCTTCGGCGTCGAGGAACGCTGCGAACACTGCGTCGCTTTTCGGGTCGAATCCTCCTTCCAGGCATTCTTCTTCGGGTGCGAAGGGGGTGCTCGGGTAGGTCCACACCACCACCGCGCCGCCGCCGGGCTCCGCGGCCACCTGCGGCTGGCCGGCGACGAGTTCGCCGGAGACCGGGACGGGGGTGCCGGGGGCCCCGGCTTCGTCGAAGCGGACGACGTCGATGTGATTCTGGAAGTCCTGCCAGGCCGCGGTGACGTGATTTTCGGAGTCGACGGCGAGCTGAGGTTCGTAGGCGCTTTTTTCCGGCGGGGTCAGGGTCTCGACGGTGCCGGGCGTGCCTTCAGAATCGAGCCGCACGCTCTTGATTTCGTGGGGGCCGGGGAAGGTATGAGACGACCAGGCAAGGGTGGCGCGTCCCAAGCTGTCGACGACGACCTTGACGGTGCCGTCGGATTTGACGGTAGAGGGAATGACCTCCGGTTCCCCCGGGGTGCCGGAGGCATCGATCCGAACCGCTTGGATGCCTTCTTCGCTGGGCCAGGCGACCGTGGCCGGGCCTTCGGGGCCGACCGCTAGCGCGGGGATTCTTGCCCCGGTTGATTCCGCAAGCGTCTGGACTTCTTCGGGGGTCCCGTCCGGTTCGAGGCGGACGGCCTGGACCTTGTCGACGCTTGGAAGCCGCCAGACGACCGTCGCCCTACCTGTGGAATCGACTGCCACCTGATGGTCCCAGGCTTCAGCTTCGGGGGGGGAGAGAGTATGGACGGTCCTCGGGACCCCGCTGGCATCGATGTGGACTGCTTTGATGCGCAGGAAGGTGCCGTCGTAGGCCTGCCAGACGACGGTGGTGGCTCCAAGGGGGTCTACCGCCACCGAGGGAAAGGGAAATTCCGGCACGTGCCTTGTGAATTCGTCCAAGGTCAGGACCGGTCCGGCCATGCCGTTTGCGTCGAAGCGCTCCGCTCGAATGGCCAGTGTTCCGGAGGGAGTCGACGCTTGCCAGACGAAGGTCGCGCGGCCCTGGGGATCGACCGCAACCTGAGGTTCCCATGCTTCCGGCGGAGCGAGCGTTTGCGGGGAACTGAATTCCAGTTCGCTGGCGCTCGCGCTTGCGTTCGGCGCGAGGCACCCCAAGAGCGCCGCCGCAAGCAGAGCCGCGAGCAGCCCGGCTCCCCAACCCCGATTTCTTCTCTCCCTAAGCAACTTCCCGCTCCCTAAGCAACTTCATCCGACTTGTTGGCAACTTCATATCAACTGCTTCAGAAACCCAGAGTAATCGGCTACAGTCAATCATGTTTGAGGAACTGCGCTGTAGGGATCGGTTTGGGTAACTCCCCAAATCATCAGAAAGCCAGCGGGCGCGGGGGCGATTCGAAGCCGAGCAGGGCCGCGGTGACCGGGATCACCTCGTCGCCGGAGCCGGCGAGGCGGTCCTGGGCGTCCTGGCGGATGCGGTCGAGTTCGCCGTAGCAGCCGGCGAGGGCGGTGACCAGTTCCTTCCAGCCGCGTTCGTCGAGCTCCATCGCCACCCAGGAGAGGTGACGGTCGGTGCGGGCGTCGAAGGTGCCGGTCGCCATCGCGCTCTCGGTCCTCGCCATCAGTCCCTGGATCGAGGTGCGGGTCAGCTGGTCCCGTTCCTCGACCGTCATCCGCTCGAACTCCTCGTCGGTGAAGAGGACGCGGCTGCGGCCGCGGTAGACGTGTTCGCTGGCGCCGCGACGCTGGTTGATTTCGGTGAGCTCGATGCAGCCGGCCTGTTCGAGGACGCGGAAGTGGTAGGAGACCTGTGAGAGGGCGTGGTTCTTGTTCTTGAAGCCGGGCGCGAGGCCTTCGTTGACGAACAGCACGGGCGACATCGGGCGCTCGTTGACCACTTCCAGTATGCGAACTCGCAGGGGATGCCCCAGCGGCGAACAGAGGGTGTTGCCGCTGAGACGCTGGTTCGGGTCCTGCCTCCTGGAAGCCGCCAATTCTGCCCCTCCGATCATTGAGTTCCTGATAGAGCGGATAAACCTTAATCCATTAACTCACGCAGATTGCGTAAAAATGCGGCCATAGTGTGTTTCGTTTTGTGGCGATGTTTTGGTGAGTCAGTTTGTATTGCCCTTCTGTCAACCAATCAGGAAAGGAGGATGGGCAATGCAGATCGCCACTTGCGAGTCGACGATCCCGCGCGCCTCGTTGCACAAGGGCAACTAGCGGTATCGGTGAGTGGCGCCCCGGAGCGGTGTGGTGCACCCGGGGCGCCGCCGCTGTTCTATCCGAAGGCGCGGACCGCGAGGAGGCCGGCGACGAGGAGGCCGGCGGTGGCGATCGAGATCCGCAGCGGGTCGCTGGGGATGCGGCGGGCGTAGTGGGCGCCGATGCGGCCGCCGGCGAAGGAGGAGACCATGATCGTCAGCGCGTAGCGCCAGTCGACCGGGGCGAGGAAGGCGTAGGCGAGGGCGGCGAGCAGGTTGGCGCAGCCGACGAGAAGGATCTTGATCGCGTTCAGGTGCTGGAGGGTGTCGGTGACGAACAGTGCCAGCAGGGCGAAGAGGAGGATGCTGACGGCGGAGCCGAAGTAGGCGCCATAGGCGCCGCAGAAGGCGATCCCGGCGGTGAGGTAGGGCGAGCTCTCGTCGCCGGCGTGGGAGAGCCGCGGGGTGAGGCGCGGCTGGAAGAGGAGGAGCAGGCAGGAGGCGGCGATCAACACCGGCACGATCGCTTCGAAGGCCGCGTCGGAGGTGAGCAGGAGCGCGACGGTGCCGGCGAGGGCGCCGAGCAGCATCGGCACCAGGAAGCGGGCGAAGCGCTCGCCCTGCTCGCGCAGGAGGTCGGAGTAGCCGAGGGCGCCCCCGATCGCGCCGGGGACGATCCCGACCGTGTTGGTGACGTTGGCCGAGAGCGGCGGCAGGCCGAGCGCGACCATGGTCGGGAAGGTGATCAGCGAGCCGGCGCCGGCGATCGCGTTCGAGGCGCCCGCCGCAGCCCCGGCCGCCGCGACGGCGAGCAGCTCGAGCACGGGCTCAAGTCTGCCCGAAGAGGCGGCCGCGCAGCCGCGACCACAGCGAGGGCGGGCGCGGCTGGGTCGCCCGCCACTCCGACTCGGTCGGCAGGCGGCCGGCTTTGCGGGCACGCATCACGCACGCGGTGTGGGCGTGGCGCCGGCGCGATTTGTCGCCTTCGGGCCAGATCAGCACGTGTTCGCTCAGCGCCGGCAGGCGCTTGCCGCAGAGCGGGCAGCGGTAGGTCGCCGGCTTCAGGTTCTGCGCCGGTCGCATCCCCCACCAGCGGGGGGAGTCGGGCCGCGGCTGCTCAGGCGGCACCCGAGCGGAGGACCGGGGTGGGCGTCCCGCCCCGCTCCTTCTCGGCCGCCGTGACCAGGTCGAAGAAGTAGTCGTTGCGGCCGCGGCGCGCCCGGCGCGGGAAGGCGGGGCGGGCGCGGCGGTGGGAGGCGGCGATCGCCTGGAAGGCGGCCTCGTGCGCGCCGCTCCAGGGGATGCCGAAGATGCGGCGCACCCGTGCCGGCAGCGTCCCCTTGATGACGAGGTTCTGGACCGCGATGTTGCCGCGCGCGTGCCACGGCACCGGCTGCTCGAAGGCGACCAACGGCGCCATCTCCAGCGCGTGAGGGGTCGCGCAGAGGTCGGGTGAGGCGAGTTTCTCCTCCCACCAGGCGCGGAACTCCGGGTAGGTGGGTGGGACCGCCTCGCGCGGCAGGTCGAAGAGCTCGCCGAAGCGGACGTAGTCCTGCCAGAGCGCTTCGCGCTCGGCTTCGCTCAGCGGCCGCACCATCGTCTCGTACATCGCCCGGCCCGAGTCGGCGATCACCGCCAGCGTCCACAGCATCAGCTCCGGGTCGAAGGCCGAGTAGGCGCTGCCGGCGGGGTGCGCCCCGGCCGCCTCGGGCAGCTCGCCCTTGATCCGCTCGTGCAGGCGGTGGACCGCCGCCAGCGCTTTGTCGGCCTCGGCCTTGGTGCCGAGGAAGACCGTCTCCTGGATCTTCGCCGTGCGGGCGAGGCGGGTGAAGGGATGGTCCCCGGCGGCGGTGGAGAGCATCGTGCCGGTGTAGGTGAGCGGTTCCAGCGCCCCGATCAGCAGCGCCCGCTGCCCGTAGAGCAGTCCGACCGAGCGCTCACCGTGCACACGTCGAGCCATCGATCGGCCCGGCGGGAAGTAATGCTGGTCGCTCACTGGCCGTCCGGCCTAGTCTAATCATTTTTTGTGGTTGCGCGGCCTAAAGGCCAAGTTCGCATACCTTTTACTCGGCGGGCGTCTCCCGGCTCATCGCGACCAGCGCCGCGCCGGAGCCCGGCGACTCGACCAGGCCGTGCAGCTCGTGGGCGTCGAAGATCTCGTCGAGCTCCTCGCGGGTCAGCGTCTCCCGCTCCAGCGCCAGCACCGCCAGGTGGTCGAGCACCTCGAGGTTGGCCGAGAGCAGCGCCCGCGCCCGGCGGTAGGCCTCGCGCGCCAGCGTCATCGCCGCCTGGTCGACTTCGCGGCGGGTCTGGTCGGAGACGGCGTAGTCCCCGGTCGGGAGGGCGATCGGCGCCGGCCCGTCGTGATCGAGCGCGACCCCCATGCCGAATTCGGCGACCATCTGCTTGCAGACGAGATGGACCCGGTTGAGGTCGTCGGCGGCTCCCGAGTAGGTCTTGCCGAGCACCACCTCCTCGGCGGCGCGGCCGCCCAGCAGCGTCACCACCTCGTCGAGCAGCTCCTCGCGCGACATCAGGTAGCTGTCCTCCTGCGGCGAGTGGGCGACGAAGCCGAGAGCCGGCCCGCGCGGGACGATGCTGAGGATCTCCGGCGGGTCGAGGCCGAGCAGGCGGCGGCAGAGCGCGTGGCCGGCCTCGTGGTAGGCGACGATCCGCCGCTCCTTCGAGTTCAGGCGCCGCGCCTGCTGGGAGCCGACGGCCTGGCGCAGCAGCGCCTCGTCGAGGTCGTCGCGGGTCATCGCGAAGCGGCCGGCGCGGCCGGCGATGATCGCGCCCTCGTTGAGCGCGTTGGCGAGCTGGGCGCCGGTCATCCCGGTCGTCTTGCGGGCGACGTCGCCGAGGTCGAGGTCGGGGGCGAGCGATTTCTTCTTTGCGTGGCTGCGGAGGATCGCCTCGCGGCCGCTGCGGTCGGGCGGGGAGACGAGGACGCGGCGGTCGAAGCGACCGGGGCGCAGCAGCGCCTTGTCGAGCTTGTCGACGTGGTTGGAGGCGGCGATCACGATCACCATCCCCGGGTCTTTCTCGAAGCCGTCGAGCTCGACCAGCAGCTGGTTCAGCGCCTGCTCGCGCTCGCTGGTGCCGCCGTCGCCGCCTCCGCCGCTGCGGGAGCCGCCGATCGCGTCGAGCTCGTCGATGAAGATCACCGCGCGGCCGGACTTGCGCGCCTCTTTGAAGAGGCGGCGGATGCGGGCCGCGCCGCGGCCGACGAACATCTCGACGAAGCTGGAGCCGGAGGCGGCGAAGAAGTCGACGCCGGCCTGGGCGGCGACCGCGCGGGCCAGCATCGTCTTGCCGGTGCCGGGCGGTCCGTAGAGGAGGACGCCGCGCGGGGCCTGGGCGCCGAGGGCGGAGAAGCGGTCCGGTTCCTTCAGCCAGGCGGTTACGTCCATCAGCTCGTCCTTGGCCGCATCGACCCCCTGCACCTCCTCCCAGAGGACGGGGGCGGTCTTGCTCGCCTTCACCGTCTCGGGCTTGGTCGTGCCCATCATCCCGCGCATCATGCGCAGGAAGATGAAGAGCAGCAGCGCCATGAAGAAGACGCCGAAGACGGGGTACCAGTTGAAAAAGAATTCTTGAATTTCTGCGGCCATCGGCGCAGTGTGAAGACAAATGTGCGATTCCGACATCGCACATGTGTCCAAATCGCGCAAAAGGACTAAAGGTCGTGCCTGGAGGTGTGGTTGAGCTTCGGCCTCCGTAAGAGGCCGAAGCTCAACCACAGCCGCTTAGGATCAGGTCGATGGAGGGCAGACGAGCCGTCAGCGCGCCCGAGTTGAAGGCGCAGATCGAGGCCGAACGCGAGGGTCGGCCCTTCCTCGTCTTCCGCGACGGGGAGGGGGAGCAGGCGATCGTGCCGCTCGCGGCCGAGGCCGAGCTCTGGGTCGGGCGCGGCCCCTCGGCCGACGTGCGGCTGGGCTGGGACGAGGAGGTCTCGGCCCTGCACGCGCAGGTCGAGGTGGTGCGCGACGAGTGCACGCTGGTCGACGACGGGCTCTCCCGCAACGGCTCCTTCGTCAACGAAGAGCGGGTGCACGGCCGGCGCCACCTGCGCGACGGCGACGCGCTGCGCTTCGGGCGCACCGTCCTCACCTACCGGCGGCCCGGCGACGAGGCGCCGGAAGCGACGGTGGTGGCGAGCGAGCTGCCGGCGGCGGCGACGGTCTCGCCGGCCCAGCGCAAGGTGCTGCTCGCCCTCTGCCGTCCCTACAAGGAGGGCGAGGCGTTCGCGACGCCGGCGACCAACCAGCAGATCGGCGAGGAGCTGCACCTCAGCGTCGACGCGGTGAAGACCCACATGCGGGCGCTGTTCGAGAAGCTCGAGGTCGGCGACCTGCCGCAGAACCAGAAGCGGGCGGCGCTGGTCGAGCGCGCCCTGCAGAGCGGGATCGTCAACCGGCGCGAGCTGTAAGGGGAGTGGTTCAGGGGTGGTGAGGTTCACCCCTTGGGTCCCTGGGAGCGGGCGCGCTTCCGGGCGAACCTGGGTCCACGACGTCAAGTCGACCAACCAAGACCCAGGAGGAACCCAAGATGAAGAAGCTCACTCTCACCGCAATCGCAGTCCTCGCGATGATGGTCGTCCCGGCCACCGCCATCGCCGCCCCCGCCAAGTTCGGCTCCAAGCTCGACCCGACCGTGCAGCCGTCCAACTCGCTGCCCGGCCTGCGCTGCAGCCAGGAAGGCCCCGCCACCTGCACGATGGTCCAGGAGGAAGCCTACGGCCGGCCCGACGGCGGCGAGCTCGCCCCGAAGACCGGCACGATCAAGAAGATCCGGCTGATCGCCGGCGGTCCCGGCAGCTTCAAGCTGCAGATCGCCAAGGTCAAGCGCTCGACCCTGTTCGGCGCCAACGAAGCCAAGGTCGTCTACAACGGCCCGCGGATCAGCTACCAGGGCCAGACCGAAGCCAACTTCGAAGAAGACAGCTACCGGGTCGAGAGCTTCAACGTCGACGTGCCCGTCCACAAGGGCGAGCAGCTGGCGCTGAAGGGCAACATCACCTCGATGATCCGCTGCTCCTCGGGCGGCGACAACACCCTCATCTACACCCCGCCGCTGGGCAGCTCCTTCCGCCCCGCGACCAACACCGACGGCTGCTGGATCCTGATGGAAGCCGTTATCCGCTAGCTCCGCTCGACCTGCGAGCCCCCGACTATGGCGTCTTCGCCTGAGTCGCCGAAGACGACCCAGGCCTTGTTGCCGCCGTCGTAGTCGGGGGCCCAAAGCTTCAGGGTCGCGGGGCGGTCCCAGACGGTTACCGCCTCCTCACCGGTCGAGTCGAGGCCGCGCCAGATCCGCACGAAGGGGTTGTTGTCCCGCTCCTCGCCGATCGTCGTCGGCTCGCGGTGGCCGGGGTGGACGACGGTCTCGGGGTGAAGTTCGAGCAGCCGCATCACCGAGGCTTTGAGGTCGGCGAAGCCGCTGGCGCCGGGGGCCATCGTCCCGCCCACCGTCCCCTTGAAGAGGACGTCGGCGGTGAAGACGTCGGTGCCGTCGACGAGGAAGGCGAGGTGGCCTGCGGCGTGGCCGGGGGTGTAGAGGGCTTCGACGTGCAGGCCGCCGGCGTCGAGCGCGTCGCCGTCGCCGAGGGTGATCTCGCCCTCGGCGTCGAGCTCGGCGGCGCAGTCGGGGTGGGCGACCAGCGGCGGGTTGCCGAGTTGCGCTCGCGCCTCGTCCAGGCCGGCGATGTGGTCGCCGTGCGGGTGGGTGACGAGGACGTGGGTGATCTCGATCCCGTCGCGCTCGGCGCGCTCCAGCAGTGGCCCAAGCTCGTCGTTGCCGTCGATCAGGACGCCGGTCTTGCGGTCGGGGTCGGCGACCAGGTAGGCGTTCGACAGCCACATCGGGTTCTCGGTCCTCTCGACGATCACTGCTCCTCCTTCGTTCTCGAGCCATTCCGGCGGGGGTGTCTGACCTTACCCGTCATATATGGGGGGAAAGCTCAGACACGTCCGCGGGCGGGAGAGGCGCTGCCGTCGAGCAGGGTGCGGGCGACGAGCTCGGGGTCGTCCCAGGTGGGGGTGTGGCCGACGCCGGGGAGGACGAGGAAGCGGGCCCCGGCGGGGCGGCGGTGCGGCTTCGGCGGGCCGAGCAGGCGGTCCTTCTCGCACCAGGCGATCGTCACCGGCACCTCGGCCGGGTAGCCGGCGGGGTCGAAGACGTGGTTGCGCATCGCCCGGTTGGCGGCATCGTAGCCCTCGCCGTCGAGCCAGCCGTAGGCGAGCGCGCGGGCGGCGTCGGGCGGGATCCGCTCCGGGTGGGCGGCGATCGACTGGAAGGCGGCGTGGCGGGTCTGCGGGAACTGCAGCGCCAGCGAGAGCAGAGGGCGCGCCGCCTTCAGCCAGGGCGAGCCGCGCAGCAGCATCCGGGCGCCGCCGCCTTCCGGCTCGCCGAGCGGCTGGCGCCAGAGGCCGGCGGGGGAGAGCGTCGTCACCGAGGCCGCCCAGCCGAACCGTCCCATTTCCAGCGCCACCCAGCCGCCGAGCGAGTTGCCGGCGACGTGCGGGCGCTCGACTCCGTTACGGGCGCACTCCTCGTGCACGGCGCGGGCGAGGTTGGCGGCGGTCGCCTCTTCGCCGGGCGGCAGCGGCGGGGTGCGGCCGAAGCCGGGCATGTCGATCGCGTGCACCTCGCGCTCGCCTTCGAGCAGCCCGATCACCGGCTCCCAGATGCTGCGGGTGCCGCCGAGGCCGTGGAGCAGCAGCAGCGGCTCGCGACCTGAACGTGCGCCCGCGCTCACCGCGCGCCCGGCTTGGCGAAGAGCGCCTGCACGTCGCCGATCCGCCGCTCGCGGAAGCCCGCCTCGGAGGAGCTCAGGTAGAAGTCCCAGAGCCGGCGGAAGCGCTCGTCGTAGCCGCGGGCGCGCAGCCGCTCCCAGGCCTCGAAGAAGCGCTCGCGCCAGCTCGCCAGGGTCGGCGGGTAGTGGGCGGTGATGTCGTCAATCCAGACCTGCTTCATCGAGGTGACGCGCTCCAGGCAACTCGTGATCAGCCCCTCCGAGGGCAGACAGCCGCCGGGGAAGACGTGGGTGTTGGCGAAGCTCTTCGCGGCCTTCTCGATCTCGTAGATGCGGTCGTCGATCGTGATCGCCTGCAGCAGCATCAGCCCGTCGTCGGTGAGCAGTTCGTCGCAGCGGCGGAAGTAGTCGTCGAAGTACTGCCAGCCGACCGCCTCGATCATCTCCACCGAGACGAGCCGGTCGTAGCGGCCCTCGAGGTCGCGGTAGTCCTGGAGGAGGACGGTGACCTGGCCGTCGAGGCCGGCCGCCCGGATGCGGCGGCGGGCGAGCTCGTACTGCTCGCGCGAGATCGTCGTGGTGGTGACCCGGCAGCCGCTGCGGCGCGCCGCGTGGATCGCCATCCCGCCCCAGCCGGTGCCGATCTCCAGCAGGTGGTTGTCGGGGCCGAGCCGGAGGCGGTCGCAGATGCGGTCGAGCTTCGCCAGCTGCGCCTCCTCCAGGGTCGCGCCTTTGTCGGGGAAGTAGGCGCAGCTGTACATCATCCGCTCGTCGAGGAAGGCGGCGAAGAGGTCGTTGCCGAGGTCGTAGTGGGCGGAGATGTTGCGGCGGGCGCCGGGGCGGGTGTTCTCGGGGACGAGGTGGCGGAGCCGGTGCCAGAGCCCGCGCGGGCGGGCGATCGCGCCGCGGATGCCGTCCATCTCGCGCAGTTCGCGGGCGGCGATCTGGATCAGGGCGACGAGGTCGTCGGTCTCCCAGCGGCCGTCGACGTAGCTCTCGCCGAGGCCGACGCTGCCGCGCAGCGGCCCGCGCCAGGCGGCGGGGTCGTTGATCGTGACGGTGGCGCGGAGGTCGGCGTCCGGCGGGCCGAAGCTGCGCTCGCGCGCGCCGTCGAGGACGTCGATCCGGCCGCTGCGCACGCGGCCGAGGACGGCGCCGACGCCGGCACGGGCGAGCGCGTCCCTCATCCGGCCGTCTCCGGGTGGGGGTAGTACCTGGCTCCCTTCAACCTCAGCCGTAAGGCTTGGAAGTAGATCTTCGCCACTACCTGCACTGACATCGCCGGGTAGCGGGCGAGCAGCCCGGCAAGGGTCCGCCGCGAGAGCTCACGCCGGCTTAGGTTGAGCGTGGCGTCGAAGGTGCTTCGCCGAGACCACGAGAGACGTCGATTATCGGCCTCGCTCGCGGTTTCGCGCGGGCGCGACTCGATGTGGACGGCGAGGCGCTCGCCGGGTTCGGCGGCGCGGAAGGAGTAGGTCTGGTCCATGCCCATCAGCGGCGAGACGTGGAAGGTCTTCTCGAGCTCTTCGCGCAGGACGCTACCGCGCCGCTCGCCGCGTGCCAAGACGTAGGGATGGCGCTCGCCCCAGGGGATGTTCTGCACGTCGGCCACGACTGCCTCTACCCGCTCCCCCGCGGGGTCGAAGCAGTAGTAGAAGCTGACCGGGTTGAAGGAGTGGCCGAAGTAGCGCAGGCCGGTGAGCAGACGGACCGGGCCGGCCGGACGGGCGCCGGTCGCGGCTTGCACCGCGTCGCGCGCGCACTCGTCCAGCGGGCCCTTGGGATCGCCCATGAAGTCCTCGCGGCGGAAGCGCGCGAGGGTGGGGTGGCGGGCGGAGAAGAACGGATAGGGATCGAGCACCTCGGGCAGCTCGCCGAGGTCGAGGTACACGAGGAAGAGCCGGTAGCGGAACGAGTGCTCCACCGGGGCGAAGCGCCGGTGTCGCACCCACCCCTCGTAGACGGCCGAAGCGGGTGGGGGGCTCACGCGGCCACCGCCTCCGGTACCGCCGATGGGATGCTTTTGCAGGCGCGGATCGCGCTGAGAACGCCGTCCTCGTGGAAGCCCCAGCCCCAGTAGGCGCCGCAGAAATGGGTGCGGCGCTTGCCGCTGATCTCGGCCCAGCGCGATTGCGCGGCGACGCCCTCCTTGGTGTAGACGGGGTGGTCGTAGGAGATGCGGCGGATCACCTTCGCCGGGTCGATCTCCTCGCCGCGATTGAGGGTGACGAAGTAGTTGGTCTTCGTCCGCAGGCGCTGCAGGTTGTTCATCCAGTAGGTGACCGTGCTCCCCTGCGCCGGGCGCTCGCTCAGGTGGAAGTTCCAGCTCGACCAGGCGGCGCGGCGGCGCGGCATCAGCGAGGCGTCGGTGTGGAGGACGGCCTCGTTGCGCTGGTAGGGGATCGCGCCCAGCACTTCCCGCTCGGCCTCGCTGGGGTCGGCGAGCAGGGTCAGCGCCTGGTCGGAGTGGGTGGCGATGACGACGTGGTCGAACTCCTCGCTCTCGCAACCCTCGGCCTCGATCCGCACCCCGTCCGCCAGCCGCTCGATCCGCCGCACCGCCGCCCCGGTCCGCACGCGGTCGCGCCAGGGCGCGGTGATCGCCTCGACGTAGCGCCGCGAGCCGCCGCTGACCGTCCGCCACCGGGGCCGGTTGCGGAGGCTGTACATGCCGTGGTTGTCGAAGAACTCGGCCATGAAGCTGGCCGGGAAGCTCCACATCTGCTCCGGGTCGGCCGACCAGACGGCGCTCGCCTGGGGGACGATCAGCCGCTCGACGAAGTGGCGGGAGAAGCCCTGCTGCTCGAGCCAGTGGCCGAGCGAGGGCGCGGTCCCGTTCATCCCGATCAGGGCCCGCGCCTCGCGGTTGAAGCGGCGCCAGTCGCGCAGCATGCCGAGGAAGGTCGGGCTGAGCAGGTGGGCGGGGCGGGCGAAGAGGCCCCACGGGGTGCCGGAGTACTCGAAGCGACCGCGCCCGTCGGCGACCGAGAAGCTCATGTGCGAGGGCTGGCTCGCCACTCCCAGCTCCTCCAGCAGCGCTTCGAAGCGGGGGTAGTTGCGGTCGTTGAAGACGATGAAGCCGGTGTCGATCCACTGGGTCCCGTCCTCGGCCTCGACCGGCACCGTGTGCGTGTGCCCGCCGATCCGCTCGCTCGCCTCGTAGACGACGATCTCGTGCTCGGGCGCCAGTTTGTGCGCAGCCACCAACCCGGAGACGCCGGTTCCGACAATCGCAATCCTCATCTCCCTTCCCTTACGAGACGCGCCCCCGATCGGTTGCATCGGATTTCCATCGTATAAGCGACATCGAGGGTCGCCGACAGCAGATGTCGGCGACCCTCGATGTCGGTAAGCTGTGCGTGTGGCTTTCGTCAATCGAGAATCAGAGTTACAACAGCTGAACGCCTGGTGGTCTTCCCCTGGGGCGGGCATGGGAATCCTCTGGGGTCGTCGCCGTGTCGGAAAGACCGCGCTCCTTCAGCACTTCGCCACCGACCTTCCCACCGTCTTCCATACCGGTGCCGGCAGGCCCGCCGCGGCCGAACTGACCGCTCTGTCCCGAGCCGCTGTACCGGTGCTGGAAGGGGGGGTGCGTGATCTCGAAGCTCGCCCCTTCGCCGATTGGGAGGACGCCTTGGAAACGCTGGCGGACGCGGCGCGCAACAGGCGAGTCCTGCTCGTGCTCGACGAGTTACCGGCCTTGGAGGAAAGCTCTCCCGGCCTTCCCAACTTGATCCGCGCCGTCTGGGATCGAGTTCGCTCGACGACCAAGTTGAAGCTGTTGCTCTGCGGATCTGCCGTGCGGGTGATGGAGGCGATGCAGGAGGAGCGGGCGCCGTTGTACGGGAGGCTCGACCTCTCCCTCCTGCTCCAGCCCTTCCGTCCTCACGAGGCGGCGTTGCTGCTGCCCTCGCTCTCCCCCGCCCGGCGTGCCCTGGTGTGGGGCCTGCTCGGGGGGATGCCGCTCTACCTGCGTTGGTGGGACCAGAACGCGAGCGTTCGCGCCAATCTCCTGCGGCTCGCCTGCACGCCCGGTGGCCAGCTTCTCAACGAGGGGCAGTTGGTCCTCGCGACCGAGGGGGAAGCCGGCGACTTGGCACGCCAGACGCTTTACGCGATCGCTTCCGGGCGGACCAAGTTCAACGAGATCGAGCAAGCGGTGAGGGCCGACCCTGGGCGCACCCTCGAGCGGTTGGTCTCCCTGCGGCTGGTCGAGCGGCTGGTCCCGGTCACCGAGGATCCGCGGCGGACGAGGCGCCGGGTCTACCGGATTGCCGACAACTTCCTCGCCTTCTGGCTCGGCCTGCTCGACCGCTACAGACCCGAGATCGAGCGCGGCCTGGGGGAGAGCATCCTTCCCGTCCTCGTCGACTCGCTCGACGCCCACATGGGCGGGCCTTGGGAGGCCGCCTTCCGCGACCACCTGCGGCGCCTCGCGACCCAAGGCGATCTCGGCGAGGGGGTGGTGGCGGTCGGTCCCTTCTGGACCGGCGCGGCCGATCCGGGTGAGATCGACGCGGTTGCGCTTGCCGGGCGGGGTAAAGAGGCGGTCCTGCTGGGAGAGGCGAAGTGGCGGAAACGAGTCGATGGCGCCCGCATCCGCGCGGAACTGGAACGCAAGTCCAGTGGTTTGCCCAGGCTTGCGAGCGAACCGAGGTACGCAGTCTGCGCACGCGAGGCCGTGGATCACGGAGAGGACGTCCTTTGCGTCACCGCAGAGGACATCTTCTGAGCTGGACGCGAGAGCGCCGATCAGCCGTAGGGGCGGTAGAGCATCCGGTAGCCGAGCAGTTCGGAGACGGTGGCGAAGCGGTAGCCGCGGGCGCGGAGGGTGTCGATCACCTGGGGGAGGGCGGCGAGGGTCTCGTTGCGGGGGCCGCCGCCGTCGTGCATGAGGATGATCGAGCCGGGCTGGGCGTGGCCGACGATGTTCGAGTAGATCGCGCCGGTGCCGGGGAGGGACCAGTCGCGCGGGTCGACGTCCCAGGTGATCGTCCGCATCCCGAGGCTGCCGGCGGTGGCGACGACGCCTTCGTTGAGGGCGCCGCCGGGCGGCCGGAAGAGGCAGGGCTTGAAGTGGGTGTAGGCCTCGATCCGCGAGGCGGCGCCGGCGATCTGCCCGTAGCCGGGGTATTCGACGTGGTTCATCGTGTGGTCGCCGAGCTCGTCGCCTTCGGCGAGGATCTGGCGCATCGTCTCTTCGCGGCCCGGCATCTCCTGGCCGACCTCGAAGAAGGTCGCGTGGACGCCCTTTTCGCGCAGCACCCGGATGAAGTCGGGGGTGTATTCGCTGGGCCCGTCGTCGAAGGTGAGGGCGACGACCCTGCGGTCGCGCGAGCCGTTGGTGACGAGCCCGGTGCTGCCGCCGCTGCAGCCGACCGCGCGGACCGGGCGCAGGCGGAAGGCGTAGCTGCCGCTGGCGGGGAGGGAGCGGGTGCAGCGGTGGCCGGGCTGGCAGCCGTCGCTCGCGATCACCTGCCAGGCGTAGCGGTGGGGATCGAGCCCGGCGGCCGCCGGTTCGAGGGCGACGACGAGCTTCTCGGGATCGGGCCGCTTCACGGTGGCGCGCACGCTCCCCCTGTCCAACGGCTTTTCGCCGGCGGAAACGGTCACCAACCCGACCCGCCGGTGCGCCTTGCGGCCGCCGAGGCAGAGCCGCCGCTCACCGTCGTGCCCGGCCCGGCTGAGCGCGAGGCAGAGGTAGCGCGAGGCGGCGCGGCGCGTGTCCGGCCGCGCTTCCAGGGCCGAGAGCGGCACCGGCTTCGCGGTCCGCAGGGTGAAGATCAGGTCCCGGCCCTTCTGCGAGAGCGCGGCGCGCTGCAGGTGCGGCACCCGCGCCACCGCCGTCCCCGGCATCGCCAGCAGGGCCCCGGCGAGGGCGGCGACGCACAGGATCTTGCGGGATGGGGAGATAGGCCGGGGTCGAGCTGAGGATTGCGGGACCCTGTGGATGTTAGGCGCGGCGGGCGGACCCGACGGGCCGCAGCCTCGCCCTCGTTACCGTGTTCGAACCAGACGTGAGCTCCCCAACCCAGAGGAGAGGTGGCGCACTGGCGCTGCTGGCCGTCCTTGCCGCATTCGCGGCGGCCGCCCTCTTCCCGGCCGGCGCGGCGGCGGAAACCGGCGGCGCCGCCCAGGTCGAAGCCCCGCCCCCGACCGAAACCGGCGCCAACCTCGGCAACACCGCCTTCGACCGCCAGGGGATGTGGATCTGGTACGTCTCGCACTCCGAGGGCGGCAGCGTCGCCGCGATCGTCGCCCGCGCCAAGCGCAACGACATCGGCACCGTCTACGTCAAGGCGGCCGACGGCGCCGGCGTCTGGAGCCAGTTCAACAAGGGCCTGATCCAGGCGCTGCACCGCGGCGGCCTCGACGTCTGCGCCTGGCAGTTCGCCTACGGCAACAGCCCCCTCGCCGAAGCCAAGGTCGCCGCGGCGGCGGTGAAGAAGGGCGCCGACTGCTTCGTGATCGACGCCGAGTCCGAATACGAAGGCAAGTACGCCGCCGCCGACCGCTACCTGCGGGCGCTGCGGGCGCGGATCGGCGCGACCTTCCCGGTCGCCCTCGCCGGCTTCCCCTACGTCGACTACCACCCGGCCTTCCCCTACTCGGTCTTCTTCGGGCCCGGCGGCGCCCAGTACAACCAGCCGCAGATGTACTGGAAGGCGATCGGCACCTCGGTCCGCACCGTCTATGAACACACCTACCTCTATAACCGCATCTGGGGGCACCCCATCTACCCCATCGGCCAGACCTACGAAGGCCCCGGCAGCGCCTCGCTGAAGCTCTTCCGCCGCTTCGCCGCCAGCTACGGCGGGCTGCCGCCGAGCTGGTGGGACTGGCAGGAGACGAGCGGCTCGGAGTGGGGGGCGCTCGCCGCCAACAGCGCCCTGCGGCCGGTGGCCGGGTTCCGCGAGGAAGTCGTCCACCCGCTGCTGAAGCGGGGCAGCAAGGGCGACATGGTGGTCTGGGCGCAGGAGCACCTGATCGCCGCCGGGCACGAACTGCCAGTGACGGGGCTCTTCGGCCGTCAGACCGCCCGCGCCGTCCACCTCTTCCGCGAAGAGCACGGCCTGCCGACCAGCGCCGTGATCGACACCGAAGCCTGGAACTCCCTCCTCGCCTTCACTCCCGTCCGGCCGCAGTGGGCCGGCGCCCGCGCCCGCCCCGGCGCCGCGTTCAGCCGGACCCTGCCGCCGCGTCGCCCGCTGTCCGCCTCACTGCCGGCGAAGGCCGACGAGATCCCTACTAAGCGCTGATTTGGGTCGTTAGTCGGCCGAGCGCCGGGGACTCGACGACGATCTCGTCGCCGTCGGTGAGCCAGACGCGCGGCTGGCGGCCCATGCCGACGCCCTCGGGGGTGCCGGTGGAGACGAGGTCGCCGGGCTCGAGCGTCATCAGCGCCGAGAGTTGCGCGACCAGCTGCGGGACGCTGAAGATCAGGTCCTCGGTCGAGCTGCTCTGCATCTCCTCGCCGTTGAGGCTAAGGCGGATGCCGATCTGGTCCGGCGGTCCCACCTCGTCCGGCGTCACCAGGTAGGGACCGCATGGCGCGGCGCCGTCGAAGACCTTGCCCGACATCCACTGCGGCGTCGCCCCCTGCAGGTCGCGGGCGGAGAGGTCGTTGAGCAGCGTGTAGCCGGCGACGTGGTCGAGCGCGTCGGCCTCGGCGACGTACTTCGCCCGCCGCCCGACGACGAAGGCGACCTCGGCCTCGTAGTCGGTCTTCGCCGTAGGCACCTGCACCGTCGCCCCGTCGGGCACCAGCGCGTTCGGATACTTGGCAAAGATCGTCGGCATCTCCGGCAACTCCCTGACCCCCACCTCAGCCGCATGCTTCCGATAGTTCAACCCGATGCAGACGATCTTGGAGGGATCCGGAACCGGCACCAGCAGTTGCACTGCCGACAGAGGGTGAGATGGCGCCCCCGTATCCCCAAGCCGCCCCCGCAGCTCATCGACCCGCCCCTCAGCAATCAGCTCCCGCAAGCCCCCCCGATGCGGCTCCCCCAACAACGCCCAAGCGTCGGCCACACGGTCGTCCTCAATGACACCTGCCCGAGCTCCATCACCTGCGTCATAGGTCACCAGCTTCATGCGGCGCAGCCTAGTGAAGGAGGGACGGGCCCCCCTCCCCAGACACTCAACCCCGAGCCATAGCGAGGGGTGTCTGGGGAGGGGGGCCCGTCCCTCCCCAGACGCTTGAACTAAGCCCGAGCCGGCTCCGCCTCCGCCTCGAACGCGGTATCGACCAGCGTCTCCCGCTCGATATCGCTCTCGCGGACCAACCAAAGCGCGAACACCGCTCCGGCAAAGGAGAGGATCGCCCCCAGCACGAGGATCTCGTTCAGCCCATGCAGGAACCCCTGTTCGGCGGCATTGCGCGCCAGGTTCTGGGCTCCCGCCGGCAGGCTCGAGACCGCCTGCCCGAGGTGGCCCGAGGAGGTGGCTTCGACCAGACCCCGCGCCTGCGAGTGGTCGAGCGCGCCGCCGGCCACCTGCTGCGTCTTGGCCGCACCGGCACCGAGGAAGATCGCGCCCCAGGCGGCGATCCCGACCGCGATCCCGACCTGGCGGAAGGTGTCGTTGATCCCCGCCGCCATCCCGCTCTGCTCCTTCGGCACCACGCTCAGGGCCACGTCGGCGATCACCGGGTTCAGCAACCCGACGCCGACGCCGCTGATCAGGAAGCCGGCCAGCAGCGCGGTCCATTCCGAGCTCAGCTGCAAGCCGCTCATCAGCGCCAGCCCGACGCCGGTCAGCGCCAGCCCCGCCGCCATCAGATAGCGGGCCTTGACCCGCGCCAGCGCCATCCCCGAGAGCGGCGCGACGATGAACGAGGCGACCGTGATCGGCAGGTAGCGCAGGCCCGCTTCGATCGGCGAGTAGCCGAGGAAGCTCTGCAGGTAGAGGGTGAGGTAGAGGAACAGCGCGAACATCGAGCCGGAGACCGCGAAGGCCGCCAGCTGCACGCCGGTGAAGGCGCGTCGGCGGAAAAAACCAAGCGGAAGCATCGGCTCCTTCACTCGCCGCTCGATCGCGACGAAGGCCACCAGCAGTGCCGCCGAGGCGGCGAACAGGGCGACGATCGGGGTGCTGCCCCAGCCGTCGTCGTTGCCGCGCACCAGCGCCAGGACCAAGAGGAAGAGCGCGACCGAGAAGGTGACGAGGCCGCCCCAGTCGATCCGGGTCGCGTTGGGGTCGCGCGACTCGCGCAGCTTCCAGTAGGTGACGGCGATCGCGGCGGCGCCGATCGGGACGTTGAGCAGGAAGACCGACTGCCAGCCGAGGCCGTCGGTGAGCAGGCCGCCGACCAGCGGGCCGATCGCGACCGCGATCCCGATCGTCGCCCCGTAGATCCCCATCGCCATCCCCCGTTCGGGGCCGCTGGGGAACTCCTGGGCGACCAGCGCCAGCGAGACGGCGAACATCACCGCGCCGCCGACGCCCTGCAGGCCGCGGGCGAGGTTGAGGAAGGTCGGGTCGGTGGCCAGCGCGCAGAGCAGCGAGGCCAGGGAGAAGATTCCGAGCCCGATCGCGAACACGCGCCGCCGGCCGAGCCGGTCGGCGAGCGAGCCGGCGGTGAGGACGAGCGCCGCCAGCGAGAGTGCGTAGGCGTCGATCACCCACTGCAGGTCGGCAAAGCTGCCGCCGAGGTCGCGCTGGATCGCGGGCAGCGCCGTGTTGACCACGGTGATGTCGAGTAGAAGCATGAAGGTGGCGACGCAGACCGCGCCGAGCGTCCACCACTTGCGGTTGGTTGCTGAGTCCATTTGTGGACCTCCAGACCGTCGGGTACAATTCGTAAGGAAGCCTTGTCAGGCGACCTGACCAGGGCACCTTATCAGGCTCCCTTACGATATGACTCCCGGCTCGAAAAAGACTTCAACCCTCGCGGGGAAACCAACCCTCCCGGGGGGATCTGCCCGCATCCCCCTCACCGGGCTGCTCGACGTCGCCCTGGAGGCGATGCTGGCCGAGTTCCGGGTCGAGCTCGGCGCCGGCGAGTTCAGCGACATCCGCCCGACCCACGGCTGCGTCTTCCGCTTCGTCAAAGAGGACGGAATGCGGCTGACCGACCTCGCCGAGCTGGCGAGCATCACCAAGCAGTCGGCCGGGGAGATCGTCGACGACCTGGCGGAGCGCGGCTACGTCAAGCGCATCCCCGACCCCGAGGACCGCCGCGCCAAGCTGATCTGCCTGACCGGGCGCGGCGAAGAAGCGCAGGCCCACGGCTTCGGCCTCTTCGCTGCGGTCGAAAAGCGCTGGATGGAGCGCTACGGTCGCGAGAAGGTCGAAGCGCTGCGAGCGACCCTGGAAGAGATCGCCGCCACCGAGGCGCCGGGGGCGGTGCCGGAGCTGGCGCGGCCCGAGCTCGCCCACGTCTGAACTTGGGATAACAGCTTTAGTCCCCACGTGGCCTTCTACGGATGACGCTGCCTTCAGCGAGTACAACCATTTCCTCATGCGCAGCCACCTGAGCCCGCTCGACGCCGCCCTGCTCGAGATCGAGGAGGCGGACGACGGCGCCCACATGCAGATCGGCTGCGCGATGGTCTTCGACCCCCTGCCGGGCGGCGAGCGTCCGTCGCTGGAGCGGCTGCGCGAGCAGGCGCGGCAGCGGCTCGGCGAGGCCTCGGTCCTGCGCCGCCGCCTCTCGATGCCGCGGGTCGGCAGAGACGCGTTCCCGGTCTGGTTGCCCGACCCCGACTTCGACGTCGGGGAGCTGATCCGCCGCGCGAGCCTGCCCGACCCGGGCGGGGAGGAGGAGCTGGCGGAGTGGCTCGGCGACCACTTCTCGCACCGGCTCGACCGCAGCCGCCCGCTCTGGGAAGTGACCCTGCTCGAAGGCCTGGAAGACGGTCGCTGGGCGCTCGTCTTCAAGGTCCACCACTGCCTGATCGACGGGGTCAGCGGGGTGACGATCGTGGCGGCGATGCTCGACACCGAGCCCGAACCCGAGCCCGGTTCGACGCCGCTGCTGGATCTGATCTCCCTGCTCGGCGAGGAGTCGGAGCGGGGAGTGCTGATCCGCCGCCGGGGAGCCGTCGGCGAGGCGGAGGGCGGTGGCATCGACGCCGCGGTCCACCCGCGCCGGGTGACCTCGCTGCACGCGCAGTCGCGGGCGATGGCGGAGATGCTGGCGCGCAACGAGCTGACTCCCGCCCCGCCGACGAGCCTCAACCGGCGGATCGGCGCGACCCGGCGGGTGGCGACGGTGGAGGTGCCGACGGAGAGCTTGAGCCGGGTCGAGGAGGAGCTGGGAGGAACGGTGAACGACGTCGCCCTGGCGGCGGTCGCCGGCGGCCTGCGCCGGCTCTTCGAGTCGCGCGGGGAGGACGTCGACCACGTGCGGGCGATGGTCCCGCTCAGCCTGCGCCTGCAGTACGCCGGCGAAGCGCTGCTCTCCGGCAGCAGAGTCTCGTCCCTCTTCGTCGACCTCGTCCTCTCCGAGCCCGATCCGCTGCTGCGCTACCGCAAGATCGTCGCCGCTGCGAGCGCGATGCACAACGGCGGCGCGACCGGGTCAGGCTCGGCGATCGAGCTGGTCGGCCTGGCGCCGCCGCTGGTCCAGAGCGTCGTCGCGCGTCTCACCTTCACCCCCCGCCTCTTCAACCTCAACGTCGTCGCCTTCCCGCCCTTCCCGATCACCCTCTACTCGCTCGGCGCGACCATGTGCCGCGCCATCCCCCTGGTCCCGATCTTCTCCGGCCACGCCCTCGGCATCGCGGTCGGCAGCTACGACGGCACCACGACCTTCGGCCTGGGTGCCGACCGCGACGCGGTCCCCGACCTGGCGGTCCTGCAGGCGGGGATCGAGGCTTCGCTGACCGAGCTGGGGGACCTCACCGGCGCCCAGGTGGCGTAGGCGCCGCCCAAAGCGGTCTTCTACGGATGGCGCGGCGCCGCTCGGCGGTGACGATGCCCCCATGGGGACTCACCTCAGCCCACTCGACGCCGCCTTCCTCGAGCTCGAGGAGGCCGATGAGGCGGCGCACATGCACATCGGCTGGGCGATGGTCTTCGACCCGCCCCCCGGCGGCGAGCGCCCCTCGCTGGAGCGGCTGCGTGAGCAGACGCGCGAGCGCCTCGAGGTGCTGCCGCGCTTCCGCCGCCGCCTCTCCTCCCCGCGCGTGGGCACCCTTTCGCTGCCGACCTGGGAGCCGGAGCCCGATCTCGATCCCGGCGAGCTGCTCCGACGCGCGACGCTGCCCGCGCCGGGCGGCGACGCGGAGCTGATGGAGTGGCTGGGGGACTTCTTCTCGCACCGGCTCGACCGCTCGCGGCCGCTCTGGGAAACGACCCTGCTCGAAGGGCTGGAGGGCGGACGCTGGGCGCTCGTGACCAAGGTCCACCACTGTCTGATCGACGGCATCAGCGGCGCCGAGGTGGCCGCGGTGCTGCTCGACGCCGAGGCCGAGCCGACCGCGGAGTCGACGTCGATCGCCGACGTCGTCGTCCCGGCGGAAGAGGAGTCCGGCGACGGCTCCTGGGCGCACCTGCGGGGCGCGGCGGAGGGGACCGTCGGCGCCGTCCGCCACCCGCGCCGGATTCTCTCGGCGATCTCCCAGTCGCGGGCGATGCTCGAGACGCTGGTGCGCGACGAGGTCTTTGCCGCCCCGCGCACCAGCCTCAACGGCGCGATCGGCGCGACCCGACGGATGGCCGCGGTCGACGTCCCGCTCGACGAGGTCAAGGCGATCAAGAACGAGCTCGGCGGCACCGTCAACGACGTCGTGCTGGCGGCGACCGCGGGCGGCCTGCGGGCGCTCTTCGAAGCGCGCGGCGAGGCGGCCACCGTCGACCACATTCGGGCGATGGTGCCGGTCAGCCTGCGTCAGGCGAGCGAGTCGCTGGCGCTCGGCAACCGCGTCTCCTCGCTCTTCGTCGACGTCGCGATCAACGAGCCCGACCCGCTGCTCCGCTACCGCAAGATCAGCGCCTCCTCGGATGCGCTGAAGAGCGGTAACGCCGCCGCCGGCACCGACGCGGTGATCCGCCTCGCCGGCCTGACGCCGCCGCTGATCCAGAGCGTCGTCGCCCGCCTCTCGTTCACCCCGCGCCTCTTCAACATCACGATCACCAACGTCCCCGCCTCGCCAGTCACCCTCTACGCGCTCGGCGCGCCGATGGTGCGGGTGGTGCCGCTGGTGCCGATCTTCAGCGGCCACGCGCTCGGGGTCGCGGTGGTCAGCTACGACGGCACCGTCAGCTTCGGCCTCAACGCCGACCGCGACAGCGTCCCCGACCTGGAAGTGATGAGCGAGGGGATAGAGATGGCTCTCGCCGAGCTGCAGCACGCCGCCACCGCCCACGCAAAAGCCGCCTAGCGGCCGGCTCAGGCCTGCTCGGGCACCATCTCGATCGCGCCGCAGGGGCACTCCTCGGCGCAGATGCCGCAGCCCTTGCAGTAGTCGAGGTCGATCTCGTAGCGCTCGCCGGGGGCGCCGAGCTTGATCACCGCGTTGTCGGGGCAGACGCCGTAGCAGTTGTCGCAGGAGAAGCAGTTGCCGCAGGACATGCAGCGCCGCGCCTCGAACAGCGCGTTGCCCTCGTCGAGCCCGCCGACGACCTCGTCGAAGCCCGACGCCCGCCGCGCCGCCTCGAGCCGTGGCTGCTCGGCGCGGGGGGCGTCGGAGTAGTACCAGGGGTTGAGCGAGTCGAAGCCGGCGATCTCGTGGCGCGGGGGCTGGGGGAGCTCGGTGCCGCGCAGCCAGGCGTCGATGTGGCGGGCGGCGCGCTTGCCGTGGCCGACGCCGACGGTGACGGTGCGCTCGGCCGGGACCATGTCGCCGCCGGCGAAGATCCCGGGGTGGCCGGTCATCATGTTCGGCCCCACCTCGACGACGCCGTCGCGCTCCTCGATCCCCTCGACGCCGCGCAGCAGCGAGAGGTCGGCTTCCTGGCCGAGGGCCAACACCAGCGAGTCGGCCTCCAGCTCCTCCAGCTCGCCGGTCGGCTGCGGGAAGCCGTCGGCGTCGAGCTCCATCTTCTCGATCGTCAGCTTGCCGCCGTCGAAGCCCTTGACCGTCTCCAGCCAGCGCATCTCCACGCCCTCCTCCTCGGCTTCGGCGACCTCGAAGGCGTGGGCGGGCATCCGCTCGCGGGTGCGGCGGTAGACGACGACGGCGTCGGTGGCGCCGAGGCGGCGGGCGGTGCGGGCGACGTCCATCGCGGTGTTGCCGCCGCCGACGACGGCGACGCGCCGGCCCAGCAGCGGCCGCTCGCCCTCCTCCAGGTCGTGCAGCAGGGAGACCGCGTCGACGATCCGCGCCGCCTCGCCGGCGGGGACGTAGGCACGGCGGCCGATGTGGGCGCCGACGGCGAGGAAGGCGGCGTCGAACCCGCCCGCCTCCATCTCGGCCTGGACGTTCTCGACCCGGCGACCCGTCTCCAGCTCTACCCCGAGGTCGAGGATGCGCTGGATCTCGGCGTCGAGCACCTCGCGCGGCAGGCGGTAGCGGGGGATGCCGAAACGCATCATCCCGCCCGGCTGCGAGCCGGCCTCGTAGATCGTCACCGCGTGGCCGAGCCGGGTCAGGTGGTAGGCGGCCGAGAGGCCGGAGGGACCGCTGCCGACGACGAGGGCGCGCTTGTTGCCGCGCCCGTCGCCATCGGCGCTGCCATTCCCAGGCAGCTCGAAGCTCCAGCCCTGCTTGATCGCCTCGTCGCCGAGGAAGCGCTCGACCGAGTGGATGCCGACCGCCTCGTCGAGCTGGGCGCGGTTGCAGGCGGTCTCACAGGGGTGGTAACAGACCCGGCCCATGATCGCCGGGAAGGGGTTCTCCTCGACCAGCTTGCGCCAGGCGCGCTCGTAGCCGGCGCCGCCCTCCTCTGCCTCGTACAGCCAGGCCTGCACGTTCTCGCCGGCGGGGCAGCCGTCGTTGCAGGGGGGCATGCGGTCGACGTAGAGCGGCCGTTCGTCGCGCCAGCTGCCGGTGTGGTTGGCGAGGCTGGAGCCAACGTCGAGGGTGATCGCATACGGCTTAGAGCTCACGGCCGTCGCTCCCCGCATCCGACTTTCGCCCCACCCCGGTGTGGTCAAAGTCGGATGCGTCGTCCAGCAGGCCGAAGGTGGCGATGTTGCGGTCGGCCTGGGCCTGCAGGCGGGCGACGATCTCGGGGTGGCCGTGCTCGCCGAAGAGGTGGGCGTAGCGGCGCTGCAGCTTCAGGTACTCCTCGACCGGGACCCGGCGGCGGATCTTCGAGACCGCGATCACGTCGCCGTCGCAGGCCTCGAAGACGGGGAAGAGGCCGGTCTCCTTGACCAGCCGCGCCAGCTTGATCGTGTCGTGCGCCTCCGAGCCCCAGCCGAGCGGGCAGGGGACGAAGACGTGCAGGTAGCGGGGGCCGCGGATCGCCATCGCCGTCTCCACCTTGGCCTCGAGGTCGTGGGGGTCGGCGACGGTGGCGGTGGCGACGTAGGGGATGCGGTGCGCCATCGCGATCAGCGGCATGTCCTTGCCCTGGCCGAACTCGTTGCCCGGGTGCTCGCCGATCGGTTTGGTGTTGGCGGTGCGGGCGGCCGGCGGGGTGGCGCCGGAGCGCTGGACGCCGGTGTTCATGTAGGCCTCGTTGTCGTAACAGACGAAGAGCACGTCGTCGCCGCGCTCGAACATCCCGGAGAGGCAGCCGAAGCCGATGTCGACGGTGCCGCCGTCGCCGCCCTGGCCGATCACGCGGACGTCCTCGCGGCCCTTGGCGCGGAGCGCGGCGGCGATGCCGCTGGCGACCGCGGGCGCGTTGCCGAACAGCGAGTGGATCCAGGGCAGCTGCCAGCTGGACTCGGGGAACGGGGTGGAGAAGACCTCGAGGCAGCCGGTCGCGTTGGCGGCGATCAGCTTGTCGCCGCTGGCGCGCTTGGCGGCGTCGAGCACGTAGCGGGCGCCGAGCGCCTCGCCGCAGCCGCGGCAGGCGCGGTGGCCGCAGGTGAGCGTGTTGGAGCGGTCCATGCGGGCCTGGACGGTGCGCCGCTCGGGGTCGAGCAGGCGGTTGCCGACAACGCTGTCGACCTGGTAGAAGCGGACGCGCTGGTCGGGCATCAGTGCGACCCTCCGGCGACGACGCCGACTTCGCGCAGGATGTTCTCGGCGTGGGGGCCGCTGCGACCACTGTCGGCCATACGACGAAGCTCGGCCCCGACGACGTCCCAGTCCATGTCGAGGAAGCTGAGCGCCTGTAGGCGTCCGGCGACGGCGTCGTCGAAGAGGCGCCGCAGCGAGGCGCCGGTGATCGCCCGCCCGCCGAGGCCGGCGATCACCGTATGGAGGGCGAGGTCGAGGTCCTGCACCGCCATCCCGACGTCGGCGGCGACGATGCCGCCGCGGCCGACCGCGAGCGCCTTCTCCAGGACGACGACGCGCTGCGCGCCGGCCAGGGCTGCGCGCACCGCCTCCATCGGGAAGGGCCGGAAGGTCTTGATCGCCAGCGCCCCGATCGGCACGCCGTCCTCGCGCATCGCGTCGATCGTGTCCTCGATCGTCCCCAGCACCGAGCCGAGGGCGATTACGACCGTCTCCGCGTCCTCGGTCCGGTAGCCGCGCACGAGGCCGCCGGAGGCGCGGCCGAACGCCGCCTCGAACTCGGCCGCCACCTCGGGGATGACGTCGAGCGCCTGCAGCTGCTTGGCGTGGGCGAGGTACTTGACCTCGGAGAAGGCCTCGGGGCCGACCATTGCCCCGATCGTCATCGGCTCCGCGGGGTCGAGCAGCTGGCGCGGCTCGAACGGCGGCAGGAAGGGGTCGACCTGCTCGGCCTCGGGCACGTCGATCCGCTCGACCGCGTGGGTGAGGATGAAGCCGTCCATGCAGACCATCACCGGCAGCGAGAGCTGCTCGGCGATCCGGAACGCCTGCACGTGCAGGTCGGTTGCCTCCTGGTTGTCGGCGGCGTAGAGCTGCAGCCAGCCGCAGTCGCGCTGGGACATCGCGTCGCTGTGGTCGTTCCAGATGTTGATCGGCGCGCCGAGCGCCCGGTTGGCGACGGTCATCACGATCGGCAGGCCGAGGCCGGAGGCGTTGTAGAGGGCCTCGGCCATGTAGAGCAGGCCCTGGCTGGCGGTGGCGGTGTAGGCGCGGGCGCCGGTGGCGGAGGCCCCGATGCAGACCGAGAGGGCGGCGAACTCGGACTCGACCGTCATGTACTCGCAGGGCTGCAGGTCGCCGGCGCGGACGAGGTCGGAGAGGTCCTCGACGATGTGGGTCTGGGGGGAGATCGGGTAGGCGCAGACGACCTCCGGGCGGCAGCGGGCGACGGTCTCGGCGACCGCGGCGGAGCCCTCGATCTGCCTAAGCATGGGAGGGGACCTCCGGCTTCTGGGCGGCGAGCTGGGTGCGGACGAGCTCGAAGCACTCGGCGGCGGCAGCGGCGTTGGCCTCGCCGGCGCGGCCGGGGAAGCGCTCGCGGATCGCGTCCTGCACGGCATCCAGCCCCAGCTGGCCGGTGAGGGCGGCGAAGCCGCCGAGCAGGGCGGCGTTGGGCAGCGGCTTGCCGAGGTGGCGGCGGGCGATCTCGCCGGCCGGGATGCTGAGGGCGCGTCCGGGGCGCAGGGTGCCGGTGAGGTCGCCCAGCCTCAGGTCCGCGAGCGGCTTGGCGCTGTTCAGCAGCAGGTAGCCGTCGGGACCGAGGCCGGCGAAGAGGTCGACCTGGTGGACGAGGGTGGGGTCGAGGACGATCAGCGCGTCGGGCGCGGAGACGGGCTCATGGGTGCGGATCGGGCGGCCGGAGAGGCGGCAGAAGGAGACGACCGGGGCGCCGGTCCGCTCGCTGCCGAAGCTGGGGAAGGCCTGCGCGTGGCGCCCCTCGTCGAAGGCGGCGACGGAGAGCAGCTCGGCGGCGGTGACGGCGCCCTGGCCGCCGCGGCCGTGGATGCGCACCTGGAAGGTCCCCGAATTCACCATGGAACCACGCTAGGCGCGCAGGAAAGACCCGCCATCGGGTCTTTCCTGCACAGGGGATGTAGGGGACTACCGACCCACGAAGGTAGGTGGCGCGACCGGGTGCTCTTCCACGGCCGGCGCCGAGGGCCGGCTCTCCAGCTCGTCGGCATCGCCCACCGCCCAACCGACCCGCTCCATCAGCTGGCCCGCAAAGTGCTCGGACTCGAGGCTGGAGCGGGCGACCCGCTCCCGGTAGACGACCTCGCCGGCGCTCTGCGGCGAATCGGCGATCACGAGTATCTGCGGCATCTTCTCTTCCTTCCTCTCGATTCGCGCCGAGTATTGCCGCCCAACCTTCAGCCCGAGTCAATCTCCCCTAAAGATCTGCCCCGCGTCCCACCGGTTAGCTAGAGATCTGTAGAAAATTTAGATAGAGATTTGTAAGAGATTTAGCTGGAGATTTGTAGAGATCCAGCACCGCCGGTTCTCCTGCCGGGCGGCTCCGCGAGAGCCCTCCCCCGATCCCCGAATGCGCTAGCTTTGGCGCCCCGGGCCGCTCCTGATCGGCCCATCCGAGCCATCTCGGGGGCGTAGCTCAGTTGGTTAGAGCGCCGGCCTGTCACGCCGGAGGTCGCGGGTTCGAGTCCCGTCGCTCCCGCTTCGCTCTTCCTGTCCGCATCTGAGCTTGGACCGCCTCCCCGCGCAGGCTTGTCGCAGACAACAAACTGCCGGTATGTCCGAACCGAATGTGACGCTGACCGGCCGTGCCTTACGAGCGGACCATCGAGATCGGGATCGTGGAGGGCGTCATCGTCCGCCTGAGCCAGTCAGGCACGCCGATCGACCGCTACTCGGTGATCCTTCTGGCCTTCGTTGATGGCGCTTGGGAGACGATTCGCGTCTACGACAATCACCTGGGAACGCATCACATGCACCGCTACACTCGGAAAGGCGGAAAGCAGCCAGAAGCACCGTTTCACGAGGGTCCAACGAACGAGGCGATTCCAGCAGCAATTGCTCATCTCAAGGCCCATTGGGAAGCGATAATCGAATCATGGAAGAGCTAGCCAAAAGCAAGAACACTCCCGGCACGGACGCCGCCTTCGACCTTCTGGGCCGGGTTGCCGTCGACCCTGAAAGCGATGAGCGCTATCCGAGCGGGACCGTCTTGATTCCCGCTGATTCACCCGATGCTTCAAAGCTCATGTCTCGTGCGATTGACGAGCGCAAGCCGATGGCAATCGTCTTCCCCGATGGATCAGACGTAGTGGCGCGACCGCCTGCTGCGACTGGCGCAGCTCTATTCGTCGTGCTCAGTCTCTTGTGGCTGGCCGATCACCTTCGGCGCAAGCGCGATCGGCCGACGTTCGTGCCGCGCGAGTGGGTGACTGAGTTTCACGCCGCCGGTTCTGCCGGGAAGCCTCATCTAGTCGCTTAGCTCGGCATCAGGGACCATCAGTAGATGGACGAGACTCTGCTGACTTTCGCGCGTGAGGAGCTTCTGGTGCGGATCGGCGAGGCGGAGGAGAGGGTTTGGCTGGTGAGCCCGTTCCTGACTGCACCAATCGCGGCGCGGATCGGCGAGGCGGCGAAGCGTTGTTCGGCTGGGGACCTGCGGTTGTTGACGGCGTTGGTGCCGCGGAGCGTTCGGGCGCGAGTGCTGAGCCCGACGGGCCTCTCGATGTTGGGGGAAGCCGGCTTCGAGATCTCGAGCGTTCCGAATTTGCACGCAAAGGTCAGCCTGATCGACTCCAATTGGGGGCTGGTTGGCTCCGGCAACCTGACCGGGACGGGGTTGGGCGGGGAGGAAGGAGGAAACATCGAGCTCGGGGTTCTCCTCAACCAGGCTCAGATCGATGCATCTTCTGAGCTCGTCGCCCGATGGTGGGAGGAGGACGCTGACCCTGTTGGTCCTGAGCGGATCGTCGAGTTCGCCGCGCTTCCCCCCTTCCCAAAAGCCAAGAGCGAACCCGCACCTGTCGGCACCCCGCTCCCACTCATCGGCATCGAGGGGCTCGAACGCGTTCTCGCCGAGGACGAGGCCATGGCCAGCAGTCGGCGCTACTGGATCAAGTCGAACTATCACCGTTTCGACGAAGAACAATGGTGGCACCGGAATTGGATCAGTGATTGGCGCCAAGGCCCGTACGAAGTCGGCGATCTGATTGTCCTCTATCTGAGCGCGCGCGATGGCGGACCCGCTTGCTGTCCGGCCATAGTCGCCGTCACGAAGCCCTCCCGCGAAGACTCGAAGTGGGTGCGCGAGCATCGTGATCTTGATGCAGCTGAGCGGTGGCCCTACGTGACCGAGGTTTCAGTAGTCGGAGAGGTGCCGATCGAGGCTGGAGCACCCTTGGCGGCAATCGAAAAGACTGGCCAGTCGGTCCAGGGCGGCTATTGCCGTATTGACCGGAATGAATTTAATGTGTTGGTACGGGCGATGTTGAAAAGCGCTTAAGGCGGATAGATGAGTTCGCTTGTCGAAGGACTTCCCTCGTTGTCTCCGCGGTCGAGCCCCGATGAATCTTGAGCCGCTCGCCGGTCTCATCTCCTAAAGCCAACCCTCTGAAGGAGGATCGAAGATGACTGAGACGACTGCGAGCGGGATCAATGTTGCGCAGGTGGCGACGGTGATGGTGCCGGTCGCTGACCAGGACAGGGCGATCGAGTTCTATAGCGAGAAGCTGGGATTCGAGAAGCGGGCGGATGTGCCGTTCGGGGACGGGAACCGGTGGGTTGAAGTGGCGCCGGTGGGCGCGGCGACGACGGTGGCGCTGGTGCAGCCGATGGAGGGGCAGGAGGTCGGGATCGAGTCGCGGGTGGCGTTTGAAACGACTGATATCGAGGCCGATCATGCCGCTCTGCGGGAGCGGGGCGTGGAGGTCGACGCGGAGGTGATGCGGATGGGGGGGCCGGTGCCGCCGATGTTCTTCTTCCGCGACCAGGACGGCAACCGGCTGCTGATCGTCGAGCGCGGCTGAGAGCTAGGCTCGACCTCGATGTCTGAGGCGGCGCTTTTGGAGACGGCGAAGGCGGGCGACGAGTCCGCCTTCGAGTCGCTGGTCGAGCCCTACCGGCGGGAGCTGCACGCCCACTGCTACCGCATGCTCGGCTCGGTCCACGACGCCGAGGACGCGCTGCAGGAGGCGCTGCTCCGCGCCTGGAAAGGGCTCGGTCGCTTCGAGGGGCGCAGCAGCCTGCGCGCCTGGCTCTACCGGATCGCCACCAACGCCTCGCTGGACGCGGTCGAGAAGCGCCCCAAGCGGGTGCTGCCGCTCGATTTCCCGCCCGCCGACCCCAGCGCCGGCCCCGGCGAACCGCTGCTGGAGTCGGTCTGGGTCGAGCCTTACCCAGACGAGGCGATGGGGATGGAGGACGGCTTCGCCTCGCCCGAGGCCCGCTACGAAATGCGCGAGAGCGTCGAGCTCGCCTTCATCGCCGCCCTCCAGCACCTGCCGGCCAACCAGCGCGCGGTGCTGATCCTGCGCGAGGTGCTCGGCTTCTCCGCCGCCGAGACCGCCGAGGCGCTGGAGACCACCACCGCCTCGGTCAACAGCGCCCTGCAGCGGGCTCGCGCCTCGCTCGAGCGCACCCTGCCCGAGCGCAGCCAGCAGGAGACGCTGCGCACGCTCGGCGACGAGGAGATCCGCGAGTTGGTCGAGAGCTACCTCGACGCCTGGGAACGCCAGGACGTCGAAGCGGTCGTCTCGATGCTGAGCTCCGACGCCGCCTTCACGATGCCGCCGCTGCGCAGCTGGTTCCGCGGCCGCGAGGCGATCGCCGCCTTCCTCGCCGGCTCGCCGCTCTCGGGCATCTGGCGCTGGCGCGCCGTCCGCGCCCGCGCCAGCGGCCAGGAGGCGCTCGCCTTCTACAGCTGGGACGACGAGGCCGGCAACTACCAGCGCTTCGCCCTCAACGTCCTCACCTTCCAAGGCCCCGAGATCGCCTCCGTCGACGCCTTCATCACCCGCGTCCCCGAGAGCCCCGAGCGCGAGGTCGTCGCCCGCATGCCCGAGCACGCCTTCGACCCCGAAGCCCTCGACGTCGCCTTCGAGCGCCTCGGCCTCCCCGAGTCGCTGCCGGCCTGAGGCGAAGGAGGAGTGTGCAACGAGAGTTTCAGAATCTCGGATCGAGATGTTTAACATCTTGATCTGAGATGGAGAAGATCCAAACCAAAGAGTCTGCCGAGGGATTGCTGGAAGCACTCGGCGAGCAACTTGCCACGGCGGCCGCACGCTTTGAGATCGTGGTCATCGGGGGGTCGGGGTTGCTCGCCCTCGACATCGTGGAGCGCGCCACGCGGGATGTGGACATAGTTGCCCTGCGATCCGATTCGGAGCTGCGAAGTCCAGCCCCTCTCCCAGAAGCGCTGCAGGTGGCGCGGGACCGCGTGGCTCGCGACTTTTCCCTGCCTGAGGACTGGCTCAATACCGGGCCGGCAAACCTCTTGGACTTCGGCCTTCCCGAGGGATTCGCCGAGCGGCTCGAGAGCCGCTCCTTCGGCAACTACCTGACGGTCCACTTCGCTTCTCGCCTCGATCAGATCCACTTCAAGCTCTACGCCGCGGTTGACCAAGGGCCGGGCAAGCACTCAAAAGATCTAGAGGCTCTGGCTCCGACGCATGAGGAGCTGCTGCAGGCGGCGCGGTGGTCGCGCACCCACGATCCCTCGCCCGGATTCGACCAGGAACTACGGCGCGCTCTGGCCCATCTCGGGGTGGACGATGGAGATCTCTAGTCTCGAGCGGGAGTTCAGCGAGCGCCTGCTTGCCTTCCTCTGGTCCCAGTGGGCGCAGATGGGAATGCTCGCTTCGTCGTCCCGCAAGGATGCCTGGGCGGCCGACCCCGAGGCCCTGCTCCTGCTCACCCTCGAGGTCGCCCGCGAAGATCCCCGTCTGTTTGACGAGGCGCTCGACTGGTTCCTCGTCAACGAGCGCTGGATCAGCTTGCAACGCCTCCGGAATCTCTCCCAGGACGAGGAGGACCGCGCCCTGGCGGGGGCCGCGATCGAGTGGCTATCTCAGTGGCGTAGGCGGACTTCCACCGCACCAAAGAAGGCGAAGCCTGGCACCGAGCCCGAACCCCTTTTCCTCAACGCACAACTATCGGTGGAGCGACCCGACCCCGCCTTCCTCGCCCACGGCTTCCTCAAGCCCTCGACCGAACCGAGCCGTCGCTCGGCGTCGCCCGACTTCAACCTCCCGATCAACTTCGCCTTCAGGATGCGAGCCCTGCTTGGAGTCGGAGCGCGCGCCGAAGTGGCGCGGGTCCTCCTCACGGTCGAGGCACCGGATATGTCGCTGCAGGCGATCGCCGCGTCGTGCGGTTTCACTAAGCGGAATGTGCAGGAGGCGGCGAGCGCGCTGCGCGCGGCCGGTCTGGCCTCCTCGTGGACGCTCGGGAACGAACAACGGTTCAGGATGCCTCGCGAGCCCTGGTTGCAACTGCTCGGGATCGACCGGCTTCCCCTCCACGAAGACTGGCCCCAGCTCTTCCATGCATTTCGGGTTCTGCTTCGCTGGCTGCGCGATCCCCGCAATCAAGAGCTGTCGTCCTACATGCGAGCCAGCGAAGCGCGCACCGTCTTGGAGCAGGTCATCGACGACCTCCACTTCGCAGGGAAGCCGGTCAGCGCCGCCGGTCCCGATGGCGAGGACTACTGGGACCACTTCACGACGGTGGTACGCCAGTTGCCGCTCGGCTTGCGCTCGTGACCGAGGTCGAGAGGCACGGGAGGCTGCGGCTTGACGCGCGTGGCCCTCGCGTGAGAGCGTCGCAGCGGCAACTGACCGGTACCTGAAAGGGAGAGAGAATGGCTGAGGCACTGATTCTGGAGTTCGAGGGCTATGGCGTCGACGACTACGAACGCGTCAACGCGGTCCTCGGGATCGACATGCAGACCGGGGAGGGACCGTGGCCCGAGGGCCTGCTGCTGCACAGCGCCGCGATCAAGCCGGGCGGCTTCTTGATCTACGAGCTCTGGGCCTCGCAGGCCGACCAGGAACGGTTCATGAACGAGCGCCTCGGCCAGGCCCTGCAGGAGGGCGGCATCGAGGGGCCGCCGGCGCGGAGCGAGTGGCTCGACGTCCAGGCCCACCACGACCTCGGCGGCTGACGATGGCGGTCAAGCTCCACCGCTGCTCAACGATGTGGGCGAAGGTCGGCGCCCATCCCTGTTGGAAGGTGCAAAAGGCGCTGGACGAGGAGGGGATCGAGTACGAGGTCGTCAAGGGCCCGCTGCGCAAAGGCAAGCGCGACGAGCTGGAGCAGCTATCTGGCCAACGCGCCTACCCCGTGATCGAGTTCGAGGACGGCAGCACCTACCGCGAGGAGTCCAGCGAGATGGCGAAGCGGATCCGGGCGGGAGAGTTGTTCGCGGGCTAGTTAGGGGGCGCTGGATTCGTCGCCGAATATTCTTCCCTTTGTGGAGGCACTCAGGGAGGTGGGGGAGAGCGACGAGCTCAATGAGCTCGTCCCCGACCATGCCCTCGCGGCCAAGAAGAGCGATCTCTTCGACCACGCTGACTATGTAGATCGCCTGATGGAGGTAGTCGAGCAGGCTTCTACCGAGCACGCGTCGGCGAACATCGCTCTCTATGGCCCCTGGGGCTCAGGCAAGAGCAGCATCGCCAACCTGTTCGAGGAGAGGCTGCGGGCTAATGCCAAGCAATGTGAAGCGGAAGGGAGGGCGCCACGCTTCTGTTTCCTCTGCTTCGATGCGTTCAAATACGCACGCCAGCCATTTTTGCGTCAGTTCATTCGGGAGCTCACCTCCAAGCTGGTATCCGGAGAGGCGACTGTGCGCAAATATCACCGGCGGCTGTACGAAGAGCGCAGCCAGGTTGAGCCGCGTTTTCAGGTTCACTGGCAAAAGCTGGCTTGGGCCGTGGTCCTCATCGCGATGGTTTTTGCTTTGGCCCTCCACTTCCTCCAGGGGAAGGCGCACGAGATCGTTGTCGACGTCCTGCTCGTGTGCTTGCTGGTGGTTGTGCCATCCAGCCTTTTCGCCGGCCTGCTGAAACTTGCAGTCCCTTTCTTTAGCGTCACCAGCGTAAGTAGTGCTCCCGATTCCGAGGAGCAGTTCGAGAAGTTGTTCAACGACATCCTCCGGGATGAGTTGAAGATCGACGCGAAAAGCGATCAACGCCTAGTCGTGTTCGTGGACGAGCTCGATCGTTGCTCCCCGACGGAGGTGGCTGCCACTTTGGAGACTCTGCGGACCTTCCTCGGTGTGCCCGGTTGCATCTTCGTTGTCGGGGCCGATCAGCAGGTGCTCGAGGAGGCGCTCTCCGAGCACGTTCGCCAAGCCACGCCTCCCGACCCCGCAAACCCGTACTACAGCGAGGGAAGCGCATATCTCGACAAGATCTTCCAGTACCAACTGGCGCTTTCTCCCTTCCGGGTCCCCCGCCTCGTCGACTTCGCGATGACGCTGGTCAGAAAGCGGCCGGGCGTCTGGCAACAGGTCGACCTCGAGGAGGTGATCCCGATCCTCCTCCCCACCCATATACACAGCCCGCGCAGGGTGAAGGTTTTGCTGAACGCCTTTGCGCTTACCTATGGTGTCGCCGCCCGCCGCGCTCGTTCGGGCAAGCTCGGTGACGAATTGAAGCGCCGCGCCGCAGAGGTCGCGAAGCTCGTCTGCCTACGGGTCGAGTTCCCCCTCTTCGCCCGCGACCTCGCAATCGACGATCGTCTCCCTAGCGCGGTCCTGATTGCCGCTTCCGCGATCGAAGATGGAGATGATCCTACGGAGAGCGGAGAGCTGGGAGAACTTCCTGTTGAGGTGCGGCGGCGGGCAATAGCATTTGCTCGCGGCGATCTGCCGGCGGCTCACCTGCTTGCAGAGGCCCGTGACGAGCGGGGTTTGGATGGCCCGCTGGTCGACTACAAGTCATCGCAAGCTGAGGGGAAAGCGTTGGAGGAGGAGTCCGAATCCGGCGCAGGGGAGGAACCTCCTGCGCCGGTACGGCACGTACAAGCGCTGCACTTAGTTCGCTACCTCGACAAGACCAGCACGATCCCAGGCCCTCGCAGCGACTTGATCCACCTGGAGTCGGCTGGGGCTACTTTCGGACTTGAACCCCAGCTTGCGCAGCAGTTGGAACGGGATGCCCTCGACAATCGCGCCAGCGCGGTGATCGAGTCGATCGCCGACCTTCCCGCCAAACAGCGGGTGCAGGCGCTATTGATGCTTGGGCAGCGGGCTCACCGTTCCTACGGGGTCGACGGGCGAAACGTCATGCAGACTCTGCTGCGGGCGCTTGGGGAGATCGAGATCCCATTCGAGCAGGTGGCGCCGCAGCTCGCCGGGGATTTGCAGCTATTTAGCAATCGCAACAAGTTCAGCCCGCGGGATCTGCCGGGAGCTCTAGCGATCGCTGTCCACTCCAACCGGCCACTCCTCGTCGACCGTTTGCTCACCGTAGAGGGCGCGCTCGACGATCCAGCCCTTCGGAAGATGATCGTCAAGCTCTCCCCGCGGTTGAAGAAGGATGCTGAGCGCCAGGTTCTCGAAGCCTTCGCCAGGGAGCTACGCGCGGATGGCGAGACTGCAGCGCGGGAGCTAGGGGACCTGAGGCCAGCCATCGCAGCTGACCTCCTTCGGGGTGGCCTGTCTCTAATCGAGGGCGAAATCGAGGAGGCGATGGAGGCAGCCCAATCAGGATCTATCGAATCCGAGCAGAGCGTCAGCGCTGAAGGAGAGGTCGCGGATCCTGAAGGCCCGCTCCCGCTGATTCAGGAGCGGGTCGACCAATTGGCGAAGGCAATCCCGGTGTTGGCCGGCAAGCGGCACGAGTTGGCTGAGGTCATCTTGACCAGCATCTTGGCGCTGCCTGCTGAGTACGCGGATCCGATATTGCCCGATTCGCTGGAGGTGGTGGCGCCAGTCAGGGGACAGGAAGTAGCCCAGGCGCTCGTGGCCTACTCGCGCCAGTGGGACCTTCCGAAGACGGTAGAGATCTTGGAAGCCATCGATTCAGTTGCCTTCGGTTCCGAGGGGCTGCCCGTAGATCCTCTTCTTGAGCACATATGGCAGAAGACCGATGAGGGAGCCGACGCCGCGCCCGAGGCTCTTTGGCCGCTCCTGCACAAATTGATGCCACGCAAAAGGAGTCCCCAGGGCGGTTCCGGGGTTCGCGGTTCCATCAGCGGCTCGTTGCAGAGCAGGGTCGAGAGCGAGGATGCGGCAAAGATTTTCGAGACCCGTCTAGAGCAAGCCAACAAGCTGGTCGATGCTCGGTTGATTGGCCCTGCTGATGTGGCTGGTGCGGTGGCGGAGTCGATCGCCTCAACCGTTTCCCCGGCGATTGGTCCCGAGCAGGCAGACGTGCAGCGTCACCTCGCTGATTGGGTGCGCCGAGCTGAGGACGCACGAGGGATTCAGCTTCGGCACGCCTACGAAGCGCTTTGCTCGAATGAGTGCTGGGTGCCGTCGCCCGACCGTGAGCGACTGCAACTGGAACTCGCCTCGTTTCTCCGGAGACGAGGGCAGACGGTCTCGGTCCCCACGGTCGCGCAGTTGCGCACGCTTTGCCGTGAACACCGGGGCGCTGCGGCGCCGGCTATTGGATTTTGGATAGGGCACTTTGCCACTGAGCCCGCAGAGGTTGTGAGCGTAGTGGAGATGTTCGCTGCTTCGCCTCCTCCCTCGGTGCTCGACGCACTTCAAGGTTTCACCCACAACCGCCGGCGTGACAGGCGAACGCAGTTAGCGTTGCCGTTCATCGAAAACGCCTTTTCATTGCGAACCTCCTCCAAGCTGCTCCGGGCTATGCGCGCAAATGTCGCCGAAGAGAGAAAGCTGGTGGCGGCGATCTGCGACCTCGTCCAGGAAGCCTCAAACGAAGGAAGGCGGCGACGAGTATTCGATCTGTGGGGAGCGGTAGAGCCTCGCGAGCCAAAGTCATGGGATGGCTTGGTCAAACGGGTCCTGCTGCCAATCGCCGCTGAAGGCCCTTCCGCCTTTGACGAGGCACGGAAGGCACTTGGGCTTGCGAGGGAAATACCGATTCCCTTCGTGCCGGAGCTCGTGGACGGAATGCGCGCCGCAGTCCCTGAGCGGGACGGGACGCGGGCAAGGCAACTGGAGCGCGCGTTGCAGGCTAACGACCTGATCGAAGCGGCTTTTCAGAAAGGGCCGGTCAAGCTCTCCATTGGCCGCGGCCGGCCGCGGCAAAAGTGAATCCTCAGTACCGCGGCGGGGCGTCGCGGTAGGCCGGGTCCCTGACTTCGCGGCGTTCTTCCACGGCCGGGGGGACGGGCCGGCGGCGGGACCAGATCAGTTCCTGGAAGATGCCGAGGACGAGGCCGACGGCGCCGGCGATCATCAGGATCACGCCGATCGTGTCGACGCTGACGCCCTGGACGTGGATGTTGGTCGCGAACTTGAGGATCGCGCCGACGGCGATGAGGAAGATGCCTGCTCCGATGGTCATGGGGCCTGGTTACCCCTCGGTTGGATCGGCAAACCGGAGCAATCGGCGGTGGGGGTGGCGGCTTACCGCGCGTTGGACGAATCTCGGAGGCTCGTCCAGAGCTCTCGCTCGGCCTCGAGCACGCGCTCGGCGCCCTCGCCGACCGCCTGCCACAGCTCTGGTCGCGGCTCGTCCGCTTCGCTTGCGGCCTTGAACGCCTCGGCCAGCTCGGTCCAGCGCGCCGCCGCCGCGGCCGCCAGCGGCGCCTCGCTACGCCCCGCTTCCTCCAAGAACCGCGAGTACATCAGCCGGAAGCAGCCGCCGCCGGTGCCGCGGCGCTCGATCACCTGGTAGGCGAAGCGCGCGCACCACTGCCAGTCCTCGACCACCTCGGGCCAGGAGCCCGCCTCGGCCGCCAGCCGCTCCAGCGCCGGGATGCCGGCGAATGGCGCCCAGATCGGTTCGGTCATCTCGGCCGCCGCCTGGGCGATCGCCCGCGGCACCGCCGCCTCCAGCTGCGCCCGGTCGAGCTCGGCGTTGACCGTGAACATGTGGCCCTCGAGCGGGTAGGCGGGATGGCCGCTGTGCCGCGCTCGCGCCAGGTTCTCCAGCCGCGTCGTCTGCAGCTCCTCGAAGCCGGTGTCGGAGAGGTGGGCGACTTCCTCGTCGTAGCCGGCCAGCACCACCGCGTGGCCGGGGAAGTGGGCCGAGTTGCCGTAGTGGTCGAGGTAATAGATGTCGGTCAGCAGCAGCGCCGGGCGCCCGGCGTCGACCTCCGCCCGCGCCGCCTCCCAGGCGCCCGCCCCGTTCTCCTCGGCGAAGGTGCGCAGGTCGAGCGCCGCGCCGGTGATGTCGCGGAAGGTCTCCTCGAGGCGGGCGGTGCGGCCGTTGAACCAGCGGCTCGGCGAGGCCTGGTCCATCTCCAGGTAATAGAAGGCGGCGCCGGCGCCGAGCCCGAAGGCCATCTCCTCGCTGATCTCGATCCCGTGGAAGGCGAGCAGGTTGCGCAGCGCGGTCGAGCCGCAGTGGTTGCCGGGGGTGTGGACGTAACCAGGGACGGAAGTCACTGACGGGATTCTGACGCCTTTCTGACATCCTCCCCCGCCGTGCGCGACGTCGACACGAAGCTGCTGCGCTGGATGCGCACCCACGGCCACACGCCGGCGATCGAGGACGCCGCCGTCGCCCTTGGCAAGGCCGGCAACAACGGTCTGGTCTGGTTCGTGCTGGGGCTGGCGCTGGCGGTCATCGACAACGGCCGCTGGGAATCGTGGCTGATCTGCGCACTGCTGGCCCCATTCGCCATCGCCCTCAACTACCTGATCAAGTTGGCGGTGCGGCGGCCGCGGCCGGAGCTGGAAGGGCTGCCACCGCTTGGAGATGCCCCCAGCTCGCTCAGCTTCCCCTCCGCCCACGCCTTCTCCGCCTTCGCGGTGGCAACGGCGATGTGCCGGGTCGACCCGGCGACCTCGGCGGCGTTCCTCGTCGCCCTGGCACTCTCGCTCGGCCGCCCCTACCTCGGCATGCACTACCCCTCCGACGTCCTCGCCGGTGCCCTGCTCGGAATCGTCCTCGGCCTACTGGTGCCCCTCTCCCTATGAAGGTCGGGATCGTCGGGCTGCCGAACGCCGGCAAGTCCACCCTCTTCAACGCACTGACCAAGGGCGGCGCCCAGATGGGCGACTACCCGTTCACGACGATCGAGCCGAACGTCGCCGTCGCCCAGGTGCCGGACGAGCGGCTGGAGAAGGTCGCCGAGACGGTCAAGAGCTCCGAGCTGGTGCCGGCGAAAATCGACTTCCACGACATCGCCGGCCTGGTCAAGGGCGCCTCGGAAGGGGAGGGGCTCGGCAACCAGTTCCTCGCCTCGATCCGCGAGACCGACGCGATCTGCCACGTCGTCCGCTGCCACACCGAATCCGACGTCCCGCACCCCGACGGCCGCGTCGACCCGCTCGCCGACATCGAGACGATCGAGACCGAGCTGGTGCTGGCCGACTACGACCAGGTCGAGCGGCGGCTCCCCCGCGTCGCCAAGCAGGCGAAGTCGGGCGACAAAGAAGCCCAGGTCGAGCATGAGTGGCTGCAGGCGGTGCACGAGGCGCTCGCCGCCGGCCGCCCGGCGCGCTCGATCCCGGTCCCGGAAGGCGCGCCGCAGGCGGCGCAGAACCTGCAGGCGCTGACGACGAAGCCGATCCTCTATGTCGCCAACGTCGACGAGGGCGACGCGCAGGCGCCGGAAGCGGTCGTCTCCCACGCCAACTCGGTCAACGCCGGCGTGGTCGCGGTCAGCGCCCGGATCGAGGCCGAGCTGGCCGAGCTCGATGCGGCCGAAGCGGAGGAGATGCGCGAGTCATACGGGGTCGAGGGCTCGGGCCTCGCGCGCCTGGTCCGCGCCGCCTACGACCTGCTCGAGCTGATCACCTTCTTCACCGCCGGCGAGGGCAAGGAGGCGGTGGCGCGGCCGCTGCACCGTGGCGCCACCGCGCTGGAGTCGGCCGGCACGATCCACACCGAGATCATGGAAGCCTTCATCAAAGCCGAGGTGATCGGCTGGGAGGACCTCGTCGCCTGCGGCGGCTACGTCGCGGCGCGCGACAAAGGCCTGCTGCGCATCGAGGGCCGCGATTACGTGGTCCAGGACGGAGACGTCATAACGATCAAGGTTTAGTCCTCCGCAATCGTGACGATGCCGCTCGGCGCTTCGAGCAGCGGCAGCGTTTGACGGGCCGCCTCGGCGACGTTGATCCGCGGCGGTTCGGCGAGGTCGTGCTCGTGGTAGGTGCCGGGACCGTCGAAGCGGCCGTAGCGGACGACGACCCCGCCGGCGTCGAGGACCATCCGCTCGTGCTCTTCGACCGAGGCGTGCCCATCCCCCGGCAGCCGCCAGGCGATGCTCTGGGCGACGAAGTGGGGCGCCCCCGCGGCCTGCGCCGCGTCGAGCAGGTTACGGGTGCCCTCGGTGCGGATACGGCTGTTGTCCATCGCCTTCTCGGAGATCTTGGCCGGGTCGGCGGGCAGGTCGGTCAGCTGGTGCACGACCGCCTCGGGTCCGAAGGCGACGACCGCCTCGCGCAGTCCCTCCCGGTCGTAGACGTCGACCACCACCGGCTCGGCGCCCATCTCGCGCAGCATCACCACCTTGCCGGCGCTGCGGGTCATCCCCGCCACCTCGTGCCCGGCGTCGACCAGCAGCGGCACCAGCTGCCGCCCGATCGCCCCGCTCGCACCTGCCAGGAAGACACGCATGCGCCGAACCTAGCGAACCCAGTTGCGTGGTTCCTTTGTCCGGATATAGACGACAAAGGAACCACGCAACCTGGCTAGAGTCCCCGCCATGGAGGAACGGGCGCGGTTCCCGCAGGTTGGCGCCAAGGCCGGTCACTACGAGAGCTTCTACATCAAGGCCTGCCGGCCCGACGGGGGGCAGGGAATCTGGATCCGCCACACTGTCCACAAGCGCCCCGGCGCTGAGCCCAACGCCTCGATCTGGTTCTGCCTCTTCGACCGCGACGCCGCCGGCCCGCGGGCGACGAAGGTGACGGTGCCGGCCGCCCAGCTCTCCACCCCCGCCGGCTCCTGGCTGCGCGTCGCCGACGCCGAGATCGGCCCCGGCCGCGCCGAGGGCTCGGTCGACACCGAGGCGCTCAGCGCCGCCTGGTCGCTGACCTTCGCCGGCGAGGCCGAGCCCTGCAAGTACCTCCCCGCCGACTGGCTCTACAAGGCGCCGCTGCCGAAGACGAAGTTCCTCGCCCCCTTTCCCGACGCCCGCTTCGACGGGCGCCTGGAAATCGACGACACCACGATCGAGCTGACCGGCTGGCCGGGGATGATCGGCCACAACTGGGGGACCGAGCACGCCGAGCGCTGGGTCTGGCTCGAGGGCACCGGCTTCGCCGACGCGCCCAACACCTACTTGGACGCCGGCGCCGCCCGCGTCCGCCTCGGCTCCCGCACCAGCCCCTGGATCCCCTCCGGGATGCTCGTCCTCGACGGCGAGGCACACCGGCTCGGCGGCCTCGGCGCGATCGGCTCCGCCAAGATCGAGGAGCAGCCGACCGTCTGCAGCTTCGTCCTCCCCGGCAAGGACGTCGTCGTCCACGGCCGCGTCAGCGCTCCCGAGAAGGACTTCGTCGGCTGGGTCTACGCCGACCCAATGGGCCCCGAGCACAACACCGTCAACTGCTCGGTCGCCGACCTCGAGCTGACCGTCGAACGCCCCGGCCTACCGCCCCGCGAGCTCACCCTCCCCGGCGGCGGCGCCTACGAGCTCGGCATGCGCGAGACCACCCACGGCATCCCGATCCAGCCGTACCCCGACGGCTGACCTACTTGCCCGAGACCACCTTCTGGAAGGTCATCCAGTCCGAGTAGCCGCCGAGCGCCGACTCGAGGTCGGTGCCGCTGACGGTGGTGACGCCGCCGGTGCCGTAGAGCTTGGCTTCGATGATCCGCGGGGTGAGGCCGGTCTTGGTGACGACGACCTTCTTCAGGCGGCCGCTCAGATAACCGCTGAGCTTGGCGCTGATTTCCGGCCCGGAAAACCGCAGCGTCCATTCATGCAGCGGGCAGTAGTAGTCGTAGGGGTCGGGGACGCCCTGCAGGTAGGGGATCGCGGGGCCGCCGAAGACGTTCTGGATGCTTTCGGTGTGGCCGCCCGAGCAGGCGGAGAAGAGGGTCTCGGCGATCTTGCCGTTGTAGGTGACGACCTGGCCGCGGGTCTGTTCGGCGGCTTCGTTGGAGCTGGTGTACTCGCTTTCGAGGCCTTTGTAGACCTGGCTACGGGTGTCGGCGTAGAGGTCGAAGCCGTTGCCGCCGACGCCAGCGGTCAGCGCGAAGGAGCGCGAGGCGACCGCCTGGGCCTTCAGCTCGGCCAGCGGCCAGGAGGGCGGCGACTCGTTCGGGATCACGCCTTTGACGTAGGCGTCGACCGCGAGTGCGTTGACAACGTTGAGCGAGCCCGCCTGGCTTTCGGTCGGCACCGTCTCCAGGGCGCCGCGGTAGCGGCCGTAGCCGGCGATCGTGATCGTCCCGTTGCCGGCGGCGCGCAGCGTGCGCCCGCAGTTGGCCAGCGTCTTGCCGCCGGAGCTGCGCAGCCGCACCGAGCCGCCGTTGCGGTGGGCCTGGTAGCTGCGCTTCGGGTTCAGTTGCTGGCCGCAGGCGCTGGTGGCGCCGCTGAAGCCGACGTCGCCGCCCTCGATCCCCAGCAGCACCCGCACGACCCGCGTCTTTTCCAGCGTCCCGATGCCGGTCCCCTGGTAGTAGTGGCCGAGGATGAAGCGGTAGCCCTTGCCGTGCTTGGCGTAGCCATAGGCGCCGTAGGCGCTCATCCCGACCCCGTGGCCGAAGCCGCGCCCGTGGACGACCCAGTTGACGCTGGCCGAGGCCGCGAGCGGGTAGAGGGAGAGAAGGAGCGCAGCCGTCGCGAAGGTCGCGAAGAAGGCGCGCAGTTTGCTCACGAACTTGGACATCTCTGAGCCAACAGATTCAACGAATCGGAGTAGCGGCCTGCATGCGCAGGGTCATACTCTGAAAGCAACGAAAATTTCGAGGAGGGCCAGATGGCGACGCAGACGGTGCAGGCAAGCGACCACAAGCTCCTCGCCGCCGGGGAGTGGAAGGAGACCGGCGAGTGGGACGAGGTGAAGAGCCCCTACGACGGTAGCGTCGTCGGCCGGGTCGCCCAGGCCGACGAGGCGCTCGCCAACAGCGCGATCGAGGCCGCCCACGAGGCCTTCGAGAGCGTCGACTTCCCGCAGCACGAGCGCGCCGCCGTGCTCGAGCGCGCCGCCGAGCTGGTCGCCGAGCGCCGCGACGAGCTGGCGGCGACGATCGCCGCCGAGGCCGGCAAGCCGCTGAAGACGGCGACGGTCGAGGCCGAACGCTGCGTCTCCACGCTCGAGTTCTCCGCCGTCGAGGCGCGCAAGCTGACCGGCGGCACGGTGCCGATGGACGCCGCCGCGGCGGGGGCCGGCAAGCTCGGGGTGATGCTGCGCGTCCCCTACGGGGTCGTCGGCGCGATCAGCCCCTTCAACTTCCCGCTCAACCTCGTCGCCCACAAGCTCGGCCCGGCGATCGCCGCCGGCAACGCGATCGTCCTCAAGCCCGCCGGCCAGACCCCGATCTCGGCCCTGAAGCTGGCCGAGATCCTGGTCGAGGCGGGCCTGCCGGAGAGCTGGCTCTCGGTCGTCCCCGGCCCGGGCTCGAAGGTCGGCAACGCGATCGTCGAGCACCCGCTCACCCGCGCCCTCACCTTTACCGGCTCGGCGCCGGTCGGCTGGGAAATCCGCTCCAAGGTCCCGCACAAGAAGGTCAACCTCGAGCTTGGCTCCAACGCCCCGCTGATTGTCGCCGAGGATGGCGACTGGGAGACGGCCGCCGACAAAGCCCAGATCCACGCCTTCTCCCACGCCGGCCAGAGCTGCATCTCGATCCAGCGCATCCTCGTCCACGAGGACGTCGCCGAGGACTTCACCGCGCGCCTCGTCGCCAACGTCGAGAAGCTGACCGTCGGCGACCCGCTCGCCGAGGGCACCGACGTCGGGCCGCTGATCACCCCCGATGACCGCGACCGCGTCAAGGAGTGGGTCGACGAGGCGGTCGCCGGCGGGGCCGAGCTGCTGACCGGCGGCGAGCTGGTCGACGAGGGCCGCTGCCTGGCGCCGACCCTGCTGAAGGCGCCGCCGAAAGAGGCCAAGGTCTGGTGCGAGGAGATCTTCGGCCCGGTCGCCACGATCGACACCTTCGGCGACTTCGACGAGGCGCTGCGCCTGGCCAACGACTCCAAGTTCGGCCTCCAGGCGGGCGTCTTCACCCGCGACATCGGCCGCGGCCTCCAGGCCGGCCGCACCCTCGAGTTCGGCGGCGTCCTGATCAACGAGGTCCCCACCTTCCGCACCGACCAGCAGCCCTACGGCGGCGTCAAGGACTCCGGCAACACCCGCGAGGGCCCCGCCTACGCCGTCTATGAGCTGACCGAGGAGCGCTTCGTCACCCTGCAGGGCTAGGGCGCAGGATTGGACCGACTGTCCACCGGTGGGATCAGTCTCCCCGCCGTCAATTTCCCTTAGGAGGTCCAGGTGTCCGCTCGGTTCGAAGTCCGCAGGTTCAGGGTCGCAAAGGGAATGCTCGCGTTGGCTGGGGCGCTGCTGGCGCTCGCCCTGCCGACGGCCGCGAGTGCGACCACGGTGGTGAACGGCGACTTCGAGAGCGGGACCCTCGCCGGCTGGACCCAGTTCAACGAAGGGAGCAGCGGCAGCTGGTTCGCCTACTCGGGCACCACTAACCCGTTCGGCCCAGAACCGGAACTCCCCCCGCCTCCGCAGGGCAATTTCGCCGCGATAACCGCGCAGAGCGATCCCGGCACCCACATCCTCTACCAGGACGTCGCGCTGGAGCCCGGCTTCTCCCACGTGCTGACGCTGACCGCCTACTACCACTCTTCCGCGCCGATAGCCGTGCCGACTCCGGACACCCTCTCCGCGAGCGTGGAACCGAACCAGCAGTACCGGATCGACGTGATCAAGCCGACCGCGCCGCTCACCTCCCTCGAACCATCCGACATCCTCGCCACCGTCTTAGCGACCCAGGAAGGCGACCCTGAATTCATGGCGCCGAAACAGATCCAGGTGGACCTGAGCCAGTTCGGCGGTCAGACCGTGCGGCTGCGGATGGTCGAGGTCGACAACCAGCTCTTCTTCAACGCCGGCCTCGACGCGGTCTCGATCAGCGGACCGCCACCGGCTCCCCCCGCCCCTTCCAACCTCTTCACCTTCGGCAAGTTGAAGCTGAACAAGAAGAAGGGGACGGCGACGCTGAAGGTGAACGTGCCGGGGCCGGGGACCTTGGTCTCGGTCGACGTGAAGAAGAAAGGCAAGCGGGTCAAACGGGCGACCGCCACCGCGACGGCCGCCGGCCTCGCGACCCTGAAGTTGAAGCCGACCGGAAGCGGCAAGAAGACCTTGGAGGAAAAGGGCAAGCTGCCGTTCAATCTCTCGGTCACCTTCACGCCGACCGGCGGCGCCGCTGCCAGCCAACCCTTCTCCGGCAAGCTGAACTGAAGCTGAAGCGCAAATAGCTAGAGCTCGCGCTCGACCTCGTCGGCGAGCGCGGGGTTGTGGTAGGGACCCGGGGCTCGCAGGTGCTCGATCACCTGCCGCTGGCTGACCGGGTCCTTGTCCTGGCTCAGCTTCAACTTGCAGGTGAAGCGTTCGACGGGGAGCCGGATCCCGACCGTGCCGCGGGCGAACGGCTGCGCCCACTCGCGCTCCAGGTACATCGGCTCCTCGACCTGGCGCTCGAAGCGCTCGACCAGGCGCGTCAGCGTCTGCAGGTTCTCCTCCTCGCTCAGCACCTCCGGCACGCCGTAGAGGTGGGCGACGCTGAAGTTCCAGGTCGGGGCGCGGGTGGCGCCGGGCCCGTACCAGCTCGGCGACACGTAGCCGTGGTGGCCCTGGACGATCACCAGCAGCTCGCCCTCGCCGATCCCATGCAACTGGTCGTCGGGCCTGCCGAGGTGGGTGAGGATCGTCAGCTCCTCCGCGTCCTCGTCGAGGAGGATCGGATAATGCGAGGCGACGAGCCCATCGTTCTCGCTGACGAGGACCGCCCAAGGGTTCTCCTCGATCAGTCGCCGGACGACAGCCGGGTCGGTGCAGGCGTATGCCGGGTTGTGGCGCACGCCCAAACTATGGCGGCGTTCGTCCTTTCCCGGGCATAGGTCCGTGAAAAGACGAACGCCGACTAGGTGGAACTACGGGTACCGGAAGGCATTTTCAGTGCCACCATCGAAGCGATGATCGAAAGGGGGAAAAGAGTGCTGCTGGTGTCGGCCCTGGCTGTGGCTCTCGCCTGTCCCGCCACCAGCGCCTGGGCCACTGCCGGCGAACCCGATCCCAGCTTCGGCGCGTACGGCCTGACGCTCGCCTCGGTCAGTCCCTTTTCCCAATTCCCCCGCGCTATCGCCATCGACGGCAAAGGCCGCATCGTCGTCGTCGGGGATTGGATTCACATGTTCACCGCACAGCCGGTCGTGGCTCGCTTCGAGCCCAACGGTTTGCTCGATCCCAGCTTCGGACACGGCGGCATCGTCGAACCGCGGTGGAACGCTCCTAACACCGTCGCATTCCCCGTCGCCTTCATCGAAGGGGTGGCGATTGACCGCGCCGGCCGGATCGTCCTCGGTGGAACCACTGCCAGCTCGGGCTCCAGCTATGACTTCGCCGTCGGCCGCCTCCTTGAAGACGGCTCGCCGGACCCGACCTTTGGCGAGGACGGTCTGCTGACGATCGACTCGGGCTCCACGAGGGACTTCGGCACCGCCCTCGCGATCGACGGGCAGGAGCGGATCCTCCTCGGCGGGACCGTCGATCGGCTTTCGACGGAAGCCGAACGGGCCACCGCGATCCGGGTCACCCCTGAAGGATCCCTCGACCCGAGCTTCGGGGGCGATGGGATTGCCACGGCAGCAGAGAGCAGCAACGCGGAAGCGATCTCGGTCGAGCCGTCGGGAGCGGTGCTGCTGGCCGGGGGAGCGACGGTCTCGGGGAGTCGACAGTTCGTCCTCACCCGATTCGACTCCCACGGCAACCTCGATTCGAGTCTCGGCGGTGACGGCGAGGTGACTCTCGACCCCCCAGGACCGCCAGGGGAAAAGGTCGTTGCCGCGGTTGCGGTCGACGGCAGCGGGCGACTGCTCCTCGCGGGGAGGGAGGGCTCGGAAGGGAACGAGGCCGCCCCAGTGGTCCGCCTCCGGGCCGACGGGTCCCCGGACCCCTCGTTCGGCATCGGCGGTACCCGCCTCCTACCGCTGCCTCAGCCCGCCGAGGCAAACGGGATGGCGATCGATCCCAGGGGGCGGATCGTCGCCGTGGGAGGGATGCGCAGCGGCAAGAGCTGGGAGTCGTTCCTCGCCCGCCTCGATTCGAATGGCGCAATGGACATGTCCTTCGGCCGAGAAGGACTTGTTCTCGACAAAAGGCTGATTTCGCCGTTCCTCCCGGGTGCGCAGGCGGTCGCGATCGATTCCGCCGGCCGCTACCTGATCACCTCCGAAGTGCCAGAAGCCATAGCCGTCGCTCGCTACCTGCCGGAGGCTGCGGTCGCTCCGCTTCGGCGGCACCGCTGCCGGGGCCAGCGGGCGACGATCGTCGGCACGCGCGGCCGGGACGTACTGAAGGGCACGAAGGGGCGCGATGTGATCGTCGGCCTTCGCGGCAACGACGTGATCCGGGGACGCGGCGGCGGCGATCTCATCTGCGGAGGGGCCGGCCGGGACCGCCTCTTCGGCGGCAAGGGCAATGACAAGCTCTTCGGCGGCAAGGGTGCGGACCTGCTCGTCGGCGGCCCCGGCCGGGACCGGTTGCACGGTGGCCACGGGCGCGACCTCGAACGCTAGTCACCGCCGAAAAGTGCGCCGGTCTTTTGTCCCGGATAGCGGAGCAAAAGACCGGCGCGGTGCTCTCTACTCGTGCGGCCGCGCCATCCGGCGGTGGTCCAGGGCCTCCTCGAGCACCGCCGGCTCGACGCCCTGCTCCAGTGCTACCTCGCGCAGCGAGCGGCCGGACTCGGCGGCGGTCTTGACGATGTCGGCGGCGCGGTCGTAGCCGATGTGGGGGTTCAGCGCGGTGGCCGTCGCCAGGGTCGCCTCGGCGTGGCGCTCGGTCATCTCCTCGTTCGCCTCGATCCCGGCGACGCATTTCTCGTTCAGCAGGCGCGAGGCGCTCCCCAGCAGCTTGATCGAGTCGAGCAGGTTGCGGGCGATCAGCGGCACCCGCACGTTGAGCTCGAACTGGCCCTGGCTGCCGGCGACGGTGATCGCGGCGTCGTTGCCGATCACCTGGGCGGCGACCTGGATCACCACCTCCGGGATCACCGGGTTGACCTTGCCGGGCATGATCGAGGAGCCCTTCTGCAGCTCCGGCAGGCGCAGCTCGGCGAGGCCGGCGCGCGGGCCGGAGCCCATCAGCGCCAGGTCGTTGGCGATCTTGTTGAGCGAGACCGCGTATACCTTGAGCGCGCCCGAGAGCTCGACCAGCGCGTCGCGGTTGCCCTGGGCCTCGAAGGCGTCGAGCGGCGCCGAGATCGCCAGGCCGGTCTCGGCGGCGAGCTTCTCGCGCACCTTGGCGGCGAACTCGGGGTGGGTGTTGAGGCCGGTGCCGGTGGCGGTGCCGCCGAGCGGGATCTGGCCGACCCGCCGCAGCGTCGCCTCGACCCGCTGCACGCCGAGCCGCACCTGCGCCGCGTAGCCGCCGAACTCCTGCCCGAGGGTGACCGGGACCGCATCCATCAGGTGGGTGCGGCCAGCCTTGACGACGTCGGCGAACTGCTTCGACTTCTCTTCCAGCGCAGCCTCCAGCGCGCCCATCGCAGGCAGCAGCTGATGGACGACCTCGTCCAGCGCCGCCAGGTGGACGGCGGAGGGGAAGACGTCGTTGGAGGACTGGCCCATGTTGACGTGGTCGTTGGGGTGGGCGCCGTCGCCGGCCAGCGTCGCGATCACCTCGTTCGCGTTCATGTTCGAGGAGGTGCCGGAGCCGGTCTGGAAGACGTCGATCGGGAACTGGTCGTCGTGTTCGCCGGCGGCGATCGCCGCGCCGGCGTCGGCGATCCGCTCGGCGACGTCGCCGTCGAGCTTGCCGAGCTCGCCGTTGGCCTCGGCCGCGGCGCCCTTGATCCGGCCCAGCCAGCGCACCACTGGCACCGGCACCCGCTCGCCCGAGACGGGGAAGTTGTCTACCGCTTTGGTGGTCTCGCCACCCCACAGCTGCTCAGTCATGCGTCTCCTATTAGGTCAGCCTTCGCTATGTCCCGCAGCGTATCCAGTCCGATATGCGCGGTAGAACGCGGCCGGCAGCGGGTCCTTGCCCGGCGCGTAGCGGGCGGCGACGGTGAGGCGGCGGACGAGGTCGGCGTGGATGCCTTCGCTGTCTTCGGCGCCGCGCTTGACCGCGCCGAGCAGGTAGCCGAGCCGCAGCGCAGCGTCCCCGCCCGGTTCGGTCCGCGCCTGCGCGTTCAGTTCGGTCGCCACCGTGACCAGCGCTTCCCCGACCTCGGCGAGGTCCCCGCCGCTCTGGTTGCGGACGAGGCAGTCGCTGATCGCCGTCTCCCCCTGCAGCCGCACCTGCCCCGGCGCCGCCGCCAGCGCCTTTTCGTAAGCGCCCGCACTTTCCAGGCAGGCGACCGGCGTCGATTCTTCCTGGCTGCCGCAGCCGGCAACGAGGGCAACCAAGCACCCCACGAAGATCACGAGACGCGCACGCATTCCGCGCATCCTACGAATGACCCTTGGGGGTGTCTGACTTTGACCCCCGTATATGGCCTACAAACTCAGAAACGTCGGTGGAGAGGCTCAGTCGCCGGAGCCGTTCGGCGAGAGGCCGCCGGTGGAGACCTGGGCGATGCCGCCGGAGGGGCCGGGGGGCGCCTTCGGCTTCGCCGACTTCTTGTTGCGCTTGCGAGGCGCGGTACCGCTGCTGCCGGCGGGGAAGACTTCGACCCATTCGGCGAGCGTGTATTCGGGTGCCGCGGCGTGGTTCCAGGAGAGGTGGAGGTGGTTGCCGCAGCCGTGGCCGGCGTCGCCGTTGTAGCCGACCCAGCGGAACGGCGCCCGCGGCTGGTTCTGCACCGGCTCGGCCCAGAGGGCGAGGCGGGTGATCGGCGCCCAACTGGCGTCGCACTTGGTGCCACCGCCGGCCGGCACGAGGTCGACGGCGAGGCCGTTGTAGTGATCGGAGCCCTTGACGTGGCAGCGGTTGCAGCCGACGTGTTCGCCGCCCGGCAGCGGTCCCGAGTAGCCATCGGTGACGTAGATCGGGTAGCGCTTGGCGATCCAGACCAGATCGGGGACGATCCGGCTGTCGACCATGTCGCCTTCTTCGTGCGGCACCGAAGCGGGGATCGCGACGATCTTCCCCGGCGTCGAGACGATGTGCGTCGGCCCGGGGGGCCCTTCGGCGCGGGCGAGCCCGCAGACCGCGAGCAGCGGCGCACAGGAGAGGGCGACGATCGCCAGGGCACGGGCCCAGGCGCTGCTGCGGAGGCGGTGGCTCACCCCCGCTTTATCGGCGCTACGACTCCGGTTCCTTGAATCCTGCTCAAGACCTGGCGGCTGCATTGGGAGTTGCAACCCGTCCGGATAGGGTTCGGTGCGATGCCGACCGTCCGCGAAGCGACCTTTGACCTTTTCCGCGCCCACGGGATGACGACGATGTTCGGCAACCCGGGCTCGACCGAGCTGCCGATGCTCGCCGACTACCCGTCGGACTTTCGCTACGTGCTCGGCCTGCAGGAGGCGGTCGTGGTCGGGATGGCCGACGGCTACGCGCAGGCCACCGGCCGCCCGACGCTCGTGAACCTCCACACCGCGCCGGGTGTCGGCAACGCGATGGGCGCGCTGTTCAACGCGCAGGCCAACAAGTCGCCGCTCGTCGTCACCGCGGGCCAGCAGGACCGCTCGCTCATGACGCTGCAGGCCAACCTCACCAACCGCGACGCGACGCGCATGCCGCACCCGCTGGTCAAGTGGAGCTACGAGCCGGCGCGGGCCGAGGACGTGCCGCTTGCGCTCACCCGCGCAACCCACCTCGCATCCCTGCCGCCGAAGGGCCCGACGTTCGTCTCGATCCCGATGGACGACTGGGATGCTGAGGTCGACGACGCCGACGTGGCCGAGGCGGTCAAGCGAAAGGTCGACGGCCGCGCCGCGGCCAGTCCGGAGGCAGTCGCGGCGCTCGCTCGCCGGCTTGAAGCCGCGAGCAACCCGGTGATGGTGGCCGGCCCGGACATCGACGCAAGCGGCGCCTGGGATCTGGCGGTCGCCCTGTCGGAGCGCCAGAACTTGCCCGTCTTCGCGAGCCCGCCGACCGGTGGCGGGCGGCTCGGCTTCCCTGAGGGCCACCCGAACTTCC
>DASULS010000001.1:0-13365 GCA_036278095.1 Solirubrobacterales bacterium | reverse complement strand
CGCCCGCGTCGCCATTCCCTCGTCGCGCGGGATCAGCGGGAGCACGGCCGCCTTGACCGGTGCGACGCGCGGCGAGAGCCGCAGCACCGTCCGCTCGCGGTCGCCGACCGTCTCCTCGTGGTACGCGTCGCAGAGCAGCGCGACGAAGATGCGCTCGATCGACACAGCCGGCTCGATCACGTGCGGCGTGTAGCGCTCGCCGTCGGGCCCGACGTACTCGAGCTTCGTCCCGGAGTGCTCCGTGTGCTGGGTCAGGTCGAAGTTGCCGCGGTTGGCGACGCCCTCCAGCTCCTGCCAGCCGATCGGGTACAGGTACTCGATGTCGCTCGTGCCGCTCGAGTAGTGCGAGCGCTCCTCCGCCGTGTGCTCGCGCACGCGCAGCTGCTCGCGGCGCAGCCCGAGCCCGAGGTGCCAGTTCAGGCGCGCCTCGATCCAGTACTCGTACCAGCGCTCCGCATCGTCGGGCGGGACGAAGAACTCCATCTCCATCTGCTCGAACTCGCGCACGCGGAAGAGGAAGTTGCCGGGCGTGATCTCGTTGCGGAACGACTTCCCGGTCTGCGCGATCCCGAAGGGCGGCTTGCGCCGCGCGAGCTGCAGGACGTTCTTGAAGTTGATGAAGATCCCCTGTGCCGTCTCCGGGCGCAGGTAGACGGTTGAGCCCTCCTCGGCGACCGGGCCGACGTGGGTCTCGAACATGAGGTTGAACTGGCGCGGCTCGGAGAGCTCGCCGCCGCACTCGGGGCAGCGCAGCTCGGCGCTGGGGTCGCCGCCTTCGGCTTCGACCGCCTCGCGCAGATGGTCCTCGCGCCAGCGCCGCTTGCACTTGCCGAGGCACTGGACCAGGGGGTCGGTGAAGCCGGCGAGGTGACCGGAGGCCTCCCAGACCCGCGGGTGCTGGAGGATCGCCGAGTCCAGCGCGACGATGTCGTCGCGCTCCTGCAGCATCGCCTTCCACCACTCGGCTTTGACGTTGTTCTTCAGCAGGACGCCGTAGTGGCCGTAGTCGTAGGTCGAGCCGAGGCCGCCGTAGATCTCCGAGGAGGGGAAGACGAAGCCGCGCCGTTTGCACAGCGCGACGATCTCCTCCATCGTCACCTCGGTCGGGCGGGTTCCCTGCTCGGTTGCCATGGCGGGAACGGTAGCGGCTGCGATAATCCCGGGCCGCGATGCCGATCTACGAGTACAAATGCGACAACGGCCACGTCTTCGAGGTGATCCAGAAGATGAGCGACGAGCCGCTGCGCGAGTGTGAGGTCTGCGGAGCCCACGCCTCCCGGGTGCTGACCCCGCCGGCGATCCACTTCAAGGGCTCCGGCTTCCACAACACCGACTACGGGACGCGGAAGAGCGGCGGCAACGGCTCCTCGGAGAGCTCGTCCGAGTCGAGCTCCTCGGACTCGAAGTCGGATTCCGGCAAGAGCGAGTCGAAGTCCGACTCGAAGCCGGCCGCCTCGACCGCGGACTGACCGCTTAAGATCCGAATGGATGAAGAAGCTCCTAGTAATCGGGTTGATGCTGGCGGGTCTGCAGTTGACCGCGTGCGGCGGCTCTGAAAGCACTGACGCCTCCAGCGCCAAGTCCGCGCCGGAAACCACCGCGGAAGAAAAGCCCGCCGCCGCCAAGGGTCCCGAAATGGCCTATGCCGGCGACTGGACGGTCTTGAAGAAGGTCGCCGGTCCCTATTCGAAGCGGCTGCTGATTCCCCACGGCCCCGCTCCCAAGCAGGTGGTGATCAGGGATCTGAAGATCGGCAAAGGGCCCGTCCTCCACCACGGCGACAACTACCGCGCCAGGTACGTGGACTTGACCTACAACGAAGCGTATGTGGTGGAACCGTATTGGCAGTCGCCCAGCAACTACCTATTTGAATGGGGGGGCTACAAGAAGGGGTGGGAAGTCGGCCTCAGGGGAATCCGAGTCGGAGGCATGCGCGAGCTGATCGTGCCTTCGCGCATGGCATACAAAAACGGCGCCCGCGTGTACATCGTGCAGGCGCTGAAGCTGGACTGATCGTCAGCCGTCGATCAGCTGGTGGGCGGCCTTGCGCCGGGTCGAATCGGGCACTTCGATCGAGCCTTCGGGGCCGGAGAGGTTGCATTCTTCCTTCGGCGAGCTGCAGAGGACGTGGGCGCTGGAGCCGCCGCCGATCGCCGCGGCGAGGATCAGCTGCGGCATCGTGAAGAAGCCCATGTCGCTGACGAAGGCTTTTGGTGCCTCCCAGCCGATGATCGGGCCATGGATGAAGTTGTAGGGAATGCGAAGCGGGTCGGTCAGTCGGCTCTTGACCCCGTTGATCACCGACTGCTGTGCCTTCTCGCGGTCGAGGTCGTTGTAGCCGAGCGTGTAGGCGCTCTTGCCGGGGCCGGGGCATTCGACCGGCTCGCGGACGCGGGAATAGGCCAGCGCCTTTTCCCCGTCGAGCGTGTTCTCGCCCTTGTGTAGGCGCAGGGTCACTCCGCCCTGGCCATGCCCGGCGCCGCCGGAGATGTCGGCGCAGAGCTTTTGGGGGACGTTGACTTCGACTCCGCCGACCGCGTCGATCAGCTTTTCGAAGCCGGTGAAGTCGACGATCGCGACATGGTCGATCTTGATCCCGAGGAACCCTTCGATCGTCTTGATCTGCAGGGCGGCACCGCCGAAGGAGTAGGCGGCGTTGATTTTGGTCGGCGCCTGGCCGGGGATTTCGGCGAAGGTGTCGCGGGGGATCGAGAGTTTGTTGAAGGTGCCGCCGCCGGCGCGGATCAGCATCAGCGTGTCGGCGCGGTATTCGCCGGCTTCGCAGCCGTCGTGGGGGGCGTCGCCGTGCGCCTGCTGTTCGAAGCACTTCTGCTTGTGCGGGGCGCCGGCCTCGTGGGTGTCGGGCGGGCGGGCGTCGGTGCCCATCACCAGGATCGTCTGCGCGCTCGGCAGCAGGAACGGGTTGCCGTGGAGGGCGTCCTTCGCTTCTCCGGAGAGCTTGAACGACTGCAGCTGGGCGGAGACGCCGAAGGCGATGAAGCTGAGCAGGATCCATCCCAGAGCGGCGAGGCCGACCCATTTGAGGACCCGTCGCGGGGTGAGTGGCCCGCGCTCGGGCGGCGGCGAGCCGGGCTCATCGCGCTCGCCCCGGCGCCATGAAGGCAGCCTTGCACGGTCCCGCAGGGACGACAGATCCGCGCCTTTCAAGCGCGAAAACAGCCCCCGGCGGGAGCGGTAGACGTTGTATTCGGGCGGCTCGGAGGGCCGCTGAGGATCATCTCCTGCCATAAAAGGGCTAGAAATCATGGCGATGTACTCGGTCGCCCGCCTTCCAGCCTCCACCGCGTCGTGAGCGGCAGCGAGACGATCGGGGTCGATCTCGGCGGCACGAAGATGCTGATCGGCGCCCTCAACGGCACCGATTGCCTCTACGAGCAGCGCGAGGCTTCGACCGGCCAGACCGAGGACGAGCTGGTCGAGCTGCTGGTCCGCGAGGTCGAAGAGGCGCGGGAAGCGCGCCCGGGCGTTGCCGCCATCGGTCTCGGCATCCCGGCGACGATCGACCACGACCGCGGCGTCGCCGTCGCCGCCGTCAACCTGCCGCTCTCCGAGTTGCCGATCCGCGACCTCGTCTCCGAGCGGGTGGGGCTGCCGGTCTTCGTCGACAACGACGCCAACGTCGCCGCCCTCGCCGAGTACCTCTACGGCGCCGCCCAGGGCAAGCCGAACACGGTGATGCTGACGATCGGCACCGGGATCGGCGGCGGCCTCATCCTCGACGGCAAGGTCTACCGGGGCGCGACCGGGGCCGGGGCCGAGCTCGGCCACACGGTGATCCAGGCCGACGGGCCGCCCTGCCAGGGCAACTGCCCCAACCACGGTTGCGTCGAGGCGCTGGCCTCGGGGACGGCGCTGGGGCGCGAGGGGCGGGCGGCGGCCGAAAGCGCTCCCGACTCGGCCCTCGGCAAGGCGCTCGCGGACGGCGAGGAGATCGAAGGCAAGCTCGTCACCGAGGCGGCGCTGGCCGGGGACGAAACCGCGATCGGCGTCTTCGAGCTGATCGGCAGCCGACTCGGGGTTGCCTGCGCCACCTTCGCCAATATCTTCGAGCCCGACGCGATCGTCGTCGGCGGTGGCGTGATCGCCGCCGGTGACCTGCTGCTGGAGCCGGCCCGGCGCGAGGTGCGCGAACGGGCGCTGACGCCGATGAACCGGACGCCGATCCTCGAGGCGACGCTCGGCAACGACGCCGGCATGATCGGCGCCGCGGCGCTGGCCCGGACCGAGCTCGAGAAGGCGACGGCCTGATGCCGGGCTGCCTCGTCGTCTGTCCCACCCCGATCGGCAACATCGACGACGTCTCCCCGCGGGTGCGCGAGGCGCTGGTCAGCTCCGACTTCATCGCCTGCGAGGACACCCGCAAGACCGGCGCCCTGCTCGACCGGCTGCGGATCCGGCCGGCGCCGCGGCTCGTCTCCTTCCACGAGGGCAACGAAAGCCAGCGGGCGATGGAGCTGGCGCAGCGGATCGAGCGCGGCGACGTCGTCGCCCTGGTCTCCGACGCCGGGATGCCGGCGATCTCCGACCCCGGCTACAAGCTGATCCGCCGCTGCATCGACCGGGCGCTGGAGGTGACGGTGCTGCCCGGGCCCTCGGTGGTGCCGGTAGCGCTGGTCGCCTCGGGGCTGCCGACCGACAAATGGCGCTTCGAGGGCTTCCTGCCGCGGCGGGCGGGGGAGATGGAGCGGGTCCTGCGCTCGGCCGAGACCGTGGTCGCGTTCGAGTCGCCGCGGCGGGTGGGGGAGTCGCTGGCGGCACTCGCCTCGCTGGCGCCGGACCGCCAGGCGGCCGTCTGCCGCGAGCTGACCAAGGTCCACGAGGAGGTCGCCCGCGGCACCCTCGGCGAGCTCGCCCGCCAGTTCCGCGGCGACGTCAAAGGGGAGATCGTTCTCGTCATCGCCCCTGCCGCTTCCGAGGGGCACGACAAAGACGTCGGCTTCGCCGTCGACGCCCTCCGCCACCTGGTCCAGTCCGGCGCCCGCCCCCGCGCCGCCGCCTCCGTCGTCGCCGCCCTCACCGGCACGCGGGCGAACGACCTCTACAAAGCGCTGACCGGCCGCGAGGCTCGGCGGTAGTTTTCAGCGCCCGCTGAGAACCATCCCCTATCGGGGCCAAAACTCAGCGGGCGCTGAAATTTGGGCGGTGGCGCATCCGCAGCTTCATCGCCAGGGGGAGGGCGAGGCTGAAGGCGGCGCCGGCGGTTGCGCTCAGGCGGGCGCCGTGGCGGGAGAGGCGGCCGGATCTGCGCAGAGCGATCGCGCCGGTTGCGGCATGTGAGGCCATCAGTCCGATCGCGGTTGCGAGGCCCGGGTTGTAGCGGCGCTCACGGAGGGCCATGCTGCCGTGCATGAGCGCGTTGCCGGCCTCGATCGCGAGGACGGCGGCGGCCGGAGCGGCGGTTCGGTTCCAGGCCGCGGCGGCGAGGATCGCGCTGCCCCAGCCGAGGGTGACGTTGACGTGGAAGCCGTCGCGCTCGGTCAGCGGCCAGGTCGGGAGGTCGCTGCCCAGCAGCCGTTCGTTGCAGAAGGGCAGGAAGCCACCAGGCCGCACCCACTCCTCGGCCTGATGGGTGACGAGGATCGGCAGCGCCAGGGCCGCGATCCAGGCATCGTCTTCGCGCAGTCTCTCCCTGTGGGAGAGCGCGAGCGCCCAGCTCGGCGCCGCGAGGACGGCGGCCGCGACGGGCCAGCGGCCGTGCATGTCGCTGTAGGTTGAAGCTGCGATGGGGACAAACAATTACTACGTCACCACCCCGATCTACTACGTCAACGCGGAGCCGCACCTCGGGCACGCGTACTCGACGATGGCCGCCGACGTGCTGGCGCGGCACCACCGGCAGCGGGGCGACGATGTCTTCTTCCTCACCGGGACCGATGAGCACGGGGAGCCGGTCGAGAACGCGGCGAAGAAGGCGGGGGTGACGCCGCAGGAGCTGGCCGACACGAATGCGGCGAAGTTCCAGGGGCTGATGCCGACGATCGACGCCACCAACGACTTCTTCATCCGCACCTCCGACCCGCGGCACGAGGCGAAGGTCGCCGAGATCATGCAGCGGGTCTACGACAACGGCTGGGTGACGAAGGGGGTCTACGAAGGCTGGTACTGCCCGCGCTGCGCCGACTTCAAAACCGAGCGCGAGCTGGGACCGGGCAACACCTGTCCGATCCACGAGATCCCGCTCGAGCGCGAACGCGAGGAGAACTGGTTCTTCCAGCTCTCCGCCTTCCAGGCGCAGCTGGAAGGGCTGTACGAGGAGCGGCCGGACTTCGTCGTCCCCGACTTCCGCCGCAACGAGGCACTGTCGTTCATCAAGGGCGGGCTCGAAGACGTCTCGCTCTCGCGGCCGAACCTGAAGTGGGGGCTGCCGCTGCCGTGGGACCCGGGGCAGCGGATGTACGTCTGGTTCGACGCCCTCCTCAACTACGTCACCGCGCTCGGCTTCGCCCGCTCCGGCGAGGACCTGACCGAGCGCTACTGGCCCGCCGACCTGCACGTGATGGCAAAGGACATCCTCAAGTTCCACGCCGTGATCTGGCCGGCGCTGTGCTTTGCCGCCGACCTCGAGCCGCCGCGGCGGATGGTGATCCACGGCTTCCTCCTGATGGGCGAGAAAAAGATGTCGAAGAGCCTGGGGAATGTGCTCGACCCCTTCGAGGTGATCGAGCGCTTCGGGGCTGATGCGCTGCGCTTCTACCTCTTCCGCGAGGTCAGCTTCGGCCAGGACGGCGCGATCTCCACCGCAGGCTTCGAGGCGCGCTACGAGACCGAGCTCGCCAACGACTATGGCAACCTGGCGAGCCGGGTGCTGGCGATGGTCGAGCGCTACCGCGACGGCGTCGTGCCGGTCGCCCAGGTCGATGCCACCCTCGCCGAGGACTTCGAGGGCGCGGTCGAGCGCTTCAGCGACCTGCTCGACCGGGCCGAGCTGACCCAGGCCCTCGAGCTTGCCTGGACCCTCGTCCGCCGCCTCAACCGCTTCGTCGAGGAGACGCGCCCGTGGGAGCTCGCCAAAGACGAGGCCGACCCCGAGCGCCTGGACGAAGTCCTCTACAACCTCGTCGAGGGCCTGCGCGTGACGACGCTGCTGCTGGTTCCCTACCTGCCGCAGTCCACCGAGACGCTGCTGGCGGCGCTGGGCGAAGAGGGACGGAGCCTGGCGCATTTGGGCGGCCGCCCGGGGGGCCAAAAAGTGGAGCGCGTGGCGCCCCTGTTTCCCCGAATCGAGCCTGCGGAGTAACGACCCGTACCGATCCTCGCGCTCGCAGATCGGCACGCGCGCAAATCCGTCTTTCGAAATTTACAGCGATTTTAAGAAGCGTCTCCGGGGTGACAATCCGATCAAAAAGGATCTGTCACTCGATTTCTCTTGATCATTAGGTCCCTTTGGGTTGCGATGTCGCCGAAACCAAACTCCGGCGCACGGACGCGCCGGATCAAAGGAGATAAGAGATGAAGTATCTGAAGATCCTCGGTCTCGCGGCAATCGCTGCGGCGGCCCTGATGGCGTTCGCCGGAAGCGCCTCGGCGACCACGCTGACATGCACAGAACCGGCCGGCACGAAGGTGACGTGTCCGAAAGGCACCCTGATCGAATCGTCCTCCGAGGGCCACGCTGTCCTGGACAATGAAGCTCTCGGCAACGTCGAATGTAATTCGAAAGTGGCGGGCAAAACCTCGAACGCTGGCAGCTCTACCGAAACAGTCAGCGGCAACATCGAAACGCTGACCTTTGAAAACTGCACAAGCGCCGTCGTGGTAGTCCTTGCTAAGGGCACCTTGGAAATCCACACAGAATACACAAAAGAGGCAGACGGCCACGAAACACAGAAAACGGCATCGACCAACAACGGCACACTTACATCAACCGGTGCGGAAGTGACAGTCGAAAAGTTCGGTTTCCATTGCATTTTTAAAACTAACGGCACGGATCTCGGGACCGTTACAGGCTCATCGAACAAAGGCGGTGCTACAGCTACACTCGATATCTCCGCCAGAATCCCGCGAACCGGAGGTAGAAGCGGCATCTTCTGCGGTGAAAGCTCTCCGTGGACAGGCTCGTACATAGTCAATAAGCCTGATTGGATGGATGTCGACTAAGAAGTTAAAGGCCGACGGTCGTCGTTTGCTTGAGACCCGTCTGCTTGCGTGGCCACCCTCGGGTGGCCACGCATCACTTCCGGGTGACATCTTTCGCAATAACCGAAATGTACCTTGACAGAAATGCGCCCAACCGCTTAGCTGCATGGGAAGAACGAATTATTTGCCAGGGGATGCTACGCAATGTGGGAGGGTAAGCATGCGGGAGAGTAGAAGTGCCAGGTTCGTGTGCCTGGGGTTCTTGTATCTGACGCTGGGTCTGCTCACGCCCTCGCAGACGATGGCCGCCGAACGGCCTCCCTACGAATTCAGCGCCCAGCTCTCGCTCACCGGCGGTTGCGGCACCTCGAATGCCGATCCGGTCCCCGACCCCGGCTGCCCTGAAAAGAAACCGCCGAAACCCTTTGGACATCCCGAAGGGATCGCGATCGACTCCTTCGGCGACGAGTACGTGGCGAGCTACGGCGCCGAAGAAGGCAAACAGGGCCGGATCGACGTCTTCAGCCCCGAAGGAGTCTTCATTACTGAGGTAAAAGATGAACTCGGCCCCAAAAATGTCGCGGTCGACAGCAAAGGGGTTCTCTACGTCTTCGACCAGAGCCCTGGTCACGACGGCGAATTTGCTCGCTTCAAACCAAAAGTTTATGAACCAGCAGAAGGCAAAACCGAATACGGCTCACGAGAACTGATCGCAGCCGAACCCGGACCTAGCGAAGCCGGAATCGCAGTGGACAGCAACGATCACGTCTTCGTCGATTGGCCGGAAAGAGGGATCAAGGAATACAGTTCCGCCGCCGAAGGCAACGAACTGAAAGCCACGATTACGAGCGAAAGGCTTAAATCAAGCGTCTTCATTGCCCTCGACAAGCAGAGACGGCGCCTGTATGCGAGCTCGTGCCCCAATGGGGACATCACCGAATGCTGGGTGCTCGTCTTCAGCGCGGATGAACCGCACGAACTGTTGAAAGAAATCAAAGGCCCTAACCCGACCGAAGAGGGATTCTTCTCCCAAAAGGGTTGGACCTCGATCGCCGTAGACGAAGCAACGGGCGACTTCTTCATCGGCGACCTCTCCCAGACTAAGAACGTCTACCAATACAACGAAAAATACGAACATGTCTCAGTCTTGGCGCTCAACCCCGAACTGTTCGAAGCAGGCGGGCCGCTCCAAATCGCGGTTTCGAACGCCAAAGACGCCTTCAACGAAGAATACCTCTTCGTCCCCTCGCCGAAGAATCGCGCCCTTGCCTTCCACCCACCTGAAGAATTCGAACCAGAAATAATAACGGTCTCTGCCGCTGTTATCAGCGAAGACGAAGCCGAGTTGCAGGCGATGATCAAGCCCGACGGGGGCGAGACCACCTATCGCTTCGAATACCTGAGTCAGCAGGAATACGAAGAAGCCGGGAAAACCTTGGACGGGGCCAAACTCGCCGGCGAAGGGATGATCGCGCCCAGCGAACAGGAAGTCGATGTCAAAGCCCCGGTCAATGGGCTCGAACCAGGGGTTGCCTACCGCTTCCAAGTCAGTGCCGAAAACGGAGCTGGATCAGGTGAAGCGAAAGAAGGCACCTTTACGACCTACGACGACGCTCCGATCACCGCGGAATGCCCTGAAGCCATCCGCACCTCCCATTCGACCCTGCTGCCTGACTGCCGTGCCTACGAGCTGGTGACCCCGGCCGATATGGGTGGTCAGCCTCCCACCGGCAGCACGTTCGCCGGCGACAACTTCCCCAGTGTCAAGGCTTCCCCAAGCGGGAATGCCGTTTCCTTCCTCACCCACGGGGGCATCATCCCCAGTCTCGGTGGCGCCGGCTCCTTCAACGGCAATCCCTATCGCACCACGCGAACTTCTCACGGCTGGATCACCGAAAATGTCGGTCCCAACGGCGCGGAAACCACCTATGTGGACCAGGGCGGCACCTCGCCCGATCAGGGGTATTCCTTCTGGTCGGCAACCCATGAAGGCTCAGCGGTGATCGGCGGCGAAGACACCCGCTACGTCCGCTATCCCGACGGCCATTCGGAGCTGATTGGCCGTGGTGAAGTCGAAGGCGAAGAACGCACCGACCCGCGAGCGCGCGGCAAGCTGATCACCGAAAACGGCACCCACATCGTCTTCCAGACGCGGCCGTTCAATAGTGGTCAGCCGATCCAGCTCGAGCCGGAAGCAGCGCCGACCGGCACCTCCGCCGTCTACGATCGCACCGCCGACGAAGTCACCCACGTGGTCTCGATCCGCCCCGATGGCAAACCGTTCGAAGCCGGCCAAGACGCTGCATATGTCGGGGCCTCGGCCGACGGCGAGGGCATCGCTTTCAGTGTCGGCAAAAAGCTCTATCTCCGCGTAGGCAACGCCACCACCTTCGAAATCGGCGAAGGCCTGACCTTCGCCGGCGTCTCCGAAGGGGGAGCGCGCATCTTCTACCTCGAAGGCGGCGACCTTTTCGCCTTCGACGTCGCAACCGAAGAAGCCATCCAGTTCACCGAAACCGGCAACGCGGTCCCCGTCAACGTCGCCGCCGACGGCACCCGCGCCTACTTCATCTCCACCACGGCGATCGGAGGCTCGGGCGAGAACCCCAACGGCGCCGGCGCCCAAGCGGGCAAAGAGAACCTCTACCTCTCCGAAGAAGGGGCGATTCGATTCGTCGGGACGGTTACCGAACGGGATGTGGTGGGGGAAAAAATCACCAATGGCACGTTCGATGGGCTCGGCTTATGGGCCTCAGCGCTTGTCGAAGGCCAGCCCGCCAAGGACCCCTCCCGCACGAACCCTGATGGCAGCGTCCTGCTGTTTCAGTCGCGTGCCAACCTCGACGGCTACGCCCACGAAAACATTCCCGAGATCTACCGCTACGACAGCGTCTCGGAACGCCTCCATTGCGTCTCCTGCATCCCGACCAAAGTGGCGGCGGCGGGTGGGGCCAGCCTCGAGTCCTATCTCTCGAGCAACGCGCCCTTCACCTCCACGGGCTTCGTGCAGAACCTTCGCGCCGACGGCAAACGCGCCGTCTTCCAGTCGACCGAAGCGCTGGTCTCCCGCGACAACGACGGCGTCCAGGACGTCTATGAGTGGGAGGAACAGGGCGTCGGCAGTTGCACCCGGTCCGGCGGCTGCGTCTACCTGATCTCCTCTGGCCAAAGCGCCAAAGACAATTACCTCTACGCGAGCAGCAAAAGCGGCGACGACGTCTTCTTCACGACGGTCGACATCCTCGTCGGCGGCGACAACGACGGGCTGTCGATCTACGACGCGAGGGTGAACGGAGGGTTCCCCGAAGAAACCAAAGAAGAATGCATGGGGGAAGGGTGCCGGAGTGATCTCAGCGGCAGTCCTGTGGTTCCGGCACCAGTGACCGGCGCCACGGGCAAGTCCGGGAACGTGACTTCAAAACCCTGCCCCAAGGGCAAGCACAAAGCCACCCGCAAGGGCAAGCGGGTCTGCATCAAGAACAAGAAGCACCACCGAAGGCACCACAAGGCCAGGAAAGGGGCGGGCAAGTGAGGAGCGCCAGGATAAAGACCACTGCCCTGCTCCTCGCTCTCTGCGGCCTTAGCCTCGCCTTGGCGAGCCAAGCAAGCGCAGCCGAAGAATTCGACAGATACGCGGTCGAATCGGTCGGCGCCTCGCTCTCCTCCAACCAGGCCGGCGCCCACGCCGACATGACGATCTCCTTTGCGCTGAGCGAAGAAGAAAAAGAACCCAGGCCCTTTGCTACGACCCGCGATCTCTTCGTCAGCCTGCCCCCGGGCGTGATCGGCAACCCGCAGAACTTCCCCCGCTGCAGCCGCATTCAGCTGGGCGAAGAACCGAAAGAAAGCGAATGCCCGCTGGATTCTCAGGTGGGGGTGACCGAAGTCACCCTGGCCGTGCTTGGCACCCTGATCGAGCCCGTGTACAACATGCCCGCCCCCGCTGGCAGCGACATCGTCGCTCGCTTCGGCTTCTATGCCGGGTTCTACCCATCGGTGATCAACGTGCGGGTAAACCCGATCGACTACTCACTGACGGCGGCGGTGGAAGGCGCGCCTGCGTCGGCGGAATTGATCAGCGCCAAGACGACCCTGTGGGGGATACCCGCGGCTGAAAGCCATGATGCATTGCGGCTGACGCCCGCCGAAGCAGCGGTGCACGAAACCCCCGTCGGGGGTCGTCCCTCGGGCCAGCCCGAAGTCCCCTTTCTCTCCAACCCGACCGACTGCACGCTGAAACGCGAAGTCGCGGTCAAAGCCGTTAGCTACCAGCTGCCCTCGGCGCCCTCGAGCCTCTCGGCTCCCTTCCCGCAGATCTCGGGCTGCCAAAAACTCACCTTCAGCCCCTCCCTCTCCTTGGTGCCGACCAACCCCGAGGCCTTCGCCCCCACCGGACTCGACGCGACGCTGACGATCCCCCAGGACGAAGCGCCCCAAGACACCGCCACCTCGACGATGAAGTCGGCGGCGGTGAGCCTACCGGAGGGCTTCACGATCAACCCCGCGGCCGGCAACGGCCTGGAAGGCTGCAGCGCCTCTCAGGTCGGCCTTGAGACCACCGAACCTTCGCACTGTCCCGATGCGGCCAAGCTCGGCTCAGTCGAAGTGGACGTCCCCGCCCTCGAACACACGCTGAAAGGCTCGGTCTACCAGCGTACCCCCGAAGAAGGAAAGCTCTTCCGTCTCTGGGTGGTCACCGACGAACAGGGCGTGCACCTGAAGCTGCCGGCCGAAATCCAGCCCAACGCGCTGACCGGGCAGCTGACCAACCTCTTCCTCGGCATCCCAAGCCTCGGAGGCAACCCGCAGGTGCCCTTCAGCCAATTGCGCCTGCACATCCCCGGCGGTCCCCGCGCCCCGCTGGCGACTCCGGCCTGTGGAAGCTATGAGGCCCACTACGCCTTCGCCCCTTGGTCGGGCAGGCCGGCCGCTGAAGGCGACACGCCGATGCAGATCACCGCGGGCTGTGGCAAGGGCGGCTTTGCGCCGGGGCTAGAAGCCGGTTCGCTGAGTTCATTTGCCGGGGAATATGCCCCCTTCACCATGACCCTGACCCGCCAAGACGGCGAAGCAAACCCCGAAGCGCTCTCCCTCCACCTCCCCAGAGGCCTGCTAGCCAAGCTAGGCGGCGTCCCCCTCTGCGGCGAGGCAGAAGCCCCCACCGGCGCCTGCCCTGCCTCCTCGCAGATCGGCACCATCTCCGCCGCCGCCGGCGTGGGCGGAGCCCCCCTCTGGATCCCCCAGCCGGGCAAGGCCCCCACCGCCGTC